>NZ_JBCOIQ010000002.1:0-193038 GCF_040926185.1 Collinsella aerofaciens
CGACGACCGCCGCCGCCCTGGTCGTGGCCGCCGGCGACAACCCCGGCAGGCTGAAGGGCGAGGCGGCGTTCTCGATGCTGTGCGGCGTCTCCCCGATCCCCGCGTCGAGCGGGAAGACGGAGCGGCACAGGCTCAACCGCGGCGGCAACCGGCAGGCGAACTGGGCGCTCTACGAGATCGCGATCAAGCGCATGGCGTACGACGAGAGGACGAGGAGGTACGTGGCGAGGCGGACCTCCGAGGGGAAGTCCCGGAGGGAGGCGGTCCGCTGCCTGAAGCGCTACATAGCGCGGGAGGTGTACCGCGTGCTCATGGACCCGAATCCCGACGGCGCCGCGCCGGAAGGCCCCGAGCTCGCGAAGATGCGCAAGGCGATGCGGGTGACCCAGAAGCAGGCCGCCGCGGGGCTCGGCATGTCCGCGGCCTCACTCGGTCACCTGGAACATGGGAGACGGCGGTCGACGAAACTGGAGAGGAGGTATTACGAGCTCCTGTGCGAATTGAAGGGAGCGCTCCCGCAAACTGCCTATTGACAACTTATAGGAGCGTCGGTTTTGTTTTCGCGATTCTCGGTGTGGTCGAGGGTGACCGGTAAAACGTAGTAGATAGGCCCATTTCGTGGCAAACGAGACAACTCGGAGCACAGAGCAGCTAAAAAAGCCCCGTCCCAAATTGACTGCTTTTTAGCTGCGGTGAGATAGGGACTGTTTAAGGCTTCTGGCCCAGAAACAGTCCCTATTTCACCGCAACTGATGAGGGAATGGGTTAGCGTAGCAGGCCGGCTACTTCGCCGGCTAGGGTGATGGTGCCGGCTGCTACGAAGGGCTCGCCCGCGGCATCGAGGGCCGCGAGGGCCTCGGGCACGCTGGGATACACACCCGCGAGCTTGTCGGCGTCCACTAGGGCGGCGAGCTCCTCTGCCGGCAAGGCGCGGTCGGAATCGGTCTGGGTCACGACCACGCGCGGGAAGGCCGGGATCAGTACGTCGACGATGCCCGCCACGTCCTTGTCGGCCAGCGCAGCGCACAGCAGCGTGGGGCGATTCTCCACGCACGGATCGATCTCGTCCAGCGCGCTCACAAAGTTCTCGCAGCTCTGAGGGTTATGGCAGGCGTCGATCAGCTTGAGCGGATCAGTTCCCAGCACATCAAAACGACCCGGTGTGGGGCAACCCATAAGCGATGCATCCAGCACATCGTGGTCGAGCTCGCGACCCAGATACCCCTCGCACAGCATGATCGCACACGCGGCATTCTGCGGCTGATACGCCGGCTTAACCATGCTCGACGTATAGATGGCACGCGGCGTAGTACAGCTAAACTCCACGGTATCGCCCACGTGCTCCGGCACCTTGGTCGTGGCATGGTTCACCACCAGCGGCACAATGCCGCACTCGCAACAACGCGCATCCATCACGCGCTGAACACTCACCTCATGCGTGCCCTCGCCCAAAACAACCAGGCGCCCAGGCTTAATAACCGCAGCCTTCTCCCCCGCAATAGCCTCGAGCGTATCGCCCAAAATTCGTGTGTGGTCGAGCCCGATGCCGGTAATGGCAACGGCGACGGGATCGGTCGCGCTCGTAGCATCCCAGCGTCCGCCCATGCCAACCTCGAGCACGGCAACATCCACCGCAGCCTCGGCAAACACGACAAGCGCGGCAGCCGTCAGCAAGTCAAACGGCGTGATGGAATAGGCGCGCTCCCCCGCCGCCACACGACGGGCATTCACTCGATGTCCCGCCTCAACAGCGGCAGAAACGCCACGGGCAAACGCCTCATCGCTCACAACGCGCCCGTCAACCTCCATGCGCTCGGGATAACGCACCAGCTGCGGCGACGTATACAGTGCGGTCTTTAACCCCTCACCACGAAGGATGGAAGCCGAAAAACGCGTGGTCGAAGTCTTGCCATTAGTACCGGCAACCTGAATGCAATCGAAATACTCATCCGGACGCCCGAGCTCATCGAGCATATCGACAACCGTCTCGAGCAAAGGACCAGCATCCCCGGAAATCCGCCCCGTATCAGCAGCCAGCCCAACAGCCTCATCAAACGAAAGCAAATCAAACTCAAAAGGAACGGTATACAAGCCGGAACGCTTAGCCATAACCCAAAGTCCCCCATAACAGAAAAAGAGGCCCACCAAAAAGAATGAGCCCCTCGCGTTGGCAATATCAGCCTTTATCCGCTTGCAGCAAGATCAAGGCCACAACCCAGTGGCCCTACCAGGCAGCGGACGCCCCCGTAACCGCTGTGGGAGCGGTTTGGGGCTTTGCTCGATACAAGTTCCGCACGAGCCGAAGGCCACTTAATGTGGCCTTCGTGCGAGCAGGACTGTCCGCAGTAGCGAGCAATGCCCCAAACCGCGTCCCCCAGTAACGCCTACGAGAAGTCAGCCACCTGAGCAGTCAAAGCCGCCAGGATCTCCTTGAGCTCAGCTGCACGGTCCCTCTTCTTCTGGACCACCGCGGGCGCAGCCTTGGCCACGAAGCCATCGTTGGCAAGCGTCTTCTCGCAGCCGGCGAGCTCCTTCTGGGCCGCGGCAATCTCCTTCTCCAGGCGCGCCTTCTCGGCCGAAAGGTCAACCTTGCCCTCGAGCACCACAAAGGCCTCGACGCCGCTGTCGACCACGGCGATGCTCGCGGCCGGCTTCTCGACGTCGGTGCCCATGACCAGCGAGGCGGTGTTTGCCAGCGGCTCAATGGTCGAGCGCAGGCTCTCGAGCTTCTCGATGTCCTCGGCGCCGGCGCGCACGACCACGTCGAGCTCGGCCTTGGGGCTCAAGCGATAACGCGAACGCGTGGCGCGAGCGGCAGACACGACGGTACGGCACAGCTCAAACGCGCGCTCGGCGTCCTCGTCAACATACTTGGCGTAGTCGGCGGGCTCGGGCCACTTGGCGATCATGAGCGCCTCGGCGCGGTTCACGTTGCCCTCGGCGTCCAGATCGAGCACGCTCGCCGGCATGTTGTCCCAGATCTCCTCGGTGACAAACGGCATGAGCGGGTGCATCAGACGAATGGAGGTGTCGAGCACAAAGATCAGGTTGCGCTGCGCCTGCAGACGGCCCTCGCCCTTCAGACGGGCCTTGGTGACCTCGATGTACCAGTCGCAAACCTCGTTCCAGAAGAACTGCTGCACGCCGCGGGCCATGTCGCCAAAGGTGTAGTTCTCAATGCCCTCGGTGACCATCTTTACGGTCTTGGCCAGGCGGCTGAACATCCAGGCGTCGGCCGGCGTCTCCACGACGGGCTCGCCGGGCGTGTAGCCCTCCATGTTCATAAGCAGGAAGCGGCTGGCGTTCCAGATCTTGGTCACAAACGACTTAGCCTGGTCGGTACGCGGGCTGTCGATGAGCTTCTTGGTCTTCTTATCGATGTTCGCGTCAAACTTGACGTCCTGGTTGTTGGTGCACAGCGTCAGCAGGTTGTAACGCATGGCATCGGCGCCGTACATGCCAATGAGGTCCATGGGGTCAACGCCGTTGCCCTTGGACTTGGACATACGGCTTCCGTCCTTGGCAAGAATCGTCGGGTAGATGACGACGTCCTTAAACGGCACCTCGTCCAGGAAGTACAGCGAGCTCATGACCATGCGGGCAACCCACAGCGCGATGATGTCGCGTGCGGTGACGAGCGCCGTCGTGGGGTGATGTCCCTCGAGCAGCTCCGGCTTTTGCGGCCAGCCCTGCGTGGCGAAGGTCCACAGCTGCGAGCTGAACCAGGTGTCCAGCACGTTCTCGTCCTGATGCACATGATGGCCGCCGCACTTGGGGCACACGTCGGTGTCCTCGGTGAGGGCGTCCTCCCAGCCGCAGTCCTCGCAGTAGAACACGGGAATGCGGTGGCCCCACCACAGCTGGCGGCTGATGCACCAGTCCTTAAGATTCTCCATCCAGGTGGTGTAGGTCTGCGTCCAGCGCGCAGGGTGGAAGGTGACCTTGCCGGAGTTGACGGCGTCGAGCGCCGGCCCCTTGAGCTTGTCGACGGCGACGAACCACTGCTCGGACAGCCACGGCTCCAGAGCGGAGTCGCAACGGTAGCAATGCATGACGGAGTGGTCGAGGTCCTCGACGTGATCGAGCAGGTCGCGCTCCTCGAACCACTTGATGACGGCCTCGCGGCACTCGTCGCGCGTCATGCCTGTAAACTCACCATAGCCCTCGACGACCACCGCGTGCTCGTCGAAAATGTTGATCTGCGGCAGGTCGTGAGCCTGACCCATGGCGTAGTCGTTGGGGTCGTGGGCCGGAGTAACCTTAACGAAGCCGGAACCGAAGTTGGCGTCGACATGCCAATCCTCAAAGATGGGGATCTCACGGTCGACGATGGGAAGCTTGACGGTCTTGCCCACGAAGGCGGCCTTCTCGGGGTCCTTCGGGGAAACGGCGACGCCCGTGTCGCCGAGCATGGTCTCGGGGCGCGTGGTGGCGACGACGATGTAGTCCTGGCCGTTGACCGGCTCGGTCAGCGGGTAGCGCAGGTGCCACAGGTGGCCCTTCTCGTCCTTGTACTCTGCCTCGTCGTCCGAGATAGCGGTGGTGCAGTTGGGGCACCAGTTGACGATGCGCTTGCCGCGGTAGATCAGGCCGTCGTGATACCAGTCGCAGAAGACCTTGCGCACGGCCTGGGCATAGTCCTCGTCCATGGTGAAGCGCTCGTTATCGAAGTCGACGGAGCAGCCCATGCGCTTGATCTGCTCGACGATGATGCCGCCGTACTCGTGGGTCCAGTCCCAGCAGGCGTCGACAAACTTGTCGCGGCCAATCTCCAGGCGGCTGATGCCCTCGCTCTTGAGCTTCTTATCGACCTTGGTCTGTGTGGCGATACCGGCGTGGTCGGTGCCGAGCACCCAGCGCGTGGACTTGCCGCGCATGCGGGCCATGCGGATGATGGCGTCCTGGATGGAATCGTCGGTGGCGTGGCCCATGTGGAGCTTGCCGGTCACGTTGGGAGGCGGAATGGTGACGGTGCAGTCGCCCACGCCCTCACGGCGCTTGTAGTAGCCGCCGTCAAGCCACTTCTGCAGGATCGCCGGCTCGTTGGTCGACGGATCGTAGTTCTTGGGCATTTCTTCCATATATCTCTCCCTTGCCCGTCGGCGTGTCCGCCTGCTTGGTTTTCGCTCGGTCAGGTCCTGGGCTCGCACGAAGAGCACATTTAGTGCTCTTCGGCTCGTGCGGAATCTACGAAAACCAAGCAGGCGGACACGCCTTAGGTATCGATTACTTCAGTCTGAATGGACTTTGCTGAGACTTTAAACAAACACACAGAATAACACAGGTAGTTGGGGTTATTGCGTATATATAAAATAGCCTCCGACCGCGGGTGGTCGGAGGCTATTTGCAAGCACGTTTTAGGCTGGTTTAGCCGTAGATGCGCTGGGGCTGCTCTTCGCCCTTTACGGAGGCTTCGGTTACGACGACCTTGGCTACGCCTTCCTCGCTGGGGAGGTCGAACATCGTCTGCTGCAGCACGTCCTCGCAGATGGAGCGCAGGCCGCGGGCGCCGGTCTTGCGGGCAAGCGCCATGCGGGCGATCTCGTGCAGGGCCGCGTCCTCAAACTCAAGCTCAACGTCCTCGAGCTGGAACATCTTGCGGTACTGACGCACCACGGCGTTCTTGGGCTCGGTCAGGATCGAAACCAGGTCGTCCTCGTCGAGCGCCTGCGTCTGGGTAACGACGGGCGTACGTCCCACAAACTCGGGGATCATGCCAAAGGCGTTGAGGTCCTGCGGGAGCACCTGGCGCAGCAGGTCGTTCTCGTCGACCGAAGTGGGGCCGGCGATCTCGGAGTTAAAGCCCACGCCCTTGTTGCCCACGCGGTCGGCGATGATCTTGTCCAGGCCCACAAAGGCACCACCACAGATGAACAGGATATTGGTCGTGTCGATCTGCAGCAGCTCCTGCTGGGGATGCTTGCGGCCGCCGGTGGGCGGAACGCTTGCCACCGTGCCCTCAAGAATCTTAAGCAGCGCCTGCTGAACGCCCTCGCCCGAAACATCGCGGGTGATGGAGAGGTTCTCGGCCTTGCGGGCGATCTTGTCGATCTCGTCCACGTAGATAATGCCAACCTGCGCGCGCTCAATGTCGCCATCGGCGGCATTGATGAGCTTGAGCAGGATGTTCTCCACGTCCTCGCCTACGTAACCGGCCTCGGTGAGCGCAGTGGCGTCGGCGATGGCAAACGGCACCTCGAGGATGCGCGCGAGCGTCTGGGCAAGCAGGGTCTTACCGGTACCAGTGGGACCGAGCAGCAAAATGTTGGACTTGGCGAGCTCCACCTCGTCCATATCATCGTCGAGCTGCGAGTCCAAGCCATCGTCAAAGGCCGAAAGCGCGGCACCGCCCTCGATCACGCGGCGATAGTGGTTGTACACGGCAACCGACATGGCGCGCTTGGCGTCCTCCTGGCCCATGACATAGGCCGAAAGCTCGTCATAGATCTCATGCGGCGTCGGCACGTGCGTAATGACCTGACGGGCGTCGTCCTCCAGCTCAAAACCCTCGGCCTCGGGGTCAACGGCGGGCTGGGACGCAGCCTGGCCATGGTCGTTGAGGAAGCCCGGCAGCTTGCCGTTGCGGGCGGCGTCCATAAAGTCCGAAGCCAGCGACTCCTCCAGAATCTCGGAGCAGGCGGCAACGCACTCGTCGCAGATAAAGATGTTGGTCGGACCCTTAACAAGGCGACGAACCTGTCCCTGCTCTTTTCCGCAGAAGGAGCAGCGGATGGGGTTGCCGTTCTCGTCAAAGTTGTCCTGCATGTTACCTGCCATCCTAGGCATCCTTCGCGGCGAGATCTCGCGAGGTGACGATACGGTCGATCAGGCCGTAGTCGAGGGCCTCGGCAGCGGTCAGGTAGTTGTCGCGCTCGGTGTCGGCCTGGACCTTCTCGATGGGCTGACCCGAGGCGTCGGACAGGATCTGGTTGAGCTCGCGGCGAGTCTTCTTGATCTCCTCGGCAACGATCTCGATTTCGGTCTGCTGACCCTGGGCACCGCCGCTGGGCTGGTGAATCATGACCTTGGAGTGCGGCAGGCAGAAGCGCTTGCCCTTGGCGCCGGCCGAAAGCAACACGGCAGCCATAGACGCGGCCATACCGACGCAAATGGTCGAGACCTGCGGCTTGATAAAGTTCATGGTGTCAAGAATCGCCAGGCCGGAGTAAACCTCGCCACCGGGTGAATTGATGTAGAGCGAGATATCCTTCTCGGCATCCTGGCTCTCAAGATGCAGCAGCTGGGCAACGACCAGGTTGGCGCTGACGGAGTTGATCTCCTCGCCCAAGAAGATGATGCGGTCGTTGAGCAGGCGCGAATAGATATCGTAGCTGCGCTCGCCGCGCGGCGTCTGCTCGATAACGTATGGCACGAGGGCGGAATCGAACTTGGCGATCATACGCATCTCCATTTCTCTCTTGCGGACCAAATTGGTTCTAGATAAACGTACGGTGCCCGCATGCTATGCATTGGCTGGCACCGTACGAAGCAACCGGATAACCGGTGTATAACTTTACCCCATCACGGGCGCACGCATGCGCTCGCGGGCAATGTGGCGAGAATTACTCGGCGTCCTTGGCGGTCTCGTCGACCTCGGTCACCTTGGCGTTCTCGACCAGGTGGTCGACGGCCTTGGAGCGACGGATGGACTCGCGGACGGCAGGCATGCGGCCATCGGCGATGAACTCGGCCTTGGAAGCCTCGACGTCCTTGACGCCGGCCTTCTCGAACTCGGCGTTGATGTCATCCTCGGTGACCTCGATCTTGAGCTCGCGGGCGAGGGCGTCCAGAGCCAGGGACTCACGGGCAACGTCGTTGGCCTGCTTGTGCAGGTCGCCGATGAACTGCTCCATGGTCAGACCGGAAGCGGGCAGCCAGGTGTCGAGCGTCATGCCACGAGCAGCGAGGTTGGACAGGAAGTTCTGGCCGAGCTCCTCAAAGACGGACTGCTCGTAGTCGGCGTCCATCTCGTCGAGCTGCAGACGCTCGGCGAGAGCGGAGACGCAACGGTTCTCCTTCTCGGCCGGCAGGCGGGAAGCCTTGTCCTGCTCGATCTCGATCTTGATGGCGTCGCGCATAGCGTCGATGCTGTCAAAGCCAAAGTCGGACTTGACGAGCTCGTCGGTGAGCTCGGGGGTGTTGCGGACCTTGATGCCCTTGACGGTGACCTCGACGGTGTGGGTCTCGGCCTCCTCGCCCTCCTCGACCTCGTCGGTCCAGGTGACGGTCTTGACGTCTTCAACGTTGGCACCGATCAGGGCCTCGTTGAACTCCTTGGGGTTGCTGTCGCTACCGACGATGAGCATGCGGCCCTCGGCGGCAAAGTTGTCGGCGTTCTCGACGGCCTTGAGGTCGACGGTGACGTAGTCCTCGGCCTCGACGGCACGACCCTCGACGTCCTCGAAGGTGGCACGGTAGTTGAGGAGCATCTCAACCTGGTTGTTGATCTCGGACTCGGTGACCTCCGCAGGGGGCATCTCGATCTCGACAGCGTCGAAGGAGGAGAGCTCGGCAGCGGGACGCAGGGAGAACTCGACGGTGTAGGTGTAGTCCTCGTGATCCTTGGCGAGGTCGAGCTCCTTGTAGTCACCGTTCTTGGTGGGGACGATGTCCAGCTCGTTGAGGACGGCGGGCTCGTTGGCGGCGATCAGGTCGTTGGTGGCCTGAGCGAGGGTAGCCTCGGCGCCAAGAGCGGAGTCGATGACCGGACGGGGAGCCTTACCGGCGCGGAAGCCCGGGAAGCGGTACTTCTTGGCGGTATCCTTGTAGGCCTTCTTGATCGCGGCGTCGACGTCGGCGGCCGGGATGGTGACCGTAGCGGTGAGCTTGGCGTCCTTGACGTCAGAAGCGGTGATGTTCAACACGTTCCTCCTCATACTGCCCAGCTTATCTGAGGTGCTGGTACCTTTATGCAACAAGCGTCGCGAGGGCATAAGCCGACGCGGGTGCGTTGGTGCGGGCGAAAGGACTCGAACCTTCACGGGAATCCCACCAGAACCTAAATCTGGCGCGTCTACCAATTCCGCCACGCCCGCATGAGCGCACAGACTAGGAATGATAGCAGATACGAACGACAAGCGCACGCACACCTTTTACAGGCTCACGACCTCACCACGAGTGCAAAAGGCGGGACGAGTTGCCCCGTCCCGCCCATTACGACTTGTTCGCTGACCCGCTACTCCCCCAGCAGGGCCTTCTCGGGCGTGATCGGCAGCGAGCGAACCTGGTGGCCGGTGGCGTGCGCGACGGCCGAGGCCACGGCGGCGAGCGGCGTGTTGATGACGACCTCGCCGATCGACTTGGCGCCAAATGGGCCCGTCGGCTCGTAGCTCGGCTCAAAGGCCACGCGAATGCTGCCGATATCCAGGCGCGTGGGCAGCTTGTAGCTCATAAAGTTGCCGGTGCGCAGGCGGCCGCGGTCGTCGTGCTCGACAATCTCGTAGAGCGCGTGACCGATACCCTGGGCAATGCCACCCTCGGCCTGGACGCGCGCGAGCGCCTCGTTGATAACGGTGCCGCAGTCCACAGCCGCCGCGTAGTCCACCACAGTCACCTTGCCGGTGGCCTTGTCGACCTCGACCTCGGCAATGCCGGCCATAAACGGCGGGGGCGAAACGGGCAGGCAGGCTGAGGCGTGCGAGGTGAGCGCGTCGCCGCCCGCGATGTTCTTGACGCACAGGTTGGCAAAGTCGCGCAGCGTGAGGTAGCGGTTCTGCTCGCGCGCGGCACGCTCGTCGGACAGGCGCACGTACTGGCCATCGAAGACCACGTCGGCGACGTCCACGTCCCACATCTGGGCGGCCTTGGCGCAGATCTTCTCACGCAACTCGGTCGCGGCGTTCTTGGCGGCAAGGCCCGTCACGTACGTGCCCGAGCTCGCGTACGAGCCGGCGTCGAACGGCGACACGTCGGTGTCCACGCCGCGCACCACGATAAGCGAGCTCTCCACGCCCAGCTCCTCGGCGGCAATCTGCGCCAGAATCGTGTCGACGCCCATGCCGTTATCGGTGGCGCCGGTGCCGATGGTAATGAAGCCGTCCTCTTCCAGGCGCATGTCGATGCCGGCGATGTCCACGTTGGAGATGCCCGAGCCCTGCATAGTGAGCGCGCAGCCCAGGGCGCGCACGCGGTCGCCCAGGTCCATGGCCAGCGGCTTGTCGCGCCAACCGATCATGTCCATCGCGCGCAGCAGGCAGCGGTCGAGCGCGCAGGCGTTGAGCTTCTCGTTGTAGTACTGCGGCATGATCTCGCCCTCGTGCACGATGTTCTTAAGGCGCAGGTCGGCGGGATCCATGTGCAACATGTCGGCGAGCTCGTTGACGGCGCTCTCCACGGCAAACTGGCCCTGGGTGGCACCGTAGCCGCGATACGCGCCGCCGCGGTTGGTATTGGTGTAGACGGCGTCCCAGCTAAAGCGGCTCGCCTTCACGTGGTTGTAGATCGGCAGGCTCTTGTGGCCCGAAAGGCCAATCGTCGTGGTAGCGTGCTCGCCGTACGCGCCGGCGTTGGACAGCGTGTGCAGGTCGATGGCCGTAATGGTGCCGTCGTTCATGGCGCCCAGCTTAACGGTCATCTGCATCTGGTGGCGCGAGTTGCCCGCGGTGATGGTCTCCTCACGCGTGTAGCAGCAGTAGCTCGGACGACCGGTCTGCTGGGTCACGAACGCCACGAAGATCTCGCAGCAGCCCGTCTGCTTGGAGCCAAAACCGCCGCCGATGCGCGGCTTGATGACCTGCACCTGCGACTGCGGAATGTCGAGCGACTGCGCGACCATGCGGCGCACGTGGAAGGGCACCTGCGTAGAGGTGGTCACCGAGATGCGGCCGAAGGCGTCGGTCGTCGCGAAGGCGCGGAAGGTTTCCATGGGCGCGGTCTGCGTGGCTTGGCTGGTGTAGGTGCGGGTGAAGACGATGTCGCTCTGGGCGAAGGCCTCGTCAAGGTCGCCAAAGTCGCTCGTGCCGCTGCACACCAGGTTGCGCGGAACGTCGCCGCCCTGCGGGAACATAAAGGTCACGTCGCCCTCGGGGTGAACCACGATGTCATTATCGAGTGCCTGGGTAAAGTCGAGCAGCGGCTCGAGCACCTCATAGTCGACCTTAATGAGCTTGAGCGCCTTGTCGGCGGCCTCCTCGGTCTCGGCGGCGACAATCGCCACCTCCTCGTTTTGGTAACGCACCAGGTTCTCGAGAATCAGGCGGTCGTAGGGACTCGGCTGCGGATAGCTCTGGCCGGCGATGGTAAAGCGGCGCTTGGGCACGTCCTCGTAGGTGTAGACACCCACGACGCCGGGCACCTTCAGTGCGCGCGACGTATCGATGGAGCGGATCTTGGCGCGGGCATAGGGGCTGCGCTTGAGTTTGACGATCAGGGCGCCGGCGGGCACCATGTCGCCCGTGTAGACGGGACGGCCCTCGAGCAGCGCCTTCGAGTCTTTCTTGGGCTGCTTGTGGGTGATCTGCTTGTACGCGACACCGTCGGAGCTGGTGTTATTGACCGGCAGCTCGGGCATCTCGAAGCCCACCTGCACGCCGGACTCGTTGAGGAAGCGCACGATGGCACGCAGCTGGCTCTCGTAGCCGCTGCAACGGCAGAGGTTGCCGGCAAGCTGGCGCGACAGCTCCTCGCGCGTGGCGACGAGGCTCGGGTCCTCCTTGGCGGCGCGGGCAAGCGCCAGCACGTTCATGATGAGGCCGGGGGCGCAAAAACCGCACTGCTCGGCGCCTTCGGCGGCCATTGCGCGGGCGAGCGCCTCGGACTCGGCCTTAAGGCCCTCGAGCGTGGTGATGGTGTGGCCCTCAACACGGGCGGCGGGAACCGAGCAGCTCAGCACCGGGTCGCCGTCGAGCCACACCGTGCACAGACCGCAGTTGGTGGTCTCGCAGGCGCAGCGCACCGACGCGCAGCCCTGCTCGCGCAGCAGCGCAAAGAGCATGGTGTCGGGGGCAATCTGAACCTTGACCTTGCGGCCGTTGAGCGTAAAGGAAAGATCGATGAGTTTGGCAGCCATTAGCGCACCTCACTAGAATCGACGCCGGGCACGCGGCGGCAGGAATACTCGTCCGTGGCAAACTTGGGGACCCGCACGGTCTCGAACTCGCGGGCAAGCGCGGCAGAAAGCTCGATGCCGGCGGCGCGGCGCACGGCCTGAATCGCCAGCGGGGCAGAGATGCGGAGGCGGTAGTCGGCCGAGCCCCACAGGTTGGTGCCGTAACTCAGGGCACGCACGGATGCGGCCAGAGCGCGAAACTCATCCTCGGAAGGCTGCTCGTTGATAAGGCCGCACGCCTCGTCCTGCAGCAGGGTCGCGCGCAGCGGGCGGGCGCCCACGGTGACATGCCAGCTGTTGTCCCACCAGGCGGCGGTGACGTTTAAGGAGGGGAAGTCGGTCGCGGCCTTGCGCACGGCCTCGTAGCTCGCACGGTAATCGTGCTTGACGACCACCACGTGCTCGATCACGTCGCGCACATAGCCCATGTCCACGAACTCGGCGAGCGGCACGCGGCCGGCGCCCGTTAGCTCAACATAGGAATCGAGCGCAAGGAAGGCGGAGAGAACGTCAGAGAAGCCAAAGCGGCCGTAGATGCTACCGCCCACCGTGGCGGTGTTGCGCAGCTGCACGCCCACGATATCGTGGACGGCGAACTCAAAGACATTGTTGACAAGCACGTTGAGCCCAACATGACGCTCGAGCTGGCGCAGGGTGCACATGGCACCGATGCGAAATTCGGTCTCGGTCTCCTCGATCTGATCGAGTCCGCAGGCCGAAAGGTCAATCGCCGTCGCCACACGACGCGAACCCAGGCGCATCCAGATGCCGCCGCCCACAATCTTATTGTTGCGGTTCTTCTGCAAGAGCTCATAGGCTTCGGCCGCGTTTCCAACACGGACGTAGGTACCGAACTTGAGCACGTTCTCCCCCATCTCTTCACTTGTCCAGTACTTTTAAGTGTACCAAACGAGGAGCCGCACACCGTTTTAGGACAAAATCCACCCACCCATCCATAACTTGCGGTGATATACGGACTGATTAGCCGTTCTGGGACGCTAAACAGTCCGTATATCACCGCAAGTTATGAGGAGTCCTCCGGGATAGAAAAGGCTCCCAGCCGGAATGGCTGGGAGCCTCATCACAGGCTATGTCGAGCGAAGATTTAGCAGACGCCCTGGGCGAGCATGGCGTCGGCGACCTTCAGGAAGCCGGCGATGTTGGCGCCCATGACGAAGTTGCCCTCCTCGCCGTACTCCTTGGCGGTGTCGTCCACGTTGTGGAACATGCCGCGCATGAGCTGCTCGAGCTTGCCGTCGACCTCCTCGAAGGTCCAGGACAGGTGCTCGGCGTTCTGGCTCATCTCCAAGCCGGACACGAGCACGCCGCCGGCGTTGGCAGCCTTACCGGGCATAAAGGCGACGCCGTGCTCCTGGAAGTAGGTCGTGGCCTCGATGGTCGTGGGCATGTTCGCGCCCTCGCCGACCACCTTGCAGCCGTTGGCGACGAGCGCCTGGGCGTCCTCGAGCAGCAGCGTGTTCTCGCGAGCGCAGGGCAGCGCGATGTCGCAGGGCAGCTGCCACACGCCGCGGCCGTCACCCTCGTGCCACGTGGCATTGGGCTTCTCGTCGACGTACATGGCGAGCGTAACGCCCTTGTCGTGGCCGGAGCGCTTCTTGTTGTAGACATGCTCGAGCACGGTGTAGTCGATGCCGTCGGGATCCTCGACCCAGCCATGGGTGTCGGAGCAGGCCAGCACCTTGCCGCCGAGCTGGGAGACCTTCTGGACCGCGTAGATGGCGACGTTACCGGAGCCGTGAACGACGACGTTCTTGCCCTCGAAGGAGTCGCCGCGGCTCTTGAGGTACTCGTCCACAAAGTAGGCCAGGCCGTAGCCGGTGGCCTCGGTACGGGCGAGCGAGCCGCCAAAAGAGAGGCCCTTGCCGGTAAGGACGCCGGTCCACTCATTGGTCAGGCGCTTGTACTGACCGAACAGGTAGGCAACCTCGCGGCCGCCAACGCCCAGGTCGCCGGCGGGAACGTCGGTGTTGGGGCCGATGTGGCGATAGAGCTCGGTCATGAAGGACTGGCAGAAGTGCATGATCTCGTTGTTGGACTTGCCCTTGGGGTCAAAGTCGGAACCGCCCTTGCCGCCGCCCATGGGAAGGGTGGTCAGGCTGTTCTTGAGGATCTGCTCCAGGCCCAGGAACTTGAGCATGCCCAGGGTGACCGTCGGGTTAAAGCGCAGGCCGCCCTTGTAGGGTCCAATGGCAGAGTTGAACTCGACGCGGTAGCCGCGGTTGACCTGAACCTTGCCCTGGTCGTCGACCCAGGGAACACGGAACATGACGATGCGCTCGGGCTCGACGAGGCGCTCAAGCAGGGCGGCCTCCTCGTACTCGGGATGGGCGTCGAGCGCCGGCTGAATGGTGCCGAGGATCTCGGTCGCGGCCTGGATGAACTCAGGCTGCTCGGGATAGCGGGCTTTGAGCTCGTCGAGAACTTTCTGCGTGTAGCTCATGCTTCCTCCAATTGATGGAAAAGAAAAGTGTCGTTCGAGGCGCCCCATGCGCCGCGAGCTTTATCGAGTATGGATAATATCGCACTGTTGCAGCAAAGTTTCGCATAAGCCGACGAGCAGATGTTTCGTTTTGATTACGATGCAGGTAGAAGCGTTTTTGAGCACCTGACAAACAAATCACGTGTTTCGAAGCTGTTTCGTCCACATGTTCCGAACCACCACATTGGGGACAGGCACCTTTGTGGTGGTGTTGGTGGTTAGAGGACGAGCTGATGGTAGTCGGCGGGGGTTATGCGGCCTTCGGTGGCAGCACGGAAGGCGGCGAGCGCATCGCCCGAGAACGGCATGGCCCAGCACAGACCGCAACCCGCGGTAATGGAGCCGGGCAAAGGCATAATGCGCCCGGGCACGCCGGCATCCAGACACAGCTGTTCGCATTCCATCACATCAAAGGTGCTGTCAAACGACACGATGATCTTGCGTTCGTGGTCGAGGGCGTCACTGGACGGGCCTTCGCGGTGTGCCTCACGATACGCCGCGGCGGCCGCTTCCTCTTCCGCAGTATGTCCACAGCCACCGCAGCCGCAAGTACAAGGCTCGGACCCATCGCAAGCGCAAGGTTCCCCGGTATCGGGGCAAATATTGTGAGGCATGGCATCTCCCATCGTCTAGGCGAGCAGCTCGGCTGCCGCAAACTCCTCGGGTGTATTGACGTTTTCGAAGCAGAGCGTGGAGCCGGCAACCTCGACAATCTGGGGCTCATCCAGATAGCCGGCATGGACCCGGTCGATCAAACAGCGGATGCGTTGGCGGTCCTGGTCGAGCAACTCACGGGCAACCGGCGCGCAAGCCTGGCGGCACCACACGGCGCACAGCGGCTCAATCCCCCGCTCCTCGCGCGGTACGCACACATCGAGCGGGCCTTCCTTGACCCGATCCGAAAGCGCGCCGATCAGTTCTGGCGAGACGAACGGCATATCGCAGGCGACGATCGCCGCGAGGGGCAACCGAGCGGCATCCAGCGAGCTCGCGATGCCACGCATGGCACCCGCCGGCCCCTCAAGGTCCGACACTATTCGCGGCACCAGGCCGCCAAACGCGCGCTCCTCAAGGTAGACAAGCTCGCTGGGACGCGAAGTCGTCACGACCAACTCGCCGGCAACTGGCGCCAGCCGACCCAGCACGCGTTCGATGAGCGGCTCGCCGCAAAACAACATCCGCGCCTTGTCGCAACCCATGCGCGACGACAGCCCGCCCGCCTGGACGACGCAAGAAAGATCGGCTCGTCTTACGGTAGTCATACGGCAAAACACCCCCATCGGCATGCTCGAAACCCGGTGCACGAAGCTAAACGCCATAGCCCATAAAGCAGGCGACATGACGGCTCCATATCAAAACAAAACAGCGCCTTTGCGGCACGCAGCAAGACCGCGAGCACAAAAGCGCTGGTAGCGTATGGCGGGAACGTATGTGAATCGAACACATCCAAGACGTTTTGCACGCCTCGCAACGGTTTTGAGGACCGCGGAGCCCACCGGAGCCCATCCGTTCCCAAGTGCGGCGGTATTTTACCAAACCGAAACGGCTCCATCCCAAAAAGAGGAGCAATAAGTTGCGGTGGAATAGTTCCTGTATTTGCTGCCAAAGCCTCCAAATAGGAACTATTTCACCGCAACTGAGGAGGCGGGAGCGGGTGACCGGCCTAGCGCAGGGACCTCAGGCCGCCGGCGTCCTTGTCGAGCACCGTAAAGCGTACGGCATCCAGGTGCTCCAAGATGCTGATGGCGCGTTTGCGCGACACACCCAGCGCCTCGCGCAGCACACTCGTGGTGGCAGCGCCGCCGGCTGCCTCAATGGCGGCGGCGGCGAGCTCGCGCGCATGGGCCTCGGCGGCAGCGGACAGGGCGACGTCGCGCTCGACCTTCACGATCGAGCGGTTGAGCGAAAGCTCGCGAAGGGCACGCGTCATGGTGTCGCGATCGAGCTGCAACTGCTCGCCCACTTCGGGCAACGTCGGTGCATCGAGGCCGGCTTCGTTCAGCAAGGCAACGATACGTTCGCAGGCCTCGCGCACCACACGCGCCGCGGCGGCAGCGGAGTGCGGGTCGAATACCTCGGCACCCTCGGCGGCACACACGCCACGCGAGCAGCCCTCGGCAATCAGAGCCGCGGCAACGCCATCATCAGCGGCAGGCCACGCAGCATGGGCAACGGCGCCGGGCGTAAAGCCCGTCTCCTTGGGAGACGCCGCGTGCATGGCTGACAGGGTCGCCGCCAGTGCATCCATCGCAGCGTCGAGCACCACGGCGTCCGCCAAGTAGTCCGCATCACCCATAGCAAGCTTGCGAACAGAGCCCTGCGACACCAACCCGCGCAGTGCGGCATCGACCTCGCCGACACCAAGATCCAAAGCGTCAGTAACATCAACAGCCGTAACTGGCAGTATCTGCAGCGCCAGCCAAGCGCCCACACCGCCCGCGGTATCGCCGGACTCAAGCGCCGCAAACAGTGCGCGCTCGCCGGCAGAAAGCTCGCGCGAGCGATGGCAGCGCGAAAGCAGCACGCGCCCGCCGCCGATGAGCATAACGGGCGAATACGACAGCACCACGGCATGGTCTCCGGCACACAGCGGCAGTGGCTCCTCCAGGCGCACCTGCACGGTACGGGTCTCGCCCACCGCCATGGGGGCCTCGCCCTCCATGAACATGATGCGACCGACAACCTCGGCCGTACCCACCATCACGTGCACACGCGCGCCAGACTCGAGCACACGCGGCTTGGCTCCCTCGCGACCCAAATACGTAAACGTCATCATAAAGCGCATCGTCTGGCCAAAGCGGCCCGCCACGCCGAGCATCTCACCGCGATCGAGCGCGGCGACACCGTCGCCCACCAAGTTGAGCGCCACACGCTGACCGGGCAACGCCCGCGGTGTATCGCCATGCACCTGAATCCCGCGCACGCGACAGACCGTACGCGACGGCAGCACGACAAGCTCATCCCCCACCGCAACGGGCGCATCGTGCAACGTTCCCGTCACCACGGTACCGGCGCCCTTGATCGTAAAGCAGCGGTCGATAGGCAGACGCGGTGCGGCATCGGTGAGCTCGGCACGGGCACGGCAGGCACCCCAGCAAGCGGCAACCTGCTCGTCGAGCGCAGCCAGCAGGTCATCGATTCCCGCACCGGTCTTGGACGACACAGGCACGATCGGCGCGTCCGCAAACACGGTACCCGACAAAAAGTCATCGACATCGAGCTCGGCAAGCTCGGTCATCTCGGCGTCGGCCAGATCACACATCGTCAGCGCGACCACCATATGCGTGACGCCCAGCAGCTCCAGCACATGCACGTGCTCGCGGGTCTGCGGCATCACGCCCTCGACGGCCGAAACCACCAGCACGGCAACGTCGATGCCCGTGGCACCCTGCACCATGGCGCGCAGGTAATGCGCGTGGCCCGGCACGTCGACCAGGCCAACGATCTTGCCACTCGGCAGCGCCAGCTCGCCAAAGCCCAGCTCCACCGTCATGCCGCGACGACGCTCGACCTCCAGACGATCGGGATTCTTGCCGGTCAGCGCCTCGATCAGCGCCGACTTACCGTGGTCGACGTGACCCGCCGTGCCAACGATAACGGGACACTCCACCAGCGCTTGAACCTCACTCATCGTGCAACCGCCTTCTTAACGCACGCGGCGAGCGTCGATGCCGCCGTCTCGATATCGCGATCGCCCACGAGCGTACGGACGTCAAACAAAATGCGATCGTGCGAGGTTCGCGTGACGACCGGCGTGTCGAAGTCCTGGACAAGAGAGCGCTTGAGCGCATCGACCGTCAGGCGCTCGTCAACAAGACGCACGGCAACGCACATCGTGGGCAGCTCCACGGTAGGCAGCGAGCCGCCACCGGGGGTCGACGATTCCTCGACGATCTCCACCTGAACGGCGCACGGGCAACCGGCCTTATCGAGCCCGGAGACCATACGATCGCGCAGCTTGCGGGCACGTCGTTCCAAATGGGCCTGCGGCAGCGTAAGCATGCTGAGCACCGGAATATCACGATGGGCCACGTCGTCGCCGTCCATGTAGATACGCAGCGTGGCCTCGAGCGCCGTGAGCGCCAACTTGCCCGGGCGCAGGGCGCGCATAAGCGGATGCGACCCACAGGCCTGGACCAGATCGCGACGACCCATGATAATGCCCGCCTGTGCGGCACCGAGCAGCTTATCGCCCGAGCACGACACCAGATCGAGCCCTGCCGAAACCGAAGCCGGCGTGGTTTCTTCGCCGCCGCGCACCAAGATGTCGTCGGGCAACAGCGCGCCCGAGCCCTGGTCCTCGTAGAACAGCAGGCCATGCTTGTGAGCAAGCGCCGCAAGCTCCCGAGAACCCACCTCCTCGTGAAAACCCTCGATGCGATAGTTGGAAGGATGGACCTTAAGGATCATCGCCGTATCGGACGTGATGGCGCGCTCGTAGTCCGACAGGTGCGTGCGGTTGGTGGCCCCGACCTCAACGAGCTTGGCACCCGAGGCCTCCATAACATCGGGGATACGGAAGCTGCCGCCGATCTCGACAAGCTCGCCGCGGCTGACGATGACCTCCTTGCCTGCGGCATGGGTCGCCAGCACCAACAGCACCGCGGCGGCGTTGTTGTTGACGACCAGCGCGTCCTCGGCACCGGTGAGCGAGCGAATCAACTGTGCGGCGTGCTCCTTGCGCGACCCGCGCGAGCAGGTGTCGACGCTGTACTCGAGCGTGCTGTACCCGCGCGCAACCTCGGCCACGGCCTTTGCCGCCGACTCCGCGAGCGGGGCGCGGCCCAGATTGGTATGGATGACCACACCCGTGGCGTTGACGGCGGGGCGCAGGCTCGGCAGTGCGGAGCGATGCGCACGCCACTCGATGGCCGAGGCCAGCTCGCGCTTGGAACGCGGGGCGGCACCGGCACGAATCGCGGCGCGCTCCTCGTCGAGCTCGGCCGTGACGGCGGCATGCACCACCGCGTCGCAGGTCTCCCCAGCAGCCTTCACCACCGGCCACTCGGCAAGCAGCTCGTTGACGGAAGGAATGGCGCGCAGGCGGGCGCGCACCTCATCGGACATGTTCTGGCTATCGCTCATGTGCGGCCTTTCAAAAGAAACGTGGATCAGTCGAATACATCAGCTGAGTCAATTACTCGTCATTATCCCCGCGCGCGACAATCTTTTCCACGCGAACGGCGTTTTCTTGGGTGAGCGCGGCACCCGTCAACGGGTCCCAACGCAACGGCGTATGGTCGAGCGGGCCCACGCCCAAGCCTTGAGCGCCACCGGCATCGGCGTCAAACGAACGCCCACCGGGGGCGGCCGAGGTGAAGATGCACGCCGGATGCAGATACGGCGTCGTCTCCACACGCGCGCGGTCGCGGCCCATATCGCTCACGAGTTCGACGATCTCGCCGTCGGCGATGCCCATGTGCGCAGCAGCATCGGCATTCATCTGCACGGCATCCAGGTCCGACCCAGCCTCAGCGGCACCTTGGGCTGCAAGCCTTCGCGAGGTATGCGACTCAAAGGGACGGTTGCCGCTAATGAGGCGAAACATCCCCGGGCCAGGCTCCACCATGGGAGCGATCCAGTTGGGCACACGACCCAGACCGGCTCGTTCCCATACGTCGCTTGCCAGCGCAATTTTGCCGCCATCCAAGGGAATCGCCGGCTCGCCCGTACGCGACGGCAACGCAACACCCGTGTCGGCCCAGCCGCGCTCCTTGAGCTCGTACAGATTGATCCCAAAAGGCGCCACCTGGGCAGCCGCCAGATCGTCAGACGTAAACTGGAAGTACTCGCCCACGCCACACGCCTGCGCCAGACCGGTAAAAATCTCCCGACCGGGACGCGTGTCGTCATGCTGCACGGGCAACACGGCATTGCGGTAGAACACGCGCGCATCGTTGGCGCCCACAACTGTGCCCACACCGCGATCGGCCTCCAGATACGTCACGTCGGGCAGCACGAAGTCAGAAGCACGCGCCGTCTCGGACCAGCGAATATCAATCGTCACGAGCAAGTCGAGCTGCTGCAAAATACCCAACCAAGCCTGTGCATTACCATAGCCCGCACCGGGGTTACTGGCATAGACGATGAGCCCACGCAAATCGCCGGCAAGAATCGACTGACCGATGGTCGTACACAGGCCGCGCACCGGATCGACCAGTGGATAGCGCTCGGATCCCAGCTTGGACATGCGCGGCACCGGCGGCGTCGCAAAGCGTGCGGGATCAAGGTCGCCCAGCGCAAGCGGTGTGGGTGGATTGAGCGCGCCGCCCACATGTCCAATACAGCCCAGCAGCACATCGACCAAGCAGATAGCGCGCGCGGTCTGGGTGCTATTGGCATACGCGATGCCAATGCCGCCATGAAAGCCGGCGTCCACCACGGCATCAGGCGCGGCCGCAGCTAGATCGCGCGCCGTGGCGGCGATCTCTGCGGCCGGCACGTCGCACATCGACTCGGCCCACTCGGGCGTCCAAGCACGGGCCGCCTGCGCCAGCTCGTCAAAACCCGTGGTATAGCGGGTCACGAACTCGTGGTCATACAGGTCCTCGGCAATCAAGACATGCGCAATACCCAACAGCAGCGCCAAGTCGCAGCCCGGGCGCACGCGCAACCAGCGGTCGGCAAGTGCAGCCGAGCCGCTGCGCCGGGGGTCAACCACGATAATCTTCGCCCCACGGCGACGGGCATCGTTGAGCGCGTCAACGGCCCCCATCGTCGACGAATCGACAATGGAACGCCCCAGGTACATAATGCAATCGGTATGCGCCAGGTCGGAGGCGGGACTGTAGCCCAGGCTGTGCTCCCAGCCGGTAAGTCGGCTTACCTCGCAGGCACCGTCGGCACCGTACACGTTGGGCGAACCCAGCGCGTGCATAAGACGATAGCCCCAGTAGCGGTCGAACGAGGGCACGCCGAGCGTCATGCCCAGCGCACGGGGCCCGCGCTCGTCAACAATCCCCAAAAGACACTCGGCAATCTGGGCAAACGCCTCATCCCAGGAAATCGCATCAAACCCCGAGCCATCAGCTCGGCGGCGCATGGGATGCAAAATCCGATCGCGCTCAGCAAACGGCATGGACAGGCGATGCCGCCCGCGGGCGCACAGGGCACGCGCCGCGCATGGATGCCCCGGCACCGGCAACTCGGCCACCACACGACCGTCCTCAACGCGTGCCGCAAAGGCGCAATCGGCATAGCATCCCCCGCATGTGGTCACCACGGCGCGACCGTCACGCTTCACAGCAGATGCCATCTCGATTACCCCTTTCACCAGCCAAACAGAACAGGCCAACAGCCCGGCAACGAGCCCCAGACCAAAAAAGCCTCCCGCACGGCAACGCCCCGCGGGAGGCCCGACGTCAAACAGACGGTACCTTACGCCTCGGACTTCTTGGCGTAGATAAACCAGTAGCCGAGCGCAACCAGAACCGCGCCGCCCACGATGTTGCCCAGCGTGGCGGCGGACAGGTTAAACGCAATGCCCGCGGCGTTGAGTGCATCGGCCCCGGCGACCTCGGCACCATAACCGCATGCATGCATCACGGCACCCATGGGCAAAAAGTACATGTTGGCAACGCAGTGCTCAAAACCGCAGGCCACAAAGGCTGCGATGGGCAGCAGAATGCCAACGACCTTATCGACCACGGTCTTGCCGGCGGTACCGATCCACACGGCCAGGCACACAAAGATGTTGCACAGGATGCCGCGGAAGAAGATCGTCACCCAGTCGATCGTCACCTTGCCGGCGGCGACGCTCACCATGGAGTTGGCGACCGCCTCGCCGTTGAGCTTATAGATGCCGGCCATGTACACCAAAAAGACGATGAACAGAGCACCGACAAAATTGCCGACCCACACGACGACCCAGGCCTTAAGCATCTGGACCAGCGTGATCTTTTTGCTCTTGAGCGCGCAGACCATAAGCGAATTACCGGTGAACAGCTCGGCGCCGCACACCAGCACGAGCACCAGGCCCAGGCAAAAGCACAGGCCGCCCACAACGCGCTGGGCGCCCCAGCCCAGCGTGCTATCGCTCAAGAACACGGTAAAGAACAGGCCGCCGAAGGCAATGAACGCACCAGCGAACATCGCCAAAACAAAGGCCTTTGCGACCGGCAGGTTGGCCTTGGTCACGCCGGCGGCCTCGGTCTTGACCTCGATCGCGGCGGGCGCAAGGCAATCGGGAGCGGGATATTCTGCCTTGGAATCTGCCATGTCAATCACTTCTTTCCTAATCAGCAGGGACAAGCGCTCCTATTGCTCTTGTCCCAAGCGGACAAAGTGGGAAAAGTCGTTGGCGACCACGGCGTCGTACACGGCGTCGACGGCGTCAAAGACCTCCGGGGACATAGGGTTGTAAAACTCCGTATCGCCCGGCTGAATCCCTATGAAGACGATATCTTCGCACGATTGCTCGATTTCCTCGATCAGAATCGACAAAGGGAGCGAATGCGTGGTGAACATCGACTTGCGGGCCACATCGCGCTTATCGAGCAGGCGGATAGACCCGACGGGCAGCGCCATGTCGGCGGCATCGACCAAGACCAGGCGAGGCGGACGCTCGCGCTTGACCTCGATGATGTCGTCCTCGGGCGTTTGGCCACCGTCGATGGTGTACCAACCGGCAATGGGCGCGTCCTCCATCTTTTTGGAGAGCACGGGGCCGGCGGCATCGTCGGCACGCAGCACGCTTCCCGCCGTGAGCACGATACCCGCAAACGGGGCGCCGTTCACACGTCCATCCACAACGCGACCCATTACTGCAACCTTCCCGTCAGGTACACGCCCGACACATCGCGCACGCGCTCAACCAGATCGCGGAACTTCATCAGAAACGCGACCTGCTGGGCATGCAGGCCAAAGTCGTCGTCGAACACCGAGATGCCGGCCTTGGCCGAGCCGCGAAAACCGCGCTCGTCGAGCAGCGTGTCGCAGGCCTCGAGCAGCGACGGCACCGCCGCCTTGTCAAGCTGGCACTCGCCAAAGGAGCGGATGGCCTCGAACTTGGTCTTGGCCTCCCCCTCCGGCAGCGCGTCGACGAGCGAATAGAACACGTTCACCGGCACCGACAGGCGCGGCTCAAAGCAGTCGAGCACGCCGGTGTGGTGGCCCACGGCGAGCGTGTAGTACAGCACGTCGCAGGCCTCCTGGGGAACGTCTTCCTCGGTCTCCACAAACTTACGCGTGAGCTCATAGAAGACCACCTGGTCGGGCGTACGGCCCAGGCAGGGGTCGGCGACGCCCTCGGCGGCCTCGTCGCTTGCGCGCGAGGCATCGCCAAAAGAGCCGCCGAGCATGCCGGGGCCCGCAAAGTAACCAGAGCGGTCCGTGAGCTCCATCTAGCGACCTCCGGCCAACACCAGATCCTGTAACGCCGAGTACACCTCAACGCGGCGAGGATCATCCTGCTTGTCGATGAGCAGCGCCATGGCGCCGCGGATATCGCCCTTGGGCGCGCCCTCGAGCGTATCCATAAACTCGTTGGCCAGGTCACGGCCGTAGCGGTAGCCGCTCATGGCGCGAGCCTCACGCTCGATGGCCACACGCAGCTTGTACGGCACACCGGGGTGCAGGATATCGGCCTGCTCGCCGGCGGCCTCCACCGTGGTCTCGGCATGGAGCTTTTGGTCCAGCAGGCCAAGTGCCATGGCAAAGCCGTAGACGGTCTGCGCGGGGCTGGGCGGGCAGCCGGGGATATAGACATCGACCGGCAAGATCTTGTCCGTGCCGCCCCAGACGCAGTAGTTGTCGTAGAAGATGCCGCCGGTGCAGCCGCACGCGCCATAGGACACCACGATCTTGGGATCGGGTGCGGCCTCAAAGGCGCGCAGGGCCGGCATGCGCATGGCACGCGTCACGGCACCGGTGTACAGCAGCACATCGGCGTGACGGGGCGAGGGCACGACCTTGATGCCAAAGCGCTCGACGTCGAAGACGGGCGTGATGGAACCGAAGATCTCGATCTCGCAGCCGTTACAGCCGCCGCAGTCAACACGGCAGACGTACACCGAGCGCTTGATCTTCTTAAGAAGGGTCGCCTTGGCCTTCTCGATGCTCTCGTCGAGCTCGATCTTGGTCGGGCGGTACTGAAGCCGCTCGGGCAAAAGCGTGGGTTCGGCCATGGTTATTCCTCCTTCGTTTCAAAATCCATGATGATGCCCTCGACCGGCGCCGGACCGGCGGGAATCTCGGGCGCATCGGGGTTGAGCTCGCGGTCGATATACTCCGGGTTCACGCCGTGGCCGCCCAGATACTCCATGCCGGGGCCCTGGGGCTCGCCGGACGCAAGCGTCTCGTTGGCAGCCATGCCGGCAGCGTTGCCGGTCTTTACGGCCGAGGCGGCGCGCAGGGCGTCGAGCTCGCGCTTGCACTCCTGGCACATACCGACAGTACGGGCGGCCTGCTCGGCCTCCATGCCGCCGGCCTTTTGCAGCAGGCGCTTGGCGTAGTCGATTTCCTTGTGCGGGGCAAACGGCTTGCCGCAGCGCGAGCAGTGCTCGAGCGTGTAGACGCTCTTGCTGGTGAGGTCGTCTTTGCTCATGACGGCCAGCTCAAACTCCTCGGTGAGCTTGATGGCCTCCATGGGGCAGGCCTCCTCGCAGCGGCCACAAAAGATGCAGCGACCGTAGTCAATCGACCAGGTGATGGTATCGGCCGCAAGGTCGGTGTCCATGCGAATGGCATCGGCCGGGCACGCCACGCCGCAGGCACCGCAAGCGATGCAGAGCTCAGCATTGTGCTCGGGCTTGCCGCGCATGTCCTTGTTGGTGGGGAACGGCGCAAACGGGTACTTGACCGTCGCGTCGCCGGCCTTGGCGTTAACCTTCCAAAGCTTCAGCATATTAGAGCGCCTCCTCATCGAGCGGGGCGGCCATGGTGCCCTCGCCCGCAAGCGGCGACTTGTCGCGCCAGACGTTCTCGAACTGCTCCTTGTCGAGCACGTGGTCGCGCTTGGCGGCGACATCGGTCACCGTCACGCGGTCGGTGCAGGAGTAGCACGGGTCGAGCGAACCGACGATCAGCGCCGCATCGCCCACGGTGTTGCCGCGGAACATGTAGCGCAGGACCGGCCAGTTGCTGTACGTGGCGGCCTTGGCGCGCCAGCGGTAGCACTTCTGGTTGTTGCCGAGCATGGCCCAGTGCACGTCCTCGCCGCGCGGCGCCTCGGTGGCGCCGATGGCGTACTTGTGCGGGGTGTACTCCCAATCCGTGGTGAGGATGAGGCCCGACGGGCAGTTCTCGAGCATGGTCTCGATCATATCGATCGAATCGTAGACCTCCTGGATGCGAACGGCGGTACGGCCGAAGGCATCGCAGGTGTCAGCCGTGGCGGCGTGCATCTTTTGGACGTCCGGATCGGCGTAGCCGTCGAAGGGATGGTCAAAGCGCACGTCGCGGGCATAGCCCGAGCCACGCATGAGCGGGCCGACCGGCGAGAAGTCGCGAGCGATCTTGCGATCCAGAATGCCGATGCCACTCGTACGCTCAATAAAGTTGGGCGTGGAGAGCAGCATGTCGACGAGTTCCTGAACCTCGGAGCGCAGCTGGTGGATGGTCGTGAGCGTGGAGAGCTTCTGCTCGGCCAAAATGTCGCGACGCACGCCGCCGATCACGTTGAGGCCGTAGGTCTTGCGGTGACCGGAGAGCTTCTCGGCCAGGTCCATGGACTTCTCGCGGACGCGGAAGAACTGCTGGAAGCCGGAGTCGAAGCCCGTGTAGTGCGATGCCAGGCCAATGTTGAGCAGATGCGAGTGCAGGCGCTCGACCTCGAGCATGATGGCGCGGATGTACTGGGCGCGCGGCGGGACATGAATGCCCTGGGCGCGCTCGACGGCCTCGGCATAGGCCACCGAGTGGGCGCAGCCGCAGATGCCGCAGATGCGGTCGGCGAGGAACGTCACGGCGTCATAGTTCAGGCGCGTCTCGGCGACCTTCTCCATACCGCGGTGCACGTAGAACAGGCGGTAGTCGGCGTCGACGATCGTCTCGCCCTCAACGAACAGGCGGAAGTGGCCGGGCTCGTCGGAGGTAATGTGCAACGGGCCCATGGGGACGAGTGTGGTCTCCTTGCCCTTGGTATCGGCCAAGAACTCGTAGTTTTCCATGTCGCTCGCGGGAGCGGGACGGAAGCGGTAGTCCATGGAGTCCTTGCGCAGCGGGTACAGGCCGCTGGGCCAATCGTCGGGCAGCACCAGGCGACGACGGTCGGGCAGGCCCTCGGGGATCAGGCCGAACATGTCGCGAAGCTCGCGCTCGCCCCACACGCAGGCGGGAACGAACGGCGTCACGGACGGGAACGTCATCTTGGCGGGGTCGACCTCGGCACGCACGGTAACCCAGCCGGGGTCCTCCCCCTCCATGGAGATGACGTAGTACACGGCGTAACGGCCGCACAGGGAACGCTCGTCGTTGCCGACAATCACGGGAATCCAGCCGTAGCGCTCGTAGTACAGGTAGTGGACGGCCTCGGGCAGACGGTCCAGCTTGACGGTGATCGTCAGCTGGTCCTCGCACTGCCACTCAACCTTCTCGATAGCGCCCGGCACTGCGGCGCGCAGGGCCTCGACGTGGCTTTCGCAACGACGAGCGTAGTCCTTCTTTTCAGGTTCTGCCATGGTGCTAATTCACCTCGCTTGTCTTGGTCTGGGAACTGAACACCATGCGGTAGAGAGGAGCCTCGTGGAGCTCTTCGACGCTCTGGTTCAAAACGACGGACGTTGCATCCTCGACGCCGCTCGTGATGGCGACCGGGGTGGCGATACCGAACCACATGACCACGATCGCGAGGGCGATCTCGGGGATGATCATGAGGGCGGGCACCTCGTGGCGCTTCATGCCCTCGGGCGCCTTGCCGAAGATGGACTTGAGCGCGATGCCGGTAAGGGCAAAGTACACGCCGGTGAGGCCAATGGCCACGAGCACGACCACCCAGATGGGACCGGACTGGACGCCGGCCACGAAGGTGAGGAACTCGGAGATGAACAGGGCGAACGGCGGGAAGGCGGCGAGCGCGAGCAGGGCGATGATGGTGAGCGCTGCCGTGACGGGAGCGATCTCGACGACGCCCTTGATCTTGTTCAGGTCGCGGGTGTGGTAGATGTGCTGGATGTTACCGGCCATGCAGAAGGCGAGCGCCTTCGTGAAACCGTGGAAGATGCAGTGCAGCAGGCAGGCGGCGATACCGAGCGGACCACCGATACCCAGGCACAGCGCGACCACGCCGACGTTGTCGACGGAGGAGTACGCGAAGCGGCGCTTGATATCGTCCTGCTTAAAGATGCACAGGGCGGCCACCAGGATGGACAGCGTGCCCAGGATGAGCAGGAGCGTACGCGGATAGGTGTCGCCCACCGTGATGATGGACAGGGAGTAGAAGCGGATGATCACCAGCATGGCGCACTTGAGCAGCACGCCCGAGAGCAGCGCGGAGACCGGGCTCGGAGCCTGGGAGTGCGCGTCGGGCAGCCAAGTGTGCATGGGGAACAGGCCCGCCTTGGTGCCGAAGCCGATGACGATGAACGCGAACGCGAGGCGCACGAGCATCGGGTCGAACTGGTCGGCGTAGGGCATGATGGAGGTGAGGAAGGCTGCCTCATGCGCGTTGGGCATGATATCGGCGGCGTTCGCGTAGATGAGCAGCGTGCCGAACAGGCCGAAGGCCACGCCGGCGGTGCAGACCATCGCGTACTTCCAAGACGCCTCGAGCGCCTGCTTGTTCTTGTAGATGCCCACGAGGAACACGGTCGACAACGTGGTGGCCTCGACCGCCGCCCAGGTGAGGATGATGTTGTTGGACAGGCAGGCGAGCAGCATCGTGAAAACGAACAGGCTAAACAGCGCGTAGTACTGCTTGGTGCGCTCGGCCGGCATGGTCTTCTCCTCGATATCGATCTTGATATAGGAGATGGAGTACACGCCGGTGATGAACCCGATGATGCCTACCAGAAGGACGAAGATCGACGAGAGCGAATCGAGATGGAGCCACAGGCCCAAAGCGTCGATATTCTGCCCGCTCGAGAGCATGGTTCCCGCGGTGACGACCGAAAGGACGAGGGTCGCCGCGACGGAGATGGTGTTGAGCCCCGCAAAGACGCTGTAGGACGTCGTCTTGGGGAGCGCAGCCATAATCAGGGAGAACACGAGGGGACAAGCGAGCAGGGCGACCGTCAGCATTGAAACATCCATGGCCTACCCCTTCAATTCGGTCAGGTCGTGGGAGTCGAGCGACTTGGTGTCGTTCCAAATCCTCACGACGACGGCGGACATGATGATGACGGCGAAAATGGCGTCGGTGGCGATGCCGATCTCGATGATCTCGGGGGCCGTGGGCGCGAGCAGGGCGAGCGTCACGTGGCTACCGTTCTCCATAAGGCAGTACCCGAAGATCTGCTTGAGGATGTTGCGCTGGGAGATGATGCACGTGAGGCCGACGAAGAAGTGCGCGAAGCTGATGGCGAGGGCCGGAGTGGCCACCTCGGCGGTGGGCAGGCTAAGGCGCGTGACCACCGCGAAGCAGACGGCCACCTCCAGACCGGTGAGGATGATGGTCCAGGCCGGCTTGATGGAGGAGGTCAGCGTGCCATCGGCAGGCGAACCCATCTTCTTGTAGGCACGGTTGAGAATGAACGGAACGAGGATCACCTTGGTGACGAAGGCCGACGCGGCCCACATGAGAAGCTCGGTGGCACCGGTGGTGAGGCCCAGGGTGAGCAGCACGCCCACCAGGACAACCGACTGGATCGCGTACCACTTAATGGCGGACGGGATGGTCTTCGAGACGACCACCATGGTGGAGGTCACGATCAGAAGACCGCCCAGGATATTGACTAACGAATAACCCATGTCCTACCTCCTAACCCATCCAACTAGAGGACAGAGGACCGGCGACGACGACCATGATCATGAGGACGACGAACACGAACGCCATGGCGCGCGGAAGGGGCTGGCCGGCGGCCACGGTCTCGCTCGGCTCACCGGGCAGGACCTTACCCATCCAACGCAGGAACCATGCGAAGGTGGCGACGGTCTCGACGACCATGACGCACACGAGGACGAAGATGACCGTGTTGGAAGCACCAACCGCGAAGCCACCGGAAATAATCTGGAACTTGGAGAAGAACGTACTCATGGGGGGCACGCCGGCGATAGCGGTCGCGGCGACCGCGAAGCCCACGCCCGTGACCGGGTACTTCTTCATGAGGCCCTGGATCTTGGGCAACATACGGGTTCCCAGCGTGAAGCTGAGGGAGCCGGCGATGAGGAAGAACAGGGTCTTGGTGAACGCGTGGTTGAAGATGTGCTCGACGGCGCCGTTGAACGCCATCTGGCTTCCGAACACGGAGAGGCCCAGGCCGAAGAACACGTAGGCGAGCTGCGCGATCGTCGAGAAGGCGAGCAGGCGCTTCATATCCTTCTGGGGCAGGTACATGAGGAAGCCGAAGAGCATGGTCACGACGGCGTCGATGATGGCGACCCAACCGACGATCTCGGGGATATCGCCGGCACTCGCAAGAGCGCGGGCGAACACGCACACGCCGACCTTCACCATGGACGCGCCATGGAGGTAGGCGGAAACGGGCGTGGGGGCCTCCATTGCGGAGGGCAGCCACATGTAGAGCGGGAACTGGGCGGACTTGGCCCAAGCGGCGAACAGGATGAGCAGCAGCACGACGGTCTTCATACCGGAATCGAGCTGGGAGATCGCGCCCAGCGCGAACGTGCCGGTTCCGGCGAACAGGAAGGCCGCGCCGATGTAGAGTCCCAGAGCGCCGATATGGGTGATGATGAGCGCCTTCATACCGGCCTTCTTGGCCGTGGGCGTCATGTAGTAGCTGATGAGGCCCCAGGAGCACACGCCGGTGATCTCGAAGAAAACGAGCTGGCCGACGATGGTGGAGCTGTAGGCGAGACCGGCCATGGCGCCGATGAACGTGGAGAAGTACACGTAGAAGCGGCGACGGGGCGCGTCGGGATGCTCCTTGTTCTTATCGCTCATGTACGGGAACGAATAGATGACGACGAGCAGGCCGATAGCGACGAACGCGGGTGCGAGCAGCGTGCTCATCCGGTCGAATATGAAGCCCATGACCAAGGTCTGGCCCATACTCGCCCAGGTTACATCGACCGCGTTCATGCCGTTTCCGGCAAACGTCGCGGCCAAGCCAACGGAAGCGACCGTGGCGATGCCGCCGGCAAAGGCGCAGATCCATTTAGCGTAGGGACGCGGCAGCATGACGATGAGCAGGGAGCCCAGCATGGGGACGGCGATCGCCACCATGGCAAAGAGGGACAAGCTCGATTCGATTGACATAGTTTCTCCCTTCTCCCTACACGCCTACGACGACGAAGACGAACGCGAGGACCGCGATGCCGACGACGGCCCAGGTCTGGTTACCGAGCACCTTGAAGCGCGAACGGGAAACGGAGTTCTCGAGCACGCCGCAGACAACGAAATCGACCAGGCACTTGACAAGGAAGACGACGGCGCCCACGAGAGCGGTGACGCCGATGGTCGCGGGCTCTCCCCAGGGGATGAAGATGGAGGTGAACCAAGCGACGACCACGACCTGCTTCATGCCCATGGCGAGCTTCATCATGGCCAGGGACGGGCCGGAGAGCTCGGCGAGCGGGCCCTCCTGGAGCTCCTGCTCGGCTTCGGCCTGATCGAACGGAAGCTTGCCGAGCTCCATATAGCAGGCGGCCGCGAAGGCGACGCCGGCGAGGATGACGGCGACGACGCTCGAGACGTTGCCCGTAACGATGTGCTGACCCATGGTCGCAATGTCCGTGGAGCCGCACACGATGGCGACGGTAAACAGCGCGATGAGCATGGACGGCTCGATGAGCACGCTCATGAGGAGCTCGCGGATACCGCCGAAGCCCGCGTAGGCGTTGGAGGAATCCACGCCGGACAGCGCGAAGAAGAAGCGGGACAGCGCGAGCGCGTACATGATGGTGATGGCGTCACCAAAGACGGGCATGGGGCTCTCGAGCGTGAACATGGGCAGGCCCATGGCGAGCATGAACGACACCGCGAGGAACAGCGGCGGCATGATGCGCAGCACGAAGCTCGAGTCGGAACTCACGGACTCGGGACGCGCCATGAGCTTCGCGAGGTCCCGGTAATCCTGAAGGATGGACGGACCGCGGCGATTGTGCATCTTCGCGCGAATCACACGGGCGAGGCCGGAGAAGAAGGGCGCGACCAGCATGACCACGAGGCCCTGCGCTATCGCAAGAACGATGTTCATAATATCCTCTCCCCTCTCTAGACCATGACCACGGCGAGCACGAGGAAGACCACGAGCGCCGCGACGATGTAGCAGATGTATACGGAGTAGTTGCCGCCCTCGATCTTGGAGGCGAGGCCGGCCAGCTTATCGGCACCCTCGCTCGGTGCATCGACCAGCAAGCGGTCGGGCAGGGGCTCAACGCCCTGGGCGACACCGGTGAGCTTCTGGAACACGTGCGCGATAGACCAGCAGATCTTGGTGCATACCTCGCGCAGGGTGTAGAGCGGGCCCATGAAGAGCTCTACGTCTGACGCGAAGCTCGTGGCGACGACGGGCATGTGCTCGTTGGGCTCGTAGCCGCACGCCCAAGGGTCGGTCTTCTTAGCGGGGGCCTTGGTGCCGAGGCAGGACCTCAACACGAACGCGAGGCCGGTGAGGACCACGAGCGCGATGGCGATCGCGGGGGTGGAGGTGGCGGCACCGGAAATCTCGTTCACCAGAGACACGCCCGAGGTGGCTGTGATGGCAGAGCCGGCAAGCACGCTCTGGGCGACGTCGCCCAGAACCGGGGCGATGACGGGAGAGCCGATTCCCAGCACCACGCAGATGGCCGCGAGGAGCATCTGCGAGAACAACATCGGAGCCGGGGACTCCTTGGCGTTCGCGGCCTCCTGGGAACGAGGGCTGCTCGCGAACGAGACGCCGTAGGCCTTCACGAAGCACGTGACGGCCAGGGCACCGGTGATGGCGAGGGCGGCCGCGGAGGCGACGGCGAACACCATGACGACCGGGTCGGAGAGCGTCGAGATGTTGAACAGGGACTGGTAGGTGAACCACTCGGAAACGAAGCCGTTGAGCGGCGGGATAGCCGAGATGGCAAGGGCACCGATGAGGAAGCAGACGGCCGTGACCGGCATACGGCGGAACAGGCCGCCCATCTTCTCCATGTTGCGCGTACCCGTGGCATAGAGCAGGGAGCCCGCGCCGAGGAACAGCTCGCCCTTGAACATGGCGTGGTTGAGCGTGTGGTAGAGGGCGGCCATGAGCGCGATCGTCGCGATGACGTCGTTGCCCAGGGCGTGCGCCGTCATGGACGCGCCGACACCGAGCAAGATGATGCCGATGTTCTCGACGGAGTGGTAGGCCAGCAGGCGCTTAATGTCGTGCTCGTGGAGGGCGTAGACGACGCCCAGGACCGACGAGATGGATCCGAAGACCAGGACCATGAGGCCCCACCAGAGCTGGACGCCCGAACCCGCGAGCAGGTCGAGACCGACCTTGAGGATTCCCAGGATGCCGATCTTGATCATGCCGCCGGACATGAGGGCGGACACGTTGGACGGCGCCTCGGGGTGCGCCTGGGGCAGCCAGGAGTGCAGCGGGATGATACCGGCCTTTGCGCCGAATCCGAAGAACGCGAGGACGAAGCACGCGGAGGAGACGGCGGGTCCAAAGTCATGCGTACGGAAATCACTGAAGCTGAAGGAACCGCCCACGCCGTTGGTCATGAGCAGGAAGCTCGCCATGATAAGGACAAAGCCCACGTGCGCGATGACGAAGTAGAGCCAACCGCCCCTAATGGAGTTCTTGTTCTCCTCGATAACGACAAGGAAGTAGCTCGTAAGGGACATGAGCTCAAAGGCGACCAGGAACCAGAACACGTTGTCGGCGGTGATGACGAGCATCATCGAGGCGACGAAGGTGTTCATGAAGAAACCGGCGCGCCCGACCTTGCCCGGGTACTCATCGAAGTAGGACAGACCGTAGATGAAGCCCGCAAAGGCGAGGATTGAGATGAGGACCACGATCAGGCCCGCAAGGCCGTTGAGCAAGAGCTCGAGACGGGCGAACGGGAAAAAGAAGACCGTGTTGAGGGACGAAACGTCGCCAAGCACGGCCTCGAGGCCCGCGATGAACGACAGCACGGCCGCGACGGCGCCGATCAGGCAGCCGGCGGTCTTGGCGGCGTTATCGGCCTTGATCAGCAGAACCGAGGCGAGCGCACCGATGCACGAGACGGCAAGCGATGCGATAAACAGCGTCATGCTATCCATTGTTTACGCTCCCTTCTGCTTTCTCGGACAGGCCCTGGGCCACAGCGGTAACGTCGACGACCGGACCGTTTTCGATCGAGCGCAGGCGCTTGGCCTCGTCGAGCTCGCGATCGGCCGCGCCGCCCATGACGGTCAGCGCCTTGGTGGGGCACGCCGCCACACAATGCGGGCCGTCCGGATCGAAGGCACACAGGTCGCACTTGACGGCGCAGGTGTACTGGCCAGGAGCCCACGTAAGCAGGCTGCTCAGGGACTTAGGATACGAAGGCGTCGGGTCGCACATGCCTGCGACACCGGCGATAGACGTGCCATCGGGATGGATGGCTCCGAAGGGGCACGCGATGGCGCACAGCCTGCACCCGATGCACTCCTGCTCCTTGACGTGGATGCGATCGCCATCGTGCTCGATGGCATTCACCGGGCAAACCTCGGCGCAGGGAGCACCCTCGCAATGGTGGCAGGCAAGGGCGGCCGAAATACCGCCGGTCTTCACGAGCGCCAGGCGCGGCGTATCCTGAAGACCCTGCATCCGGTGGGCGTCGGCACAGGCGGACTGGCATGTTCCGCAGCCGATGCACCTCTCCGGGTTGATGTCGATGAAGCGGTTCATCCCCACTTCCTTTCAAAATAACGGGCCGGGCTCCCGAACGTACGGGACGCCCGGCCCAAAAAGCCAACGAGAACGGGACTACACGATTTGGTTCACGTGCGTCTCGTCGTCGAACTTGGCGGCGCCAGGCTCAACGTCCTGGGGAGCGGCGGCGTCCACCAGAGCCTGCTTGAGCTCGGTGTACTGACGCTCGACCTCGCCCTCAGCCCAGACCTGGTCGGCGATAGCGTCGACCTGGCAGGCGGAGAACTTGTCCTCGGGCGTGTGCGAGACCGGGTCGACCTTGTGAATGGTCAGCTCGTTGCACTTGCCGATCCACCACTGATAGGTCATGTAGACCGTGCCCTTGTTGATGCGATCGCTCACGTCGGCGCGGCTGTATACCTGGCCGCGGCGGCTGTGAATCGAGACGATGTCGCCGTTCTTGATGCCGCGCGCCTGGGCGTCCGCGGGATTCATGCGGACAAAGCCGGGCTCATCGGCGAGCAGCGCCAGCGTCTTGCAGTTGCCGGTCATCGAGCGGCAGCTGTAGTGGCCGACCTCGCGGACGGTACACAGGATGAGCGGGTACTCATCGTCGGGAAGCTCGGAGGGCGCCTCCCAGTCGTGCGCCATCAGGTTGGCGCGGCCGTCCTTGGTGGTGAACTTGCCACCAGCGAACATGTCGGGCGTACCGTGGTCGTTCACATCGGTGCTCTTGACCGGCCACTGGGCGTAACCGCCCTCGGGAGCCATCTTCTCGTAGGTCGCGCCCACAAAGTTGGGGCACAGGCTAATGCACTCGTTCCAGATCTGCTCGGTGTTGTCGTAGTGCATGGGATAGCCCATACGCGTGGACAGGTCCGCGAAGATCTCCCAGTCGTGGCGGCACTCGCCCTTGGGCGGAACAGCCGCGTCAAAGTGCTGGAAGCTACGGTCGGATGCGGTAAAGACACCCTCGTGCTCGCCCCAAGAGGTAGCGGGCAGGATGACGTCGGCGAGCATGGTCGTCTGCGTCATAAAGATGTCCTGGCAAATGAACAGGTCCAGCTCGGAGAGCGTCTTGCGCATACCGGCCGAATCGGGCTCGGTCTGCACCGGGTCCTCGCCGTAGTTGTAGAAGCAGTGCACCTTGCCCTCGTCGACCAGGTGGCCCAGGTCGGTGAGCTTGTAGCCCTCCTCGAGCGGGAGCTTTTCCTCGGGCACGCCCCAAGCCTTTGCAAACTTGGCGCGCACGGCGGGGTCGGTGACTTTCTGGTAGCCAGGGTACAGGTTAGGCAGCATGCCCATATCGCAGGAGCCCTGGACGTTGTTCTGACCACGCACGGGCGCGAGGCCGGAATTGGGTTTGCCGATCTGGCCGGCAACGCAGGCGATGGAGGCGATGGTGTGCACCGTCTTCAGGTTCTGCTTCTGCTGGCATACGCCCATGCCCCAGCCAATGATGGCGGAGGGCTTCGCCGTGGCGTACATCTCGGCGGCTTGGTGGATCAACGCGGGCTCGACACCCGTGATGTCCTGTACGGATTCGGGAGTGTAGTTCTTGATGGTCTCCCACCACTCGTCAAAGCCGTTCGTGTGCTCGGCGACGAATTCCTTGTCGTAGAGGCCATCGTTGACCAGACAGTTAGCAAAGGCGTTGAGGAACGCGACGTTGCAACCGTTCTTGATCGGAAGGTAGAGATCGGCGATACGCGCGGTTTCGATATGGCGCGGGTCGGCGACGATGATCTTGCAACCCTTTTCTTTGGCTCGCACGATACGCCTTGCGACGATGGGGTGCGAATCGGCAGGGTTATAGCCGAAGAGGAAAATGCAGCCCGCATCCTCCATACCGGGGATGGAGCATGACATGCAACCTGAACCAACCGTGTCCATCAGACCGAGGACAGTAGGGCCGTGTCAAGTACGGGCGCAGTTGTCTACGCTGTGGGTGCCGATGCACGCACGCGTAAACTTCTGCATGACGTAGTTCGCCTCATTGCCGCCGCCTCGCGAAGAGCCGGTGGTCATGACAGCGTTAGGACCATATTCGTCAATTATGGCCTGCATCTTAGATGCGGTGAAATCCAGTGCCTCGTCCCAGCTTACGCGCTCAAGATCCGCGCCCTTAGTGCGGCGGATCATCGGGTGCAGTACGCGAGGAGTCAAGATCTTGGTGTCGTTGATGAAGTCGTAGCCGCTCATGCCCTTAAGGCACAGCTCGCCCTGATTGGTGATGCCGTTGAGCGGTTCGGTGCCCACGACCTGGCCGTTTTGGACCAAGAGGTTAAACTGGCAACCGGCGCCGCAGTACGGGCAGATCACTTTATGCTTCTCCATGACACCCTCCTTCCTTTCTCTGCTACCGAATGCTCGGTACTTATTTGACAATCATTGGGTCTGTCGTCCGACGCTTACGCCTCGTTTTCGATGGTGGCGCGGGCACGCTCGGCAGTCAGTTCTGCCAGGCGTTCCTCGTCTACCAAGGTGAGGCCCTTGGTCGGGCACGCCTCGGCACACGCCGGACCGCCGGGACGGTCCACGCACAGGTCGCACTTGAGCACGAAGCTCTTAGTCTGCGAACCCACGCGCACGTCGCCCATCAAGACGGGGACCTGCGTGGTCGCCACGCTCACGGCGCCAAAGGGGCATGCCATGACGCAGCTCTTGCAGCCGATGCAGTTGTCCTCGTTGACGCCGATGCGATGGTTCTTTGGATCAAAGAACAAGGCGCCCGTAGGACAGGCCTTCGCGCACGGGGCATCCTCGCAGTGATGGCAAGCCACCGGTGCGGAGATCTCGTACGTACGCGTCACACGCAAGCGAGGTGCGGCGATGTTGCCGGGAATATCGTGTGCCTCGATGCACGCCGCCATACAGGTTTGGCACCCAATGCAGCGCGAGGAATCGGCTACGACTCGTTTATTGCCCATGTTGTTCACTCCCTCCTGAATCCCATGCCGGAGAGACCCTGTCGACGTTGCCCCAAGCCGCCCGTGGCCTGGCGTCGGCGTATCGAATGCATGCGGCGAAACAGGCACTCGGTAGAATTTCTCCAACGGTATACAGGTTGAATATACGCAGTTGCAGGGGGCAAACTTGAGCATAGGCCCTGCAATACGGGTGTATTGCAGGGGTTTTGGCAGGTTGGAATTATTCTCTAGAAGCTATAAAGGTGAGTGTATTACGTGCGTACATCCAAGGGAGATTTCACGCTCGTTTATAAAGGATGTAATACGTTTGATATCTATTTCGCTCTCATTTACTTGAGTGCAATAAAGCAGTGGTTATAAGATTGGCTATTATTAGCCAATGTTGTAATTGACCATTCATGTTGCACGCTCATTAAGGGGGCCAGTGATGTCATCGACGCAAAAACGAGCCATCCTGCAGGTGCGCATTCGCGAAGAGGACAAACAGCATGCCGAGCGCCTCTACGACGCCATGGGCACATCGCTCGCCGAGGCTGTCCGTCTATTTGTCGCGCAAAGCATTTTGATGCGCAAGCTTCCCTTTCAGCCGGTCGCCGTGCGCTCAAAGGACGGCACCGCCGCCTATGGATCGCTCAAAGCATATGGGGACCCCAATCGCCGCTCCGAGGAGCGCAATGCCTGAATTGAGTACCTTGCTACAGAATGCGACGATTCGATTTTGGGTCCCGAGGAAGTAGATATCCATGAGTAGCACCATCATCGACGAGACCGTCATCCTACGCTACCTGCTTGACGACGACGAAGTTCTGTCACCGCGCGCCGCCAAGGTCATCGCCACGCGCACCGCTCGCGTCTACCCCGAGATTATCACGCGCGTCGTGGTCACACTGCGCGACGTCTAAAAGGTTCCCCGCGTTGAGATTGCTACGGCCATGAGAAGGCTGCTCGATGACGTCATGGTCGACGAGCCCACCGTTGTCGCCCTCGCCGTCAAACTCTTTGGCAAGACCCATATGGACTTTACCGACTGCCTCCTCGCAGCCCGAACCGCCATCTACAACGATGATGTCGTGAGCTTTGGCAAGCCCATCATTCAAGGCATGATCGATTACCGCCGCCAGCGCCAAACCGCCGCCGACGCCCGCGACCGCGCCGCCGAAGCCCGCAGCCGAAGCACCGACTCCACCATCGACAAGCTCCGCCACCGCCCCCGCAGCTAACCCCATCCCCTCCTAAGTTGCGGTGAAATACGGACTGTTTCATGCCTTTAAAGGCCTCAACAGTCCGTATTTCACCGCAACTTATTGAAGGTGGACCGCGAACGATTTCGCTATCGGGATTCGGCGTAGGGTTTTGTTGTCGGAATGCCGTAACCGCGCATCATGGCACCGAACGATTCTACGTCGTAGGTGTCCGAGAGTTTGAAATGAATGACGTTGTGGCCCATGGCGCGAAGGTTCGCGTCGCGCATGAGGGCCGCTCGATACGTTTTTGCCGCCGCCCGCTCTGGATCATTTTGACCCTCGTCTTCAAACTTGCCTAGCCCATGCAGCTCTGCCAGCGTCCATGAGCCGTCTGGCATCTGCCAGCCATAATCTGCTAGATAATAGCCAGCGTTTCCCGGTCGCGTTATCTCAACTTGAAGCTCGGGCGCGGCAACCCCAGCGAGAATCATCGCTGCTCTCGCCTCGGACTCGCCGCCATTGTCTGACCTGCCGTCCATATACTCAAAAACGTCAAAAGCACGCGCGATGCCATGCAGCCCTCGACAATTTGCCTGCGCATATGCTCGCAGCTCTTCGCGTTCGACATCGTACTCACGGGCCAAGCCATCGACATAGCCCAGCGCATAGCGAAAGGCGCTCGTTCGAGCGATATCAACAACCGTTCGACACGGATCCGTCAGTGTAAAAGGACCTAGCCGCCACACTTCGCCCGGGCGCCAGCGCTTGTATTCAACGAACTCATACGTATCACGCCTTGTAGACCGTGGCAGCAGCACTTGCACTTTATCCAGAAGCGTATACGCCGAGCCGATGCCGTAGAGCAGCGCTGCTGTCGATCCGCAAAACACAGCATCCGATTCAACGACCGCAATAGCGGATGCCAGCTGAAAGATGCGATCTTCAACCCCAAGATTATTCCAATAGACCGGATCCGCATACACGTGGTTGTAAAGACGAAGCATGAGCTCTTCCTGCATAAGCTCACGCGCACGGCGTTCATCCCAAGGATCAATTGTTATAAGCAGCTGTCCATCTTGATGAATTCCAACGGCCGAGAATAGCATCCTTGCATATGACTGCGGAAAATGTTTTCCTTTATCGAGCATGGCCAACCCCATAACCATCACGGCGGAGAGAATACCATTACGCTATCGCATGCTTCCGTCCGCAGGCCTTGCCAAAAGCTGTCCAAAAGCTTGACGCCGCAGGTCAGAGCTTCAAAAAATATTTCCACTCTCGGTAGACGGTCGCTACGACCCTCCCAACGGCATCAAAATCCACCCTTACAATTAGTTGCGGTGAAATACGGACTACATGGGCCATAAAAGCCGAAAAACAGTCCGTATTTCACCGCAACTTAGAAGGGGATGTGGGGTCCCGGCATGTATATGAAAATGGCTCTGGTCCCAAAAGGAACCAGAGCCATTCATCTATCTTATGGAGCGGGCGACGGGAATCGAACCCGCGTCATCAGCTTGGAAGGCTGGGGTTCTACCATTGAACTACGCCCGCAAGATATGGTCGGGACGACAGGATTTGAACCTGCGACATCCTGCTCCCAAAGCAGGCGCGCTACCAAACTGCGCCACGTCCCGAAGGTGTTGAGCAGCTAAGGTCTAAACCTTGCGTGTCCCAAAGCGAAGGAAATTATAGGGGAGACTCCCCGCCTGTGCAAGCATTGATGCCTTAGCTCCTCGAATGTGCAACAAAACGACTATGGAGCAGACCGATCACAAAGGCAACCACGGCAACCGGCGCCCACGCGGCACCGATATCCGCCAGAGGCAGTGCATCGAACGGCAGCCACGCGCCCGTAAAGAACGCGTCACGGATCGAGGTGATCACGCTCTGCACCGCGACAACGCCGCCGACCCAAACCCACACTTGCGGATGCGCGTCACAAAAACCATGCACCAGGCCCATAAGCACCAGCACAATGGCGACGGGGTACAAGGCGTTGAGCATGGGCACCGAGAACATAAGAATCACGTCGAGGCCCACATTGGAGAGCACGCACGAAAACGCCGCGAACACAAAGGCGAGAATCGCAAAGGGACGGCGCATGGCCCCCTCGGAGGCCTCCGCTCCCCCTTCGACCACATACGTCTCGCAGAAGTACCGCGAGCAGCAGCTGATGAGGCCGATGCACACGTTCATGCAGGCAAGGAAAAAGATCGCAAAGACCACGACCGTGCCGGCAAGGCCAAAGTGCATGGAGGCAGAGCGGGCAAGGATGGCGGCACCATTGGTGGCATCGGGCATCACGGTGCTGAGCTGCGTGCCGGCAAGCGCCAGGCCGCAGTAGATGACGGCCATGAGTGCGCCGGCGATCACACCGGAGCGGGAAATCTCAAAGGCCACGCGCTTGTCATCGGTAACGCCCAGCTCGTGGATGGTCTCGGCGATGATGATGCCAAAGGCGAGCGACGCGAGCAGGTCCATGGTTTGGTAACCGGTCAGAAAGCCCTGCACGGCAGCACCGGCATTGTAGGGAGCCTGCGGCGCGGCAGCGGGACCCAGCGGCGAGATCACGGCAGCACCCACAACCAGCACGATGAGCGCGATAAGCGCGGGGCCCGTAATACGACCGAGCACGCGCGTGATGACGCCCGGACGCAGTGTGAGCGCAAACGCAACCACGAAGAACCCGATGGCAAAGACCAGGCGAGCCGTGCCGAGCGAAACGCCCTCGGGCAGCAGCGGCACCAGCATCTCGAAGGCCGTGGAGCTCGTGCGCGGAATGGCCAGGCACGGGCCGATGGCCAGATACACCGCCGCGACAAAGAACTCACCAAACTTGGGGTGCACGCGACCGGCAAGCTCGCGCGCCGTTCCGGCAAGCGCGACGGCGATAAATCCCATGACGGGCAGGCCGATGGCGGCAATCAGAAAGCCGAGCATGGCGACCGGCGTGGCAGAACCTGCCTGCAGCGCCAGCAGCGGCGGAATAATGAGGTTACCGGCGCCAAAGAGCATCGAAAACAGCGCAATGCCGACGGTAACGACATGGTCGGAGCGCAAACCGCGCGGAGCGGATGAGGCCATATGCACACCTTTCGGGTCGAAACAAAAACGGGACGGGCAAAAACACCCGTCCCGCAAGTATATACGCTCTAGCAGGCTAAATCGCGCAAAGCGTCGATCGCGGTGTCGACTTCTCCGGTCGTGTTGAAATACCCAAACGAGAAGCGAACGACACCCTGGCGCTCGGTCCCCAGCGCGCGGTGCATGAGCGGAGCGCAATGGGCACCGGGGCGCGTCGCAATCCCCCACCCTTGCATGAGTGCGTCCGAGATCTCGGCAGAGTCGATATCACCCACGTTGAGTGAGACGATCGCCGAGCGCACGGGCTGGTCAAACGCACCGTAGAGCGCAATGCCGGGGATTTCGCGAACACCGACGAGGAAGCGCTCTGCAAGCGAGCGCTCATGCGCCGCAATCGCCTCGACCCCGCCTTGTGCCTCGATATAGTCGAGACCGGCAGAAAGTCCCGCGATGCCGTGACCGTTGAGCGTGCCCGCCTCAAGGCGCGTGGGCCACTCAAGCGGCTGCAGTGCATCGAAGCTGTGCACACCCGTGCCGCCCATGGCCCACGGCGCCACGTCAACGCCCTCTGCCACGGCCAGGCCGCCGGTGCCTTGGGGTCCCATGAGCCCCTTGTGGCCGGTAAAGCACACCACGTCGAGCCCCATGGCATCCATGTCAATCTTCGCCGTACCGGCAGACTGCGAGGCGTCGACGATCGCAAGCGCGCCGGCCGCATGCGCGATGGCAGCCACACGCGCAACGTCGACCGCGTTGCCGGTCACATTGGAGGCGTGCGTCACCACCACGGCACGCGTACCCAGCGTGACCAGTTGCTCGAGCTCGTCGTAGTCGAGCACGCCGTTCGCGTCGCAGCCCGCATGCTCAACGGTCACGCCCTGCTCTACCGCCAGGCGGTTGAGCGGACGTAGCACCGAGTTGTGCTCAAGCACCGTCGTGACCACGCGGTCGCCGGGGCGCACCACGCCGCAGATGGCGGTGTTGAGCGCCGCGGTTGAGTTGGGCGTAAAGCACACATGGTCCGCCCTCGGGCAACCTAAAAGGCGCACGAGCTTGGCACGGCAAGCGTGAATCGTACGAGCGGCATCGAGGGCACCCGACGTGGCGCCGCGCCCGGCATTGCCGAGCGAGCACATCGCCTGCGTCACGGCATCGATGACCGTCTGCGGTTTGTGCATGGTCGTCGCCGCGTTATCCAGGTAGATCATCGCACGACCTCCCACATATCGATCACGGTATAGCCCTCGGTAGGAATGCCCGCCGCGGCGAGTTCGCCGCGCAGCAGCTCCTCATCGGTAGGCAACGCCTTCCACGCCAAACCGCAGCCGGCAGCGACCTCCCCGGGCACGGGAATCGTTCGCCCGGGAAGGCCACGCTCGATGCACAGGGACTCGCAACCCATGGCGGCCGCCGTGGTGGGAAACGTGATGACAAGCGCCGGGCGCTTCTCCCTCATGGCAACTCCAACCAATACGCTACGGGCGCACGACGCGCACGGCCTGCTCCATCTTTTCGACGATCACGTACATGTTCGTGACCTCGCCCACCGCAAGCTGGTCCTTAATGCCATAGTGGTCCAGGCAGGTGCCACAGGTAAGGATCTCGACGCCCTGCTCGGCCAGCCCCTTCAGGTCGTCGAGCACCGGCGAGCCCTCGACGGTGAGCTTGGCACCGCCGTTGTAGAACAGCATGGTCGCGGGCAGCTCCTCCTGCTGCGTCACGGCAAAGATGAAGGCCTTCATGAGCTTGTGGCCCAGCTCGTCGTCGCCGCGGCCCATGCAATCGGTGTAGACAGAAATGACGAGCTTGCCCTTGCCGGCGCTGGCGTCGCAGAAAGCAGCGCCGTCCTGCTCGGGGTCCGCAACGGCCACGGCACCGGCGGTCGCGACGGTCACGTGCCACTCAGCGTCAGAAACCTTCTCGACTGAGGCCGTGCAGCCCTTCTTCTGCGCCATCTTGGAGATGTTCTTGACGGCGGTCTCGTTGTCGACCGAGGTCACGACTGTGCCCTCGCCATCGAGCTGCTTCAGGGCTTTGAGCGTCTTGACGACGGGCAGCGGGCAGGCATCGCCCATGGCATTGACTTCAATTTTGGTAGACATAGTTTTTCCTTTCAAAAGGGACCGCCCAGAACAGTAGGCGGTCGCATAAACGGTTTTCCTTAATGCACAACGCGAACGGCAGGACCGCCTGGTACCGGCTCGTACACGCGCCCGACGACGGCGGCGATACGTCCTTCGGCATGTAGACGGCTCGCAAGCTCATCCACATCAGCAGCAGGTGCCGCGATAAGCAGGCCACCAGACGTCTGCGGGTCGTACAGCGCGTCGAGCATGCCCGGCTCAAGGTCCTCGTCGGCCGTCACGCGCGGGCCAAAGAAGTCCTGGTTGCGGTAGGAGCCCGCGGGGATAATGCCCAAACGCGCCATGTCGAGCACCTGGTCAAAGAGTGGCACCGCCCCCGACGCAAGCTCAACTTGCACGCCCGAGCCCTCGGCCATCTCGCACGCGTGCCCGATCAGACCAAAGCCCGTAATGTCGGTGCAGCCGTGAAGCTCAAGTCCCTCGGCCAGACGAATCGGAGCCTCGTTGAGGGTGCGCATCGAGTCAAACATGGCTGCGGCCTCGTCCTGCTCGATGAGCTCGCCCTTAATGGCCGTGGTGATGATGCCCGAGCCAACCGCCTTGGTCAGCAGTAACGCATCGCCCACGCGCGCGCCGCTGTTGGCGAGCATGCGGTCGAGCGCGACAAACCCGCTCACGGACAGGCCGTACTTGGGCTCGTCGTCGTTGATGGTGTGACCGCCCGCGATGGAGCAACCCGCCTCGACGCACTTGTCGGCACCGCCCGCCAGAATCTGACCGGCAACCTCAACGCCCAGACAGCTCGGGATGCACAGCAAGTTCATGGCATGGCTCGGCCGCCCGCCCATGGCGTAGATGTCCGACAGTGAGTTTGCCGCGGCGATCTGGCCAAATAGAAACGGGTCGTCGACCATCGGTGGGAAGAAGTCGATGGACTGCACGAGCCCCAGGTTCTCCCCTACGCGGAAGACGCTCGCATCGTCGGAGGTATCGAACCCCACGAGCAAGTTGTCGTTATGCACATTGGGCAAATCGCCCAGGACCTGGGCGAGGGCTCCGGGAGCCAACTTAGCGGCTCAACCGCTCGCGGCAGTCATAGACGTGAGCTTAATCTGATCGTCAGCCATCGATACCTCCTCTCATCGGTCAATCATTTTCTCCCAGTATACGCATGAATGCGAGCCTGCGGCGGATGCATTAATTGAGCGCCTGTGCGCGAATCGCCGCGCCGATCGCTCCGGCAAAGCGAGCCTGGGGTGAGGTGGTCACCGGCGACCCCAGTAGCTCGCCCAACCGCTCCACCACGAAGGCGTTCTCGCACAGGCCACCGGTCAGGTAGTACGGGGCGCCCGCCGCCTGCCCGGCCATAGTGGCCACGCGCGAGACCACGCTGTCGATCACGCCACGCGCAATGTTCTCGCGCGGCTCACCGCGACCGATCAGGCTGATAACCTCGCTTTCGGCAAACACCGTGCACATGCTGCTGATCTTGGTGGGCTCGCCGGAACGCGCCAGGTCGGCCATCTGCTGCTGGGAAATGCCCAGGCGGTCGGCCATGATCTCCAAAAAGCGCCCCGTGCCGGCGGCGCACTTGTCGTTCATGGCAAACTTGGCCACGCGGCCACTTTTAAGCTGAATGACCTTGGTGTCCTGACCGCCCACGTCGATCACCGTGCCGTGATCGCCAAACAGGCGCACGGCACCGGTGCCGTGGCAGGTGATCTCGGTCACGACCTTGTGCGCATAGGGCACGGCGACACGACCGTAGCCGGTCGCGATCACGCGCACGTCGTCGGCCGTCACGTCGTAGCCGGCCGCTGCCAGCGCCTCGCGCAGCCGCTCGGAAGCATCGACCGAGGAAAACCCGGTTGGCTGCACGCACGTCCACGCCACCGAACCCTCCCCATCGACCAGAGCAGCCTTAGCCGCCGTAGACCCGATATCGATCCCGATCCCTATCATGGCTCTCTCCCAATCTAAACATCAAAGACAGCGGCGCGTTCAGGCGCCTTAGCTCTAGGTTTCTCAGGTGCCGAAGATTGCCCCGAAAGAGGAGCGCAGCGTACTTTGGGTACGCAAGCGACGGTTTGAGGGGCAAGATCCGGTGCCTGAGGAAGCTAGAGGGTTTCGATGAAGGCGGCGATGCGCGTCTCGATCTGGCCCATGTCGCCGTTGCTGTAGCCGGTCTCGATCTTCATGTACGGAATACCCGCACCCTCGACGGCCTCCTGCATGCGTGCACTCTCCACGTTAAAGGTGTGGCACGCCTGGAGCACGCTCTCCACTACACCATCGACGTGATACTTCTCGCACATGGCCAGCGTGTTTTCCATACGGCCGTCGTTGGGCGTCATGACCGAGCAGTTGATATCCAGGTAGCGGTCGGCGATGGCGCGCAGGATGTCGGGAGCCTCCGGATCGATCATCATGGCCGCCGTGCGCTCGCCCGAGCAGTCGTCCATGCACACGACCACGCCGCCGTTGGACTCGATGGTGCGACCTATCTTGTTGATCACACCGCCCACCGGGCAACCGGTGATCAGAATGCGCTTGGCATCCGCCGCAACCGGGCGCTCGCCCGCGTCGTAGGCCTCGCGCAGCTTGGCAACCTTTTGCTCCAGCTGCTGCGTATAGGCCTCGATATCAAAGCTGAACGTGCCGGCAAACATGGTGCTCATCAGGTCGACGCCGCTCATGGCCGCCGGCTGGTTGGCCTGCAGCGCAAACATCTCGAGCTGGGCCGCACGCAAGCGGTTGCGACGACGGACGGCAGCGCGCAGGTCATCGTCGGTAATCGTAATGCCGTAGAAGTTCTCGAGCTCCTCTTTGAGCAGGCGGCACTCCTCGTACCAGCCTTCACGCTCGTAGGCGCGATCGCGACCCTGCGGCAGGTGCAGAATGTGCGTGCGCTTGAGCTCGTTGAGTAACTCATACATCTTCTTCTTGCCGTCGCAGGTGGTCTCGCCGATGATCATGTCGCTAAAGTACGTAAACGGGCACTTTTGCGAGTAGGCAAAGCCGTACGTCGACTTGATGAGCGGGCAGAGGTTAGCCGGCAGCACCTTCTCGGCCTCGGGAATCACCTCATCGGACGTACCGCACAGCGCCACGCTCGAGGCGCCCGCTGCATCGATAATCTCGAGCGGCGTATAGCTGCACAAAAAGCCGACCAGGCGATTGCCCGCCTGCTTGTAATCCTTAACGCGAATAAACGCCGCCTTGCGCTGCTCGTTGAACTCCTCAAACGTGGATGGCAACGGCTGCTCCATATTTTCCGACATATAACTCTTTAACAAACCTTTTGACCAACCAAGGAAACGGCTTTCCCAGGTGCCCGAGGTTGCCGTGAAAGAGAAGCGCCGCGTACTTTGGTACGCAAACGATGGTTTGAACGGCAAGATCGGGTGCCTGGGGAAGCCGCCGGGACGGATACCCCTAAATGGTTTCCAAGAAAGCTTCAATGCGCGTCTGCAGCTGGCCGGCGTCCTCACCGGCGTAGTCGGTCGTGATGTGCATAAACGGAATGCCTGCCTCCTCGGCGGCCTTCTCCACGGCAAACGACTCCATCTCGTAGAGCGTGCAGAACTGCAAGGCCACGTCGACGACGCCGTCGGCATGCAGGTCCTTGGCCATCTGGACAATGTCCTTCATACGCTGGTCGTTGGGCGTAAAGACGGCGCAGTTGATCTTAAAGTAGCGCTCGGCGATGGCGTCGAGCATCTCGTCGACCGTCTCGCCGGACTCGTCGACCAGGTCCTTGTAGTAGCGCGAACCCGTGCAGGACTCCTCGCCCACCACAACGCCGCCGGCCTTCTCGATGAGGTTGAACAGCTTCCAGTTGGGCACGGCCATGGGCGTACCGGTGTACAGGATGCGCTTGGTCCCCTTGGGCGCCACGCCCTCGCCGGCCTCGACACGCCGCTCGCACTCAGCCGCCATATCGTTGATGGCTCCGGTCAGACGCGGCGTGTCGTCCATAAAGGCGGCCTGAACGGTCAGCAGGCTGTCGAGACCGCTGATGGGCGCCGGATCGGCAGCGCGCGTGGCAGCCAGACGCTGCAGGGCGCGACGCTTCTCGTTGACGGCGTGGATGGCAGCCTTCAGGCGCTCCGGCGTAATCTTGACGCCGCACTCTTCCTCGATCTTGGCGGCAAGCTTTTTAACCTCGGCCTTCCAGGTCACGAGCGTCGACTCGTCGTGCACGTTGGGGATATCCATGACGTACATGTTCTTTTGCGTGGCAAAGAACTCGTAGGCCTTCTTCTTGCCATCGCAGGTGTTCTCGCCCACCACCAGATCACTCGACTCAATGTAGGGGCAGACCTCGCCCAGCTTAAAGCCGGCAAAGCTCTTGATGAGCGGGCAGGTGTTGCGCGGCAGATGCTCCTCGACCTTGTCGGTCGCCCAGTCGGCACCCGAGCACAGGCCAACGGGGATGCCATCGCAGGCAAGCACGATCTCCTCGGGCACGTACACACAGAACGAACCGACGATCTTGGTGGCCTCGCCGGCCTCCTTCTTGTCGAGCATCTCCTTAATACGGCCGCTGTGGATGTTGGTGGCGACAAAATCCAGGTAGGACGTGGACTTGGGGCGATTGTTCTGCGTCAGGAACATATCGCCGTACATCTGGCCCACAGCGCCCAGCAGCATGTCGTGATCGGCAAGATTCATGCCGAGGCTCTCCCACATCGGATGGAAATCGAATTCTTCAGCCATGACGGTTCCCCTCTCGAACCAAATACGGACAGCTACGGTATTGCTGCACGGCGGGCGGCGAAAACCCAGCCGTGCCTAAACCCGGAATTTTGGGGAACCTGCTTTGCGGTCGATTATTTAGTTGTGCGTCGTCTCTCCCGGAGCCGTGAACATACCTGCTCATATGCGACTCCGAGCCATATACAGGGCGCGCGCGGCAACGCGGCGAATGTATGTCGTCTGCGGCATGTGCGCGCCCTCCTTTACAAGTTAAGGTCAACTATATCAACGGTCGTCGACCATGCAAACACCGTTGACATTCGTACGACAGCGTCGTGTGCCGCCGTTTAATAAATAATTATCTGTGTTGATAAGAGTTTGTCATTCCCCATTCGGCGAACGGCAAGACAAAGCCGCCGAGACTTATATCCCCGACGGCATTACCCGGCGCTACCGACAAACCAAATGGATCCTACTCGCATCGAAATGCATGCGCAGCGTCTCGCCTGCTTGCGGCAGCTCGTCGACAGGCACGCCCACCTTGTTGACCTTCCACTGCAGACGCGTGGGCGCATCAGCACGCGGCACGTCCAGCAGCACCAGGCGCTCAAAGCGCGAATCGCTCACTCGGGCCACGTGCAAATCATAGCTGTTGCGACCCCGCTCCGCGCGATTGTCAACATGGAAGTAGCTTGCGCGAATGCCCAGGTACGCCACGTCGTCGGGCACCTCGCGACCCACGTTAAAGGTCATGCCCCAGTCGAGGGCCTCAACTTCTTCGTCGCCGATCTTGCGCGCCCGGCTTGTGTTCTTGCAGCCCGTCAGGCGCAGTGCCGCCAGCGTCTGCGGACGGCGGACCACGTCCTCGACGGAGCCGATCTCCTCCACATGCCCGTCGTGCATCACGCAGATGCGCCCGCACAGGCGGCACGCTTCGTCGATGTCGTGGCTCACGTAGAGCACGGTGCGGTTGCATACATCGAACAGGTCGAGCATGTTCTGCTCGAGCGCGCTCTTAAGATAGGAATCGAGCGCGCTCATGGGCTCGTCGAACATAAAGATGCCCGGATGCGCCGCCACCATACGGGCAAGCGCCACGCGTTGCTGCTGCCCGCCCGAAAGGCGCGCGGGATATCGGTCGGCAAAATCGGCCAGACCGAAAATGCCCAGATAGCGCTCGGCGAGCTTTTTGCGCGCGGCGGCGTCGCCCGCATCCTTTACACCGGCACATACGTTATCGGCCACCGTCATGTTGGGAAACAGCTGATAGTTTTGGAACAGCAGGGTGCATTTTCGCTCCTGGGGCGACAGGTTGATGCCCGCCGCCGAGTCAAAAAAGGTCACGCCGTTGACGACGATCTTACCCTCGTCGGGCGTCTCCACACCGGCGATGCAGCGCAGCGTACAGCTCTTGCCGCAACCCGAGGCGCCCAGCAGGGCCACGCGCTCCTCGCCGGCCTCAAGCTGCATGTCGAGCACAAACCCGGGATAACGTTTCTTAATATCCAAAACGAGCGACATAGCTTATCGACCTCCCCGCGGCGCCGCATCATCACGCATGAGCTCGGCCAGCGCCTCGCGATCGATACGCAGCGCATCGCCGCCGACTGGGTCGAGCGAATCGCCCTGTCCGGCGAGACCTTTGGCCTGTTTGCGCTCCGCACGGGAAAGGCCACGTTCGCGATACTTTTGCGAATGCGCCGTGTACATATTGATGAACAGAATGACCAGGAAGCTGAACGCGATTACGACTACGACCCAAAAGAGGGCCACCGACGTATTGCCGCCCATCCACTCAAAGTAAATCGCAATGGGAATGGTCTGCGTAATACCGGCGTAGTTGCCCGCAAAGAACAGGGTGCAGCCAAACTCGCCCATCGCGCGGGCAAAGGCGAGCACCGTGCCGGCGGCAATCGAGGGCCAGCCAAGCGGCATCATGAGCTTGGCAAAGATGCGACGCTCGGACCATCCCAGGGTTCGCGCGGCGTCGAGCATCTGCGCGTCAAGACTCTCGAAGGCTCCGAGCGCCGTGCGGTAAACCAGCGGAAACGACACGACGACGGCCGAAATGACCGCCGCGGGCCACGTAAAGACGATCGAGATGCCGTGCGCGATAAGCCACTGGCCCACCCCGGTCGATCGACCAAATAGCATAAGCAGCAAAAAGCCGCAGACCGTGGGTGGCAGCACCATAGGAATCGTAAAGACCGAATCGAGCAGGCCCTTGATGCGACTCGAGGTACCCATAGTCTTCCACGCGGCGAACAGGCCCAGCGCAAAGGAGATCAGCAGGGCAAGGCCGCTCGTTTTGATAGAAACCCAAAACGGACGGTAGTCGATGCCGCCAAAAAACGTCTGGGCGCACTCCGCCAGCGAAGGTGGCTCCGTCGTCGAGACGCTCGCATACGGCACTAAGGCGGCGTTGTCGCTCCACAGGGCTCCGCCACCCAGATCAAGCTCGGCGTTCGCGGCCTCGGCGGCATTCACCACCGTGTAGCAATCGCCGTCTTCGCCCTTCACCTTAAACTGATAGCGATAATCGCCCTGCACAAGTTCGTTGTCCGAGGTAAACACCCACTCAAGCCTGGAGTCCTCCAGCAGCGCTCCGCCCATGGAGTGAGACTTATCGAGCCCCGTGAGCATCTTCTTAAGCGCCTTTTGGTCAGAGGCGTTTGTAATGTCGAGCCCCGCGTCCTTAGCGGCGTGTGCATCAACCCACACCACGATGTTCGAAGGCGTCGTCACCGTCACAAGCGTCGTCTTTTTGTAGATGGGAAATCGATAGCCCTCGGGCTGACCTGCAAACGAGCGTGCCGTGCCCTTGGCATTGCGCTCAAACGCGTTGAGGCCAAACTCGACGCCATCGATAAGCGCGGAGTCCTCGGTCGCCTGGCACCCATCGGCGGTGGTAAAGAGAGCCTCGGCACAGGCAGCCCCAGGCAGCGAGGTAAACGCAAAGAGAACCGCTGCCAGCGCGGCGAGCAGGCGAATCGTTTTCCTTGACACGGGCGACTCCTCAAACACAGGGCAACGGCGCGCAGGCACGCCGGTTCAATCAAAAAGGACAGGCGATCGCAAGAACGCCCGCCCTCAAGAATATCGTTATACAGTGCCCTTTCGCACTACTCGGAAAGCTCAAAGCCGTACTTGGCCCAAATCTTCTGGGCTTTCTTGTTGGTCAGGCAGAAGTCGATGAACGCCTTGGCCTCGTCGGCATGCTCGGAGCTATCGGCGACAGCGCCGGGATACACGATGGGCTTGTGCGAGTCCTCGGGGCACACGAAGGCCTCCTCGATGCCGTCGTAGCGGAAGATATCGGAGCTGTAGACAAAACCCGCCACGCAGTCGCCTGTAGAGACGTAAGACGCAGCGGTGCCGACCTTGTCGGCCAGGGCTACCTTGTCGGCGAGCTCGGGCGCGTACTCGCCGTCGTCGCCCTCGGTACCGGTATAGAGGCCCACGGAAGCCAGCGCCTGGTTGGCGTACTTGCCGGCGGGGACGGTCTTGGCGTCGCCGATGGCAATCTTACCGTCCAGATTCGCGACGTCGGCGATGGCCTCGACCTTAGTATCGGAGCCCTCGGCGCGAATGATCACGAGATCGTTGACGAACATGTCCTCGCGGGTGTCGGTGTCGACGAGCTCGGCGGTCTCAGCGTCATCCATGGTGCCCTTGGAAGCGGTGATGAGCACGTCGACCGTGGCGCCGGCCTTCATCTGCTCGACGAGGTCGCCGGAGGCCTTAAACTGCGTGTCGGCAAAGGTGGTGCCGGTTTGGTCGGTGTAGAGCTCCTGAACCTCGGGCAGGGCCTTCTCGAGGGAGTTAGCGGCAAAGACCTGCAGCTCGACGGTTTCCTTCTTGGAAGAGGCCTTGGCGGAGCCGACATCGGATCCGGCCGGCTCGGACGTCTTGCTGCCCGAACAGCCGGCAAGACCAAGGTCGGCAGCGGCGACAGCAGAAAGCGAAACGAATCCGCGGCGAGAAACCATATCGAACATGTTCAACCCTTTCGAACGCTATGCCCGGGCACCCCGCCTCGGGCTTTAATCTGCAATCAGATTATACTTCTGCGCGAATAATGATAGTGAGATATTATTCTCGTCAGAGAATATAGTTTCAAGTTACCGTGCACCTCGGCGTCGATTCGGCGGAAAACAAAGGCGGAGCAGCCGTTCAGGTCGCCCCGCCGCAGGTAAACCGCTTAGTTGGTATGTCCGCCGCCCGCCGTCATCTGAGCCGCATGCTCCAGCTGGTCTGTTATGGCCTCCCAGCTTTCGCGGGCGGCCTTCGTAGAACCGGGAAAGTTTACGACAAGTGTATGACCTCGTTGCATGCAAATAGCGCGCGAGAGCATGGCGCGGCGCGTCTTGGTCATGGAGTAGGCACGAATTGCCTCGGCAATACCCGGCACATCGCGGTCGCAGACGGAACGCGTCGCCTCGGGCGTTACATCGCGCATCGAAAGCCCCGTGCCGCCGCAGGTGAGCACGACATTGGCGTGGCACTCATCGGCGGCTTCCATAATGGCATCACCGATCTCGCTGACGTCGTCGCGCACGACCACATGTGAGGCGACCGTCCAGCCCTGTGCCTCGATAAGTTCCTCGAGTGCGGCTCCGGCCTCATCCTGCAAAAGATCGCGTGTGTCCGAGCACGTCACGATCGATATCTTCAGCTCCATAGCATTCCCCCTACAACACGGCGCCCTCGGGCAGGTCGACGCGAACAACGTCCACGGCATCTCCCGCCTTGAGCTCGCACGGTCCTTCGTCAATACGCAGCAGGCAGTTCGCACGCTGCATAGTTCCAAGCAGCGCCGAATTCTGTGTCTTAGCCTCGGTCACCAACAACTCACCGGTCTCGGGGTCGCGCAAAACCGTGGCGCGATCGAAGAAGCGGCGATGCTGTCGCTTTTTCACGCCGTGCGTGAGCGTCGCCTGCTGCACGGGACGCGCAACCTCGGCAAAACCGCGCATCTTGCGAATCGCCGGACGGGCAAGCATCTCAAAGCCCACATACGCCGCGGCCGGGTTGCCCGAAAGCCCCAGGTAGGGCTTACCCCCGAGCAAGCCAAACGTGATGGCCTTGCCCGGACGCATCGAGATGCGGTCAAACAGCACCTCGCCCTCACGCCGGACGAGCGCCGTCACATAGTCGTAATCGCCCGCCGAGGCGCCACCGCTCGTAATGACAAAGTCGCACTCCTGCACGGCACGATGCACCAGCTCGGCGATCGCTTGCTCATCATCGGGCGCAATGCCGTAGAACACGGGCTCCGCGCCGGCATCGAGTGCTTCGGCCATCAACGCCGACGAGTTGGAATCGCGAATCTGCCCGCGCGCCGGCAGCTCACCCGGCGCGACCAGCTCCGTGCCCAGCGAGATAATGCCCACGCGCGGAGCGGCATGCACCTTCACGTTCGCATACCCGGCGCTCGCCAGCAGGCCGGCGCCCGCCGGAGCCACAACCTCGCCGGCGCGCATCACGACGTCGCCGGCATGAGCTTCCTCAGCAGCCGAGCGAACGTTCTCCCCCACCTTGGCCGGCGCCGAGAACCTCACACGCGAGCCCTCGTTGCCGTCACCGTCGAGCACATCAACGATCTCATACTTCACCACGGCATCGGCACCTTCGGGTACCGGCGCGCCCGTCATGATGCGGACCGTCTCGCCCGCGCCGATTGCGCCCTCAAACACATGGCCCGCAGCCTCGTGTCCGATAACGTCGAGCGTCACCGGCGCCTCGCCAGATGCCTGCGCCAAGTCCGCCGAGCGCACGGCATATCCGTCCATAGCGCTGTTGGCAAACGGCGAGATGTCGATATCGGCCACCGCGTCCTCGGCCAAGGGAAAACCAGCCGCCTGCCACACGGGAATCTCGATGAGATCCGTCGGAGCAACGTGCGACAAAACAATCGACTGCGCATCCTCCAACGGTATGAGTTTCTCTGCCATATGCACCTCTTAATGCCACGGCGCACAACAGGGGCGCCAATTCTTTATGCTTGTCTCAGTATAATCCCCCGACGCACGACCGCGACTCGGCCTGTACCCGCAAATACACCTGTCGGTTGCAGGCCGCGAAACAGAATGGAAACCAACCCACCGGCTCGTCGCGTTTACCGCGTTTTATAATTGCTTGCGTTGCAACCTAAAAGAGGAACGTATGGCTCATAACGACAAACCCGAAAGCGCAAACAAAGCGCAGGATCATTTCCAGCCGCTCGACGACGGCGGTTTTTTCTCCCTTAATGACGTCATCACGGCAGGCAGGCATCAACTTACCCGCTCCGAGCATCTCTTGGCTGCCGACACGCGCCGCAACGCCCGCAACCTACTAGCGAGCACTAAGTTGCTCGTACTCGTCGTCACCGTCTCGCTCGCCATGGGCGTTGCCGCTTGGGCGTTTTTGGCCTCATTAAATATCGCGACCGACTATCGCGAGCACCATGCGTGGATTTACGCGCTGCTTCCCGTTGTGGGCGTTGCCACCGCATGGGTGTACAAAAACCACGGTCTCGCCGCCAAGCGTGGCAACAACCTGGTCATCGACTCCGCTCTGGGCACACGCCTCATCCATATGCGCATGGCCATCCTCACCTTCGTCTGCTCCACGCTCACGCACCTCACCGGCGGCTCGGCCGGTCGCGAGGGAGCTGCGGTGCAGATTGGCGGCACCATCGCCAGCAACATCTCGAGCCTCGCCCACCTCAAAAAGCATGACCACCACGACCTCATGCTAGCCGGCATCTCGTCGGCCTTTGGCGCCGTGTTCGGCTCGCCCCTTGCCGGGGCTTTCTTTGGCATGGAGATGTGCTTCATCGGCAAGATCGACTACACCGCGGGCATCTACTGCCTGGTCGCTTCGTTTACCGGCTACTTTACGTCGCTTGCCTTGGGAACCGAGTACGAGGCGAATGTTATCGCCAGCGTTCCCAACATGACACCACGGACGGTTGTCATCGTTGTTATCAGTGCCATTATCTTCGGTCTGACGGCACGCCTCTTTGCCTGGTCAGTTCGAACCGTCAAGAGCCTGTACGGTCGCTTTATCACCAATTACCTCGTTCGCGCACTCATAGGCGCACTCGTGGTTTTGGCCGCCTATGCCCTCCTCGACGCCTGGGACTACGCCGGCCTTTCCACGTGGCTTTCCGGCGCCGGATTTGCCGGCAACACCACCCTGGCGGACGCAGTCATCAAGTTGGTCGTCACAGCGCTCACCCTGGGCGCGGGCTTCCAAGGCGGCGAGGTCACGCCCCTGTTTGGCATCGGTGCGGCACTCGGCGGCTGGATCGGTTGCCTCGTCGGAATCGACCCCAGCTTTCTGGCGGCGCTGGGCATGCTCGGTGTATTCTGCGCCGGCCTTAACGTGCCCATCACCACCTGCATGATGGCCATCGACCTGTTCCACGGCACGGCCGCCGGGTTCTTTGTCATCGTGGCCTTTATCAGCTATCTCGCCGGCGGACACCGCGGCGTGTACCCCGCCCAGCGCATCATCTCACCCAAGCGCCGTTCGCTTATTGTGGATGAGGGCGGTACGGTAGCGGATGCCATCGAGCGCCACAACGACCTGATAGAGTAGACGTTAGTATTCGCCGTGCAGCCACAATCGGGGGCAATTCGACCTGAGCGCGACCGCACCGTCACGTCATACGCCGGGAGTCGCCCCATGCATGCAACTGATTTTGCCCGCACGCTCATCATCGCCAACCCAGCCGCCCAGTCGGGTGCGGCGCGCGAAGTTGCCGAGCGCCTGCAACGCTTTTTGGATATGACCGCGCGCGCATCCCAGTTTGACCTGGTGCTGACCGAGCGCATGGGACACGCCAAGGAGCTGGCCGCACAGGCTCAGGGCTATCGCACCGTTATCGCCCTTGGCGGCGACGGCGTGATTCACGAGGTCGTCAACGGGCTTATGACGCAAGAGGAGGGCACCCGCCCCGCCCTTGCCGTCCTGCCCGTGGGCTCCGGCAACGATTTTGCCCAAACGCTCGGCATCGACGATTTCTCCGGCAAGGATTTTGGCGCGCTGCTCACCTGCGAGCTGCAGCGTCAGGACATCGGGCGCATTCGCTCGTGGAGCCCTGCGAGCGGCAGCGGCGAGGCTACCGTTGAGTACTACGACCAGACACTTTCGGTCGGCATCGATGCCGCCATCGGCCTGGGCACCACCAAGCTGCGCAAAAAGACGGGCTTGACGGGCGCTCCGCTCTACACTCTCTCGGGACTTGAGCAGTTTGGCCTACGCTATCGCAACTACCCCATGACCATCAGCTTTGATGGCGCGCCCGCCGAGCGCGTGCGGGCGATTATCATGGCCATCCAGCTGGGACCCACCTATGGTTCGGGCTATCGCATCTGTCCCAACGCCGACCCGTGCGACGGCATACTCGACGTCTGCTACGCCTGCGGCCCCGTTCCGCGCGCGGTCGCGCTTCCCATGTTCCTTTCGGCCAAAGATGGCCACCATACCAAGCTGCCACCGGTTCGCATGCGCCGCTGTCGCCATGCCGAGCTTACCTTTGAGGAGCCCGACTACCCCGTTCAGGCCGACGGCGAGCCCGTTGTCGCCTCGCGCATCGAGGTCGACATCCTCGCCGGCGCCCTCCACGTCTGGCACCCCACCCGCTAACCCCACCTAAGTTGCGGTGAAATAGGGACTGTTTATGCAGCTAAAGCCGCAAAACAGTCCCTATTTCGCCGCAACTTATTGAGAAGATCATTCCTCCCCGCCCGGCTTGCGTCGGTTGGCCTTTTTAATGGCGTTGAAGTGTTTGTCGTTGAGCCTGCGCTGGCGCGATCGCTGAGGCACTTTGGTCTTGACGCGACGGCGCGGTGGACGCCCGCGACGCTCAAGCTCAGCGCGTAGCTTACGCAGACAGCAGCTACGGTTCTGGAACTGGCTGCGGCTCTCGCGCGCTGTCACGGTAATCCCCGTGGGCCCATGTTTCATGCGCACCGCAGAGTCCGTCGTGTTCACGCCCTGCCCGCCCGGACCCGTCGCGCGAAACACCTGTACCTCGCAATCGTGCGCCAGCTCCTCGACCGACATCTCGGCATAGCGCGCATACTCACGCCATCCCATCTTGTTCTCATCCATATCAGCACCTCCCCTCATACAAAAAAATGTGACAAAGGGACAGTCCCTTTGTCACATCGCATACCAATCGCTTGTGTTGCGCGCTTAGGCGAAGGTGATCTCGCCGTTCTCGCAGTCCATATCGGCGATACGGGCCAGGCTCTCAACGCGGAAGCCGCGCTGACGGAGCTTATCGCCGCCGCCCTGGAAGCCCTTCTCCACGGCAATACCGATGCCGGCAACCTCGGCGCCCGCAGCCTCGCAGATCTTGATGAGACCCTCAAGCGCACAGCCGTTAGCCAAGAAGTCGTCGATGATCAGAACCTTGTCGCCCTCGGACAGGAAGCGCTTACCTACAATGACCGGGTACTCCTTCTGCTTGGTGAAGGAATAGATGGTCGTGGCATACTGCTCGCCGTCGAGGTTGATGGACTGCGCCTTCTTGGCAAAAACCACCGGCACGCCGCCAAAATGCTGGGCCGCGATGCAAGCCATACCAATGCCCGAAGCCTCAATGGTCAGGATCTTGTTGATCTCGACATCCTCGAACAGGCGGGCCCACTCGGCACCCATGTGGTCGAACAGCTCAACGTCGCACTGGTGGTTGAGGAAGGCATCAACCTTAAGGACGTTACCGGCCTTTACGATGCCGTCATGGCGAATACGATCCTCAAGCTCCTGCATGGCGCAACCCCTTCTCGCGGCAACGATACCGCGCGATTAATAAACGTTGTTCGATAGTCTACCACGGACCGACCCCCGCCCGCCCCACAAGCCACATCGCACCATAAAGCTGCAAGACCAGTAGATAGGCCCGATTCGTGGCAGACAGCCTCCCAACACGCTAATGCCGGGTGCGCGTCCTCACCAAACGTACCAATGTGAGCGCAAAGCCCACGGTAGCAACGGCCATCAGCACGTAGAATACCAAACGGAAGCCAAAGAGGAACACGTCCGGACGACCCGCCACATAGCTCGTGACCGTCTTGCCCATCGCCGCGCTCGTCTGTCCATACAGGATGCGCGACGCCGCCGTAATACCCAGCGCTATGCCCGCATAGCGCGCCAAGCTGCTCAAGCTGCCCGCAAAGCCAAGCGCCTCACGCGGAGCCGAACCCATATACAGCGAATTATTGGGACTCTGGAAGATCGACGTGCCGCACGACATAAACGCGACGCAGCACACAATCATCAAGATGGAAGAGTGCTCGTCAAGCGTGCTCACCGCAAAGAGACCGCACACGTACACGCCCAGGCCAACGGCCGTGGGCGCTTCACAACCAACACGGTCGGACACCGAGCCCGAAAGCGGGCCCACAAAGGCATTCACGACCGGCATCGCCAAAAACAACAGGCCGGAGATATCGGAGCTAAAGCCGTGGGCATCCTGAAAGTAGAACGGCAGCACAAACTCGGAGGCACCGATACCCACGAACACGATAAGCATGCAAGCCAGGTTAATCGTGAAAGCCGAGCTCGCAAAGCAGCGACGCGCCGCCTCTGTCAACGGCATAGGGCGTTCGCCAGCCTCCGGCTTCACATGCGGCAGCGTATAGAGTCCCACGATAAACGAGATTACGCCAATGGGCAGATTGATAAGGAAGATGCTCTCCCAGGGAAAGCTCGCCACCAGCACGCCGCCAAGCACGGGGCCGCACATCATGCCAAGAGCCACAAAGGTCGCCAGAATGCCCATGGCACGGCCGCGCTCACGCGCCGGAAACGACTCGGTGATGATGCCCATATTGTTGGCCATCGCGGCGGCACAGCCAATGCCCTGCACGGAACGCGCCAAGATAAGCACCTCGAGCGAAGCCGAAAGCCCGCAAAGCAACGAGCCACCCGTAAAGACGATTACACCAAGCTGGAACACATTCACCTTGCCGCGCACATCGCCCAAGCGGCCAAACGGCAGCATGGCGACGCACGTCGCGAGCAGATACACCGAGCTCACGAGCTGAATGCGGTCGAGACCCACCCCCAGCTCCTTTTGCATCACTGGGAGCGCCACCGTCACGATGCTCGCATCCAGACACGCCATAAAGGTCATGACGAGCACGGTGAACAGAATCGCCCATTTATTCTTACCGTGGGTGTCGCCCTCTAGGGCAATGTGTTCGCGGCGCAGCTGCTCGGCAGTTTTCTCCATGTATATCCTTTCTATCGTGCAACGCAAAAACGGGACCCCAATCGCCTACAAACGGACACGATCGGGGTCCCGCCTACGGAATCGGAACTATGAGGACGTCGTCAGCCGAAAAGCCGTCCCACGCCTCGCACGCACGCTAGCCTAGCACTGCTCGAGTGCCTGCTCAAGGTCGGCAATCAAATCGGCCGTATCCTCAAGGCCGCACGACAGGCGCACCATATCGGCGGAGATGCCGCAGGCGATGAGCTCCTCGTCGTTCATCTGGCGATGGGTGGCGTTTGCCGGGTGCAGGCAGCAGGTGCGGGCATCGGCCACGTGCGTGGCAATCTGGGCGAGCTTAAGACTCTTCATAAAGGTCTCGGCCGCCGCACGACCACCGGTAAAGCCAAAGCTCACGACGCCGCAGGTACCGTTGGGCATGTACTTCTGAGCCATGTCGTAGTACTTGTCGCCCTCTAGGCCCGGATAGCTCACGAAGCGCACTTTGGGGTGGCCCTGCAGGAACTTGGCGACCGCCAGACCGTTCTCGCAATGGCGCGGCATACGCACGTGCAGGCTCTCGAGCGAGCTGTTCAGGAAGAACGCCGCCTGCGGGTTCTGCATGGGGCCGAGGTCGCGCATGAGCTGCGCGGTAGCCTTGGTAATAAAGGCGCCCTCGCGGCCGAACTTCTCGGCATAGGTCACGCCGTGGTAGCTCTCGTCGGGCGTGGTGAGACCCGGGAACTTGTCCGCATGGGCCATCCAGTCAAACTGACCGTGATCGACGATGACGCCGCCCAGGTAGGCCGCGTGACCATCCATGTACTTGGTGGTGGAATGCGTGACGATGTCGGCGCCCCACTCAAAGGGACGGCACATCACGGGCGTCGGGAAGGTGTTGTCGACCATCAGCGGCACGCCGTGGTCGTGCGCGGCCTTGGCAAAGCGCTCAATATCGAGCACGGCAAGCGCGGGGTTGGCGATGGTCTCGCCAAAGACGAGCTTGGTGTTGGGCTGGAAAGCGGCCTCCAGCTCCTCATCGGTGCAGTCGCGTGCGACGAAGGTGCAGGTCAGACCCATGCGACCCATGGTGTGGGCGAGCAGGTTGTACGTACCACCATAGATAGCGGAGCTAGCGACCACGTGATCGCCGGCACCGGCCACGTTAAAAATCGCGAGGAAGTTCGCGGCCATGCCCGAGCTCGTGAGCATCGCAGCGGTGCCGCCCTCCATCTCGCAGATCTTGGCGGCAACGAGGTCGCAGGTGGGGTTCTGGAGACGGCTATAGAAGTAGCCCGACTCCTCCAGATCGAACAACTTGCCCATATGCTCGGACGTGTCGTACTTCCACGTGGTGGACTGATAGATAGGCACCTGGCGCGGCTCCGCATCGCCCGGGCGATAACCGCCCTGAACACACGTGGTACCGATGGTCTGCTCGCTCATATCTAGCTCCCTTGCTCGGGTTTTGGTTTTATTCGGTTCACGATACCGCTCCCGCGCACCCCTCTCAACCCATCCCCCAAGTAGGTTATCGGACAAATTAATCAGTTTTGTTTGTCTCAAATCTGAAAGATTGTGTTCGATAGCGAAAAACAATGCGATATGCATTAGGGTCTCGATGAGCAAAAGCGCCGGCAAGGGTACCATAGGCGGGTACACCACACTCAAGGAGAGGCCCATGAAGCAGATCGATACCACCCAGCTCGACACCTCCGCCTGTCAGGCCCAGGCTGCCGAATACCACGCCCGCGGTTTTAACTGCGCGCAGGCCGTCGCCTGCACGCTCGCACCTGCCGTCGGACTCGACCCTCAGGTCGCCTTTACCCTCACCGAGGGCTTTGGCGCCGGCATGGGCGGCATGACCGAAACCTGCGGCGCCATCTCGGGCGCCGTGGCCATCATGGGCTTCGTGATGAGCGACGGCATGGAAAACCCCAAAACCAAGGGCCAGACCTACAAGCTGTCGCGCGAAATCGCCAAGCGTTTTGGCGAGAAGAACACGACGACCGTCTGCGGCACGCTCAAGGGCATCGGATCGGATAAGGGTCCGCTCCGCAGCTGCCCCGGTTGCATCGACGATGCCATCGAGATCGCCTGCGATGTGCTAAAGCAGCTCGCCGAGTAGACGGCATCAACATAAAACGACGGCCGGCGCGCTTGGGATCCATCCAAAAGCACGCCGGCCGTCGCCGTCAGAACTCGGCAAATTTGGGAGCTCCGACCTCAATCTCCTCACGCCCCGCCATAAGCTCGCGCATCTTAGCGCAAAACGGCTCCTGCTCCCCAGCTTTGAACACCAAGTGAATCGTCACGGCATCCGCGTAATCGGTATCCGAAACCTTGGCACCCGAATCCTGCGCCAAACGAAGCACCTGCTCGTACTGCGGATAGGCCACATGCACGTCAACCGGCACGACGCTCGTCATCTCAACGATCTGCCCGGCCTCCTGAGCCGCGGCCACCGCCGCCTGCGTCGCCGCGGTATAGGCGCGTACCAAGCCACCAGGCCCCAACAACGTGCCACCAAAATAGCGCGTCACTACGCAGCAAACATTTTTGAGCTCCGCGCCGCGCAAAACCTCGAGCGTCGGCATACCACTCGTGCGGCTCGGCTCACCATCATCGCTCTGGCGCTCGCGTCCATCGACCAAAATCCACGCGGGAACATTGTGTCGAGCGTCGTAATGACGTTTGCGAACCATCTCGATAAAGGCATTCGCCTCATCCTCGGACTCAATATGGACCAGCTGGGCAATAAACCGGCTCTTGCGGTCCACAAACTCGCCCGAAGCCTCAATATTCGATTGCAGAGTAAAATAGCTGTCCAACAAAGCCCCTCAACAGAATAAAGCGCAGCAACAAACAGCCTAAATAATACGGCAAAGACATCACCGTTGCCCTCGCCAACAAGAACGGAAACGCCAATGATGCCGTCACCAACAGCGAGAACCCGTCAGCGCGAGCAAGGTGCCTTGAAAGCTGAGGGCATTGACCTTATGGTCATGCCCGAAGGCTTGAAAGGCAGATTGCCGCGCTGACGGGTTCGCAGCGTCAACAAAGTGCTGAGTGGGCCTATAAGCCGGGTTCTGTCGTGAACGGTCATTTATCTTGTCTGCACGTTACCGTGCAGCTCCACGCACGCTACCCGAACGCGGACCGGGCCGGCCCATAGCGTTCCTATTCGCGCTTGCTCCGGATGGGGCTTGCCAAGCCGCCGTGTTGCCACGACGCTGGTGGTCTCTTACACCACCGTTTCAGCTTTTCCCTTTACGCCTTGCGGCACAGGTGGGAGTCTTCTTTTCTGCGGCGCTTTCCGTCGGATCACTCCGCCCGGCCGTTAGCCGGCATCCCGCCCTCTGGAGCCCGGACTTTCCTCACGCGTGCTGCAAGCAGCACATCGCGCGACCGTCTGGCCCACTCAGCAGTGCAAGAGTGTAGCACACCGTCAGCATAGGCAGCGGCACAACACAAGCGCTCGACACGATAAACCAAGAACCATGTCATGCAGTACAATAGGAACGCCGATGGGCAACGTCGTCAGTCGAGACGCGACCGCGCTCCGCACCCCTCCGTCTACTCGGTGCGTTCCCGCCTCCTCCCCGAGGCGGGATGTCGGCGTTTTTTCATGCACCGACAACTCAATAGCAAGCGAATAGCCCAAGCAGCGTTACGCGCAGGCACTACCGAACATCTCGGCAGTAAATGCAAAAAGGGACCCGTCCATTACGGACGGATCCCTTAAAACAAGTGATCGTCAAACCGATTTACTCGGCGTCGGTCTCCTCGTCCTTCTTCTCGGAAGGCAGCGGGGTAACCTCGATCTCGACGCCCAGAGTCTCAGCAGCGGACTTCATGGACAGGGAGATACGACGACGGTCGAGGTCGATCTCCATGACCTTGACCTGAACCTTGTCGCCCACGTGGGTGACCTGAGAAGGCTGATCGACGTGCTTGTTGGCCATCTCGGAGATGTGCACCAGGCCCTCGATGCCCTCGCCCAGGTCGACGAAAGCGCCGAACGGAACAAGCTTGGTCACCGTGCCCTCGACGATAGCGCCGACGGGGTACTTCTTGACCAGTGCGCGCCACGGATCCTCGGTGGTCTGCTTGAGACCCAGGGAGATGCGCTCGCGGTTGAGATCGACGTCGAGAACCTCGACCTCGACCTCCTGGCCGACCTTGACAACCTCGGAAGGATGGTTGACGTGGTTCCAGGAGAGCTCGGAGATGTGGATGAGGCCGTCGATACCGCCGAGGTCGACGAAGGCGCCGAAGTCGACGATGGAGGAAACGGTGCCCTGGAGACGCATGCCAGACTTGAGCTTGGACAGGATCTCGGAGCGCTCGGCCTTACGGGACTCCTCGAGCACGACGCGACGGGAGAGGACGACGTTGTTGCGGTTGCGGTCCATCTCGATGACGCGGGCCTCGATGCGGGTGCCCATGTAGGAGGTGAGGTCCTTGACGCGACGGAGGTCGACGAGGGAAGCGGGCAGGAAGCCGCGCAGGCCGATGTCGAGGATCAGGCCGCCCTTGACAACCTCGATAACCTCGCCCTCGACGTTCTCGCCGGAGTTGAACTTCTCCTCGATGCGGTTCCAAGCACGCTCGTACTCGGCACGCTTCTTGGACAGGACCAGACGACCGTCCTTGTCCTCCTTCTGGAGAACCAGGGCCTCGATGGGATCACCGAGTGCAACGATGTCTGCAGGGTTAGCGTCCTTGCGGATGGACAGCTCGCGGACCGGGATAACGCCCTCGGACTTGAATCCGATGTCAACGAGCACCTCGTCATGCTCGATCTTAACGACAGTGCCGTTAACGAGATCGCCCTCATCAAAGTCGGTAATCGTACCGTCGATGAGGTTGTTCATCTCCTCCTCGTTGACATCGTCAAGAGAGAAAATGGACGAGTTCTGAATCTCACTCAAAGGTGGACCCCTTTCGAACTACGGGGCCCCGATTGCTAGGACCTACAGATGGGTGCGACAAGCACACAACGTTTAGGAACACTCGGGAGCCGACAGATACTGATGTGACGCTTATGCAATCACGCCCGTATAGATTACGGGGAAATCGCTTCGATTTCAAGCGTGAACTGCGATTTTTTACTCGTATGGAGACTTTTTCGCAATCTTGTGAACGACTGTCTCCACAAGTTGACGATGAGCAGCTAGGCACACTGCTTTGGGGTAAAGTATCCCAGACATACGATTCTGGAACGATTTTTCGAGAAAGGTGCCCGCGTGCTCAAAGCAGTCGTTTTCGATATGGACGAGACGCTTCTTAGCATCAACCTCAACGCGTTCATCCTTCGCTATTTTAAGGATGTCTCGTCGATGCTCGCGGATATCGGACGTCGCAGCCGCGGGGGCACGATGGCGCGCCTCGGCACCATCCTGGTCGACCTCAACGCCAATCGCCGCAGCAGCACGGACAATCGCACCAATCTTGAGTTCTACCAGGAAGAGGTTGAGCGCCGGTGTGGCATCTGCCTCTCCGACCCCCTCATCTACGAGGCGTTTACCTACTACGATCACGAAGTTCTGCCGTACAAGAACGATGACATGATCAACGCAAAAGCCATGCCGGGTGCGCACGCCGCGCTTCAAGCCGTACAGGACGCGGGGCTGCGCTGCGCGCTCTTCACCAACCCCAGCTTTCCCCAAGGGGCCATCGAGTGCCGCATGGGCTGGGGCGAGCTGACAGACGCGCCCTTCGAGCTCGTAACGCACATGGGCAACGCCACGCGCTGCAAGCCCGATGTCACATATTATCTAGAGCAGCTGCAGGTCATGGGGCTCGAGCCGCACGAGGTCCTTATGGTGGGCAACGATCCCAAGCGCGATTTCCCCAGCCCCGCCTGCGGCATTCAAACCGCCTATGTGGGCCAAGGAAAGCCCGGCCGAGCCACCTGGCGTGGAACCATGGAAGACTTCGCCCGCGACTTTAACGCCGTAGTAGAAGCCTTCTACGAGCACCAAATAGCCGACGAACTAAGCTAGTCCCCAAATCAGGAATGGGGCGCACGTTTGCCCCACGCTTCGTTACGTGGGCAACGGCTTGAGGGCAAGATGCGATGCCCCAGTGTCCTAGGCCGTGATCATTTTGACGCGTTCGCCGATTTTGGAGTCGCGCCTGTCGGAAATAACAGTAAAGCCCTCCAGGTCGCACACCTTTACATTTGAAAACACGTGGAACTTGGAGCTATCGGCGAGTACGTAACTCGCCTGGGAATTCTGCATCACGATACGTTTTTTGATAGCCTCGGGATAACCTGGCGTCATGATACCGCGGTCCTCGTCCACCGCGTTGACACCTATAAACGCCCGGTCAAAGTACAGCTCGCGCAGCGCGCTCTCAACCATAGGACCGGTGAGCGAGCAGGTAACGGGGTTGAAGTCGCCGCCAATTACCACCACCTTAGCAGCAAGCTCGCCCGTAAACCGACATGCATAGCCGTTGGTGGTGTAGATAGTCACCGGCTTGTCGACGAGCAGGCTCAGGAGCGCCGTCGCGGTGGTACCGGAGTCGACAGCGAGATGAGACCGTCACGCCCGAAGACCCCGCTTTCGCCGCCGAGGAGCGCGCGGCGCACGTGGCCCATGAGGAGCGGCTCGAGCATATCGAGGGGCTCCTTCCCAAGAAGGGAAACGGCCCTGCGGGACGACACGGCGAAAACCATCGTTGATTCCGGCAAGAGACGCCGTTTCTCTGGTAGCTTCATTTTCAACCAAGACCGACAATGCCGGCCAGGCACTCAACCCAAAAGGAGACAGCATGCCCAACGAGCTCAGCTACGAGGTCAGCCTCGAACGCAGCAATCAAATCCGCGCCGACCTGCCGCAGCACCCCGAGAAGTACACCATGCTCACCGGCGATCGCCCCACCGGCCGCCTGCACTTGGGCCACTACTTTGGCACCCTCAAAAGCCGCGTCGAGCTGCAGGAGCTGGGCGTCCACACCAACGTGCTCATCGCCGACTACCAGGTCATTACCGACCGCGACAGCACGGACAACATCCAGGACAACGTCTACAACATGGTCATCGACTACCTGGCATGCGGCCTGGACCCCGACAAGACCATGATTTACACGCACTCCGCGGTTCCCGCTTGCAACCAGCTCATGCTGCCGTTCCTCTCCCTCGTCTCCGAGGCCCTGCTCCAGCGCAACCCCACGGTGAAGGCCGAGATGGAGGCTTCCGGCCACGAGCTCACCGGCCTGCTCCTCACCTATCCCGTGCACCAGGCCTGCGACATCCTGTTTACCAAGGGCAACGTGGTCCCCGTGGGCCGCGACCAGCTGCCCCACATCGAGCTCACCCGTACCATCGCCCGCAAGTTCAACAACCGCTACGGCAACGTCTTCCCCGAGGTCGACGCTTTGCTGTCCGATACTCCGCTGCTCCCCGGCCTCGACGGCCGCAAGATGAGCAAGTCTTACGGCAACGCCATCAACATCTCGATGACGGCCGAGGAGACCGCTAAGCGCATCAAGAAGAGCCAGACCGACGGTGAGCGCATGATCACGTTCGACCCCGAGGCGCGCCCCGGCGTATCCGGCCTGCTCTCCACCGCCGCGATCTGCACCGGCCGTTCCGAGGTCGAGATCGCCGAAGAGATCGGCATGGGCGGCTCCGGCCAGCTCAAGAAGTACGTCACCGAGAGCGTGAACGAGTACTTCGCCCCCATCCGCGCCCGCCGAGAGGAACTGGTCCAGGATATGGACTACGTCAAGGACGTCCTGCGCGAGGGCAATCGCCGTGCCAACGAGGTCGCCGAGGCGACGCTCGCCGAGGTGCGCGAAGCCATGGGAATGGTGTACTAAGCCATCCGCCCCGCGCACGCGCGGCGACACGCGAATGGGCCATCTTCACGTGCCCGCGCTTTCGACATAGCCAAGGTCTTACGAGGTGGGCGATAATAAGCCCGCCTCGTTTTTTACGTTGTATGGGGGACTGCATGTACCGACTTGTTGCCAGCGATATGGATGAGACGTTTCTCGATGCCGACCACGCCATCCCGGCGTCCAACCTCCGGGCACTCAAACGCATGAGAGAGCTCGGCGTGCTGTTCGTCCCTTCGAGCGGGCGATGGTATTCCTCGATCATGGACAACTTCTCGGGGGAGGCCCGCGAGCTGATCGAAGACGGCTATGTGCTCTCCTATAACGGCGGCTTCATCAACCGCGTGGGAGACCCCACCCCGCTCACCACCTGCGGGCTTTCCAACGAATGTGCGAACGCGATCTATGCAAAGGGACTCGAACTCGGACTCTGCATGCACGTCAACGTCGCCGACGGCCACGTGTTCGTGAATGACGCACCCACACGGGAGCGCGACTATCTGGAATCGATCACCGGGGTCACTCATTTTCGCGGATCCGACCACCCCGACCTCTCATTCCTTGAAGGCCGCGGCATCGTGAAGATCCTGTATGTCGACTTGGACTTCGACGCGCTACAGGAATTGGGCCGCGAGCTCACGCCGATGGCCGAGCGCCTCGGCGTTGACATCACTTTCTCCTCCAAGCGCTACCTCGAACTCATGCCCGCAGGCGTTGACAAAGGGATGGGGCTCACACGCCTTGCCGATATGCTGGGAATCCCGATGTCCGAGGCCATCGCCGTTGGCGATTCCGCAAACGACCTCTCCATGATCAAAGCGGCGGGGCTGGGAGTCGGCGTGGCGAATGTCACCGACGACGTGCGGCCGTATTGCGATGTCGTTCTTGAAACGGCCGGGACCGACGGCGCGTTCTCCGAGCTCGTCGAGCGATTCCTCGAGCCCTAACGTCCGCATGACGCCGCGTCTTTCTATTTGTAACCCTTGGTTAACTTGTGGAGAGGCTATGTGCTCGTCGGTCTACGACTTGGGTCTCATAGAATTAGCTATAGTTAACTCAACGAAGGCACAGGCGAATTAAAGACCTTCGACACGAACGTTGCGCCTTCCCTCCCCTCGCGCAACACCTCTTTGGAAAGGCGCCCCGCACATGTGGGGCGCCTTTCTTGACTACAATGACGATATCGATTGGAAGTGAGGATGGCATGGTAGACCGGGACACCGACGGATTCTTCAACCGCGTATACGACATGGTGCGCCAGGTGCCCTGCGGCATGGTTGCCACGTATGGTCAGATCGCCAAGCTCGTTGGTGAGCCCCGTCGAGCCCGATACGTGGGATACGCCCTGCACGTCAATCCGGAACCCGGGGACATACCTTGTCACCGCATCGTATTCGCCGACGGACGCCTGGCGGAGGGTTTCGCCTTCGGCGGACCCGAGGTGCAGCGCGCATTGCTCGAGGATGAAGGCGTTGCCTTCCTCGCCAATGGGCATGTCGACCTGCAGGCCTCTCGCTGGCCCGCAGGCCTGGTATGACAAGGGGCGCCAACTGAACTGCGCCCCTTCCCGTATTTGAAACTTTGACAGGCAACCCAATCAGACAGTCGCTTCGAGCGCATCCTCTGCACGGTCGACCGTGCTTCTGGCCTTGGCGCCCTGCTTGAACCACGAGCGCAGGTCCTCGAGGGTGCTGCCCGCTGCATACACCTTGATTTTGCGACCGCCCTTCGTAGTCACCGTACAGCGGTCGCCGCTCTCACTGTCCTCGTGCGCCGTGACCTTCTTGAGGTAATCGCGGCGGAACGCCACGACGCGGGCATTGCTGATCTCGATGAACCAATCATCGTCGACAAGCGAAGTGCCCGTGGCACCTCGACTTGCCATCTCCTCGGCGAAGGAGAAACCGAGTTCGCGCTCCTGCCTGCCAATCTCGAGGATACCGCGGGCGGGCATGCTGAGCATGAGCAGGGGCAGGAGTCCCCCTATGAACAGGAAGAGGAACGGGACGAGCAAGAGCAGACGAGCGCCGGCATCGGTGAAAACAGCCATGAAGGCGATCACGAGCGAGAAGACGAGTGCCATGCCGTTGAAAACAATCGTCAACGGCTTGATGGCAGACCAACACAGGCCCGCCTTGGTCATGGGGCCGTCGACAGCGTCCGAGATCTCGATGCCCTCTTCCTCCAGACGGTCGAGGAGGTTGAGTGAGCACACCCCCTCGAGGCTTATCGAGCAGATCTTCCGGTCGCCCTCGAACAGGTCGATCCTCATCATCTGCGCGTGAAGCGTTGCACGGGCGATGTTGCCAAACGTCGTCTCCTTGCGGATGCCGAAGGCGTTACGCGAGAGAATGCGCCCACCGTCCACGTCGATACGCGGGATGCTCAGCAAGGCCCAGATAGCCATACCCGCGAGCGCCATGGCATGACCGAACCACACAAGTTCGTGGTCCCACTCGCCCAGCGAGACGCCCTGCCAGACGTAGACACCCAGCATGAGCAGTTCGAACGCGACGGCGCAGCAGGCGATGATCGTGCGGATGGCTGCGGGCATGCGCACCGTGAAGCAATCGAGGCTGTCCGTTGCCTCGCTGCGCTCGCGCGCGCCGCGGCGGGCGACCCATGCAGTGAGCGGGCCGACGATGAACACGGTCATACCGACGCGCAGAATGGATTCGAGCAGATTACTCATAGGGGCCACCGCCTCGGGCTCTGGAGATTAACTGCAGGAAACGCTGCCAGAACGATGGGATGCGCACAACGTAAGGAGCCGCGTATCGGCAAGCGGCGGCATCGCAATCGCCCGGCGAACAGATGATGATCGGCGCCGGGCCAGACGAATTAAACAAAAGGGTGGTCGACGGCGCCCTCGCAGGCGCACCGTCGACCACCCTTCACGTCGCAGCGACCCTACGAGCCGTCCGAAACGAAACGCACTCCGCCAGAGCGCTACCCAATCTTGCGGATGCTCGGGATCGCCCAGGTGATGCCTGCTAGGATCACCATTGCAGCACCGATGAGCACGAAACACGCGCTTACGCCGATGGCGTCCGCGAACAAGGTCGATGCGACGAGCCCCACGGGCATGGCCCAGCTGCAGACCGCTCCGTACAGGCCGAAGACGCGGCCCATGCACTCGGGATCGACGCGCTCCTGCATGAGCGCCATCTGCGGCGCGCTGTACAGCGGACTCGAGACCCCCATCGCGAACGTAAGCCCCAGAAACACAACGAGCGCGGAAGGGGGCACGAGGCCGCCCGCGAGCGTGCCCGCTCCGAAGAGGCCGATGGCCAGCGTGCACGAAAGAGCGCGGTTCTTAAGGCCACCCGTCGCCCCGATCCAGCCGCTCGCCGCGATCATGCCGACCGAGAACGCGATCTCCGCGATAGCCGACTGCGTAGTGGTGCCCCCAAAATGGTCGAACACCATGAGCGGGAACAGCGCGGATATGGGCGAGAACAGGACCGAGAAGGCGAAGCCGATCCAGAGCATGGCGAACAGACCGTGATGGCGTTTGAGCTCGCGGTACCCGTTGGCCGTCTCCAATAGGAAGGCCCGCACCGCGCGGTGCGACGCCTCGGCGTTCTCCTCGGGCGTATGGCGCTCGGGCGCCGGCGTCTTGATGCCGGAGGTCGCCACCGCGATGCTCGCGAGCACCGCCCCGGCGACATCGAGCGCGATCATGAAAGTCAGACCAAACGCCGGGTAGACCGCCGCGGCGATGGCGTTGCCGATGATATAGCTACCCGACTGCATGAACTGCAGCATGCCCGCCAGCTTGCCGAGCACCTCGGGCGGGGCGATGAGCGGTGTGAGCGCGTTGAAGGCGGGCGTATGGAGCGTGCTGCCCAGCGCACGGACGAACACCACCGCCGCCACAACGGCGACAGAAAGGTCGCCCCGAAGCGAGCCGAAGACAAGCGTGAGGCTCACGGCCGCGATGAAGAGATCGGCGCCGATCATGAGACGCTTGATGGACGTGCGGTCCACGATGGTGCCCGCGAAGGCGCCGAGGAGCGCCATGGGCAAGAAGGCCGCCAGGCTCACGAACGACAGGGCGCTCGCGGAGCCGGTGGTGAGGGTGACGTGCCAGATGAGACCCATCTGCAGAATGGAGCTCGTGAGCACGGAGAAGAACTCGCCGATCCAGACGATGGCGAGCGAGCGCTTCCAAGAAGCGCAGGGATTCGGTTGTGTCATGGAATAATCCTTTGATGCGATCGGTGGTATGCAGCGAAGTACCGGTCGCTCACGCGACCGTGGCTAGAGCCAAATCCTCATGGAAGCAAGCATGGTGCAGCTCCCCTTTCCAAATCTCGAGGTAAACCTTCAGCCGTGAGTGGGGCTATTATAGGGACTTGCGAGCCAAGATGCAACAGGAAGACCTCTACGGAGCGTAGATGCCGGGCGCCCCGAACCACTTATGCCATGAGAGACGGCATCCGATTCTCCTTGACTTGGTCTCAATGTGATATCACAAAGCAATCAGCAGCCGCACGGACTGCTCGGGGACTCGCCTCCTCCCCATCGCAATCTGGAGCGCGGCGCCGGGGACGTCACGCAAACGCCGGCGCAGTCGTGAAAGGAACTCACAATGAGCGTGGAAAAGCAACTCAAGGCCAAGTCGGGCTACGGCATGCTCGTCGCCGTGGCGGTGGCGCTCATCGTCATCATCGGCCTCTTTATCTGGAGCACCATCGGGCTCGCGAGCACGCCCGACGGCGTCGACGCGCCCGCAGTCTACGGATGGGGGCTCGGCCTCAGCATCCTCGCGTTTTGCTTGTGGTTCATCCCACTCAACGGATTCTTCTCGCTGCAGCCCGGCCAGGCGCGCGTGTGCATCCTGTTCGGCAAGTACGTGGGCACCGTCCGCGACGAGGGCCTCTTCTGGGCCAACCCGTTCTTTAGCAAGAGCATGGGCGGATCGGCCGGGATCGGCGAGATGATCGAGCTCGAGATGAGCGATTCCAAGGCCGCCAAGGCCGCGGCGCAGAAGGCCGCCAAGGGCAACCCCACCACTATCTCCACCCGCGTGCGCACCCTGAATGGCGAGCGCCTGAAGGTCAACGACAAAATGGGCAACCCCATCGAGATCGCAACCGTCGTGGTGTGGCACGTCGCCGATACCGCCAAGGCGCTCTTCGACGTCGACGACTACCAGAGCTATGTCGCCATGCAGGCCGAGACGGCGCTGCGCCACGTGGCGAGCGTGTACGCCTACGACCACCTGGAGGACGAGTCCGATGCCGCCGGCGCCATCACGCTGCGCGCCAATGTGGAAGAGGTCTCCGAAGCCCTGCGCCGCGAGCTCGCGATGCGCCTGGCGCCCGCCGGCGTCGAGGTCGACGATGCACGTCTCACGCACCTCGCCTACTCCCCCGAGATCGCCCAGGCGATGCTGCGCCGCCAGCAGGCCGAGGCCGTCATCGCCGCACGCAAGAAGATCGTCGAGGGCGCGGTCTCCATGGTCGACATGGCCGTGAAGGAGATGGCTGCCGGCGGCACCATCGAGCTCGACGACGAGCGCAAGGCGCAGATGGCCAGCAACCTCATGGTGGTGCTCTGCGGTGAATCCGAGGCGCACCCGGTGCTCAACGCAGGCTCGCTGTACTAACCCCAACACCAATGAGTAATTTGGGGACGGGTGCAAAATTGCACATTCGACAAGAAGGCACGTCATGGCACGCAAGTAGTATCCACTCCGTATAGACCCCGCTATCTGGGAGGCCGTCCAACGCTGGGCGGACGATGAGATGCGCAGCGCCAACGGTCAGGCGGAATGGATCTTGCGAGACGCCCTCAAACGCGCGGGAAGGCTGCCGAAGAAAGAGCCCTCGTCCAAGGACGCACCCAAAGGCGAGGAGGGCTAAGCTGGAAGACAGGGCTCGGCCGCTGCCGACGTCGGGACAAAGCCGCGCCCCGCGCCGCGGTCGAGGCAGAGCTGAGCCCCGCCGCTCCAAAGTCGAGCCGAACGGCGGGGCCAACACCAACCCAAAGCAAGCTCGCCCCCTCTATACGCACCAACCGGTCCCCGGAGGCATCCGCCTTTGGGGACCGTTCTTTTCCCAGCTAGATGTCGTATATAAAGCCTTTTGACAGCTCGATTTTGCCCCGTGGGGGTCAAATATAAAGACCTTTGATGGTACGATGCTCGCGTCAATGACATGGTGGCTCTCGACAGGGGTCACCCCGACCCTCTAGGGAGCAAACGCATGGAGCTGGGCTCGCACATCAAGGAGCATCGCACGGAGCTCGGACTGTCCCAAGACGATCTGGCGGAGCGCATCTACGTGTCGCGCCAGACCATCAGCAACTGGGAGTGCGGCCGTACGTATCCGGATGTCCAGAGCCTGCTGCTGCTTTCCAACGTGTTCGGGGTGACCGTGGACTCCCTCATCAAAGGAGATGTGGAAACCATGGCACAGGTAATGAACGAAGCGGTCAAGAAGTACAACGCCCTCTCCACAATCACGGTCGTGAGCGCGGTCGTGTTTTTGGTGCTGAGCGCGTGGGCGGCGTTCCAGCTCGAATGGGGCTGGGGCATGCACATCGCGCCCACCGCGGCGTTTGCCGCCGTGGCGCTCGTCGTGATGCTCGTGGCGTTCGTGTATATGGAACGCATGAAGAAGCAGCACGACCTCGTCACGTACCGCGAGGTGTTGGCGTTTAGCCGCGGCGAGCAGGTCGATCGCGACACGCTCGAGGGGCGCCGTGAGCGCGAGATGAACCCTTGGGTCAAGGGCACGCGCAACGCGGTGCAGATCATCATCGGCGCCATCGCCGGCGGACTGGTGGGCGTCGGCATCGGCATGCTCGCCAAGATGCTGAGTTAAAAGCGCGGGTACGCACCCGTTCCCCGAAATGGTATCCCCCTTAGCCCCCATTCTGAAGATGTATGCCAGAATGGGGGCGATTCCCGTTAGGAGGTGCCCCATGAACGTCACCGTACGCGCGTCCCTCATCGCATTGATCGCAATCGTTGGCGCCTGCTGGGCAATCCCCGTCCTCCTGGTGAGGGTCGTCCCATCCGATGCCGGCATGATCGCCATGATGACGCTGATCTACCTCGTGCTCCCCGTAACTGCGATCGCCCTCGGCCTGCTCGCCGCGAACTCCGCGAGGACGCTCTTCTGGATACCCGCGGCGCTCGGAATCGGATCCGCGCTCCTGTTTCCCCTCGCGGTCGAGGGCAGCCGGGACCTTGCGTTCCATGGGGTTGCCTATACCGCAATCGGCTACGCCGCCATGGGCCTGCGCACTTGGACGATTGCTCGACAGCATCGCTAAGCCATCGCCCCGCAAGCCTCCACAAGCCAGATCTCCCCGCGGCGATGGCACGCATCGCAGCAACAATCATGCGGGTAAACCCCGTGCAAAACAGTTTTTGCAGCGCCCGGCAAGCCATGCCGCATATGATGTACAACAGATTCGATAGCGCACCCTACGTGTTCGCGGGACGCTCCTTCACGACCGGGAGGTGACGATGGACATCAGCAACCAGATCAAGACGAGGCGCGAGGCGATGGGGCTCTCCCAAGAACAGCTCGCCGAGAAACTCTACGTGTCGCGTCAGACGATCTCGAACTGGGAGCGGGACAAGACGTATCCGGACGTCCAGAGCCTGCTCATGCTGAGCATCCTATTCGGCACCTCCATAGACACGCTCGTGAAGGGAGACGTGACCGTTATGGAAGAGGCAGTCGAAAGAGATTGCAAGCGCATGGGAACGCGGATGCTATGGCTGGCCGTGCTGATGCTCGCGTTGCTGGCGGTGGCGTTCGCACTGATACTGTCGCCGGCGTTTAACTGGATGGAGGGCACCTGGGGCGCCGGCGTCGCCGCGGCTGCGGCGTTCCTGCCGGCGATAGCGGCGCTTGTTGTCGCGACCGTCCTCGAGCGCATCAAGCGCGAGAACGACCTGGTGACATACCGCGAGATCCTCGCTGTCCGCAATGCAGACAGGTGCTTTACAGCCACAAGCGCGATAGTTTCAACAACAAGATGCAGTGCCCCAGAGCCCCTAGCAGTCGACGATGGTCTTGCCGATCATGATGTTGAGGATCTCGACGTCGGTATCCTTCATGCCAACGCGGCCCACATAGCCCATGCTGGCGATCGTCTCTTCCACCGTATCCTGAATCAGGCCCTCTCCGGCACGGAAGCCGCGGCCCTGCATGGCCATATCGTGGCCCAGAATCGCCGCATCAACGGCAGCGGAAATCTTAGCGGCGCAGCTTGCCTTGGCGCCATCGCACACGATGCCGCCCACGTTACCGAGCGTATTGGAGACCGTCGCGCCGATCTGCTCGCGCGTGCCACCGCACAGCCAGGTAATCGCCGCGCCGGCACCGCACGCAGCGCAAATAGCACCGCAAAACGCCGAGAGCGCACCAATATAGCTCTTGATATGCACGGCAATAAGATCAGACAGCATCACGGCGCGCACCAGGCGCTCGTGGTCGCAGCGCAGGTAATCGGCATATTCCATAACGGGCAACGCACAGGTAATACCCTGGTTGCCCGAGCCGCACACAATGGCGACCGGTAGCGCACAGCCGTTCATACGGGCGTCAGACCCGGCGGCCGCACGCGCACGCGCACGGCAGGCGACATCGTCGGCGCGAGCGCCCAGCAGCGTACGGCCCACCTCGGCGCCCCAAGCGTTCACCAAGCCCTCGGCGCTAATAGCGCCGTTCAGCTCAATCTGACGCTCAACGGCAGCGCGGGCGCCCTCGATGTCGCCGTCCTCGATAAAGTCAATGATAGACTCAATCGACATGGGCGTATCGGCGGCACGCTCGGCCACGATGCGCTCGGCGCAGGCGGCACACTCCCCCGCCGACTTGCCACACATCGGAATGCCATCGAGTGTATGGCACGTAACATTGGTGTGATGGTCGGTGATCTCGACGACCGCAGTATGACCTCCGGCCGTGGCAGTCACCTTAATGTAGAGGTTGGGCACACCCTCGACAAGCGACACATCGCAGTAGTCGGCATCGGAGAGCAGCTCGGTCACGCGAGCACGGTCTGCATCGCCAACACTCTCGAGCACCTCGAGCGCGCTCTTGGCGTCACCGCCCACGGCACCCAGCACGGCCGCGGCCTCAATACCGTGCATACCGCCCGAGTTGGGCACGGTCACGCTCTTTACGTTCTTGATGATGTTGCCTGAGCAGGCAACATCCATATGTTCGGGTTCGCAACCGAGCGTCTGGCTCGCCAGCGCCGCCGCATAGGCAACGGCAATGGGCTCGGTGCAGCCGAGCGCACAGACAAGCTCGCGGTTCAAAACATCACAAAACGCGGTATCACGGATGGAATCGGTAGGCATAGGTATCTCCTACATGTATAACGGGTTTCTCTAGCAAGTATCAACTTCTCCATTTGATAACAAGGCACCAAAAACCGCAAGTCGAGTTCCGGCAGACGGCCGCCAGAAGCAAATTGGCGGCATTTTTCGTGATGGGCTGATGTTCGCGTCCGCTAAAGCGTTTGACCAAAAAACGCCCGAGTGTTTAGGCAAAAGACGCGCTATCATGCAGTCGAACGCGGTAAAACCTTTAGCAATTCCGCCGCACGGACCAGAGAGGAACCACTCATGAAGATCGGTATCGGCAACGACCACGCCGCCGTCGAGCTCAAGAACATCATTTCCGAGCACCTGAAGGAGCGCGGCTGCGAGGTCGTGAACTTTGGCACCGACACCTCCGAGAGCTTTGATTACCCCATCGCCGGCTACAAGGTGGGCAAAGCCGTAGCCAACGGCGACGTCGATCTGGGCATCCTGATCTGCGGCACCGGTGTCGGGATTAGCTTGGCCGCCAACAAGGTCGAGGGCGTTCGTGCCGTCGTGTGCTCCGAGCCCTTCAGCGCCAAGCTCTCGCGCATGCACAACAACACCAACGTGCTCGCCTTTGGCGCCCGCGTCGTGGGCTCCGAGCTCGCCAAGATGATCGTCGACGAGTGGCTCGACGCCGAGTTTGAGGGTGGTCGTCACGAGCGTCGCGTTAACCTCCTCAACGAGATCGATCACACGCGCGCCCTTAAGATCGTCGACGAAGCCTAAACTATTCAGTGCCACAAGCTAACAGCAGGGGCCCGCTCGGAACACATGTCCGAGCGGGCCCCTGCATAGATTCTGGAATAAAAGGGCACCGCAGATGGAGTTCCGCGGCGCCCAAGCCACACGCTAACAGCTTTAAGGAGTCAAAGCTGGTTTAGCCAAAGAAGCGCTTGATCTCAATCTCGGCGTTCTCCAGGCAGTCGGAGCCGTGGATCACGTTGGCGTTGACATCGACGGCAAAGTCGCCGCGGATGGTACCAGGAGCAGCGTCAAGCGGATTAGTAGCGCCCATGAGGGTGCGCATCTTAGCAACAGCGGAGAGACCGGAAACGACCATCTTGACGACCGGACCGCTCGTCATAAAGTCGCAGAGACCGCCAAAGAAGGGCTTGTCGGCCAGATGGGCGTAGTGCTCCTCGACGGTAGCGCGCTCGAGCGTGGTCATCTCCATGCGCTCGATGACAAGGCCGCTGCGCTCAATGCGAGCAACGATCTCGCCGATCTTGCGGTCGCGCACGGCGTCGGGCTTAATCATGATGAAGGTCTTCTCGATAGCCATAAGGTAGCCTTTCAAGTAGGTTCGCGCGTGCCCAAGTCCCATTCCGGCACCCGCCTGTACTGCATCGTAACAGAGTTTTAGCTGCAGTTAAACAAAAAGCTGTTTATTGAAACGTTACAATTTATTGAAGCGTTCCATATGTGTCACTTCTGTTTCGAAGCTCGATTAGAGTACCATCCGACTGCCCATCAACCGCATCGAGCAGAGCAGACGGTCGGTTGCCGCCCGCGAACGTACCCCCTTCACAACCTGCCCAAAGGTCCTACAGAACTTCTCGACAAGCCCCTCCCCCATAGCAACAAAATACGGACGCTCACATCAGCAGACGTCCGTAAAGCAAAAAATGATTCCTCAATAAATGGCAAAAACAGCTTCGGCCAAACCCTTACTTTATCCCGTGGCCCATCTCGACGACCTTGGTCAGCGATCCAAACACGCCCTCGTCGGCCACGAGCTGTGCCTCGGCACGCTGCAGCTGCACGGCAACGGCGGCAGGGGCGGTACCGCCCTCGGTCGTGCGTGCAGCGACAATCGACGGGATGTCGAGCGCCTCGGTAATGTCGTGCTCAAAGAGCGGGCTTGCCTCCTGGAACACCTCAAACGGCAGGTCCTCAAGATTGCAGCCGCGCTTCTCGCACATCAGGACCAGATGGCCCACCACGGCGTGTGCCTCGCGGAACGGCAGGCCACGCTTAGCCAGGTAATCGGCAACATCGGTAGCGGCAAGGTGTCCCACGCCGCACTCGCGCGCCATGGCATCCTCGTTGACGGTCCAAGTCGAAATCATACCGGCCATAACCGACAGGCACTGCATGAGCGTGTGAGCGGTATCGAGCGCGCCCTCCTTGTCCTCCTGCAAGTCCTTGTTATAAGCAAGCGGCAAGCCCTTCATGGTTACGAGCAGCTGCAACAGGTTGCCATACACACGGCCGCTCTTGCCGCGGATAAGCTCGGCAAAGTCGGGATTCTTCTTCTGCGGCATGATGGACGAGCCGGTAGAGTACGAGTCGGAAAGCGTGATAAAGCCAAATTCGGAGCTCGACCACAGCACGATCTCCTCGGAAAGACGCGACAGGTGCATGGCCATAACGGAGCCGGCGTAATGCAGATCGAGCAGGAAATCACGGTCGGAAACCGCATCGAGCGAGTTGGGAATCACGCCCGCAAAGCCAAGTTCGGCAGCCGTCAACTGGCGATCGAGCGGATAGCTCGTACCGGCAAGCGCGGCAGCACCCAGCGGGCAGTTGTCGGCGGCATCAAAGGCGGCCTTCAGGCGCGTAAAGTCGCGCGCGAACATCCAGGAATACGCCAGCAGATGATGCGAGAGCAGCACGGGCTGAGCGTGCTGCATATGCGTGTAGCCCGGCAGAATCACCTTGTCGTACTTCTTAGCCGCATCCACCAGCACATGGCGCAGCTCAAGATTGGCCTCCATGAGCTCCTTGGCCAGCGCCTTGACGCCCAGGCGCGTATCGGTCGCCACCTGGTCGTTGCGCGAACGGCCGGTATGCAAGCGCTTACCGGCCTCGCCGATGCGGCGCGTCAACTCGCTCTCGATGGACATATGAATGTCCTCATCGTTGATATCGAAGGTAAAGTTGCCGGCATCGATATCCTGTTCGATTTCGGTCAGGCCCTTGGCAATCGCCTGCTCGTCCTCGGCACTGATGATGCCCTGGGCCGCCAGCATTTTGGCATGCGCCTTAGAGCCGGCGATATCCTGCTTATAGAGATGTTTGTCGACCGGCAGCGACGCGCCAAACTCCTGCGTGACCTCGGCCACGCCTGCCTCAAAACGACCGCCCCAAAGAGCCATGGAACCGTCCCCTTTCTCCAAATACCAAAACAAGCGCCCAAAGCAATGCGCCATATCGCTAAAGCGATTTTTCAACCGCTAGTTTTACACATTCCCCACCGTGTGCGGAGCCATGTAGCTAATTTGCAAAGAAGTGACGCGCCATGCACTTGGCGCCCAACGTCTCCCTCCGGATGTTGCCCTGCGAACCATCGATCCAGGCCTTCAGGCTCATAGGGACGTCCTCGGCCCTTGCAGCATCGAACTCGGGCGCGAGGGCAAGTAAAGCATGCGCGATAGCATTGAACATAATGGATACTCCTCATATATATAGGCGCAGAGCCGCCAAATTGATAGAAGGAGCCCCACCGGACAACCCCGGCGGGGCTCGGACTCAGCCGCAGACGCGGCATCATATATGCGGGCGGAACGTAGGGGCCACCGATGTTAAGAAGTGTCAGCAAGCATAACGAAAGGTAGGGACCCCGTGCGCCCGTTATGTATCACGCGGATGGGCCGCGCGGATACCAAGGGAAGGAGGCGCTAGGCCTGGGCGGCAGCAGAGCTGGGGCCCTGGACCTTTGCCCACGTCTTGAGCGACAGCGTATCAATCTCGATAAAGCCGGCGCTGGCCTTCTCGTCAAACGTGGTGTCGCGGTCGTAGGTAGCCAGACCGTAGTCGTAGAGGCTGAAGGGGCTCTTGCGGCCGACGACATGGCAGTTGCCCTTAAAGAACTTCAGACGGACAGTGCCGGTCACGAACTTCTGGGTATCGGCCATAAAGGCATCGAGCGCGTTTTTGAGCGGGCTGTACCACTGGCCGTTGTACACGGCGGTGGCCCAATCCTGCTCGAGCTTGATCTTGGTCTTGAGCAGGTCGCCCTCGACGCAGATGTCCTCGAGCGCCTTGTGGGCAGTGATGAGCGTCAGGGCTCCGGGAACCTCATAGCACTCACGGCTCTTGAGGCCCACCAGACGATCCTCGACCAGATCGAGGCGGCCAAAGCCATTGTCGCCGGAGATCTTGTTGAGGGCGATGACGATCTCGGAGAGCTTCATCTTCTTGCCGTCGACGGCGACGGGCTTGCCGGCCTCAAACTCAATCTCGGTGTAGGTCGGGGTGTCCGGCGTGTCCTCGGGGTTCTTGGTCATAACCCAAGCGTCGTCGAGCGGCTCGTTCCAGGGATCCTCCAGGTGACCGCACTCAATGGCACGACCCCACAGGTTGTCGTCGATGGAGTAGGGGTTGTCGTTGGCACCCTCGGGAACCGGCACGTTGTGGGCGTGGGCATAGGCGACCTCGTCGGGACGGCACTTCAGGTCCCACTCGCGAACCGGGGCGATAACCTTGAGCTCGGGGTCGAGGGCCTTGACGGCGGCCTCAAAACGGACCTGGTCGTTACCCTTGCCGGTGCAGCCGTGGGCGACGTAGGTCGCGCCAAACTCGTGGGCGACCTCAACAAGCTTCTTGGCAAGCAGCGGGCGAGACAGGGCGGAGAGCAGCGGATACTTGTTCTCGTACATGGAGTTTGCGGCGATAGCCTTGGTCAGGAACTCATCGGAGAACTCGTCGCGCAGGTCGAGCACCTGGCAATCGAGAACGCCCAGGTCGAGCGCCTTCTGCTTCTTGGCATCCAGTCCGGTCTCTTCCTGGCCCACGTTGCCGCAGACACAAACGACATCGAGATTCTTCTCGTCCTGGAGCCACTTGACACATACGGATGTATCAAGACCACCGGAATATGCGAGAACGACTTTTTCCTTGCTCATGGCTGTTTCCTTTCGCCCTTGGTAGCTAGTTAGAACATCGGTCAGTTGCAAGTCACCTTGAGGTCAAAAACCGTGCAATATCAGGTTATTCAGCAGAATGCATCACAGGCATGCCCTAGAAACATGCAGCTATGTCGTGCTTAAACCCAACGACCTCAAAATGACTCTGTTGAGGCATTGCGCCCCATGCGGACAGAGACGATTGTTATCGTCGTCGGGAAATTGCGCGCTGGCGTCGGATGGCATTGTCTGCAGTGGTGATGATCTTTACGAACTGCATCTGCCTCTCCTTTCACGTATCGCCGGGCGCAATTCAAATATCGCAAACGGTACCTTTTCCTCGGTAAACGGCTCTTTTGCCGTCTCCGTTTTCGATGTTCGCTATATTACGATAAAGTGCACGCTGCGCAAGCGACAAATTCAAATTTCTGAAAAGTTTTTTCATTAGTTTGTGAATTGCAGTGCAAATACGCACCATTCCTGCGAAAATACGCTCGACTGCTAGTTGATGGTTATAACGCCTGAAACAATCTCGAAACGAAAGGCGCATTTTTATGCAAACTTACGAATCGGACGCCAACATCGGCAACATTAAGATTCTCGCCGTCGATATGGACAAGACGCTGCTGACCGACGAGCGCGTGCTGCCCCAGGGTCTCGACGAGCGTCTGGACAAGCTCGCCGACGCAGGCATCGTATTCTGCCCCGCCAGCGGACGTCCCGCCCCCAAGCTCGAGGAAATGTTCGAGGGCATTAAGAACCGCCTCGCTTTTTGTCCCGATAACGGAGCGTGCGTGATCTATCGCGGTAGCTATATCTATAAGAGCAATATTGACGTGGAGCTGTATCAGCAGGTCTTGAGCCGTGCCTCGGAGGATCCTCGCGCTGTCCCCGTCCTGTGCTGCTTCGACGAGTTCTACGTACTTGCCCGCGACCATCAATACCACGACGAGATCAGCGTCTACTACAACACAATCAACTACGTCGACAGCTTTGAGGGCATTGATCTCGAGTCCAACAAGATTTCGATCTTCTTCCCCGGCTACGACGCCGAGCCCGCTTTCCGCGAGGCCTATAGCCCCGAGTTCTCGGACAAGCTCTACGTCACCAACGCCGGGCGCGAGTGGATCGACTTTATGAACCTGGGTGTCGACAAGGGCGCCGGCGTCGCGCACCTGTGCGAGCACCTGGGCATCGATATTGCCGATGCTGCCGCCGTGGGCGACACCTACAACGACATCCCCATGCTGGAGCGCGTCGGTCACAGCTTTATCGTGGACAATGCCGAGGAGCACATGAACGCACATGCCAAGTGGCGCATTCCGAGCAACAACGACGGGGGCGTACTGACGCTCATCGACGCCATCTTGGCGGCTCGCTAGCCATCCCATCGGGTCTGGCCGGGCGGCAGGGGTTAACTTTTCGCTCGGTCAGGTCCTGCGCAAGACGAAAGCCGCATTAAGTGGCTTTCTTTGCGTGCGGAATCTACGAAAAGTTAACCTGTGCCGCCCGGCCAGGCCCTAGGTTTTCTTGTTTGCCGCCTAGATGGCGTCTTGAGTGTCTAGATACTTAGGCTGAATTTAATTGAACGAAGGGGGCTCCTTGTTGGCAAGGAGCCCCCTTCTGGTTTGGTTACTTTAGGGTTGTGGGCACTTCCCTATTTGGCGTCGGCCCAGGTTATGCCGGTGCTGGCTTCGGCGATTAGGGGGACGCGGAGGTCCACTACGTGCTCCATGACGTCGCGGACCATGGTGGTTAGGCGCTCGACTTCGTCGATGGGGCACTCAAAGTCCAGTTCGTCGTGCACTTGCAGGATCATGTGGGCGGCAAAGCCTTCTTCTTCCAGGCGACGGCTTACGCGGGCCATCGCGATCTTGATGATGTCGGCGGCGGTGCCCTGCATGGGATGGTTCATGGCCGTGCGCTCGCCAAAGCCGCGGAGTTGCGGGTTTTTGGCCTTGAGCTCCGGAATATGACGACGGCGGCCGTACATGGTCTCGGCGTAGCCCGTCTGCTTGGCGCGTGCCACCACGTTGTCGAGGAACGTGCGCACGCCCGGGTAGGCCTCGTAGTAGCGGTCGATCATGTCGCGTGCCTCGGCCATCGAGATATGCAGCGACTGCGACAGGCCGTAGGCCTGCTGGCCATACACGATGCCAAAGTTCACGGCCTTGGCGCGACTGCGCAAGTCGGGCGTTACCTCGGACACCGGCACACCAAACACGCGCGCCGCCGTCTCGGCATGGAAGTCCTCGCCCTCGTTAAAGGCGCGCACCAAGTGCTCGTCACCCGAGAGATGCGCCAGCAGACGCAGCTCGATCTGCGAGTAGTCCACCGCCAAAAAGACGCTTCCCTCGCCTGCCGAAAACGCCGTCTTGACGGTACGACCCAGCTCCGAGCGCGTCGGGATGTTCTGCAGGTTCGGGTCGCTCGAGGACAGACGCCCCGTTGCTGTGATGGTCTGGTTGTACGTAGTGTGCACACGACCGTCACCACGGCGTAGCGGGCCCAGCGTGTCCAGATAGGTGGACTTGATTTTGGACTTCTCACGCCAGTCCAAAATCAGGCGCACGATCTCGTGGTCGCGGGCAAGGTCACTCAGCACCTTGGCGTTGGTCGAATAATAGCCGCGCTTAGTCTTCTTGAGGCCCTTGGTCGGAAGCCCCATCACATCAAAGAGCACATGCGACAGCTGCATGGGACTGCCAATATTAAAGGTCTCGTCACCCGCCAGGTCACGAATGCTGCGCTCGACCTCGGCAATCTGAGTCGCCAGGCCCTCGGACAGACTATGCAGACGGTCGGGGTCTACGAGCATGCCCGCGCGCTCCATCTTGGCAAGCACCGGCACAAGCGGCATCTCGATGCCGTCGAACACGTTGGTGGCGTTCTCACGGGCCATGCGGTCGCGCAGCGGTGCGACCAGCGCCAGCGTTAAGGCCGCCGTGCGAGCGGCGGGGGCGGGGGCGTCCTCGCCGGCACCCTCTGCACCGCGCGCCGCAGGCAGCGCCATCTGCAGATAGGTATCGGCCAGATATGCCTCGTCAAACTCGGAGCGGTCGGAATCCAACAGGTAAGCGGCGACCACGGTGTCGAAGATGCACGTGGAATCGACTGCTAGCGGATCCATGAGCTCGGGCTCAGAAGAATCGATGGGCGAAAGCTCGTGCAGCAGCGCCTTCGTATCCGGGCTCGCCACGCGGCCCTCCATAAACAGGCGCGCAAGCACGCCGGCGATCACACCGTGAGCGAAGTTGAAGCCATCGACTACGGCAGTGGAGGCGCCGTCGCCCTCCTCGAGCGCGAACAGGCCCTTGGACGTCGCCAACCACAGCGTGCGCGTCAGTCCAAAGAGCGCGCCCTCTTCCTTGTCGTCGTCCACCACGGCGGCGACCCACTCGCCGGCATCAATCGCGCGGGAGACCTCAGCCGCAACGGCACCAAGCGCGTCGGCATCGCCGGCGGCTGCGCGAACCATAGCAGGTATCTCAAACACACTGGAGGCAGCAGCAGCCCCGCCCTCGCCGCCGATCAGCGCCAAGAAACGGTTCTGCATGGCGGTGATACCAAGTGTGCCCAGCGCCGCGGACACTTCGTCGGCAGAAAACGCCGGGAAGGACGTTTCGTCAAAGTCGAGCTCGACGGGCGCATCGGTGCGAATGGTTGCGACCTTGCGGCTCAGCAGCGCATCGTCGATGTGCGCACGCAGGTTCTCGCCCATCTTGCCCTTGACCTCATCGGCATGCGCGATGACTTCGTCCAAGCTGCCGTACTGTGCGATGAGCGCGCTCGCCTTTTTGGGGCCGATGCCCGGTACGCCGGGAATGTTGTCCGACGTATCGCCCTTTAGACCGTAAAAATCGGGCACGAGCGCCGGCGTAATGCCGTGATACAGGTCGTCCACGCTCTCGGGCGTCATGATCGCCACGTCGGACAGGCCCTTGCGGGTCGAGACCACGTTGACGTGCTCGGTCACGAGTTGATACATGTCGCGGTCGCCGGTCACCAGCAGCATGTCGCAGCCGGCCTCTTCACCCAGGCGCGCCATGGTTCCCAGGATATCGTCGCCTTCCCAGCCCTCGGACTGCAGAATCGGCACGTTGAGCGCGGTGAGCAGCTCCTTGATCATCGGAAACTGCGCATGCAGATCGGGGTCCATGGGCGGGCGTTGCGCCTTATACTGCGGCAGCATCTCCATGCGCACGCGCGGTTTGCCCTTGTCAAACGCCACGACCACACCGTCGGGGTTAAAGGCATCGATCATCTTAAGAAACATGTTCAGAAAGCCGAAGATCGCGTTGGTGGGGCGCCCGTCCGGCGCATTCATGGTGGGCGGCACGGCGTGGAAGGCGCGGTGCATGAGCGAGTTGCCGTCGATAACGGCAAAGGTGCGGCGCTTGTCAGACATATTGAATACCTCGCTTTGGGCTGGGCACGGTTTGCTCACACCAGTTTACACGCTCCCCGCCCCGCGGCCACCGCACATCAGGCTTCCCTGCCGCCGCGGGCCCGCGCGTGATACGATGGCTCACGGTACATCAACCAGCACGATCGATCCGAAAGGAGCCTGCGTCATGGAGCGTCCCTGCGCATGGAAAAAGTACACGCCACAGCAAGTCGAGGAACTCGAGGAGCTTTGCCGCGGCTATAAGCAGTTTTTGAGCGAGAATAAGACCGAGCGCCTGTGCGTCAAGACCGGCATCAAGATGGCCGAGGAGGCGGGCTACGTCGACTTGGAGACCGTGATTGCCGAGGGCCGCACGCTCAAGGCCGGCGACAAGGTGTACGCCGCCAATCACGGCAAAGACCTCATGCTCGTCAACCTGGGCACCGCCCCGCTCGAGCAGGGCTTTAACATCCTGGGTGCTCACGTGGACTCGCCGCGCCTGGACCTTAAGCAGAATCCCGCCTTCGAGGCCGGCGACATGGCCTACCTCGACACGCACTACTACGGCGGCGTCAAGAGCTACCACTGGGTGGCCTCCCCGCTTGCACTCGTGGGCGTCATCTGCAAAAAGGACGGCACCACCGTCGACATCAACATCGGCGACAAGGCAGACGATCCGGTCTTTACCATCTCCGACCTGCTGATCCACCTCTCGAGCGAGCAGATGTCCAAGCCCGCCAAGGACGCCGTCGACGCCGAGATCCTCGACGTGATCGTGGGCGGCCGTCCCGTCAAGTTTGACGAGGACGACAAGGACGCTCCCAAGGAGCCCGTCAAGCAGATGTTCCTGGACATCCTCAAGGAGCAGTACGGCGTCGAGGAGGAGGACTTCCTCTCCGCCGAGATCGAGGTCGTGCCCGCCGGTCCCGCCCGCGACATGGGCCTCGACCGCTCCATGATTTTGGGCTATGGCCACGACGATCGCGTCTGCGCCTACCCCTCCATGCTCGCCCAGATCGACGTCGCCAACGTGGAGCGCACGAGCATCACGCTCATCGTCGACAAGGAGGAGATCGGCTCCGTGGGTGCCACCGGCATGACGAGCCGCTTCTTCGAGAACACCGTCGCCGAGATCATGACGCTCGCCGGCGAGGGCAGCCCGCTGGCCCTGCGCCGCGCGCTCGCCCGCAGCCGCATGCTTTCCTCCGACGTGTCCGCCGGCTTCGACCCGGGCTATGCCGGCAAGTTCGAGACCAAGAACGCAGCCTTCATGGGTCGTGGCCTGTGCTTCAACAAGTACACGGGCAGCCGCGGCAAGGGCGGCTCCAACGACGCCGACGCCGAGTATGTGGCCCTCGTCCGCGACATCATGGACGAGGCCGGCGTGGACTTCCAGACCTGCGAGCTCGGTCGCGTCAACGCGGGCGGTGGCGGCACCATCGCCTACATCATGGCCAAGTACGGCATGAACGTCATCGACTCCGGCGTTGCCGTTCTGTCCATGCACGCCCTGTGGGAGGTCGCCAACAAGGCCGACATCTACGAGGCCTACCGCGGCTACAAGGCCTTCCTCGAGCGCGCCTAATCCACCCCACCCATAACTTGCGGTGGAATACGGACTAAACTGGCCCATAAACGGCCAAAACAGACCGTATTCCACCGCAACTTCCTTTTTTGGCAGAGGAGAGTCTATGCTTCAAGTCATCATTTCGCCCGCCAAACAGATGCGCGCGGCCCAAGATGCTTATGAAGTCCTGGGCATTCCACCCTTTGTGCGCGAGACAGCTCGCCTCCACCGTGCACTGCTAGATATCGAGCGGAATGAAGGCAGCGGCGGCCTGCAGGCGTTGTGGAACGTGAGTGACAAACTGCTGGGGTCTTGCCTCAGCACCCTGCATGAGTTCGAGCCCATCCTGAAAAACGGCGATCTCGACAATCCCGCACTCGCCCGTCACCTCTCCCCTGCCGTCATGTCCTATCACGGCATTCAATACCAAAGCATGGCGCCCGAGGTCATGGATGCCGCACAGCTCGCATGGCTGCAAGACCATCTGTGGATCCTCTCGGGCCTTTACGGATGCGTACGCCCCTTTCATGCCGTTGAACCGTATCGGCTGGAGATGGGCGCGAAGCTTGCCGTCGACGATGCCCGAGACCTCTACGCGTTTTGGGGCGACAAGCTCGCACGGGTCATCGCTCCGGCGGGCTCCAACGCTACGATCGTCAACCTCGCCAGCGCGGAATACGCCAAAGCCGTTCTGCCCCGCCTCACCACCGATGCCGCGGTCGTCACATGTCTCTTTGGCGAAGGCATCCGCAACGGCAAGCCCATCCAGCGCTCGACCGCCAGCAAAAAGGCGCGCGGCTCCATGGTGCGCTGGATGGCAGCAAACGGACTCGAGGACGCCGGCCGTCTCACCGAGTTCGACATCGGCTATCGCCACGCCCCCGAGATCTCATACCCAGGCACCCTCGTGTTCATCAACGAACAGATGCTCTAGACCCGCCACCCAAAACTGACCCGCTCAGCCTTCTCTATATAACTTGCGGTGGAATAGTTCCTATTTGAGCCTTTTATCGCACAATCAGGAACTATTCCACCGCAACTTTTATGAATTGGCTGGCTAGGCTCGACACCTATTCTGCTAGACCGTCGGCCTTTGCAATCCCGTTTGTCGAACCGTCCTGATAGACAATCTTGACGTGCTCAACCTCGGAAACCGCAACACCCGTCGGAGGCTCCAGACGCCATTCCGTCAGGACGATATCCATAGTCGTGGGCACATCTCCTTGATCTTTGAGCTTCACCGTCAGCGTTTTGAGCGCCGCGTCAAACGTCACACGTTCGATTTCTTCACCTGGAATGGACCCACCACTCAGCTGCAACTGCACAAACTCATCGCGCGGGTACCAATAATCGCCCGGAATGGCGAGCGTATTGGCATTACCGCCGGTGCTCCTCACCGTCATAATCGGTAGGCCATCATCAGCCTCGAACTCCCATACAGCTCCCCCACGCCCGCCAAACGTCCAGATACAGCAGGCAATCACCAGCACGGCAAGCACCGCAAAACCAATTGCGACCAGCCCATGATGGGCACGGCCTTCCTCGGCCGACACATACCACTGCGTCTCTCGATATAGATGCTTGTCTTCCATGTTCGCCTCCCCACGGGCATGCTCATCGCGTCAATCGTACCCATTCGAGCTATACTTGAGCCCACCACATAAACGGGGAGCTTGCAGGACAAGACGGCAGGCTGAGACTGGGCGCGCCCGCCCTGACCCGCAAACCTGATATGGGTAATGCCAACGAAGGGAGCCGTGCCAATGAGCACACAGACCGAGCCCAAGCTCGTCACACAAATCGACTTCGCCCGCGCTGGGCAGATCACACCTCAGATGAAAGAGGTCGCCGAGCGCGAGCATCGCGACCCCGAGTACATCCGCGAGCGCGTGGCAGACGGCCGCATCGCCATTCCCGCCAACATCGTGCATATCAAAAAGGGCATGCGCGCCTTTGGTGTCGGCGAGGGCCTGTCCACCAAGGTCAACGTGAACTTGGGCATCTCGGGCGACAAGGCCGATGCCGCCGAGGAATGGAAGAAGGTCAAGATTGCCGAGGACTTTGGCGCCGACGCCATCATGGACCTCTCCAACTCGGGCAAGACGCGCCAGTTCCGCCAGCAGCTCATCGACGAGACGCCGCTTATGGTGGGCACCGTCCCCATGTACGACGCCATCGGCTACATGGAAAAGCCGCTGGTCAAGCTCACCAAGGACGACCTGCTCGAGGTCGTTCGCGCGCACGCCGAGGACGGCGTGGACTTCATGACCATCCACTGCGGCATCAACAAGTCGGTCATCAAGACCTTTAAGGAGACCGGCCGCCTCATGAACATCGTCAGCCGCGGCGGCTCGCTGCTGTTTGGCTGGATGGAGGTCACCGGCAATGAGAACCCCTTCTACGAGTTCTACGACGAGGTGCTCGAGATCTGCCACGAGTACGACGTGACGATTTCGCTTGGCGACTCCTGCCGCCCGGGCTGCCTCTACGACTCCAACGACGCAACCGAGACCGCCGAGATGATCGAGCTGGGCAAGCTGTGCAAGCGCGCCTGGGCCGCCGGCGTCCAGGTCATGGTCGAGGGCCCGGGTCACATGGCGCTCGACGAGATCGCCGCCAACATGAAACTGCAGAAACGCCTGTGCCACAACGCCCCATTCTATGTGCTCGGGCCGCTGGTGACCGATATCGGCGTGGGTTACGACCACATCACCGCCGCCATCGGTGGCGCCATCTCCGCCAGCTCCGGCGCCGACTTCCTGTGCTACGTGACGCCGGCCGAGCACCTGTGCCTGCCCAACGCCCAGGACGTGCTCGATGGCCTCATGGCCACCAAGATCGCCGCACACGCCGCCGACATCGCCAAAAAGGTGCCCCACGCCCGCGACATGGACGACAAGATGGGCCAGGCACGCCGCAAGCTCGACTGGGAAGAGATGTGGAAGTGCGCGCTCGACCCGGTCACCGGCAAGAAGCGCTACGAGGAATCCCCCGCCGCAACCGAGGGCACTTGCACCATGTGTGGCAAGATGTGCGCCGTCCGCACCGTTAACAAGGTATTCGAGGGCACGACGATCGACCTTGGCATGGAGGACTAGACTCCTCGCTGCGATCGCTTCTAGCGGCGAGCCGGCGCCCCTCAATTGTTGACGTGTGAACATTTGCTTACATTTGCGTAAAGATTGCATCGCCCGCCCGGGTTCGACATAGAGTCGGCCCGGGCATCTTTATAATGCTGGCTTAAAGACCAATTTGATTCCGACCGAACAAGGGAGCGAACATAGATCGTAGTAAGGTACCTGCCGTCCTGTCCATCGCGGGATCCGATTCCAGCGGCGGCGCCGGCATTCAGGCCGACATCAAGACCATCACGGCGCACCGTCTGTATGCCCAGACGGCCATCACCGCCATCACAGCGCAAAACACACTGGGCGTTACCGCCGTGCAGGATATCTCGCCAGATATCGTAGCCGCGCAAATTGACGCCGTTTTTGACGATATCCGCCCGAGCGCCGTCAAGATCGGCATGGTTTCTTCTGTCGAGATTATCGATGTTATCGCCGACCGCCTGAGCGCCTGGAAGGCGACAAACGTGGTAGTCGACCCCGTCATGGTAGCCACCTCGGGCGCACGGCTGATTGCCGAAGATGCCGCAGAGGCGCTCACTCGCCGCCTGTTCCCGCTAGCGACGGTTATCACGCCCAATATTCCCGAGGCCATGGCCCTGCTCGACTACGAGGTCGATTCCGAGCGCACGCAGCAAAATGCCGCTATGCTCCTCACCCGCCGCTTTGGGTGCGCGTCTCTCGTTAAGGGCGGGCATTTTGTCAACGAGGCCAACGATGTGCTAGCAGAGCCCGCACCGCTCGATGACGAGGGCAACCACCTGGGCGATCCGCTCACCACGTGGTTCCGCCACAAGCGCATCGAGACCGGCAACACGCATGGTACCGGCTGCACGCTTTCGTCCGCCATCGCCTGTGCGCTGGCCCAGGGTATGGATCTTGCCGATGCCGTCAACGCCGGCAAGGCCTACCTAACGGGCGCCCTCGCCGCCGGCCTTGACATGGGCAAAGGCTCCGGCCCTGTCAACCACATGTGGCAGTATTAAGATTCACAGCCCAAAACCACCGCAAAGGGGACAGGCACCTTTGTGGTGGCTTGGGGTCGCGCTACTCACCGAGCATCTCTTTGAGCTTGGCTGCCACGGCATGTCCCAAGCTCTCATGGCTTTCGGGCATCATATGCAGATAGTCGATATCGCCCGGCTCGGCAAACTCGGCGGCATTCAAAAAGTCGCAGCCAAACTGCTCGGCCACGTGCGCATAGTACTCGCCAAAATGCTCAGATGCCTCAACGGAATGCTTGTCAAAGTCGGTCATATACACATCGGCGATCTGCGGCTTGATCTTGATAGGAGCCATCAGCAGAATGTGCGGACAAGGCGCAGCGTCGGTCCACGGAAACGCGCGGACGGCGCGAATCAGTGCCATGGCGCCACAGGCGATATCGGAAGCTGTCACGTTAAAGACCGTCTTACAGTCGTTGGTGCCCAGCATGATCACAATGGCGTCCAGCGGCTTATGGGCCTCGAGCAGCATCGGAAGCGCGCGAATGCCGTTGAGGTTAGTGTCCAGATGGCACATATCGTCGCGCACCGTCGTGCGGCCGTTAAGCCCCTCCTCAATCACATGCCAGCCCTCGCCCAGGTCACGCTGCGCCACGCCGCACCAGCGCACATCCTGCGCATAGCGCACCGCGGTGCCATCGCGCATACCAGCCGGATCATAGCCATAGGTATTGCTGTCACCAAAGCACAGAACGTTTTTCATCGTAAGCCCTTCCTTTAGTAAAAAGCCGACGGGAGCAGCCCTCCCGCCGGCTCGACCTATCTGTCGGCACGTACCGATTACAGGTACTTGCGCCAATCGTCATCGTCCTCATCGTCCTCGGCGGCAGCCTGAGCCTGCTCGGTGGCACGGGTGGCCGCGGCGCGGGCGGCAACCTGAGCATAGGACTCCTCGTTACGCTCGGGGAAGCTTGCCAACACGTGCTCAAACTTGGCAAAGTCCTCATCCCAGCGCGTAGAGGGCACGGCAAAAAACACCTGCTTGACCTTAAAGTCGCCCGACGCGAGCTCCTTACGGAAGAGCTCGGCCACGGCCTCGGCATCAAAGCCGTTATTGTCGCAGCCCCAAGCACCCAGCACGAGCTTCTCGCGACCCAGCTCATCGCAGATGGCAAGGACAAAGCGGATACGGTCGCGCAGGGCATCCAACAGGGCGTCGTCACTCACGCGGTACTCCTGGCGGGCGCGCTTGACGTTGGGTGCGGCGGCAACGATCACATCGGCGTATGCGTGCACGTGGTTGCGGTCGAAGCGCACGGCGGGCACCACCAGCGCACGATTGCGGTAAAGCTCGCAGTTGATGTTGCGGCGACGGTTCTCGCCGTACCACTTTCGCTGCTTGTCGAGCACGTTGTACAGGTACGAATCGGCGCAGAGCGTGGCCTCCTGGCCCAGGTAGCCCTGGATATAGCCGCCGCCCGGATTGGTAAACGAGGCAAAGGCAAGCACGGCCATATCGCAGAACTGCGCATAGCCACGACCGTTATCCAGAATGGCCTGCGTGGCAGAGGCGTCGAGCACGGTGACCTCGGGCAGGACCGGAGCGGGCTCCTCGGCGGCAGGCGCGGACTCGGTCTCCGTGGCCTCCTCTGCGTGTGCAGGCTCGGCCGTAACCTCGGTCTCGGCGGACGCAACCTCAGCGGTCTCGGCCTCGGCGGCCTCAGACTCCTCGGCAACCTGTTCTTCGGTGGCCACAGCACTCTGAACCTTGGCCTTCATCGCCGAGACAAAGCCGGCAGGCATACCGTCAAACTCGCGAACACCGGCAAGCGAACGCTCGATATCCTTGGCGCACGCTTCGGACACAGTTGCCACGTGACGCTCGGCGGCCTTGGCACGGGCCTCGCGCTTGGGATTGGGCTGACCCGCTCGGTTGGACCTGCGGTTACGGTTCCTGTTGTCGACGTCTGCCATAAGTGGTCACCTTTCTCGGTCTCTGCCGCTATCGGCTTTTCCCATCCATGATACCCCGTCGCGTACAAAAAAGACGGCCCCGAAGGACCGCCTTTCGCATCGATTTGCATGCACGGCAAGCACCGCCGCAATTCGCCACTAGTCGCGACGGCCGAGGATGTTCAGAATGCGCAGGAACACGTTGATAATATCCACGAACAGGTTAGAGGCCATAAGCACGGCGTTGGGCAGTGTAGGCGGCACTGTCGTGGCAACATAGGTGTCGTAGCCAATAAAGCCGGCGAACACCACGATCACGATCAGGTCGGTGATGGTCTGCGAGACGCCCATGAACATCAGCACGATCTCAACCAGAATAGTGGCGAGCAGAATGCCAAAACCGATGCCATATACGCGCTGGAAAAACTTGGGGAACGTCACGCCCAAGGCGCCAAAGACAAAGGTGATGGCGGCCGTGGCGATAAAGGCAGTGTTGATGGTGGGCAGGTCGTAGTTGGCAAGGCCAAACGACGCGGTCAGGCCAAAGGTACTCGCAAAGATTACGTAGCCCACAAGGGACAGGCCCACGGACTGTTTGCTGGCAGCAGCCGACATCATAACCATGCCGACGATGGTCAAAATAAACGAGCCAAAGACCAGCGGCAAGGCGGCGCCGCTCATCATCATGCGCGCAAACGACATGGTGCTCGTAAAGTAGGCGCCGGCGCCCATGGCGCAAAAGCCCAAGAAGATCAGGGCAGACATGGTGAGATTGTACGCGCGCGGCGACATCTCCTTGGCGCGGCTTGCGCCGCTCTCGACGGGGCCGTTCTGATAGCCCTGGATATCGTTCATAGGTTCGTCCTTTCAAAAAGCGCCACAAATAACGGCGCAGTAGCTGACAAGATTCCTGTCATTGTACCCGAACGCCGTGCGTCCTTACCTACGGCGCTCGCCCTCAAGCGTACGGTCGAATGCCCACACCCACCAACGCATCAGGTGGGCCTGCGAGCCATCTGGTCGTTCGCGCGTCTGGTCCTCCAGATACAACTCGGTCGCGTGCCCGCCAAAACGCACCTTATAGGTTGCCGTACGGATGCCGTGAACCGTCAGGCCAAACCCAGCGGTCGAGACAATCTCGTCAATCGTAAAGCAACGACCGTCGACCCAGCAGACGGTGACCGGCACGACCTGTCCGCCCGCGAGGATGCGAGCCACGACGTCCACATACTGCTTGTGCACGCGCCGAGTTTTGCCATCTGTCTGTCGATATTCCATGTCTCCTATTATCGAACGCATGTTTGCATGTTGTAAAGCGAACAGACTGTGGTTTTGGAGTGTCGGAGCGAACGCGCGTGTCCGCATGGCGTGATAGCAAAAAGAACACCCACGGTCAACAGGGCTAATATTCAATTTTAGTGCCAAAAAATTACTTCTCCCATCAGAACTCGGCAAAGAAACCCGTAGGAGGTGATACGATTTATCATGTTTTTGTAACGTGTCTGCAAACTTCGAGAAAGCCCATATATGGACGTAACGTTCTCAACCTTCCTCGGCCAAATTGTGTCGAACCCAGTCCTTGCCGTCACCGTGATCCTCGCGTTGGGCGCCATCTTCGTCAATGGATGGACCGACGCGCCCAACGCCATCGCGACCTGCGTCACTACGCGTTGCATGCCCGCCCGCGCCGCCATTCTCATGAGCGCCGCATTCAACTTCCTCGGCGTGCTCATCATGACGCACTTTAATGCGAGCGTCGCCAACACCATCTCACATATCGTCGATTTTGGCGGAAACAGCACCATGGCGCTCGCCTGCCTGTGCGCGGCGTTGTTCTCCATCGTCGTCTACGGCGCCACAGCGTCGCGTTTTGGCATCCCCACCTCGCAAAGCCACAGCCTTATCGCCGGCCTGACCGGTGCCGCTATCGCCCTCGGCGGCGCGAGCAGCGTCAACGTCCACGAGTGGATGAAGGTCATCTACGGCCTAGCACTCTCCATCGGCCTGGGCTTTGTCATGGGCTGGGTCCTGTGCAAGCTCGTCTCGATCCTTTTCGCCGCCGCCAACAGGCGACGTGCCAATGTCTTCTTTAAATACGCTCAGATCGCGAGCGCTGCGGCCATGAGCTTTATGCACGGCGCGCAGGATGGACAGAAGTTCATCGGCGTGCTCTTTTTAGGCGTGGCCTTTGCCAGCGGCCAGACGAGCGTCGGCGATGCAGGCATCCCCATCTGGATTATGCTGCTGTGCTCGGCCACCATGGGTATCGGCACCAGCGTGGGCGGCGAGCGCATCATCAAGTCCGTCGGCCAGAGCATGGTTAAGCTCGAGAAGTATCAGGGCTTCTCCGCCGACCTCGCGGGCGCCGCGAACCTGCTACTTGCCACCCTTACCGGCATCCCCGTGTCCTCCACGCACATCAAAACCTGCGCCATTATGGGCGTCGGTGCCGTCAAGCGCCTTTCGGCCATCAACTTCGGCGTCGTCAAGGACATGATGTTCACCTGGTTCTTCACCTTCCCCGCCTGCGGACTCATCAGCTTTGTCATGGCCAAGCTGTTCATGATGTTCCTCTAGTCAAACCGAACGTCCATCTGGACCGCAACACTTCGCCCACCCGTCTTCGCCTCGAAAGGACCCACCCATGGCAAAGAAACCCGATTCGTTCTACTTTGACAACTACGTCGCCTGCGCCGACCTTGCTGTCCAGGCCGCAGAGTTGCTCATCAAGATTTTTGAGAACTTTGATCCCGCGCAGATCCACGACATGCTCGAGGAGATGCATGCGATTGAGCATGCGGCAGACAAGAAGCACCACGAGCTCGAAGACGCCCTGCTCACCGCCTTTATCACCCCGCTCGAGCGCGAGGATCTGGATCTGATGAGCTGCGCGCTCGACACCGTGCTCGACCGTATTGAGGGCGTCGTGCAGCGCGTCTACTTCACCAACATTCAGAGCATCCATCCCGACGCCATCGTCATCGCCCACAAGGTGACTGACGCCTGCCGCGCCATGAAAGACCTGATGGTCGAGCTTCCCAACTACCGCAAGTCCAAAACGCTGCGCGAGCTGGTCATCCAGATCAACACCATCGAGTCCGAGGCCGACGAGCTCTACATCAACGCCATGCGCAACCTGCACGTTAACGGCAAGGATCCGCTCGAGGTCATCGCTTGGCGTGACGTCTACGCCTTCCTGGAGTACTGCGCCGACTGCTGCGAGAATGTGGCCGATGTTGTGGATTCGATTGTCATGAAGAACAGTTAATTGGGGGTACGTATCCCACCGGTCGCGGGCCCGACCACTAATACCTTTTTCACTCCGGCTGCAAGCAGAGTCGTTCAAAAGGTATTAGTGGTCGGGCCCGCTCCCTTACGTACCACCATTGGGAACTTTGGCTGAGGGGTTGAGCGTGGTGGGGCCTTTGCTGTGATGGCCCTTGATTGCTCGGGGTTTTACTTTGGTATTCGATGAGCGATTGGCTGATTGCTGCTTTGGGTACTGTTTGGGTTACTTTGGGTTTGTTTGATTTTTAATTGTTGGAGGGCTTGTATGTCTTATTTGGATCTGGCTCGGGGTCGGTATTCTTGTCGTGAGTTTGAAGATCGGGCTGTGGAGCAGGCTGTGGTGGATGCCATTGTTGAGGCTGGGCGGATTGCTCCTTCTGCTTGTAATAATCATCCTTCTCGTGTGATGGTGCTGGATACGCCTGAGCTTCTGGAGAAGGCTGCTGCTTGTCAGCCTCGGTTTGCTCGTGATGGATCTATCTTTGGCGCTCCGCTCATCTTCCTTATTTGTAGCGTTACCGAAGACGCTTGGGTGCGCCCGTATGACCAGATGAATTCCAGTGAAATCGATACGTCCATAGTGTGCGATCAGATGATGATGGAGGCCACCGAGCAGGGCCTGGGAACGTGCTGGGTATGCCATTTTAAGCCTGGGGTGGCACAGGAGCAGTTCAATCTGCCCAAGGGCGTCTATCCCTATCACATGCTCGTCTGTGGATATCCTGCCGACCACATCGCCGATCCCGAGCATCGCGAGGCCCGTACCATTCCCCTCTCCGACTTCCTCCTCAAGTAGGTTTTGGGACATGCCTTAAAACCTACCCTTGACCGCTCACCCGTTCGCCGAGTTCTGCGCCATTATGTGCAGGGCTCGGTTTTTTATGTTACGCACTCCGGCACAGTCATAAAAAAGGACCCGCAAGCTGCGGGTCCTTTCTAGGCACTAAATTGTAGGCCGAATGTTAGTCCAGGTCGTCGGCAGCAAAGTTGTCGATCGGGGCGAAGGGATCGGCCACGGGGACAACCGGGTCAGCGACGGGCAGCGGCTCGGCGGGAACAGTCACCGCAGGAGAAGCGGCAGAACCGACCGGCGTGGAGGCCATGAGGTCGGCCGGGAAGGAGTTCTGGGCATCGTCCATGAAGTGCTGGATGAGCTTGAGATACTCTGCCTTGAACTCCTCACGGGAAGCCTTGAGACGATCGATCTCCTCGAGCTCGGCCTGCTTCTCGGTCAGAGCCTGGCGGATAACCTCGCGGGCCTTGGCGTCAGCCTCGTTGCGGATACGCTCAGCGTTCTCGTTGGCATCGTTGACGATGGTCTCAGCGGTCTGCTGGGCAGCGATCAGGGCAGCGGAAATCTGGCGCTCCTGAGCGGAGAAGTCAGGGGCGGGAGCAGCCACGGGGGCGGCAGGAACGGCCTGGGCGGTGGCATCCTGAGCTTGGGCAAGCTGAGCCTGCGCATCGGCAAGCTGCTGCTCGGTAGCAGTCAGACGACCCTTAAGGTCGACGATCTTAGCGAGCATAGCGTCAACCTCGGAGGACAGCGTCTCCAAGAAGACGTCGACCTCGGCAGGATCGTAGCCACGCTTGGCCTCAGAGAAAGTCTGAGCCTGGATGTCTGCAGGGGTAATAGCCATAACAAGTCTCCTTTTTCATCGCCTCGGCGCTACACGCCCGACGTAAGTTACTAAGACAGTTCTACACGAGTATACCTATAAGAAGCTGCAGAACCAGCCTCTGCACCAACTGCAACGCAATAATCGCAACGACCGGCGAAAAATCGATACCGCCCATCGGCGGGATGAAACGACGGAACAGGTTGAGCCACGGACCGCACACGCTATCAAGCACCGCAGCAATATCCTGAAGCAAACCACCCTGCTTCATGGGAATCCACGTCATAAAGCAGTAGACGACAATGAGCGTGGAATAGAAGTTGAACAGCGTGTTGACCAGCTGGACGATAGTGTAGATGTTGATGGGAATCTCCTCGTCTTGTCTTTACTTAAGGTAGCCGTCGGCACGAAGCTTCTTGAGATCGGAATCTTTGACCTCGCAACCGGCGGGCAGCACCATGAACACGCGGTCGCCCACCTCCTTGACCGTGGCACCCAGACCGCAGGCAAAGCCGTAAGAGAAGTCCAAGACGCGCTTGGCAACTTCGGTGCGTACGCCCACAAAAATCAGTGCGACAGGCTGCTTGGTGCGAACGCGGCGCACCACAGTCTCCACGTCGTCATAGCTCTCGGGGCGCAGGACATAGGCCGGCAGCTGCGGCGTGGCGTTGATGATATTGCTCGCATAGGCCGAGGCATCGCTCGGTGCAGGCGCGGGTGCAGCGGCGGCACGGGCGCGGGTATTCTCGGCGTAGCTCGACGGCGTGTCATAGGCACCGGGACGATAACCGCTCGCAACACTGTCCTGCGAGCGCGAAGGCGGGTTATACGTCGTGGCATGGCGGGAGTCATCGCCGACCAGCTGACCGGAGCGCGTATACACGGCAACCGACTCAGCTTCACCGCGGCGCGTCTGACCAAGCAGGCCGTTGCTCGGCTCGTCTTGGGTGTAGAAGCCCTCGCCCGAAGCACCGCTGTAGCCGTTGCCCTGATAGCCATCGTCGTAGCCGTCATCGTAGCCGTAGTCGTCGTCCTGGCCATAACCCTGGTCGTAACCCTGCTGGCCGCCCAGGTGCATCTTATTTTTAATCTCGTCAAGGAAGCCCATGGTTGTGTCCTCTCGCGGTTTAGTGCAGGCGCCCCGATAATCAGTGCGCACTTCAGAGCCTTATTTTACTGCAAACTCCGGGCTAAATACTACCCTGCCCAGGCGAACGAGCGTAGAGCCCTCCTCAAGGGCAGACTCAAAGTCCTCGCTCATACCGCAGGAAAGCTCAGGCAGGTTCAAATCGGGATGCGCCGCCTCCAGCTCATCCCTCAGCTCACGAAGCCCCGCAAAGGTGCGGCGTGCCACATCCTTATTCCCCCGGGGCGCCATAGTCATAAGCCCCTGTACGCAAATTCCCTCAAGTTCTGCAAGCTCACCCGCGGCGGCGCGAATCTCATCGGGTGAAAAGCCTCCCTTCGACTCCTCACCACTCACATTGACCTCAATGAGCACACGCTGGGGGCCGACGAGCTCGCCTGCCTCAATCTTGCGAACAGCACGGCTCGAGATCGCCTGCGCCAGATGCAGCGAACCCACCGAGTGAATCAGCTCGGCTGAGCCCAGCACCGCATTGATCTTATTGGTCTGCAGGTTGCCGATCATATCGAAGCGCACCTCGGGCAGCTCCGGATGCTCCGCCAGACCCGTGAGCTTGCGAACCAGCTCCTGCGGGCGGTTCTCGGCAAAATGGCGATACCCCGCCTGGATGGCGGCAACGGTCTCATCGACACCAACGGTCTTGGACACGGCAATGAGGCTCGCGGCGTCGTGGGTACGGCCCGCGCGATCGAGCGCCGCATAAAAACGTTCCAGAATCTGCTCGCGGCGAGCGCGCATCAAGTCCAAATAGTTATCCATTGCCAATCGCCTCCGCTGACAGCCAAACAAGTAGTCCCATGCTAACGCAAGAGCGCGGCCCCGCATGTGCAAGGCCGCGCTCACTTAGGTATTTACAATCTTTCGACGAACGGGGTTACTTACTCCTCGTCGTCCTCGCCATCGTCCTCATCCTCAAGATGATCGAGCAGGTAGCGAAGACCCTCGCTGACCTCGTTAACGGGCACCTTGGCAACGTAGCGTGCATCGACGGCGGGCCTCATGATAACACCCTCGCCCGAAGGCACGCGCATGCTCTCGAGCTCATCCTCATCAGTGCAGGCGATATCACCGGCAGTCATACGCTGTCCGGTCAACAGGAAGGTCAGACGGCAGGCGGCATCGATGGAAATCGAGGCGATGCGATCGAGATAGCGCGATACCATGATGGCGCGGCGCAGGTCGTCATAGTTGCTGTCGTCGTCCATAAAATCGCCCGTGTCCATGCGGTTAAAGGTGCGGAAGAACTTCTCGTAGGCGGCGTGCACTGGCTCGTCCTCGACGGCCAAGTTGCAGATGATGGACATGTCGTTGGTGACGAGCGCAGAAAGCGAAGAGCCCAGCACCTGGTAGACGGCCTCAGCCTCGGCCTCGACCGTGCCGACAAGCTCCTTGGGCAGCGAGATGTCGGCCTTGATCATATGACGCGTGGCGCGGCAAATCTGGCGAACCTTATCGGTCATGCGCTGCAGGTTAAAGTCGACGTAGATGATCGTCTGCAGCAAGCGGAAGTCGGAGGCGACCGGTGACTGCGTGGCAATCAGGTTGTAGCAGACGGCCTCCAGGTTGGCGCAGCGTGCGTCAATCGAAAGCGTGCGCTTCTTGGTCTTGGTGGCGAGCTTGCGGTCGTCGGTCACATAGGCCTTCACGGCATCGTGGAGGGCCAGATCGACGGCCTCGTAGATGCTCAGCATCTCGTGACGGGCCTCGATGAGCTGACGGGAAAACAGTTTGCGCATGGTTCACTCCAATCAGTTGGGTGCGGTCATGCCGCCCGCACAGTGAATACGCACCGGACCAGATCCGATCGGCTTGGGACTAGTCGCACCGATCAGCCAAAGCGGCCGGTGATATAGTCTTCCGTCCGCGAGTCCACCGGGCTGGTGAAGATCGCGTCGGTTTGACCATACTCGATGAGCGTAGCGGGCTCGCCGGCAACTTCCTGCAAGAAGAATGCGGTGTAGTCGCTAATGCGAGCTGCCTGCTGCATTGAATGCGTGACGATGATGATCGTCATCTCGGGCGCCAGCTCGGCCATCAGATCCTCGACCTTAGAGACGGACGTGGGGTCGATGGCGGAGCAGGGCTCGTCCATCAGTAGGACATCGGGCTGCACCGCAAGCACACGCGCGATGCACAGACGCTGCTGCTGACCGCCCGAGAGCGCCAAACCATCCTTGTTGAGCTGATTGGATACCTCTTTCCAGAGGTTGGCGCGCTTAAGCGATTCTTCCACGATGTCATCGAGGTCGCTTTTGCTAGTCACACCCTGCAGACGAGGGCCAAAAGCGACATTCTCGTAGATGGATTTGGGGAACGGGTTGGGCTGCTGAAAAATCATGCCCACGCGGCGGCGAAGGTCGACCGGGTCGACGCCCTCGGCATAGATATCGTTGCCGTCGAGCGTCATGGTGCCCTCGACGCGGGTGCCCTCGATCAGGTCGTTCATACGGTTGATGCAGCGCAAAAACGTCGATTTGCCGCAGCCCGAAGGACCGATAAACGAGGTGATGGCGTTTTTGGCGATGTTGAGGTCGAGCCCCGTCAGCGCATGAAAGTCACCGTACCAGAAGTTGAAATCCTTGGCCGTGATGGCCGCTTGCTCCGGCGTGGGAGCGGACTGATAGACGGACATGGGACTCCTTAACTAGTGGCGCTTGCGCGACAGATAACGCGCAAACAGGTTGAAGGCCAGAATAATCGCCATCAGCAAAAGCGCGGTGCCGTAGGCTGCGTTCATGTTGATGCCGTCATTGGCAAGCAGATAAAGGTGAACGGTCATGGGACGACCGGAATCGAGCGGCGAAATAGGCAGGTTGATGGCCTGACCCATGGTGTAGAGCACCACGGCGGTCTCGCCGATGGCGCGGCCGATGGCAAGCACGATGCCGGTGGCGATGCGGCCAAAAGCCGAAGGAAGCACGATCTTGGAGACGACCTGCCACTTGGTGGCGCCCAGGCCATATGCACCCCAACGGATATAGCGCGGAACGGCGCGGATTGCCTCCTCGGTGGTACGCATGACAATAGGCAGCATCAGAAGTGCCAGCGCCAGGGCGGCCGAGACCATCGAAAGGCCCAGACCCATAGCCTCGACAAACAAGGCGTAGCCAAAGAGGCCCATAACGATGGAGGGCACCGAGGCCAGGGCATCGGCAGCATAGCGAATGATGTCGACGACCTTGCCCTGTTTGGCGTACTCGGCCAGATAGACCGCAGCCAGGACGGCAACCGGCGTGCAGATGAGCATGGCGAGCGCCGTCACGTAGATGGTCGAGACGATCGTGGGCCAAATGCCGCCCTCGGCGTTGACGCCCTGCGGCCAGCCGAAGATAAAGTCGAGCGAGATATGCGGCAGGCCGTTGATGACCACGTAGGCGATGATGGCGATCAGCACCAGCGTGGTGATATAGGCCGCGGCGCGAAACACGCCGAGCATGATCTTGTTGGACAGATCCTTGTTGATGCGGCCCTTCTTGCCATGGGAAAGGGCACGCTTGATGCGCTCACGCGACGAGGTCGTATCGACCGTCGTGTCAACGGAATCGGACATAGCCTACCCCCTCTTCTTGGAAATCAGGCGGACGATACCCACCAGTGCAGCGGAGATGATAAACAGGACAACGCCCATGCCAAACAGAGCCGAGCGGTGCAGGCCCGAGGAATAACTCATGTCGAGCGCGATCTGACTCGTGAGCGTCGAGATGGGGCTCGAGATGCTATCCGGAATGACCGGGGCGTTGCCAACGACCATGAGCACGGCCATGGTCTCGCCGATGGCACGCCCCATGCCCAAGACAATCGCATCGACGATACCCAACTTGGCTGCAGGCAGCACGACCTTGTAGATGGTCTGCCACTTGGTGGCACCCATAGCATAGGACGCCTCGCGAATGCCCATGGGAATGGAATTGAGCGCATCGATCGTGAGCGTGGTGATGGTGGGCACGATCATAATGGCGAGCACGAACCACGCCGTCAGCGCGCCAAAGCCAAGACCGCCGGTCAGCTGCGCGATAAACGGACGGATGATGACCATGCCAAAGAAGCCGTAGATGATAGAGGGGATGCCCGCCAGCAGGTCGACGGCGGGGCTGATGAGCTTGCGCACGCGCTTGCTGGCGATCTCGACCAGATATACAGCCGTGCCCACACCCAGGGGCACGCCCATGGCGAGCGCACCGACCGTCACCAGACCAGAGCCCGCCAGCAGCGACACGATGCCGTAGTGGCCCTCGGAGGGCGCCCACGTAAAGCTAAAGAAGTCCGCCAGACCGATGTCGGTAAAGACCGGCAGCGCCGAGTACGTGGTAAAGACAAAAATCAGGATGACGGTGACGACCGCCAAGAACGCGCAGGCAAAAAAGATCCACTGCAGCGCCTTCTCCTTAAGATAGGTGCTGCGCGACACCAACGCCAACTCACGCTTTTTGGGAGCCTGAGTCTCCTGCTCAATCTGCGGGGTTTCCTGTGCTTCCACGCTACTCACTCCCCTTTCCGTCGTTGGTGACGGGAATAAAGCCCGCCTCGCGAATCTGCTTGTCCATCTTCTCGGACGTCACATAGTCAATGTAGTCCTGCGCCTGCTGCGAAGGCATACCCTTCACAAAGAAGTAAAGGTCGCGCGAGATGGGATATCCGCCGCTTGCGACCGTCTTCTCGGATGCCTCGACATGGTTGACCGAAACGGCCTTGACCGAGGTCTTGGCGTTGAGGCTCTCGACAAAACCCAGCGAGATGTAGCCAATGGCGCCACGCGAGCGAGACACGACATCGCGTACCTGGCCCGTACCCGAAAGAACGGCCGAGCGACGATCGAACGGCGTGCCGTCCATCACGATGGTACGGAAGGCCTCGCGCGTACCGGACGCCTCGTCGCGGTTGATAACCTGAATCTTCAGGTCCTCTCCGCCAACTTCCTTCCAGTTGGTGATCTTGCCGGCGTAAATATCGCGGAGCTGCTCGGTCGAGAGATTGTCGACCGGGTTGTCGTCGTTCACGATGACTGCGATGCCGTCGTGCGCGACTACGATCGGGGTCAGGCCAAGGTCTTGCTCATCGTCATTGAGGCCGCGAGACGAGCTGGCGATGTCGGCTGTGCCGTTGCTGACGGCCTCGATACCCGCAGAGGAACCAAGGCCGGAGACGAGCACGTCGATGCCGGTCTCTCCCTTAAAGCCCTCGGCCGCGATCTCGGCAATAGGAAGGCACGTGGTCGAACCGGCCACGGTAATAGAAGATGTGGAAGATCCCGAGGAGCAGGCACACAGCGTGAGCGTGAGCACTGCTGCACTCAAGGCCGATGCGATCTTTCTCATAGCATCACGCCGATCGCAGCATGGCGCCCGCAGGTGCCGCCCTCGTTGCGGTAGGAATAAAAACGATCGTTCTGACGAACGGTGGAAAGCTTGGTGTCCACAATGCCGCTCGCCTCGACGCCGGCGTCCATAAGCGCCTCGCGAATGGCGGCGGAAAGATCGAGCATACGAGAAGCGGTAGCATCGATGCACGCGAACTCGGTGGCAAAGCGGTCTATAAGTTCTTGAGAGACCTCGTACTCGTCGCCTAGAATATGGGGGCCAATATAGGCAGAGATGTCGTCCGGCTTGCAGCCAGCCGCCTCGCAGAGCGCTTGGCACGCCTTGGCGGAAATGCGCGCAATCGTGCCTTTCCAGCCAGAGTGCACCACGGCAAAGCCACCGGGAGCCACCAGCACCACGGGAACGCAATCGGCAAAGCAAAGCATCACGGGCACCTCATGCGCCGTGCAGACAATGGCATCGCAGCCCTCGGCAATCTGCTCGCGAATGTTCTCGAGATCACCGGCACCGTTCGAGGTCACCGTCACGACATGGTCACTGTGTACTTGATTGGGAACAAGCAGGTTGTGCTCGCACTCGGCGGCCCCTATGGCCTCGAGTGCGCGTCGACGATTTTCTTGAACGGCAAAGGGGTCATCGCCAACATGCGAGCCCAGATTGAGTGAGGAGTACGCATCTTCGGAAACACCGCCGGCGCGTTCGGTGAAGGCAAAGCGAACATCGTGCGTCGCACCCTCCACCAACGTAACTCCATCATGGTCGACACGCGAAACGCTGTCCGCACGTGCTGCCATACTAAAGCCTCCTAATAACACAAGTATCGCGGCGACACCGCAGCAGTCCGTGTCATACGGCTGCCATACTTCATCAAAATGATACCCGCAGCGGCAGGGACCAAACGTAAAGGGAACGTAAGGAGATTGGAGGCTTTCTTTTACAAAGTCGAAACACAACAAAAAAGGGGTGCGCCCAATCGGTCGCACCCCATGCAGGTCGTTGAGAAAGACGAACTAGAAGCTACCGCGCTTCAGGAAGTCGGGAAGCTCGAACTGATCGTTGCCGAAGTTAGGAAGCTCGGTGCCACCGACGTTGCGGGTCGGAGCGGCCTGAGCCGGGCTGGCGGCAGGAGCGGTGCGCTGCGGCTCAGCGGAGGCAGCGACCTTGCTCTGAGACTGCTGAGCAGCAAAGAGCTCGTCCTGACGGTTGACGTTGGAGTCGGAGAAGCCCGTAGCGATGACGGTGATACGCACCTGATCGCCCAGGGACTCGTCGACAACGGTACCGAAGATGATGTTGGCCTCGGGGTCGACGGCGTTGGCGACAACGTCGGCGGCGTCGCTGATCTCCTGGATGCCCAGGTCCTTGGAACCGGCGATGGAGAGCAGCACGCGCGTGGCGCCATCGATGGAGCTCTCGAGCAGCGGGCTGGAGATGGCCTGCTGGGCAGCGTCGACGGCACGGGTATCCCCAGAAGAGGTACCAATACCCATCATGGCGGTGCCGGCCTGCTTCATGATGGTCTTAACATCGGCGAAGTCCAGGTTGATGATACCGGGGACGGTGATGAGGTCGGTGATGCCCTGGGTGCCCTGGGAAAGGACGCCATCGGCAATCGCGAAGGCCTCGAGCATGGTGGTCTTCTTCTCGGCGATGTCGAGCAGCTTATCGTTAGGGATGACGATCATGGTGTCGACGCAATCGGAGAGGGTCTTAATGCCCTCCTCGGCGCTCTTCTTGCGCTTGCGGCCCTCGAAGGTGAAGGGCTTGGTCACGACGGCGACGGTCAGCGCACCGACCTCGTTCATCGCGATATCGGCAACGATGGGAGCAGCGCCGGTACCGGTGCCACCGCCCTCGCCGCAGGTGATGAACACCATGTCGGCGCCAGCGAGCGCCTCGGCAATGTCGTCGCGGGACTCATCGGCAGCCTTGCGGCCAACCTCGGGGTTGGCGCCGGCGCCCAGGCCGCGGGTAAGGTCGGTGCCGATGTGCACCTTGATATCGGCATCAGAGATCGCGAGTGCCTGAGCATCGGTGTTGATGGCAACAAACTCGACGCCGCGGATGCCCTCTTCGATCATTCGATTGACCGCGTTGGTACCGCCGCCGCCGACGCCGACCACCTTAATGACGGCAAGGTAGTTGTTGATCTCTGTCTCGTGCATGTCGGTCCTCCGAACAAAGGTTATAGCCATAGCATGGGTCGACCCCTGCGCACATTAACCTTCAGGTTGAAAGTAAATGCAAAGGTAAACCGTATTATGTTTGCACATTATGAACGTATCAGTCAAATAATTGACCGTGAAAACCAAACAAACCAGATAAACGGCGTGGTATGGCCCCTCAACAAAGCATCAACCAGCGCTACGAGGTCGGAGCGTTCCTAAATGTATAGTTACCCGGAGAGCGCACATTGATATACGTTACGCCCTCTACCTGCGAAAGCAGCTTGGTGACTACGCGCTCCTTCTTGACGATATCGTTCGAATCGCCCAGCGACACTTCAATGCCGTTATTGAGGTTTGCCGAGATGGCTTCGACCGAAGGCGTGGAAATATCCTTGACTTGTCTCAAGAACTCGCTCGAAAAACCACGCACATAATCCAAGCCAGCCTTAACGGCCTTGGAGCTCACCGCCTGGCCGGAAACCGGAGCGACATCCGCCGAGACATCAGTCAACAACACCGCGCCATAGTGCTTAGCGAGCGCCAGCGCGGCATCAATGCCGGTCAGGGTATTTGAGCCCTGCCCCGTCGTGATGACGTTGCCCTGGTCATCCACTTCGACCGACGTCGACAGCGGGGCGATCCAGGTGTCATCATCCCCGATGGCCCAGGCAAGGTCATCGGAGCTGATATAGGCAATTGCGATGACCTTGCGCTCCATCGGCGTAATGATGAGCGTATGCGGGAACTGACGCTGGACATCCACGCCCGAGACCCACGGATTCTGCTTGAGGTCCTCGGTAATCTGGTCGGGATCGACGTTAAAAAGCGACGTTCCCTCGGGCAAATCGATCAGCTGGATAGCATCGTGCTTCGTCACGTGCTCGCTGCCTTGAATCTGAATATCAGTGGCGGTAAACAACCCAGAGTTAATCACCACGATGGAAACGACGACGAGCACGGCCAAGACGGCCAAAACGCCGCCCACGATTTTGCCTTTGCCTGTAACGACAGAAGCGGCGTCTGATGTTTTATTTGCCATCGCCCTAAGTGAAGACAACGGGTTGACGCCTTTTTTACCCGAAGGCTTCTTGGCGGTAGCCGGCACCGATGTCAGCGAGCGAGGTTTCGATGCGCCCAGCGTGCGACCTGGACGCGGCGCTTTAGTTCCCGTCGAGGGCTTAGGAGTTGCCATGGGACGGGCAGGTTTGGCGCCCATAACAGGCTTTGACGTCACCGAGGGACGCGAGGACTTTTTTGCGGCCGGACGATTACCGAGCTGCGAGCCGACGACCGGACGACTGGTCTGTCGAGCACGCCCGACAGACTTAGAGTGCGCGACGGTATTGCGTTGAGGTTTGGCAGGCGCGCCGGAACGCCCTCCGGCGCGGCGGAAGGTGGGTTTCGATGCTCTAGAAGCCGAGGAATTTAACTTCCGGTCTGAGCTCGATGCCATACGCCTCCCTCACCTTTCCGTGCACATGTCTGATAACCGCGGCAACGTCATCGGCCGAGGCGGTTCCGTTATTAACGATAAAATTAGCGTGAACGGGCGAAACTTCCGCGCCGCCAATCGAAAAACCCTTTAATCCACAATCCTCGATAAGCTTGCCCACACTCGCATCGGGCGGGTTGCGAAAGACCGACCCGCAGGATGCGCGACCCATGGGCTGCGTACGCTTGCGCCTCGTCAGGTACCGCTCCATGCGCTCGCGAATGTCGGCCTTGGGCGCCGGTTTAAGCTTGAGCACGCACTCGAGGATAATCTCATTGCGGGGAAGGCTACATTCGCGGTAGCCCCAAGTGATCTCGGACCCCGCATAATGCTTGATACCGGATGCCGGGTCAAACGTTACGACATCCTCAACCAGCGAGCCAATCCACTCGGTCCGTGTGCCTGCATTCATAGATATCGCACCGCCAACCGAGCCAGGGATGCCAACGGCAAACTCAAGGCCCGAGAGGCTACGCGACAGGGCATCGTTGACCAGGCGCGCAAACATCACGCCCGCACCGACCGTCAGCGTACAACCGTCATCGGCAACAACCGTGCGCTGAAACTCACGTCCGAGCGAAATGACGGCACCGCGATAACCGCCATCGGCAACCAGCAGATTGGAGCCCTTGCCGATGATGACCCACGGCACCTGCTCGCGATCGAGCACCGCCACGGCGCGGCGGAGGGCATGATAGCTATGGCACGTCACAAAGAGGTCGGCCTTGCCGCCGATACGATAGCTCGTATGACGCGCAAGGCGCTCGTCCTCGATCACATCCGTGTCGATCATACCCGAGAGCGCCATGACGGCGTTAAACAGACCCATTAGACTTAAGCGTCTTTCTTGGCAGTCAGATACTCGATAAACTCGGGACCGACGGTCGTAACGTCACCGGCACCCATAGTGAGCAGCAGGTCGCCCGCGCCCACCATCTGCTCGAGCTCCTGATTGAGCTCAAGACGGCTGGAGCAGTACACGACCTCCTTGCCAGGATGCTTGGCGCGCACGGTATCGGCGAGCATCTTAGAGGTGACGCCCGGAATGGGCATCTCGCCAGCCGAGAACACATCAATCAGCAGCAGTTTATCGGCATTGGCAAATGCATCGGCAAAGTCGTTGCACAGGGCCTGCAGGCGCGAATAGCGGTGCGGCTGGAACACGACGTCGACGTGCTTGTAGCCCAGCGACGAAGCAGCAGCAAGCGTCGCCTTGATCTCGGTGGGGTGATGGCCATAATCATCGACCACGGTGATGCCATCGATATCGCCCACGTGGGTAAAGCGACGGCGGACGCCCTCAAAGCTCGAGAGCGCCTTGGCGGCGGCGTCGATGTCAAGGCCCAGGACATGGGCGATGGTGAGCACCGCTGTGGCGTTGAGCATGTTGTGGCGACCGGGGTTGCTCTTGATCTCCACAGCGTGCTCAGTGCCGTCCTCAAAGCGAACGATAAAGTCGCTCTGGATGCCCTTGACATCCGGGTGCATGCAGACGATGTCGTTGCTCTCGGCAAAGCCGTAGGAAAGCACGTGACGACCCGTCGACTTGGCGAGCTCGACCAGATGCGGGTCCTCACCGCAGACGATGACGGTGCCGTCCTCGCCCACCAGGCTCATGAATTTGGCGAAAGTCGCCTCGATCTCCTCGATACCCGAGTAGTGATCGAGGTGGTCGGCCTCGACGTTGGTCACGATGACCACGTTGGGGTTCAGGAACAGGAAGGAGCTGTCGGACTCGTCGGCCTCGGCGACAAAGTAGTCGCCCGAGCCGTTCTTGCCGTTCGTGTCATAGCCCTCGACGATGCCACCGATCAAGAAGCTCGGATCCAGACCCATGCGGTCGAGCATGGTGGCGCACATCGAAGACGTGGTGGTCTTGCCATGCGTGCCGGCAACAGCGACGGTGGTGTAGCCGTGGCCCAAAGCAGAGAGCATCTTGGCACGGGGCCACACGGGAATACCAAGCTCGCGAGCGCGCACGAGTTCAGGGTTGGACTCCGGAATAGCGGTGGAGACAACAACCACGTCGGGCTTGACCTCGTCGATCGTGGCGGCCTCATGGCCCACATGCACCTTCACACCAGCGCGGGTAAGCTGGCGGATATAACGTGACGTCTTAAGGTCGGAGCCGGTAACGGCATAACCGCGCTCGTGCAGAACGAGGGCGATGCCGCTCATGCCGGCGCCGCCGATACCGATAAAGTGGGCGCTCTTAAACTCGGGCGCGGAGGTTGCAGTCTGGGAATCAGCCATGTGCTCGTGTACTCCTTGCGTAAACACTGCCTGTAACCCGTTAACTGTACCGCACCTACCGCATCAGCGCGAGGGCGACCGACGATATCCCGTCTAACTAACGCAAACCCTCTACCGCATCCGCCAGAAGAGCGGCGGCCCTATCCTGAGCCAGACCACGCGCCGCCTGACGCATGGCGTCGCGTGCCGCCGCGTCATCGACCAGGTGCAGCAGCTCATCGGCAAAGGCAGAACCGTCGATATCGGCATCGGCGCAGAGCACGCCGGCCCCGGCGTCGACCAGATAACGGGCATTGGTGGTTTGGTGGTCGGCTGTCGCATGCGGGTACGGCACGAGCACCGAAGGCACGGCGAGCGCAGCGATCTCGGCCACGCTCGATGCGCCCGAACGCGAGAGCACCAAATCGGCAGCAGCCAGCATATCGCCCATGTTGTCGATGTAAGGCTGGACGCGGTAACGCTTCGCCTCCTCGGGCGTCAGCGCCAAAGCGCGCTCGGTCTCCTCAAAGCCGTCGGCACCCGTCGAATGCAACACATAGAGGTTCTTGCGCGAAAGCAGCTCGTTTTTGAGCGAAGTCACGCGCTCGTTGAGGTGCTGAGCGCCAAGTGAACCGCCAAAGACGAGCAGCAGCGTAGCGTCCTCGGGAACGCCAAGTGCCTTGCGGCCGCGAGCGCGATCGCCCTCGATTACCGAGCGACGTACGGGGTTGCCGGTCATGAGCACGTGGCCAGGGTCACCTTCGCGCTCAAAGACCGAACGCGCTGCCGGCACCGAGATGCACACGCGGGCGGCGTGGGAGTTCATCATCTTGTTGGCCAGGCCCGGAACAGAGTTCTGCTCATGCAGCAGATACGGAACGCCCGCGCCCTTGCACCACCTCAGCAGCGGAACCTCGACATAGGCACCAAAACCAATGGCGGCATCGGGCTTGCCGACCTTTGAGAAATGACTGGCGAGCGTACGTATGGCCTTGTTGACACGCCACAGCGAGGTCAGCGCCGTCCAAGGACGGGAGCGGTCGAAGCCCGTGACCGTAATGGGCACAAAATCAAACCCAGCCTCGGGGACCAGACGACCCTCGAGCTTGCGCGACTGGCCCACGAATACAACGTGGTGGCCACGGTCACGCAGCTCTTCGGCCAAGGCGAGCGCGGGGTTGATGTGTCCTGCCGTGCCGCCGGCTGCAATAGCAACGGTCATCTTATCGGTCATGGTAGTCCCTTCGTACACGCGGTCCCTGGTCGTCGGTACGCAGACGCGCCGACGGGTCCGAGTTCAAATCGATTCGATTATATCCGCCGCCCACGTTGCGAGGGCTGGGGCGCTGCGGACGACCTTGCGGAGCCGTTCGCGAGCGTGGACGAGCTGCCGGCTCGGTCGCAGAGCCATCCAGGACGGTAAAACCGTTACGCGAAGATCGCTCGCCGCGCACGTGGGGCACGCCGGCGGTACTCTCATCCATAACGGCAAAGCTCTCACGGCGGCGGTCATACTCATCGCGGCGGGCGCTCTCGTACGAAACGCGCAAGATCAACCCGGCAAGCATGAGCGACACAATAATCGACGAACCGCCGTAGCTAATAAACGGCAGCGGTTTGCCCGTCATGGGAAACACGTTGAGGATGCCCAGCGCGTTAATCAAAAACTGCACCGCGAGAATGACCGCGGAGCCAGATGCCATAAGCGCGCCCCGACGATCGGTCGCCTGCTCGGCAATGCGAAACGCCGAGTAGATCAGCATCGCAAACACCAAGAAGAACAGCACGGTTCCGACAAAACCGACTTCCTCGCCAATGATGGCCAGGATGTAGTCGTTGTGCGCTTCGGGCAGATACGAGTACTTCATGGTTGAGTTGCCGATGCCGCGGCCGAACAGACCGCCCGAGGCAAAGGCCATGATGGCAAGCGTGGCCTGATAGCCGTCACCATACTCGTCGGCCCAAGGGTTCAAGGCAACCTGAATACGCACCATACGGTACGGCTCTGCGACAAGCGCAATCACGATCACGAGAATGCCGAAGATTAGCACGCCGATGATAAATCTGGGGTCGAGACCCGCAAACAACGCCATGCACATGAGGGTCAACAGGATGATCAGGACAGTACCGAAATCGGGCTGGATAAAGATCAAAAAGAGCGAAATGCCCAGGTAGATGCCCATTTTGCGAAGGAATTCGTTGATGTTGCCACCGGGCGAAAAGAAGCGATCAAGCATGATGGCCGAATACGCAATGGCAAATGGCTTTAAAAACTCGGAAGGCTGGAACTGAATACCGGCGATGTTGAGCCAGCGCGTGGCGCCACGGCTGCCGCTGCCCACCAAGAACACCAGAAGCAGTAGCCCCATCATGCCGATAAGGAAGATCCTGAGCACATCCTCCCCAAACCAGCTGTCCGGCAAAACGCGCACGATGGCAATCAGCGCCAGAACACCGACCACGGCAAACGCGGCCTGTCGACCCAGAAAAAACGTCGCCGAGCCATTCTCGTGCAGCGCCTCGACCGAAGACGCCGAGTACACCATCAGCAGGCCAAAGCACACCAAGGTAAACAGACAGGCCATGAATATCAGACGGGGGCGCATGATACGGGCGGGAACACCGGCAATATAGCGTTCGCTAAACGACTGCCCGCCGCGGCTGGAACGCGGTGTGATGCGCCGTGAGGAAGCACGGTCCGAGTCGGGCCTCCTCATACCTTGTCGGGGGCTCTCCTCTCTCACCGCAACCCCTATTCCATTTGTGATTTCGCTGTAGCGGCAAGCTGAGCCACGTAGTCCTTAAACACGCGGCCGCGCTCCTCATAGCCCGAGAACTCATCGAACGAAGAGCAGGCAGGAGAAAGTAAGATCACGTCACCACGGCTCGAAAGCGAACGGGCGACGTCCACGGCGTCGCGCAGGTCATCCGCCTGGGCGATATCCACATCGCCATCGACATCGGCCTCATCCATAGCGGCGGTGAAGCGCTCGCGCGCATCGCCAAAGCAGACGACCGAGCGCACGTTGTCCATAACGACGCGCGCGAAGTCCGTGAGCGGCGTGCCCTTATCGTGGCCGCCGAGCAGCAAGATCACATCGTCATCGGGAAATGCCGTCAGCGCCTTCTCGACCGCATCGGTGTTGGTCGCCTTGGAATCGTTGACGTAGCGCACGCCGTCAATCTCGCCACACGGCTCCACGCGGTGCTCGAGCGGCTGGAACGAGGCCAGACCGCGGCAGACACCATCGATATCGGCACCGACTGCCAGGGCAGCCGTGGCAGCGCACAGGGCATTGATAACATTGTGATGGCCCGAGATCTTGAGCGCGGATGTAGCGATGAGCGGGGTCTCGACACCCTTCAGACGCACAATCATCTTGCCATCGCGCACAAAGGCGGCATCCTCGCCCTCAGGCTCGTCAAAGGCAACCTTGCAGATGCGACGACCCGGCGTGTAGATGTACTCATCGAACTCGTGAATGCCGGCGTCTTCGACGTCGACAACCGCCAGATCGTCATCGACCATATTGTCAAACAGTTTGATCTTGGCAAGCGCGTAGTTCTTATGGCTCTTATGCCAGCCCAAGTGGTCGGGAGTGATGTTGAGCAGCACCGCCACGCGGGGGTGGAGCTCGGTTGTCGTAGCAATCTGATAGCTCGAGAGCTCAGCCACAAACCACTCGTTGTGGGCTCGACCGTCAATCTCGTTGACCGGCGGCTCGCCGATGTTGCCGACAGCAACGCTGGCCTCGCCGGCAGCCTTGAGCAGATAATCAGTCAGCGACGTGGTGGTCGTCTTGCCGTTGGTGCCCGTGATGGCAATCCAGTTATCGGGCGACAGGCGATAGGCAAACTCGGGCTCACCCATAATCTGGGCGGCATGCTCGCGCCCGGCCTTAAAGAAGCCCGAGAACTCCGAGATGCCCGGGCACGTCACGCATACGTCATAGGCGCCCTCGACCTGTTCGGTCCCATAGACAAACGACGCACCAGCAGCCTCGAGCGCACGCGTGGCGTCATTGGGCGCAGAGGTGCCGCCGCCATACACGGTAACGGCGCTTACGCGCTCGGGATGTGCCAGCGCCCAGCGGGCGACATCGAGACCGGATTTGCCCTGACCCAAAACGAGCAGGCTAAAGACATCAGCAAGAGGCATGAAAGACCACTATCCCAACTGGAAGAACAGGGCAAGGCCAACGGCACCAAAGGCCGCAGCGATAATCCAAAAACGGACGACGACCTTGGTCTCGGCCCAGCCCTTCTTTTCGAAATGATGATGGATGGGCGCCATAAGGAAGACGCGCTTGTGCGTAAAGTGGAAGTAGACAACCTGAATCATGACCGACAGGGTCTCAACGATAAACAGGCCGCCGATGATGAGGGAGACGACCTCGGCGTTGGTCATGATGGACGTGCAGGCAAACGCAGCGCCCAGGGCAAGCGAGCCGGTATCGCCCATAAAGATGCTCGCCGGATAGCAGTTGAACCACAGAAAGCCCAAGCAGGCGCCGGCACACGCGGTGCAGAAGATGGACAGGTTCACGTCTCCGTGCAAAAACGCCATGGCGGCCATGGCGAGCATGGCAATCATGGAGGTGCCGCCAGCAAGACCGTCAAGGCCATCGGTCAGGTTCACGGCATTAGAAAGACCGGCGATCATCAGCCAGCAAAAGACAATGTAGAGCCACGGGAACGAAAGGCCGCAGATGGTGGTCGAAAGAACACCGAGGTCAATCGTCAGGCCGCCGGGAAAACGAATCTCGGGGGCAACGCCGCACCAGTTGACGGCAAGCACCGTAAAGGTGACACAGATAATGGTTAGGCCGATCATCTTGGCATGGGGCGTCAGACCGAGAGAGCGCCCATGCGTAACGGAGGTCAGGTCGTCGATCAGGCCCAGCACGCCGGTCGCCAGCGTGGCAAGCAGCACGAGCACGAGCTCGGTGGTGAGCTTGCCCATCAGCAGGCAGGCCAGCGAGATCGCGACGAGGATGACAACGCCACCCATGGTGGGCGTTCCCTGCTTAACCAAATGACGCTTGGGGCCGTCGGCACGAACCTGCTGGCCGATACCCTCGACCTTGAGCAGCTTGATCCACCACGGCATGAGCAGCAGCGCAATGGCAGCGGCGATGCCAAGCCCCAAAAAAGCCTGATACGTTGGATACGAGGGATTGCCGAACATGGGCTAGCACACACCTTCCACAAAGCGGTCGAGCTCAACAAAGCGGGAACCCTTGACCAGTACAACATCATGTTTTTCAAGCGCGCCGCCCATGCGGTCGAGCACCTGCTGATAATCGGAGAACACCTGGATGCGGTCCTCGTCCATGCCCATCATGCGCGCGGCATCGGCCATAAGCTGGGCCAGCTCACCACCCACGCACGCCAGCATGTCGAGCTTCTTGGCGGCGGCATAGGCGCCCACGAGCTCATGCATGCGAGGAGCCTCATCGCCCATCTCGCCCATCTCGCCCAGGATCGCCATGCGAGACCCCGTGCACGAAAGCGAGCACAGTAGATCGAGGCCAGCAGCCATGGATTCGGCACTGGCGTTATAGGAATCGTCGATGACGCGGGCACCGCTCTTGGCGCGCTTGATCTCCTGGCGGTGACCGGTGATCGTGAGGCCCCTAAAAGCAGCATCGATCTGCTCGGGCGTCACGCCCAGGCGATAGGAAACCGCGGCGGCCTTAACGGCATTAGGAACGGACTGCACGCCGGGGATGGCAAGCATGGTATCGATCGTCTCACCCTGGCCAAAATCGAGCGTAAAGACCGGACGTCCCTCGTCATCAACACGAATGTCGCGGGCACGGACCTCATCGTCGTCCGAGACGCCGGCCAGCATAACGTCGATACCAGCAGGCTGGGCGAACGTATCGCGAATGAACGGCGTAAAGTCGTCCTCACCGCCCAAAACCAGCAGCGGCAAGAAGTCGCCGGCGGCGCACATACCCTGGACAATCTCGGCCTTAGCGCGGGCGATGTTCTCGCGGCTGCCCAAAATGCCGATGTGAGAGGTACCAATCTTGCTCACGATGGCAAGGTTGGGATTGGCGGACTTGGACAGGCGCTCAATCTCGTGGAAATGGTTCATGCCCATCTCGAGCACCAGGACCTCGGTATCGGCCGGAGCGGAAAGCACCGTGAGCGGCATGCCGATCAGGTTATTGAAATTGCCCTTGGTGGCCCAGACACGATAGCGCTTGGCGAGCACGGCGGCGAGCACGTCCTTGGTCGTCGTCTTGCCGATGGAACCGGTAATGCCAACGACCAGGCAGCCAAGCTCCAGGCGATACGTGTGCGCCAAACGCAGCAGAAACTCCTCGGGATCATCGGTCAGCAGGATGGCGCACCCCTTGTCCTGCGCCAGCGAGACCAGCTCGGCCTCGGGCTCACGCGTCATCACGACGGCGCCGGCACCCGACTGGACGGCACGGGAAGCAAAATCATTGCCGTCGACGTTTTCACCGGGAAAGGCGACGAAAATCGTCCCTTCCTCGACCTGGCGCGAGTCGATAACGCACCCGCGGCATACCCGATCGGCTTCTCCCGTCACGGTTCGGGCCCCTGTTGCGGCCGCGAGGTTGTTGACGGCGATCTCTATCATTGCAGCTCCCCTGTAAACCTAATAATGCTATCGGCGTATTGTATCCCAGCGCCGCGCATGCGTGGTGCAGGGCATGTGAACACCCCTCATATGGGACAACAAACCACGCCCCAAAGATTGTAACCCCCTACTTCGTGTGCGGGATACCCAGCACGTCGAGCGCGTTGGCCATAATGGACTGGAACGGCACCGCAGCGGCATCCGAGCCGCTCGGCGTTCCGTCGAGCGTGATATAGCACAGCACCTTGGGCGATTGTGCCGGTGCAAAGCCCATAAAGGACGACATGTAGTTCTCCTTGAGGTAGCCGCCGTTCTCGTCGGCACGTTCGGCCGTACCGGTCTTACCCGCCACGTCATAGCCGTCAACCGCGCCGCCAACGCCCGTTCCCTCGGACACGACCGTCTGCATGCACGATGTCACCCGGGATGCGGCATCCTCAGAAATCGCGCGCTCGCCTTCGCCCCAGTCCTTCTCGTCGCCTTTGCTGGACTTATAGAAGTGCGGGGTCATCATCACGCCGCCGTTGGCGATGCCGCCCACGGCACGTGCGATCTCAATTGGCGAGACGGACAGTGCCTGTCCAAAGCTCATCGAGCCCAGCGTGGCGCCGTCATACTGGTCACGCTTCTTGACGATACCCAGGCTCTCTCCCGGAAAATCGACACCCGAGCTGTGACCGATGCCCCACTTGTCCACATAGGCGGCAAAGTCGTCGGCACCGATCTTGCGCCCCACTAGGACAAAGCCCACGTTGGACGAACGGCGCATCATCTCGCGCACATCCATGGTCATGTCATAGTCGCGCTTGTCGGCATCGGTGACGGTATCGTCGCCCACCTTGATGCTCGCCGGCACCTCAAACGACGTACTCGATCGCACGACGCCCAAGTCGAAGCCGGCGCCCGCCACGAGCGTCTTAAAGACCGAGCCGGGCTCGTAGGCGTCGGTGACCAGGCGCAGATTCATATCCTCGGTCTTGGCATTCTCCAGATCGGTCTGGTCGTAGGTCGGGTACGAGCAGGCTGCCAAAATCTCGCCTGTCGTAGGATCGGTGACCAGCGCCGAGCCGTTCTTGGCCTTAGTCTTCTCAACTGCCTCTGCCAGGGCATCCTCGGCCGCACGCTGGATATTGACGTCGAGCGTCGTCACGATATCAACGCCGTCGACCGCAGCCACCTTTTTATAGGCACCGCCCGCGATATAGCTGCCGTCCCTCGCGCGCTCGCGTACGAGAGAACCGTTCGTGCCGGTCAGAAGCTTGTTGTATTGCTTTTCGAGACCCGTCAAGCCGTCGTTGTCTACATTCACTACACCCAGCACCTGCGATGCCAGATTGCCGTATGGATATACGCGCTTCATGGCCTGCTCAAAAAGCACGCCGGGCAGGTTCTTCTTCTCCAGCGCCGCAACATCGTCTTCGTCCACCTGGCGCTTGATATACACCCAGGTTCCATCGGACTCAACGAGCTTGCGGCAGGTCTTTTTATCGATTCCAGTTGCCTTGACCAGCGCCGACACCGTCTTGTCAACATCCTCGACAAGCTGCGGGTTCACGGCGATGTTGCGACATTCGACCGACGACGCCAGCACGTTACCATTGCGGTCGTAGACGGTGCCGCGTTTGGCATAGAGGGTCTGCGCAAGCAGGCGACGCGCATCGGCACGCTCGCGCAGTTTATCGGCTTCGACAACCTGATAGTCAGCAAGGCGAAAGACGCCCAAGCCCAAGCCAAGCCCAATGAATCCCATGACGGCTTTGCGGCGAGGCAGAGGCGTGCCTGTGAGCCATTCGGTCGACGAACTCTTGCGCGACCTGGTGTTATGCACTTGAGGGCCGCCCGAGCCGCGAAGTCGCGACGCCGGGTCGTTGCCACGGGACCGCCCGGCGTTGTAAGATTGCCGACCCGTTCCTTGATAACCAGAACGTCCCCGCGACGAGGGACGTCCAGAACCGCGGCCCCCATCGGAACCGCGGCGATAGTCATTTGTCATACTCAGCTACCGTCTTGCTACTGAGCGGTCGCGGTCGCGTTGGCGCCCGCGGCTGCATCCTGCGAAAAGTCAAGTGTAACGCTCTCGCTGGGCTCCACCATGCCATAAGCGCCCGCAAGGTCGCGAATGCGCGTGTCGGCGCCATAGACCGAATGCATGACCTCCAGGTCGGAGCTCTCATCGGTCGCTTTTTCGAGCGTGTTGGTAAGCTCGGCGTTGCTGTTGAGCACCTGGGCCGTAACGCCGGCGAGCGCCACGCGGGCGACGCCAATCGTCATGAAGATAACCGCAATGATGCAAAACGTTTTAAGAACGCTCATGAAAACCGGGCTTACCGCCTGGTTTGCCTGACGGCCCGCGCCCGTGTAGACATCAAAGCGCGGCGTGCGCTGCTCACGGGGAGCAACGGGGGCCTGCGGCGTCTCACGATAGGCGGGCATGGCGTTCATATCATAGGCGAGTGCTGCGCTTGAAGTGTTGTAGCCCATGATATGCCGCCTCCCATCCCGAGTACGTTGGTAGTGTGTTTAAGCTTCGTTTATGGTGCGAGCGGGAGGTCCAATATCGCGCGGTCGCGCCTACAGACGCTGCGCCACGCGAATTTTGGCTGATCTCGCCCGAGGGTTGCGCTCAACCTCATCAGGCTGGGCAACCAAGGGTTTGCGGGTGATGACCTTGAGTATCGGCACGTTGCCGCACACGCACACCGGAATCTCCGGCGGACACGTGCACCCCTGGCTCATCTCCTTAAAGTGGTTCTTTACGATACGGTCCTCGAGCGAGTGATACGAGATGACGCAGATACGTCCGCCCGGGTTGAGCCACCTGGTGGCGGCATCAAGCCCTCGTTCGAGCACATCGAGCTCGTGATTGACCTCGATGCGAATGGCCTGGAAACTTTTCTTGGCCGGGTGTCCGCCATGCCGACGAGCGGCAGCCGGGATACCCGCCTTGATGATCTCGACAAATTGGCCGGTGGTTTCGATCGGTTCTTGCTCGCGGCGGCGCGCGATCTCGCGCGCGATCTGCGAGGCGAACTTCTCTTCGCCGTAGACGCGTAGAATCCGGGCGAGGTCGTGTTCGTTATAGGTGTTGATGACCTCAGCTGCGTTTAAGGTGTTATTACCCGGATCCATCCGCATGTCCAATGGGGCGTCCTCGTTATACGAAAAGCCCCTGCCAGGGATATCGAGTTGCGGCGACGAAACGCCCAAATCGAACAGGAAGCCATCGACCCCGGGCACCTCGGCCGAGCAAAGTAGCTCGTCCAAGTCGCCGAAGTTGCCCTTCAGCAGCTGGTGCGGAACGCCGGGAACCTCGCGGTCCAGACGGGCGCCAGCGGCCTCGAGGGCCATGTCGTCCTGATCGACGCCGAGCAAAAGGCCCGTCTCCCCCACCTGCGCGGCCATCTTTACCGAATGGCCGGCACCGCCAAGGGTGCAATCGCAGACAACGGAGCCGCTCTTTAGCCGCAGCGACTCAAGCACTTCGCCGAGCATGACAGGTTCATGCCGATATTCTTGTGTCAAGATCCCACGCTCCATCCGTTACCCGTGCCTTGCCCTTACGAGAAGAAGAGGTCCAGCAGGGCCTCATCGTCATCGTCCTCATCGGCCGCGGCGCGATCCCAAACCTCAAGGTGGTCGTAGTTGCCCACAACCGTGACCTCGCGGTCGAGGTTCGCCTGCTTGCGGAGAGACTCGGAAAGACCGATACGACCGGCGCTGTCCACGTCCATCGACGTGGTGCGCTTGTTGATCGCCCTCATGAGCTTCTGGTCGTTAATGTCACGCGGGTTAAAACCCTCGTGGCCCTCACGACCCGCGAAGAGTCCTTCGACCCACTTATCGAAGGCCTCGGCAGAGAACACGTACAGAGCATCGACATCCAGGGCTTTGAACACGCGAACGTGCTCTCCAAGCTCCTCGCGAAGGGGTGCAGGCAGGGACAGACGACCTTTTGCATCGAGATTGCGCTCGTATGCACCAGTCATTCCCATGTGCGCCCTCCCCTCGGTTACTCAGATGGCACGTACGCGGGGAACCACCCCGCCTGTCGACGTCATTAATAATATGGGGAACCACCCCATTTTTCAACACCTTTCCCCACCCCTTCCCCCGCCCCACCCCACCACTCCACCCCCTATATGTTGCAAAACACCCCCGAGCATATGTTCGAAAACACAATATGTTGTGTTTAGAGCAAAGGCGGGATGCCACCTGTAGCACCCCGCCTTTCAACCTCAACCTTCAAGTTGACCTTGAGGCGATTTTTACGTCCCTTTATATGCCGTTCACATCGCCCCCAAACTCCCCCACCCAAGGCACGTGCGGCCCACCACCGCGATGCCAAGTGGCGAAAAATGGGACGGGCCCCAGATTGCCCATGCGCGCGCAAAAGCACGCCGTGGCAATCTGGGGCCCGTCCCCAAATACCTATAAATTTGCAGTTCAGCGATGAGTTAACGATGCGCCAGCGGGTGCGCCGCCAGATAGATCTCGGTCAGTTGCGTACGATCGACATGCGTGTAGACCTGCGTGGTCGATATATCGGCATGTCCCAAGATCTCCTGTAGCACACGGAGGTCTGCGCCGCCCGCAAGCGTATGGGTGGCAAAGGAGTGACGCAGCGTATGGGGATGGAGTCCCACCAGCCCCACCTGGCGCCCATAGCGCTCACAGATGGCATGAATGCCCTGGCGTGACAGACGGCGGCCGTTCTTATTTAAAAAGACCGCCGAGGTCTCGGTTCCGCGGGCATGGGCCGCCAAGCGGGAACGCCCCTCAGTTACATAGAGCGTCAGAGCTCGCGCCGCGCTTCCCACCAGCGGGGACAGGCGTTCCTTTGAGCCCTTACCGCGAACGAGTACAAAGCCATCGTCAATATGGATATCGCTCACATCGAGCCCCACCAACTCGCTCACACGTAAACCGCATCCGTAGAGCACTTCCAAGATGGCATGGTCGCGCAAGCCCATCTCGCCCTCGGGAAAGTCTTGATCGAGCAGCGCCGAGACATCCTCCACCGATAGATACTCCGGCAAACGCTCAGCCTTTTTAGGCAGGCGCAACGCCGCCGTTGGATTTTGGGCCACAGCCCCATCGCGCACCAAGAAGGCATGCAGGCCCTTCACGGCCGCAAGCGCACGCTCCACCGAGGCATCGGAATAGCCTCCATCGCGACGGTCGGCAACAAAGCCCTCCACGACCTGACGGGTCACCTCTTCAAAAGACACAATACCCGCCCGCTCCAGATAGGCGCAGTACGTCGTCAGGTCACGACGATAGGCCGCAATCGTGTTGCGCGCCAAACCCCGCTCGACCGCGAGGTAATCGAGATACTCCCCCGCCGCCACGGCGAGCGACGAGGGAGTAGCTTCGGTATGTTCCTTATTCGCCGGCACCCTTAGTCCGTAGCAAGGTTCATGGGCGTCACCTGCAGACGGTCGACACCCTCGTGCTGGCCGATCGAAGCGCGCACGAACTCGCGGAACAGCGGCTGCGGGTTGGTCGGGCGGCTCTTGAACTCGGGATGAGCCTGGGTTGCCACATACCACGGATGCACGTCGCGCGGCAGCTCGACCATCTCGACCAGGCGCTCGTCGGGCGACAGGCCCGAGATAACCAAGCCGGCGTCCTCGAGCTGGTCACGGAAGGCGTTGTTGAACTCAAAGCGATGACGGTGACGCTCGTAGACGAGTTCCTCGCCATATGCCTCGCGAGCGAGGGTATCGGCGGCGAGCTTGCACGGATAGGCGCCCAGGCGCATGGTGCCGCCCTTCTCGGTCACGTCCTCCTGCGAGCTCATCAGATCGATGACGCTATACGGGCCATCCGGATCGAACTCGGAGGAGCTGGCGCCGGCAAGGCCGACGACGTTGCGGGCGAACTCGCACACGGCCACCTGCATACCCAGGCAAATGCCCAGATACGGAATCTTGTGCTCACGGGCAAACTCGGCCGCGAGGATCTTGCCCTCCAGGGCGCGCTTGCCAAAGCCGCCGGGGACCAGGATGCCCGAGGCGTCGCCCAGAACCTCGGAGACATTCTGCTCGTCGAGGCTCTCGCCGTCGACCAGCTGGACGTCCACATGGCGATCGTAGAAGACGCCCGCATGGTGCAGGGCCTCGATAACCGACAGGTACGCATCGGGCAGCTGCGTGTACTTGCCCACGACGGCGATCTTCACCTTGTCGGCGTGATTGTTGGCGTGGTTCTGTTTGCGCAGGAACTCGTTCCACTCGCTCATGTCGCGCTCACGCGGGTCCAGACCCAGGCGCTCGCAAATGCGCAGGTCAAAATCCTGCTCGGCAAGCAGCTGCGGAACATCGTAAATGCTCGCGCAGTCCTCGTTGGTAAAGACACAATCGGTGTCGACGTCGCAGAAGCTTGCGATCTTTCCGCGGATAGCGTCATCGATATGGTGGTCGGAGCGCAGCACGATGATATCGGGCTGGATGCCAAAGCTGCGGAGCTCCTTGACGGAATGCTGCGTGGGCTTGGTCTTGACCTCGTGGGCGGCGGCGATATAGGGAACGAGCGACACGTGGATGTAGCAGACGTTCTCGGGGCCGGCCTCCTTGCGGTACTGACGGATGGCCTCGACAAACGGTTGGGACTCGATGTCGCCGATCGTGCCGCCCAGCTCGGTGATGACTACATCGGAGCCGGTCTGCTCCTCGATGCGGCGGAACTTGTCCTTAATGGCATTGGTGACGTGAGGAATCACCTGCACGGTACCGCCCAAAAAGTCGCCGCGACGCTCGCGGGCGATCAAGCTCTTATAGATGGCGCCGGTCGTAAAGTTGGAATCGCGGGTCAGGTTCTCATCAATAAAGCGCTCGTAATGACCCAGGTCCAGGTCGGACTCGTAACCATCCTCGGTAACGAAGACCTCACCATGCTGGAAGGGGCTCATGGTACCGGGGTCGACGTTCAGATACGGATCGGCCTTCTGCATCGTTACTTTGTAGCCACGCGACTTGAGCAGACGGCCCAGCGAGGCCGCGGTGATACCCTTGCCCAAAGACGAAACCACGCCACCGGTTACGAACACATGCTTGGTCATATTGAGTTACCTGCGCTTCCCGTAGAAGTTGTTTATCCACATCTTACGGGTCTTCATTGTAATACTCGCGCCGCGGACCGTTCGCAATTTTTCTCGCGTGCGATTGCATTTCTCAATCTTGAAACAAAACGCCGCCCGGTTTCCCAGGCGGCGTCGCTATGGCAAGGGTTACATGCTGCTATCGATCAGCAACCTCGTCCTCAAGCATTTCTTGAACGAGCATGCCGGTACGGACGCCCTCAAGATACCACTCGCCACGTTCGGTGAGGCAAATGCCATTTGCAAGCTGACCGCCGTCGTCGCTATAACGCGAGACGACATCAATCATGCCTTCGGAATCCAAGCGATCGATTGCGGCGCGGGCACGATACGGCGAAACCCCCACGCGCTCGGCAAGCGTTTTGCGCGAGAAACCATACGGCCCGCCATTGTCTTCGGTTTGCCGGTCGATCTCCATCAACACCAGCACCTCGACACGCTTCATATCGTTGACACTCGCACGACCCTTGCCCGCCATAGCAGCCTCCTCAAACCGAGCACGAGCATCTAACGCGCCGTGCGCGACCGACACACCTCACGATGGCAGGTAATATCCATCATGCGGCATCCCGCTAAGGATGAAACAGTTACGATTATTGTATACCGCTCAAATTGTTTCTAGGCAGGTAAACAGCTATTTTTCGCCGAAATAGGCGCTTTATTGATCAAAAAGCCGTACCGGGCGCTAACCCGATACGGCCAAAATGCAATGCAATTACCGCGGTGCTTCAAACTTAGCGATGGAAGAAACCGCGGCGCTCAAACTTGGGCTCGCAGCACACGTTGATACCCAGTTTGCGCAGTACCGTCTCGTCCGTCGGCGAGATAATCACGCTAAAGAAGGCATCGCAACCGCGCAGCTGCTCCAGGCCCGAAAGGACGCGAGCGGCCGTCTCACTCGTGGCCGAGGTGATCGACAGCGCCATAAGCGTCTCGTCGGTGTGGAGGCGCGGGTTTTTGCTGCCCAGGAAATGCGTCTTGAGCTTGCTGATGGGCTCGATCGCCTCATCGCTAATGACCTCGAGCTCAAGGTCGACGCCCGAGACATGCTTGAGGGCGTTCATAATGAGCGAACTTGCGGCGCCCAGGCGCGTGGAGGTCTTACCGGTCACCACGGAGCCATCGGGCATGACCATGGCACCCACGGGACCACCCGTCAGCTGCTCCCTGGTGAGGGCCGCCGAGCGCGCCGGTGAGTAGTTCTTATCGATGCCGGCTTTCTTCATAATAATCTTGAGACGGTCGACTTGCTCATCGCCCACGCCGGTACGGCGCACATTTTCGACCGCGGTAAAGTAGCGGCGGACGATCTCCATCTTGGAAGCGTCGCGGCAGGCATCGTCATCGGTGATGGCAAAGCCGACCATATTGACGCCCATGTCCGTAGGGCTCTGGTAGGGGCTCTTGCCCAGGATCTTTTCCATCAGAGCACGGACCACCGGGAAGGCCTCGACGTCGCGGTTGTAGTTGACCGTGGTCTTGTTGTAGGCCTCCAAGTGGAAGGAGTCGATGATATTGGCATCGTCGAGATCGGCCGTTGCTGCCTCATAGGCGATGTTGACCGGATGCGTGAGGGGCAGATTCCAGACCGGGAATGTCTCAAACTTGGCGTAGCCGGCGGCGGTGCCGTGCTTGTGCTCGTGATAGAGCTGCGAGAGGCAAGTGGCGAGCTTGCCTGAGCCGGGGCCGGGAGCGGTGACCACGACGAGCGGACGCGTGGTCTCGACAAACTCGTTCTTGCCGTAGCCATCGTCGGACACGATCAGATCGACATCGTGCGGATACCCCTCGATGGGATAGTGCAGCTTGGCGGGAATACCGAGCGCGTTCAGGCGGTTGCGGAACACATCAGCAGCAGGCTGGCCAGCGTACTGGGTGATGACCACAGCCGCGATGGCAAAGCCGTTGCCGCGGAACAGGTCAACCAGGCGCAGCACATCCTCGTCATAGGTAATGCCCAGGTCACCACGAGCCTTGTTTTTCTCGATGTGGTTCGCGTTGATCGCGATGATAACCTCGACATCGTCGGCGATGCTCTTGAGCATGCGGAACTTGCTGTCCGGTTCAAAACCCGGTAGCACGCGGCTCGCATGATAGTCATCGAATAGCTTACCGCCAAACTCCAAATAGAGCTTACCGCCAAACTGCGAGATGCGCTCCTTAATGTGAGCAGCCTGCAGCTCGATATACTTCGCGTTGTCGAAACCCTGGCGCATGTATGGCTCCCGTCCCGTTTCCATTTAATGTCTTAGGCGATTATAACGGAGCCCGCCCTCCCCGATACCCAGACCATCAACAGGCACCAACCAAACATCCGTCAAACCTCTTGTCGGACATATTTGGTGCAAACTAACCTGACCCCATTGCACCGCCCCATAACACCAACAATGGCAGCGCCGCAGGTGGAGCAAAAGTCAGCGAAAGCCCGCCAGAGCGAGCAAGGTGACGTGAAAGAGGAGGGCATAGGCCTTTTGGCCATGCCCGACGATTGAACGTCAGATTGCCGCTCTGGCGGGCTTGCAGCGTCGAGTGGTTCCGGCGTTTGGTAAAACGCCGGAACACAAGAGCGCCCCCTCCCGCGCACGGAACGGAAGGGGGCTAAAGGTAGGAGTCTACCGGTGGGTTTACCCCACCGGACAGACGATGACCAGGTGATCCTCTACAGGATCGTCAAGGTTTCCGTGGGGCACCCGTTGGGTACTTAGAGCAGCACGCAGGCGACGGTCAGGATGACGGCGCAGACGACGGAGAGAGCGACGATGAGCTTAAGGGCAAACTTGAGCCAGGTCGTCCACTCGATCTTGGCCAGGGCGAGACCGCCCATGATGGCGCCGGAGGTCGGGGTGAACAGGTTCACGACACCGATGGCGGCGGAGAAGATCATGACCATGACCTCGGGCGAGAAGCCGAGCTTAACAGCCAGCGGTCCCATGATGGGCATGGAGACGGTGGCCATACCGGAGGTCGAGGGGATCAGGAAGGACAGGCCGAAGTAGACCAGGAAGCTCATGGGAGCGAAGATCACGCCGGACAGGCCAGCCAGGGCATTTGCGGCAGCGTCGAGAACGAAGACGTCGAGGCCGGTGTTAGCCATGAGGACGGAGATACCACGAGCGAGGGCGATGACGAGAACAACGGACATCATGTCGGCAGCGCCGGTGATGAAGGTGTTAACGATCTGCTTCTCGGACAGGCCACCGATGATACCGATCAGGACGGCCATGAGGAAGAACCAGGTGGAAGCCTCGTCGAAGTACCACTGGCCAATGGGCAGGCCGGTGATCAGGGCAGACCAGCCCTGGACGACGGCGTTACCGTCGGCGTCGTAGACAGCGCCAGCGTCGAAGAAGTTGGCGACGCCCTCGTTGAGGTCGGCCAGCGGGATGAAGCCGACGATCATGACGACGAAGGTGAAGGCGAAGGCGATCAGAACACCCTTCTGACGACCGGTGAGCTTGACCTCCTTGTGGACCTCGGAAGCAGCCTTGCCGTGAGCTTCTTCGGCGTCCTTGAGCTCCTGCATCGACAGGATGGTAGAACCCTTGTCAGCCTTGACCTTCTTGGCATAGTTCATCACGAAGACGATGGACATAGCGGTAGTGACAATCCACAGGACGGCACCGAGGCCGATGATGATGGACTGGTTGACCTCAATGCCAACGCCGGTCAGAGCGTCGACGGCAGCGCCGACGGCGAACGGGTTAACCGTGGAGCCCAGGCAGCCGCAGCCAGCGCCGAGCAGGACGGTAGCGGCGCCGACCATGGGGTCGAAGCCAGCGGCCATCATGGTAGCGGCGAGCAGGGCGTAGAAGGGAACGGTCTCCTCGCACATACCATAGGTGGTACCACCGAGGGAGAAGATGAGCATCAGCACGGGAACGAGCATGATCTCGTTGCCCTTAAGCTTCTGCACCAGGACGGCAATGCCGTTGTCCAGAGCGCCGGTCTCGGTCATCATGCCAAGGAAGCCGCCCAGAATCATAACGAAGAGGCAGACGGGCAGAGCGTCAGCGAAGCCCTTAATCGGGGCGGTGCAGAAATCGCTCAGGCGGGCTGCGGTAACCGCGCCGCCGGACGTGCCGGAGACGATAACGGTAATTACTGCAACAATTGCCAGCAGAGCAAGAAGAATGGTGAACGATGAAGGCATACCGCGCTTTTTCTTAGCGGTCTCAGTCATGGTTCTCATCCCCCCTTCATAAATCATTTAACTGTCTCGCGCGAAGCGGATCTTCCGTGCCGTGCCCACCGCCCGACGCGAGATAATTACCAGACAAAACCGCTCGGGGTGAGCAGCAATACACCCCGAGCGAGATGCTAGATGCTCTTACTTGAGCGTGGCGTACATGACAGCCTTGATGGTGTGCATGCGGTTCTCGGCCTCATCGAAGACCTTGGAAGCGGGGCTCTCGAAGACCTCGTCGGTGACCTCCTGCTCGGTGATGCCGAACTGCTCGCACTTCTCGGCGCCAATGGTGGTGTTGGTGTCGTGGAAGCTGGGCAGGCAGTGCAGGAAGATGGCGCCCGGGTTGGCCATAGCCATGACCTCGGAGGTAACACGATACGGGGTGAGCTGAGCGATGCGCTCGGCCCAGACCTCGTCGGGCTCGCCCATGGAGACCCACACGTCGGTGTAGATAACGTCGGCACCGGTGACGCCGTCCTTGACGTCGGTGGTCAGCTTGATGGTGCAGCCGTTGGCCTCGGCGATGGGCTTGCAGGCCTCGATGACGTCGTCGGCGGGCATGCACTCCTCGGGGCCGCAGGCCACGAAGTTCATGCCGAGCTTGGAGCAGACAACCATGAGGGAGCGAGCGACGTTGTTCTTGCAGTCGCCCATGAAGACGAGGGTCTTGCCCTTGATGTCGTAGTTGAAGTTCTCCTGGACGGTCAGGATATCGGCGAGCATCTGGGTGGGATGCCACTCGGTGGTCAGGCCGTTCCACACGGGCACGCCGGACTTAGCAGCGAGCTCCTCGACGTCGTCCTGGGCAAAGCCACGGAACTCGATACCGTCATACATGCGGCCGAGAACGCGGGCGGTGTCCTCGATGGACTCCTTCTTGCCCATCTGCGACGAACCCGGATCGAGGTAGGTGACGCCCATGCCCAGATCCATGCCGCCGACCTCGAAGGCGCAGCGGGTACGAGTGGAGGTCTTCTGGAAGAGCAGAACGATATTCTTGCCCTCGAGATAGCGGTGCGGAACGCCAGCGCGCTTCATATCCTTGAAGTTCTTGGAGAGCTTGAGCAGGTACTCGATCTCCTCGGTGGTGAGGTCGAGAAGCTTGAGGAAGCTACGGCCGGAGAGGTTAACACCCATGGTTTGATTCCTTTCGAAGAAATGAATTACGTAAGTATTAGTGTTGCCCGTTTAACGGGCGAAGCCGGTGCGGTTGTAGGGGGACCGCACCGGAAACGGAAAGACTTAGAGGTCCTCGCGCCAGAAGGGCATGCTCATGCAGCGCGGGCCGCCGCGGCCGCGGGAGAGCTCGGCGGAGGGCACGACGAGAAGGTCCAGGCCCTCCTTGTACAGCACGTCGTTGGTGACGGTGTTGCGGGCGTAGACGCAGATCTTGCCGGGCTCGACGCACAGGGTGTTGGAGCCGTCGTTCCACTGCTCGCGGGAGGCCGCGATCGGGTCGCCGCCGCCGCAGGGGATCAGCTTGACCTGGTCGACGCCGGTGGCGTCCTCCAGGACGTGCTCGAGGGTGTCCTCGATCAGGCGGATGTTCACGTCGCCCGGGTTCTTGCCGGCGGTCAGCTCGTAGACGCGCAGGGTGCCCATGATGGCGGGGTGGATCGTGAACTTATCGACGTCGATCTGGGTGAAGACCGTGTCGAGGTGCATGAAGGCGCGCGAGACCGGGATGTCGAAGGCCAGGATGCGCTCGACCTTGGAGTCGGAGTTCCAGAAGATGTTCTGGGCCATGACGTCGATCGCGGCGGCCTGGGTGCGCTGGGAGATGCCGACGGCGAGGGTCTTCTCGTTGATGTTCAGCACGTCGCCGCCCTCGGTGTGGAACTGGCAGTCGCGGCGGAAGTACAGCGAGACGTCCTTGTAGTCGGGGTGGTACTTGAAGACGTACTTGCCGTACAGGGTCTCGCGGTTGCGGGTGACCGAGTACATGCGGTTGAGGTTGACGCCCTCGCCGACGACCGCGAACGGGTCGCGGGTGAAGTAGAGGTTGGGCATCGGGTCGATGATCAGGTCGGACTCGGACTCGGAGTTGACCAGGGAGTCGAGGGTCGTGGACGCCGTGAGGGGCATGTCGATCTCGGACTTGGTCATGCCGGCCATGGTCTTCTTGACGAACTCGAGGTTGTCCTCGATGGAGTCCAGCTTCTCGCGGACGATCTGCGGCATGTGCTGGCCGCGGATGCCGGCCTCGGCGATGTACTGGTCGGTGAACTCGGCGCGGGCGCCGGGGACCTGGTCGAACACCTCGGCGACGAGGTTCTCGAGATAGAGGACCTCCACGCCCTGGTCCCTCAGGATCTGGGCGAAGGTGTCGTGCTCCTGCTGCGCGACCTCCAGGAACGGGACGTCGTCGAACAGGAGTCGCTCGAGCTCGTCGGGCGGCAGGTTGAGGAGCTCGTCGCCGGGACGGTGCAGGCAGACCTTCCTGAGCTTGCCGATCTCGGAAGGCACGTGCAGACCTTTCGTCATGGCCTCCTACCTTTCTTTCGGGCCCTTGTCAGGGCCGATTCGTTAGCGCCCCTCCGTGTGAGGCGTTATTGCTGACGACATATTTATATCCAAAATCAGCTCATACTTCCACCTTGCCCCCGAACGGTTTTTTATAGGGGGTGAACGGCATACACATATACTTCACGCATGGCACACTTCATCTTAATAAAGCGTATTTACGTGCTTAAACGCGTTTTAATCCTAAAATCAAATGGAACTAAACTTTGTTAAACCATCCTCAAATTGCATATTACCACTAAAGCTATGAATAGAATTAGCGGTTCACACCGCGTCTCAACCATTTTCAATTTTATTCAGAAAAAAGTTTGTCCTATTCATTTCTGATAAATAAATTACCGTTTACCAGACGCTTGATACCGTTCACCGGAAACTCAGTATAAGGCCCAGCGGATACCGCCTCGCTTTACGGCCCCATTTGTAACAACTTGACTTCTCGGTATAGAAAAACGGACCCGCTTCCCCTAGGGAAACGGGTCCGTTTTCGATTATCTTCGGCCAATTTAGATAAGGCCCTCGAAGATCATCGGAATCCTAGCGATCAAACTCCGCCAGTGCCTCGCTCAAAAGCATCAGGCCCTCGCGCAGAACGTCCTCGCTCGCGCAGTAGCCCAGGCGTGCGCCGCAGGGAAGCTCAAAACGGCTACCGGGGACCAGCAGCACTCCCCTCTCGGACAGCAGGCGCCTGCAGAACTCCTCGTCATCCTCGGGAATATCCAGCTGGATAAACGAGGTGGACACGCCCTGCGGGGCCGTCCAGGAAACGCGATGCTGCGTATCGATCCAAGCCTGCGCGATATCGCGGTTGCCAAACACGATCTTGCGATTGCGCTCGAGAATCTTATCCTTGTGCTCAAGCACATAGGTCGCCAGGGCATCGTTGAACACGCCGCCGCAGATCATGGTGTAATCGCGATAGGTACGGATGCGGTTGGACACCTCTTCGTCTGCCACGACCCAGCCCACGCGGGCCGCAGGCGTCGAATAGGTCTTCGACAACGAGTTGGTGACAATGGCATTCTCGTACACGTCAGCCATCGACATAAAGGCCTCGGTGTTCTCAAGCGGCAGGTACACCTCGTCGCACAGCACGTAGGCGCCCACCGAACGGGCGATCTCGGCAATCTGGCCGAGCATATCGGCATCGAGCACCGTACCGATGGGGTTCGATGCGTTGTTGATGCAGATGAGCTTGGTGGTGGGGCGAACCAGGCGCTTGAGCTGTTCGATATCGGGCTTCCAGCCGAGTTCCTCGCGAAGCCCCCAATACTCGACCTCGGCGCCCAGCGTGCGCGGAATCTCGTAGAGCGGCGCGTAGGTGGGCCACTCAGCGATAACATGGTCGCCGGGCTCGACCACAGCCATGATGGCGTTGAGGTTAGCGCCCGTGCAGCCATTGGTCTGCAGAATGTGATCGGGATTGACCTCGCGACGATACAGCTTGGCAACCTCGGCCTTAAACTCCGGCGAGCCCTCGATCCAGCCGTAGTTCATCTTCTCGCGGTCCAAACGCTCGTAGAACGTGGCGCCGTCCTGTTCATCGAGCGCGCGCAGCTCGCCCATGGTGAGCGACGAGATCGTCGACTAGGCGATGTCCCACGTGGCGCTCTTCTCCCAAACGTTGAGCCATTCCTCAACGCCAATCGTCTTGATGTCCATGGCCAAGCTCCTTACAAAAGCAGTCATCCAACCGTGTTGACGTTCCTCATACAAGATTGGGGCGGCGCGAAAACCCGCACCGTCCCAATGGGAGACATCTAATGGCAGCTAGATGTATGTATTATGACCCGTACGAGTCCTTGAAGACCTTAGAGGTCCTCGCGCCAGAAGGGCATGCTCATGCAGCGCGGGCCGCCGCGGCCGCGGGAGAGCTCGGCGGAGGGCACGACGAGAAGGTCCAGGCCCTCCTTGTACAGCACGTCGTTGGTGACGGTGTTGCGGGCGTAGACGCAGATCTTGCCGGGCTCGACGCACAGGGTGTTGGAGCCGTCGTTCCACTGCTCGCGGGAGGCCGCGATCGGGTCGCCGCCGCCGCAGGGGATCAGCTTGACCTGGTCGACGCCGGTGGCGTCCTCCAGGACGTGCTCGAGGGTGTCCTCGATCAGGCGGATGTTCACGTCGCCCGGGTTCTTGCCGGCGGTCAGCTCGTAGACGCGCAGGGTGCCCATGATGGCGGGGTGGATCGTGAACTTATCGACGTCGATCTGGGTGAAGACCGTGTCGAGGTGCATGAAGGCGCGCGAGACCGGGATGTCGAAGGCCAGGATGCGCTCGACCTTGGAGTCGGAGTTCCAGAAGATGTTCTGGGCCATGACGTCGATCGCGGCGGCCTGGGTGCGCTGGGAGATGCCGACGGCGAGGGTCTTCTCGTTGATGTTCAGCACGTCGCCGCCCTCGGTGTGGAACTGGCAGTCGCGGCGGAAGTACAGCGAGACGTCCTTGTAGTCGGGGTGGTACTTGAAGACGTACTTGCCGTACAGGGTCTCGCGGTTGCGGGTGACCGAGTACATGCGGTTGAGGTTGACGCCCTCGCCGACGACCGCGAACGGGTCGCGGGTGAAGTAGAGGTTGGGCATCGGGTCGATGATCAGGTCGGACTCGGACTCGGAGTTGACCAGGGAGTCGAGGGTCGTGGACGCCGTGAGGGGCATGTCGATCTCGGACTTGGTCATGCCGGCCATGGTCTTCTTGACGAACTCGAGGTTGTCCTCGATGGAGTCCAGCTTCTCGCGGACGATCTGCGGCATGTGCTGGCCGCGGATGCCGGCCTCGGCGATGTACTGGTCGGTGAACTCGGCGCGGGCGCCGGGGACCTGGTCGAACACCTCGGCGACGAGGTTCTCGAGATAGAGGACCTCCACGCCCTGGTCCCTCAGGATCTGGGCGAAGGTGTCGTGCTCCTGCTGCGCGACCTCCAGGAACGGGACGTCGTCGAACAGGAGTCGCTCGAGCTCGTCGGGCGGCAGGTTGAGGAGCTCGTCGCCGGGACGGTGCAGGCAGACCTTCCTGAGCTTGCCGATCTCGGAAGGCACGTGCAGACCTTTCGTCATGGCCTCCTACCTTTCTTTCGGGCCTTTCGGCCGAATCTCTCAGCGCCCTTCCGTAACGGGCGCTGCTTGCTGACAGCTCTAGTTATATCCAAATTCCACCCGCAATTCCACCTCGCCCCCGAACGGTCAACAAAGTGCGATGAACGGTATATCGCATGTGATTCCCCCATGATGTACTTCGGCGTTCTAAAGTAACTTTTCTAAGGTAAACGCTCTTTTTTCCTAAAAACCATTTGCGATTGCGTCTCTAAACTTTTGATTCAGAATTGCATAGCTTAATCGGTTTTATGTATATAAATGATGTTTGTTCACGTTTCCGCCTGCATTCAATGATATTCAGCTATCTATCATTCTTATTCACACTTACGTACCAGTTGAGTGAGGATATAGACCGCTTGCAGACGAGCAGGGCGTCAGTCCTATGACTTGTCAGCGTAAGAAGTAGGTAAAGATACCGTTCGCGCGATACGTCCGTGCCAGCGGTCGACTAAATTGAGACAATAGTGAATTAGAGTTAGGCTACCGTCCCCTACGGGGACTGAACGGACAGATGCATATGCCGAGCAAAATCGAAAAAAAGCAAGCCGCCGCAAAGCTGAGCAAACCGCCGCGCGACTTCTCGTACACGCAAAACCGAGAGCTCAGCTGGCTACGCTTTGACAACCGCGTGCTCGACGAAGCCTTCGACGAAACCGTTCCGCTGTTCGAGCGTCTAAAGTTCGTGTCGATTTTCGAGTCCAACCTCGACGAGTTCCTTATGGTGCGCGTGGGCGGCCTGTCCGATCTGGCGGAGCTCAAAAAACAACCTGTCGACAACAAGAGCAATATGACCGCCTCCGAACAGGTCGATGCTGTCATGGCCGAAATGCCCGGGCTCCTTACCCGTTGGGAGTCCATCTTTAAGAGCATCGAGGGCAAGCTCGACACCTTGGGCGTTCACCGCGCCCGCATCGATTCGCTTACGCCCGAGGAGCGCACCTTTGTAACCCGCTACTTCCAGGCCTACGTGTCACCGGTCATCTCGCCGCTGGTCATCGATCCTCGCCACCCCTTCCCCAACCTGCGCAATGGCGCGCTCTATCTGGCCTGTGGTCTGGACGGCGCCACCGACGAGGAGAGCCTGCTGGGCCTTATCGAGATTCCCGCCTCGATGAACCGCGTGGTCGAGATCCCCTCGCCCACCGGCACCTACTCCTACATCTTGCTCGAGGACGTCATCCTCGCCTGCCTGGACAGCTGCTTTGGCTCCTATAAGCCGCTGGATCGTGCGCTGATCCGCGTCACCCGCAACGCTGACATCGATCCGGACGGCGAGGGCGTCGAGGAGGAAGAGGACTACCGCCAGCACATGAAGCGCATTCTCAAGAAGCGCCTGCGCCTGCAGCCGGTAGTGCTCGCGGTCTCGGGATCGCTCGAGAAGGCGACGCTCAAGACTATCCGCAAGGCGCTCGAGCTTTCGCGTCGCTCGGTCTTTACCTGCGATATCCCGCTCAACCTGGGCTACGTCTTTGGCATTGAGGGCAAGATTCCCGAGCACCTGCGCAACGAGCTGCTCTTTACGCCGTTTAGGCCGCAGCCCAATCCCACCATCGACATGACCCGCTCCATCCGCGAGCAGGTGCTGCAGCACGACAAGCTGCTCTTTTATCCCTACGAGGCCATGAACCCCTTCCTGGATCTGGTGCACGAGGCCGCCTACGACCCCGAGTGCATCTCGCTGCGCATCACGCTCTACCGCGTGGCCAAGCAGAGCCGCCTGTGCGAGTCGCTGATCGATGCTGCCGAGAACGGCAAAGAGGTCACGGTGCTCATGGAACTTCGTGCCCGCTTTGACGAGCAGAACAACATCGAGTGGGCCGAGCGTCTGGAAGAGGCAGGCTGCACCGTCATCTATGGTTCCGAGGGCTTTAAATGCCACTCAAAGATCTGCCAGCTCACCTATCGCGAGGGCATGGCGCTCACCCGCCTCACGCTTTTGGGCACCGGCAACTTTAACGAGAAGACGGCCAAACTCTACAGCGACTTTATGCTCATGACAGCCCATCCCGGCATCGGTGAAGACGCCAACCTGTTCTTCCGCAATCTGTCGCTGGGCAACCTGCGCGGCGACTACCGCTTCCTGGGTGTGGCGCCCGTCGGACTGAAACCGCTCATCATGCGCGGGCTTGACCGCGAGATTCAGCGCGCCCTTGCCGGCGAGCCCGCCCGCGTGTTCTTTAAGCTCAACTCGCTGACCGACCGCGAGGTCATCGACAAGATCGCCGAGGCATCGTGTGCCGGCGTGCGCGTAGACATGATCATCCGCGGCATCTCGTGCCTCAAGCCCGGTGTTCCGGGCAAGACCGAGAACGTGCATGTCCGCTCCATCGTCGGACGCTTTTTGGAGCACGCGCGCGTCTATGCTTTCGGCGTGGACTCGGACATGATTTACCTGAGCTCGGCAGACATGATGACGCGCAACACCGAGCACCGCGTGGAGATTGCCTTCCCCGTGCTCGACCCCACCTGCCGCGCCCTAGTGCACGAGTACATGGGCATGCAGCTGCGCGACAACGTGAAGGCCCGCAGCCTCACGAGCGACGGCACCTGGGTCCCCGTGGAGCGTGCAGAGGGTGAGAAACCCTTCAACTCACAGGAAGCCCTGCTGGAGCGTGCCTATCGCAACGCCGAGGCCGCGCCCGAGCCCGTCATTGAGGCGGAACCTGCCTCCGAGGCCGAGCCGCAGCCAGTAGCACCCAAGGTCCAAGAGGTCCAGGCGACTGTCATTGAGCCCGAGCCTGCACCTGCACCTCAGCCCGAGCCGCAGGTCACCAAGCCCGTATCCGAGACGAGCACCCGTCGCGATAAGCCCGCCGGCAAGACCAAGGCCATCGAGCGCCATCGCCCCGGTCGCGTGCGCATAGGCCTGGGCCTGATCGGCCTGGGTCTTAAGACGCTCATTACCGGCAAGACGAAATAGTCGTTTGTAGAAGCAGTTTGTAGAAGCGCCCCGCATTTGAGGAAAGCCTCGGATGCGGGGCGCTTTTCCCTGCTACCATGGTGCGAACAACAATGCGAATGACAGGCAGGAATATGAAGCTCACTATAGAATCGATGACCTACGGCGCCGACGGGCTGGCGCACGCCGACAACGGCAAGGCCGTCTTTGTGCAGGGCGCCGTGGCAGGCGACACCGTCGAGGCCGAGGTCGTACAGGACGGCAAGTCGTTCATGCGTGCCCGCACCACCGAGATTCTGGAGCCAAGCCCCGATCGCATTCAGCCTCCCTGCCCCTTCGTGGGCATCTGCGGCGGCTGCTCGTGGGGCAATCTCTCACGCACGGCACAGCTCGCCGCCAAGGAGCAAAACCTGCGCTCCACGCTCGAGCGCATCGGCAAGTTCGCTCCTGAGCAGGTCGATGAGTTGCTACAGCCCATCTGCCACACCAAGGACGACTGGGGCTACCGCAATAAAATCGAGCTCGAACCGACCGTCGTCAACGGTCGCGTGCGCCTTGGCATGCACGGTGTCGACCCCAGCAAAATCGTGACCGTCGATACGTGCCCGCTGTTCGATAAGCGCTTCCCGAAGGCGCTCAAATCGGTCGTCGGCGCGCTCAACTATCTGAGCGGCAGCCACGACCTGGGCCTCGAACGCGTGGGCATTCGCGCCTCGCGCCGCACCAAGGCGCTCGAGGTCGCTCTCTGGACGCCTACGGGCTCCTTCCCGCGCTTGCAGGTCTCCCGCGTGCTGGCAGACGCCGCTCATCCCACGAGCATCGTGCGCGTGATGAGCAAGGGCGAAAAGAAGGCCCGCCGTGTCTCCAAGGTCGAAATGCTCGCCGGAGAGGGCTCATGGACCGAGAATATCGCCGAGGGTCAGATGCGCTTGTCTGCCCCGTCTTTTTTCCAGGTCAACACCAAGGGTGCCGAGATTTTGATCGATCTTGTTATGGAAGCGCTCGACCCGCAGGAAGACGAGCTTGCCGTGGACCTGTACTGCGGTGCCGGCACCTTTACCCTGCCGCTCGCCCGCCGCTGCGACTTTGTCGCTGCCGTCGAGGCCTACGGCCCCGCCGTGCGCGACCTACGCCGTAACCTGGAAATCAACAAGCTTGATAACGTCGACGTCATTGGCGGAGACGCGGTGCGCGAGTTCCCCGACCAGGATGCCGACATCTTGGTGGTCGACCCGCCGCGCGCAGGCCTCGCCCCCGAGGCGATCGGCCTTATCGCCAGCACGAGTGCCCGCGATGTCGCCTACGTGAGCTGCGACCCGGCCGCCCTGGCGCGCGATCTCAAACGCTTTGTCGAAGAAGGCACCTTCTCCCCCGTAAAGATCACGCCAGTCGACCTGTTCCCACAAACCTTCCACTGCGAGACCGTCGTCCACCTTAGGCGCAACTAGCCGCTTAATCATTGCTCAGAAAATCATTGGGAAATCGAGCGTGGCAAGCGGAGGTCTTCGGGGTATAAGACGGCTAATTGTATGCCGCCTATGAAAGGAACCCTCATGCCCAGCGTTGCCGTTCTCGCCGCCGATGGCTTTGAAACTATTGAATGCTTGACCATGGTCGATGTCATGCGTCGCGGCGGCGTGCGTGCCACGCTCGTCTCGATTATGCCCACGCGTGAGGTCGTAAGCTCGCTGCAGATCCCCGTGACCTGCGATGCACTCTTTGATGAGATCAACTTTGACGAGTACGACTGCGTCGTGCTGCCCGGCGGCCTACCCGGTGCCACCAACCTGCGCGCCGATCAGCGCGTCTGCGACGTGGTCTGCGAGTTCGCCGCGACCAAGCACGTCGCCGCCATCTGCGCTGCCCCGTTTATCCTGGGCGAGCTCGACCTGCTCGAGGGGCGCCACGCCACGTGCTTCCCTGGCTTTGAGAAAAGCTTCCCCGAAGGCGCCTATACCGGCGAGAAGGTTACGCAAGACGGCAACATTATCACCGCTAGCGGCATGGCCCAGTCGCTCCCCTTTGCGCTTGAGCTGCTGCGCACGCTCGCCGGCGACAAGGCCGTCGAGAAAGTCGCCGAGGGCATTCAGCTATGATTCTGGCTTCGCAATCACCGCGCCGCATCGAGTTGATGCGCGAGGCGGACTATGACATTCGCATCATTCCTGCCGATATCGACGAAACGCCGTTTGATGGCGAGGCCCCGCTTACGCTCGTTGAACGCTTAGCACGCGCAAAAGCCGCCGCCGTTGCCGCCGAGCATGCCGAGCCCAATGAGTTGACGGTCGCGGCCGACACCATCGTCACCTTTGACGGCAAGATTCTGGGCAAGCCGGCAACCGAGGACGAGGCGCGCACCATGCTCCGTGAGCTTTCGGGCCGCACGCACCAGGTCGCAACCGGCGTCTGCATCGTTAAGGCAGGCGATACGGCCGCCCCGCATGCCGCCGAAAGCCTGTCCTTTGTCGATGTGACCGACGTGACGTTCTACGAGCTCACCGACGAGCAGATCGAGCACTACGTCGCCTCGGGTGAGCCCATGGACAAGGCCGGCGCCTACGGCATTCAGGGCACAGGAGGACGCATGCTCGTGCACGATATTTCGGGCGACTTCTATAACGTAGTGGGCCTACCCATCGCCCGCGTCGCGCGCGCGATTCAAAAACTCTCGTAATTGCATCTGGCACTGGGTATCCCCCGGCGCCTACAATTTTGGCGTACCGTACGGATCCCGACCGGGCACAAGGCGCGGCGGAAAACCGATAGGAGTTAAACATGGATACACTGCTCGAGGCCATTGACGTCTGCGATATCGATGGCTTTTGCTATGGCAACTATACGGACGAGGAGGCCGGCACCGGTTGCACCGTAATCGTGGCGCCCGAGGGCGCCACCGGCGGCGTTGACGTTCGCGGCGGTGCTCCAGCATCGCGCGAAACCGACCTGCTGCGACCCGAGAACACCGTCGACAAGGTCCACGCCGTCTGCCTTTCGGGCGGATCGGCCTTTGGCCTCGAGGCTGCAAGCGGCGTCGCTCGCGAGCTTGAGAGCCGCGGCATCGGCCTTCCCGTCTGCCCCACGCAGGTGCCTATCGTGTGCTCCAGCTGCATCTTCGACCTTGCCTTTGGCGACCCCACCGTGCGCCCCGACATTGAGGCCGGCATCGCCGCCGTGTGCGAAGCACTCGACCACACCCCCACCAAGCTCGAACAGGGCAACGTAGGCGCCGGCACGGGCGCCACCGTGGGTAAGCTCATGGGGCCCGCCACCTGCATGAAGGCCGGCCTTGGAGCTGCCGCCGTGGCGCTCGGTCCCGTTAAGGTAGGCGCGGTGGTTTCGGTCAACGCCTGCGGCAACGTTGTCGACCCCTTCACCGGCGAGTGGGTCGCCGGTATGCGCGCCGCGGCCGATAGCGACCAGATCGTCGACATGGAACTCGCAGCCTTTGCCGCCGCCGGATCCATGCAGATGCCGCTCGACCGCACCAACACCACCATCAGCTGCATCGTCACCAACGTGGAACTCACTAAGGCACAAGCCACCAAGGTCTCCCAGATGGCCGCAGACGCCTACGCACACGCCATCCGTCCCACGCACACCACCAACGACGGCGACACCATCTACACCCTCGCCAGCGGCAAACTGGGCGCCCAGGCAAGCGCCGCCGTTCCCCTAGACCTGCTGGGCATGCTCGCCGTAAGGGCCTTGGAAACCGCCATCGTAAACGGAGCCAAAACCGCCAAAACCTCCCACGGCATCCCCGGCGCCGCGAAGTAGCCTAACCTGACCGGTTGCCCGGTGGGGCTTGGTTATGTTTGCTGCTCTACAGTCCTGGCTCGCACGAAGAGCACATTAAGTGCTCTTCGGCTCGTGCGGAACTCGCGACAAACATAACCAAGCCCCACCGGGCAACCTACCAACCAGATTCTTTTCAGCCCAGGCCCCTGTGTACCGCGCGTCGAAGATCTTCAAATTCAGGCAGCCTGACAATCGATTCTTATAGCAGAGGCCCCTTGGCCTTTAGTTTGATACAAGTTCCGCACGAGCCGGAAAGCACTTAATGTGCTTTCCGTGCGAGCAGGACTGTTCGCAGTAGCAAACTAAAGGCCAAGGGGCCCAGTCAACCTATCAGCAGCGATTACTCGGCAGCTAGTTGAATTTGAAGATCTTTGAGGCAAGACGGTATAGGCCGAGTGTGGTTTTGTCTCCGGCCCGTCCGCGCAGATTGGTGAAGAACCCGACCACGCCGTAGCGGGCACGACGATACATTCGCTCGTCGTAGGCCTTCAAATCATTCCACAGCGTCTTTAGGCGCTCGTCGGCGCAATCTTCCTCGGAAAGCTTGGTGAGCACCGAGCAGATCGCCATCATCATGGTGAAATAGCCCATCATGTACGAGCGCAGACGCGACGACTCAACATCGCTGTACAGGTGGTACGACTCCATCATGATGCGCGTCACACGGAACTGCTGGTCCAGACGCTTGACCATCGTGGCCTCGTTGACACTCTGGCCCTCGCGACCGATAAAGTAGCGATAGAGGTCGATGTCGGCGTAGTACATGGTCTTGCAACGCGGCAGCGGCACGTAGGCGTAGATGTTGTCCACATAGAACGTGTGCGGCGGCATGGGAAGGTTGGACTCGCGCAGCACATCCGTGCGATAGCACAGGCTGTGCATGAGTAGGTTCTGGTCCAGGCGGAAATGACCGATCTGATCCCAGGAAAAGATCTTTTTGCGCGGCAGGGCAAATTTGTAGCCAATAGCGGTATGCGTGCCCTCGTAAACCTTCTCGTACACGTAGTTCGAGATAAACAGGTCAACGCGCTGGTCACGCTCTTCAAAGCCACGCAGAATCGACAGCATAGTCGAAAGAGCCGCAGCATCGAGCCAGTCATCCGAGTCGACGACCTTGTAGTAGGTGCCCTGTGCCTCGCGCAGACCCGAAAGGACGGCAATACCGTGGCCGCCGTTCTCCTGGTGCACCGCGCGAATGATACCGGGATAACGTGCCTCCCACTCGTCGGCCTTATCGGCCGTCTCGTCCTTGGAGCCGTCGTCCACTACGATAATCTCGATATCGGTGGCGTAATTGCTCCCCTCCAAGATGGAGGTGATGCAATGGTCCATGTCCTTGGCGGCGTTATACGAGGGAATACCGAATGTTATGACTTTATGCATGGCAGGCGATAATCTCATCCGAAAGATCGAGGGCGGAATTGGTCACAGCGTCCATATCGTAGTAACGATACTCGGCCAGACGACCCACCGGGTGGAAGTTCGTCAGGTTCTGGACGCGCTCAAGATAGCGCTCATAGAGCTCACGGTTCTCGGGCTCAAGAATGGCGTAGTACGGCGTCTCGTCCGATCCGGGCGTATAGGCCTTGGAGTACTCCTTCATGATGGTGGTCTTGCCAGGCAGGACCTGACCGGTCATGTTCTTGAACTCGGTGATACGCGTGTAGTCCTCGCTCGTGGTGTAGTTGACGGTGCCCACGGGCTGGAACTGATCCATATCGAGCGTCTCGAACTTCATGTCGAGCGTACGGTACGGCAGGGCGCCCAGGTCGAGATTGAACAGCTCGTCGAGCGGACCGGTGTAGACGATCTCGCCGCCATAGACCTTGCCGTCGATCTTGACGGTGGTCTCGTCAATCTCGAAGAGGTCGCGGGCGTCCACGTCGCAGAACACATCAATCAGATCGTGGTCGAGCATGTGCTCGAACAGTGCGGTATAGCCGTCCTGCGGCATGCCCTGGAAGGGAGCTTGCGGGAAGTAGCGGTCATCATCGCCCACAAAGACGGGAACGCGGCCGGTGATCGAGGGATCGATCTGATCGGGCGTCTGGCCCCACTGCTTCATGGTGTAATGCAAAAAGACGTTCTCGTAGACGTAATCGGCGACCTCGGCAAGATCCGGGTCGTTCTTCTTGCGCAGCTCCATAATGGGCACCTTGACATCCTTGCCAAAGGTCTCCACAAGCTTCTGATACAGTTCCTCGCCGCGCTCGTCACCAAAGGCGAGCTTGAGACTCGCATGGTTGAAGGGCACGGGCATAAGGGCACCGTTGATGTTGGCGAGCACCTTGTGCTGATAATCCGTCCACTTGGTAAAGCGCGACAGGAAATTGTGCACGCGCTCGTTAAAGGTGTGATAGATATGCGGACCGTACTCGTGGATCAGGATTCCGGCCTCGTCAGTGCAGTCATAGGCATTGCCCGCAATGTGGCTACGGCGCTCCAAAACGGCAACACGATAGCCGATGGTCTCGGCAAGACGGCGGGCGCAAACGGCACCGGCATATCCAGCACCGACGACAATCATGTCGTACGCGCCGGCGTTAAAGCCTTCAGGCAGGCCTGAGGTAATCTGCATCGATACTCCTTGTCAAAAGCCACGGGCTCGTTAGCTGGGCTTTTCTCGAACATTCTTCGAGACATATTTATCAGAGCGATTATAGCGCTAATGCGTCCTATAATGAGCTTGCCACACAAGGAAAGCTCAAGCACCGCGGCGTACATTAACGTAAGGTAAACCCGCTAGCAGCGGGTTTATTCGTGAACAGCCGGGCGCCTGGAGCTTAGCGAAACGCTTGTAAGGAGTAACATGAGCGATTTCCTAAACCGTATGAAGTCTGCCGCCAAGGCCGACCTTAAGACGATCGTCCTGCCCGAGGGCGAGGATCCGCGCACCATCGTCGCGGCCACCAAGATCATCGAGGAGGGCCTGGCGAAGATCGTCATCCTGGGCAACCCCGACGAGATCAACGTTCCCGGCGCTACCGTCATCGACCCGCGCAATGCCGAGAAGCACGAGGAGTACGCACAGAAGTTTGCCGAGCTCCGCGCCAAGAAGGGCGTTACCATCGAGCAGGCTCGCGCCCAGGTGATGGACGCCACCTACTTTGGCACCATGATGGTCAAGATGGGCGACGCCGACGGCCTGGTCTCCGGCGCCTGCCACTCCACCGCCGACACCCTGCGCCCCGCGCTTCAGATCCTCAAGACCGCCCCGGGCACCAAGCTGGTCTCGGCCTTCTTCGTGATGTGCACCGACACCCCGCAGTTCGGCACCGACGGCACGCTGATCTTCGCCGACTGCGGCCTCAACATCAACCCGTCCTCTGACGAACTCTCCGAGATCGCCATCGCCTCGGCTCACTCCTGGTCCACCTTCATGGGCAACGTTGAGCCGCACGTGGCCATGCTCTCCTACTCCACCATGGGCTCCGCCGGCGGCGAGGTCGCCAAGAAGGTCCAAGAGGCCGTGAAGTTCTGCAAGGAGAAGGCTCCCGAGCTCGCCATCGACGGCGACCTGCAGCTCGACGCCGCCATCGTCCCCACCGTCGCCCAGCTCAAGGCCCCCGGCTCCTCCGTTGCCGGCAAGGCCAACGTGCTCGTGTTCCCCGACCTCGAGGCCGGCAACATCGGCTACAAGCTGGTCCAGCGCTTCGCCGGTGCTGACGCCTACGGCCCCATCCTGCAGGGCATCGCCAAGCCGGTCAACGACCTTTCGCGCGGCTGCTCTGCCGACGACATCGTGGGTGTCGTGGCCATCACCGCCGTCCAGGCTCAGATGGCTGAGTAGCGTACGCACTCGCCCGAAGGCCGTACGGGTTAACCCCTGAAAACGTCCTCGACCAATGAAACGCCCCCGTTCTGCTCCTCCGGAGCTACGAACGGGGGCGTTTCTGGTCTGCGGATTGTTTTCAGGGGTTAACCCGTACGGCCTTCTACCGCCACGTAGCATTCAGGGGATCTGGGGTGGACGGCGGCGTGGCTACGAGCTGGGTCTGAAAATCTGAACGGATGGGTGTCGTTGCTGAAAGTGCAGGCGTTGCTGGTAGCGATCACTTTGGGACTGGAATTTCCGCCTGCTAGTAGAAAGGCCTCCGGAGCTGTTGCTCTGGAGGCCTTTTTGTCAATTACAGGCGAATGCGTTAGTTGTTCTTGGTCAGGCGCTCGACGTCGTGGGCGATCATGTATTCCTCGTCGGTGGGGATGACCATGACCGTGACGGAGGAACCGGCGGCACTGATGACCTGCGGGCCATTGCCCACGGCCTCGCGGTTCTTGTTGTTGTCGATGCGTACGCCCAGCCACTCAAAGCAGTCACAGAAGGCCTTGCGGATCGACCAGTCGTTCTCGCCGATGCCGGCGGTAAAGGTGATGGTGTCCACGCCCGCCATGGAAGCGATCATGGAACCTGCCTGCTGCATGGCCTTATAGGCGAACATGTCGAAGGCGAGCAAGCAGCGCTCGTCGCCCTCGGAGGCGCGTGTACGGATGTCGCGAGCGTCGTTGGAGATGCCCGAAATGGCAAGCAGACCAGACTGCTTGTTCATCATGTCGTCGACTTCCTGGTAACTGTATCCGCCCTCGCGCTGCAGGTAGCACACGGTGGCCGGGTCAATGGAACCACAACGGGTGCCCATCATCAGGCCGTCGAGCGGCGTGAGGCCCATCGTGGTATCGCGGCACACGCCGTCCTCGATGGCGGCGAGCGAAGCACCGTTGCCCAGATGGCACGAAAGCAGACGGTGGCAGCGCGAGCCCAGGATCTCCTTGGCCATCATCCACTCATAGCGGTGGCTCGTGCCGTGGGCGCCGTACTTGCGCACGTGGTACTTGTCGCACACGTCCTTGGGCAGCGCATAGGTATAGGCGACCTCGGGCATGGTCATGTGGAACGAGGTATCGAAGACGGCCACGTTGGGCAGCTCCGGATACTTCTCACGGCAATACTCAATCGCCGCGGCCTCGCCGTAGTTGTGCAGCGGAGCAAGCGGTGCCACCTCAAGAATCTTGGCCATAACCTCGTCGTCGACAACTGCGGAATCATCGAAGTGCCAGCCGCCCTGAACGATACGATGCCCAATGCCATCGATCGTAAAGTCGGTCTTCTCGAGCTCCTCGAGCACACGTGCGATAGCCGAACGGTGATCCGGGAAGGGGACCTCCTCGGTTTGCTTGGCGCCACCGTTCTCGGAGTGGCCAAAGATGCCCATGTCCGAACCGATGCGTTCGCAGTTGCCCTTGGCGAAAACCTCGCGGGTATCGGTATCCAAAAGCTGATATTTAAGGCTTGAGCTGCCGGCGTTGACAACAAGTACGTTCATGAGACTCCTTTGCAGTGCAATACGGTCGACGCAGACCCCTTAAGGCGGCCGCATTTTAATAAGAAGTTATCACAAAATAACATATATAAAATAGAAACAAAAATAACTTGACATTTAATGAAATATATGTTATGTTGAGGTTAGTAAAAACAGTACGTGACATAAAACTATCAAAAAGTAAAAAAGAGAAAGGAGGTTTATCGAATGAGAGCAAAGAAGTTGAGAACGAAAGTAGTTGGTCTTGTAGCAGCAGTTATGGTTGTCGGCGCTCCACTTACAGCGTGAGCTATTGATGTAGCGGGTGGAGATTTGTACTACAATGGAGGGCAAACAGACACCATTGTATATTCCGAAATTGGGCGTAAAGCAGGTATTAGTCGCAACTACATGGTAAAGGCAACTGTAAAGGTCGGCGGAGATACATATACCAGTGGATTCAAGTCAAACTACGCTTACAAAGATGCAAAGAGAGTTTGGTGGGCGAACGAAACATCTTATTATGATTATTATCCATATTAAGTAAAATAGTTCAAACACCTAGGGCGGGGCTATTTGTCCCGCCCTATTTTATACATTTCTTCAAAGAAAGGGGCGTATGTTATGAAAAAATTTTTAAAGATTTTTATTTTCCTTGAAGTCATACTCTTTGCATATATTTTTAATACTTCTATTTACAACATTTATGAAAAGAATAACATTGCTACTGAGAATTTAAAAGGGTATGTTTTAGAAGAAACATCGCCAGAAATTCTCGACAAATTTTATACAATATTTACAGAAGAATATTCTCAAAATAAATTAGAACTCATTAACAATACGCTCACTTCCACAGATAAATCTGTTTATGATTTATATTGCTATCCATTAAATGAGTTTACACAAAAACAGCCTATATCTTCCTCTATTTTGTTTCAATATCATGAATTGCAAAAGGAAGATTTTTTAGATAGTGTTGGTGTATTCTATACAGATTTACCAGCTAACGCAATTAAAGAGATAGCTTCTCAACTGTCCGTCGCAATAAATAACTTTGAAAATGACGCTATTCCGTATAGTATGGTATTAGAATTGAATCTTCTGAATTTTGTAATCTTATTTATTGTACTTCAAATCATATACTGTATTTATACGTCTTATAGTTTGAAAAAAATAGGTATTAAAAAAAGCATGGGCTTTTCTACTATACATATTTTAAAGGAGCAAATTACCAGTGTAATAAAATATTTTGCTGTAATATGTTTAGTATTACTGTTCTTGCTAAATTTATATTACGCATTAACAAACAGATATGATTTTTCTTATTTAGCAACAAGTGTACTGTTCTTTATTGGTGTTTTAGCTATAAATATACTTTGTGTTTTAATTACAAGTATTTTAATTAAGTTTGTTTCTTTAGAGGCAATGATAAAAAATAAGACTTTAAATAGCGGCACAAATATTGTAGTTCAGGCTATAAAAATAATTTTTTCGGTAATAATCGCTATCACTATTATTTCATTGCTGAATCAGGGGAACTCATTTAGACAAAGCCAACAAGCTGTTTTAGATTATAAGTATCTGGACGGATATTATACCGCTAATGGTTTTAATTCATCGGAGTATGATTATGCGTTAGCAAACACAGACATATTAGAAAAATATTCTGAACAAACATTAGAGATGTATAATCATAACCATTCACTACTATGTGATTTTAGGACAGACGGTGGTTTGCAGACATCACGCCCCTATTATGAACAACAGCTTGTTATTGCAAATAGAAATTATCTGAATGAATTTTCAAATATCCAGCTCAGTGGAAAACCATTGGGAGAAGATATATTTAGTGAACCAACAGTATTAGTTCCACATAAATATAAGAATGATGAAAATTCTATTAGCGAATATATTAAGCAAGAATATTTCCGATTGATGAATTACAATCAATTTTATGGAATACCGGGAGAAGAAAAAACTATTGATAAATTTAATGTTGTTTATATAGACGATGATTCTACGATAAAAGTCAATACAGAAAATGGTTTTTCGGATATGGCTAATCCTGTTATCATTGTTGATACGGGCAATTTTGCAGGACTTTACTATTTGGATTCTTTAAATACAAGGTGTTTATTTTTTCAAATGGAGTCAAGAGAAGATTTTTCTTCTTTGTTATCAGAATATGATTTAGAGCAATTAGTTACAGCTGGAACATTACTTACACCTTATTTAATGCAACTTGAAAATGTGACATTCGTTCTTAAAACACTCACTATGTTTACGATTGTCTTTATAGTGTCTTTACTGTTTATTTTGTATATTTCAAATTATGTGGACATTTTTGTAAATCGAAAGAGATATGCGGCAAAAGAGATTTTAGGATTCTCTCATTTTAGGACACTGAAAAATCGGTATATTTTTTGGGGAATCGAAATAATTATATCAGGCGTATTAACTGCTATAAATTATTATTTTGCTTGCCTTTTTGCGATTATACTTATTGACTACATATTCTGCGAATTGCTTTATAGAATTTATATCTCAAACGCTTTATATGAGATTGAAAAGGGGGCATAAGTATGTCATTGATTACATTAAAGAACGTCAAAAAAGAATATGGGAAAAATCAGGTTCTATTTGAAAATTTATCTTTAGAAATAGAAAAAGGCGAATTTGTGGGGCTTGTAGGGAAAAGCGGGGCAGGTAAAACGACACTTTTAAATATAATAGGATTGATTACTGATATATCCGAGGGAACAATCACTATTGATAGTCATAAAAATTTGTCCATGAACGGTAAAAATGCTATGATTTTGAGAAGATATACAATAGGCTATCTATTTCAAAATTATGGACTAATAGAAGATGAAAGCGTGTTGTGGAATTTAAAATTAGCTCTTGAATATAAAAAAGTAAAAAAAGAAGAAAAACTGAAACTAATCAATAAGTATTTAAAGCAATTTGAGCTAAGTGACATGCTTAACAAAAAAGTATATCAGTTAAGCGGTGGAGAGCAACAGCGAATTGCAATTATTAAATTGATTTTGCAAGGAAGTCAGATTATATTAGCTGATGAACCAACTTCTGGACTTGATAAAGAGAACGAATTGATAGTGATGAAACTTTTGAAAGAATTAAATGAAAAGGGCATTACTATAATCATGGTCACTCACAACATGAATTTGTGCGATTGTTTTTCCAGAGTTATAAATGTAGAAAACTTTAGATAGTTTGTTAAAGGGAGATACGCGGTTTTATTATACGTGCAATCTCCCTTTATATTTCGTCATATCAAGACTCATATTCAATTATGGTAAATTCGTGGTAAAACACTTATTTTTTCAAGTGATGAACAGCCCTTAAATGCTGTATTTATGCGGATAATCGGATTTTCTATATCAAGTTTCTTTAGAATTGATAAATAGCTATCAGTCATATCGCCCAACGAGCGCAAAAGAGGGGCCGAACGGCGCTCGGTCGTCCAGCCCCTCCCCTCTTGCAATTACTTGCCGTTGACGATGCGCTCGACGTCAGAAGCGATCATGAACTCCTCGTCCGTGGGGATGACGAAGATCTTGACCTTGGAATCCTTGGCAGACAGGCACCAAGCGCCGTCACCACGCAGGGCGTTGCGGGCATGATCCATCTTGACGCCCATAAAGGCCAGGCGGTCGGCAACGCCGGCGCGGACCGCCGGAGCGTGCTCGCCAATGCCGGCAGTAAAGACCAGGGTGTCCATACCGCACATAGAAGTAGCCATCTCGGCAGCCTTGGCGGCAATCTTGTAGACGAACATATCGAAGGCGAGCTGAGCCTCGGGGTCACCAGCAGCGGCGAGCTCCTCGACGTTACGGCAGTCGTTGGTCTTGCCGCCGGTCACGGCCAAAAGGCCGGACTTCTTGTTCATCATCTCATCGACTTCGTCGAAGGTGTAGCCACCCTCACGCTGCAGGTAGCACACGGTAGCCGGGTCGATGGAGCCACAGCGGGTGCCCATCATGACGCCGTCGAGCGGGGTGAGACCCATGGTGGTGTCCATGCACTTGCCATCCTCGATGGCGCACAGGGAAGCGCCGGAGCCGATATGGCACACGACGACCTTGCGGGCCTCGCCGTTGGTCATCTCGGCGACCTTCTTGGAGATGTAACGGTAGCTGGTGCCGTGAGCGCCGTACTTACGGATGTGCAGCTTGTCGCAGACGTCCTTGGGCAGGGCGTAAGTCTTGGCGACCTCGGGCATATTGAAGTGGAAAGCGGTGTCGTAGACCGTGACGTTGGGCAGGTCGGGATACTGCTCCAGGCAGTACTCGATAACGTTGGCCTCGGGGTTGTTGTGCAGCGGCGCCAGCGGGGCGACCTCGCGAATCTTGGCGAGGACGTCCTCGTCGACGAGGGAGGAATCACCAAAGTACCAACCGCCCTGAACGATACGGTGGCCAATACCCTCGATCTTGACGCCGTTGGCCTCAAGGTCCTTCAGGACGACCTCGATGGCGACCTTGTGGTCGGGGAACTCGATGTTCTCGGTCACTTTCTTGGAACCGTTGGCAGCGTGGGTGAAGGTACCGCCGGTAAAGCAGACGCGCTCGCAGGAGCCCTTTGCGGACACCTTGTGGGACTTGGTATCGATGACCTGATACTTAAGGGTCGAAGATCCCGCGTTGACGACCAGAACGTTCATGTGTCTCCCTACTAACAGGCGGCGTGGCGCCGCCAGGTTACATACGCTTCAATAATAAACCCAAACGCCCTCGCGCTCGGGTTTATTGCGTTGATATATAAGTTATCGGTGCCTAAGCTTCCGTTTCATTGCAAGGAAGAAGCGTCCTCAGATGAGGTTCTCGCCCAGGTTCTTGCCGCCGAGAACGTGCATGTGGAAGTGCATGACGGTCTGGCCGGCATTGGCACCCTTGTTGGAGATGACGCGGAAACCGTCCTCCAAGCCCTTGGCCTTAGCGACCTCCTGGATGGCGTGAGCCATGGCGCCCATGGTCTCGGCCGGTACGTTGTCGGCGATGTCTCTGTAGTGCTTCTTGGGGATCACGAGGGTATGGACCGGCGCCTGGGGGTTGAGGTCGTCGAATGCGATGACCTGGTCGTCCTCATAGACAACGGTCGAGGGGATCTCGTGGTTGGCAATTTTGCAGAAGATGCAATCGCACATGGTTGGTTCCTTTCTCACAGACCAAGGTAATTATATTTGGTCGGGATGGTTAGAACGAGAGGTTGTCGTCGGTGTTGGCGGCTTCGCCGTCGGCGAGCACGTCGTTGCCGTCGACGTCCTTAAGAAGCACCGAGACCTTCTGCTCGGCATCGGACAGGCGGGTGCGCAGGCTCTTGAGGAGCTCGACGCCGCGGGTATAGCTCTCGAGCGACTCCTCGAGCTCCATATCGCCCGACTCCAAGCTGCGGATGATGAGCTCCAACTCCTGCGAAGCCTGCTTGTACGTAAGCTGCTCGACCGGGGTTTTCTCTGCCATATCTGTTTCCTTTCCTAAAGGTTTATCGCTATGAAACGCGGCCTACTCGACCGTATCGACCGTTGCCGTCACGTTGCCGTCTGCCATGCGCACGCGGATGGCGTCACCGGCCTTAAAGGTCTTGGCGCTCGTGGCCACCCCATCATCGCTGTACGCGATGGAATAACCACGGGCAAGCACCTTGAGCGGCGACAGGGCATCTAGCGAGGCTGCCGCACGGCCCAGGTCGGACGCGGGCTTGTTGAGCATCGTGCGCCCCTGATGCTCCAGACGGGAACTCGCAAGCGCGAGCGCATGGCGCTTGCCATCGAGCCCCGAGGTGCTTGCAACCAGACGCTCGGGCAGGCGCTCAAAGTTGGAGCGGAATGTCCCGACCGAGCGTACTATGGCGCCCGACAGGCGATCGGCCGTCAGGGCAAGCTCAGACTCGCGACGCTCGACCATAAACGTTGGGTCGTTGAGGCACGGGCGGCACGCAGCCGCATCGAGCGCATCGCCCAAGCGGGCCGTATAGGTATCCCAGGCGCGGCGACCGCGCTGGTCGAGCATCTCCAGATCAACCTGATTCGACCCAATCATCGATGCCATCGCGGCACTCAGACGCTGATGGCGCGCCTCGAGCACATCGGCCAACTCCGTCATAGCCGGCGCCACCGATTCTGCCGCCGCCGTGGGCGTGGAGGCGCGGCGGTCGCTCACCATGTCGCAAATCGAGGTATCAGGCTCATGGCCAATGCCGGTCACCACGGGCACAGGACAAGCCGCCACCGCGCGAGCAAGCTCCTCGTCGTTAAAGGTCATGAGGTCCTCAAAGGAGCCGCCGCCGCGCACCAGCAAAATACAGTCGGGCGCCGGCGTGATGGCGGCGGCGCGGCGCAAGCCCTCAATGAGCTCAGCCGGCGCACCCTCACCTTGAACCTTGGCGCCCACGCAGACGAGCTCGACGAGCGGGTTGCGACGACGCAATGTGCGCTTGACGTCGTCGATTACGGCACCCGAAAGCGAGGTGACGACCGCCACGCGGGAGCAGAACACCGGAATACGGCGCTTGCGCGCTTCGTCCATCAGGCCCTCGCGACGCAGCTTTTCGGCCAGTTGCGCCACTTGTTGACGCAGCAGACCCTCCCCCGCCAGCGAGAATGAGCGAGCGACAAAGCTCATGCGGCCCGTGGCCTTATAAAGATTGAAGCTGCCCTTAAAGCTCACCTGCATGCCGTCGCGCAGATCGAACGTGCGCTTGAGATAGGCACCCTTCCAGATGATGCAGTCGACGGCCGCCGAGTCGTCCTTGATCTGAAAGTAGCAGTGGCCGCTTCGGGCATTGGGGCCACGGAAGCCCGTGACCTCGCCCAAAACGCTCAGCTGCGGAATGGCATCGAGCGCGCCGGCGGCGATCTCCACCGCCTGGCTCACGCTGAGTTCCTTACGCTCCTGCTCGTCCGAACCGTCGAACTCGGCGGAAACGGCATTGCCGGTCAGATTCCAGCCTGCCACGCAGCCTCCTTTCGTTATCGTGCACAAGGGCTCCGGCCCTGCGCAAATTCAAGTCCAACACATAGTACAGCGCCGCGGGGACACAAATCTCCGCGGCGCCTGTCAAGCCAATTTGTTATCGGTTGGAGTTTCTGTTGTAGCGAGCCATCAGGTAGAGCAGCTGAATGATCGAAGTGAGCGCTGCAGCAACATAGGTAAGCGCGGCTGCCGTCAGGACCTTCTTGGCACCATTGACCTGCTTGGAGCTCATGCCCGACTGCTCGATGTACGCCACGGCGCGGCGGCTGGCATCAATCTCGACCGGCAGCGTAACCAGTTGGAACAGCACGCTAAACGAGAAGAAGATCAGTGCGAGGGTCGTGAGTCCCGCGATGTTCATAAACAGGCCCAAGAGCAACACGATGGTCCAGGTGTTCTGGGTAAAGTTGACGACCGGCACGAGGGCGGTGCGAACCTTCATCATGGCGTAACCGCTTTGACGCTGGGCGGCATGGCCCGCCTCGTGGCAGGCGACGGCAACGCTTGCGACCGACCCGCCCGAACGGTTGGCATCCGAGAGATACAGGTTATTGTCCTGTGGGTTGTAATGGTCGGTGAGCTCGCCGGCGACACCCTTGATACCCACGGCGTTGCAGCCGTTGGCGTCGAGCATGCGGCGAGCGACCGTGGCGCCCGTGTCGCCGTCCGAGCGAACCTTGGACCAGGTTTTGTACGTCGAGTTGATATAGTTCTGTGCGGCAAGGCCAATCACCGTGCAGACAAGAACAACCAGCAGGTACAGCGGGTCGATGCCAAAGCCGTATCCATAGTAATAAGGCATGCGAATTCCTCCGAATCGAGTTACACGTTGGAGGCATTCTACCCACTCAAGCGGCTAGGCTTCCTTACAGCAATTCAATTTTGCCATCTTTGACCGTCAACCCCATGTTGCCCGAGAGCAGATCGTCCAGGCGCGAGCCCACAAGCTCAAAGCGCCAGCCTTCGCGCAAGGGGCTCTGCTCGGGATGCTCAATGTAGTCGGCCAGGTCATCGCGCGAGGCAATGACCGAGGTCGCCACTCCCGAGCGTTCGGCAACCAGGCGGATGAGCGCGTACATGAGATCCGTCACGCTCTCCAACTCCGGAGAGATCTGGCGATGCCCGCGCACCATGAGCGGCAGGCGATCGTGCGGGCAGCTTGCGCCGCGCTTGATGGCCATGAGCGCACCGTCCACGTCGCGCTCCCCCAACTGATCGGTACCGCGAATGCTGCGGAACTCCTCAACGCGCACGGGATTGCGTTTAACGAGCGCAAGCAGCGTGTCGTCGGACATGACCCATTTGCGCGGGATGTTGCGGCGCTCGGCGCGGTCCTCACGCCAGGCGGCGAGCTCGCGCGCGATACCCAGCTGGTGACGACTGCACGAGTTGATGCGTTTGACCTTGCGGAACGCCTCGTGGCGATCGGCGCGATAGTGCGACTCGTCAGCCAGCGGGCGCAGCTCGTCGAGCACCCAGTCCACGCGGCCCAGCTCGCGCAGGCGGCTCATCATCTCGGTATAGGCGACGATCAGATACTTGACGTCATCGATCGCGTACTCAATCTGCTTATCGGTCAGCGGGCGACGCGACCAGTCGGTCAGTGACTCGGTCTTGGGCAATGAGACGCCGCAAAACGTCTGCACGAGCGCGCCGTAGGAAATCTGCTGACGCTCGCCCAAAAAGGCGGCGGCCACCTGCGTGTCAAAAATCGGACGCGGCAGCACGCCTACGGTATGGAGCATGACCTCCATATCCTGCGAGCAGGCGTGGAAGACCTTGGTCACGCTCTCGTCGGCCATAAGCTCGGCCAGCGGCGATAGGTCGTCGATTACCAGGGGATCGACCGCTACACTCTCGGCAGGGGTGGCAATCTGAACCAAACACAGACGCGGATGGAACGTGCGCTCGCGCAAAAACTCGGTATCGACGGCAATCGCGTCGAACTCACGGGCGCGCTGGCAAAAGTCGAGTAGAGCCTGATGTGTGGAAATGTACATATCAACCCATCGAATAAGGTTAGGCCCGAAAAACACGGGTAGGATATCGGCATTGCCTTACAACTATACTCGGTTAGTCACAGAACGGGAACGTAAGTATGCGCTGCCTTATCATCCACAACCCGGCATCGGGCCCCAGCTCAGATGAAATCTACGCATTCACGCACGCCCTTGCACAGGGCGGCGACGAAGTCGTGATGCGCTTTATCGGCGATGGCATGGAGCCCGAGGACGCCGTGGCAGACGTTCGCGAGTTCGACCGCGTGGTCGTCTCGGGCGGCGACGGCACCGTCTCCAACGTGCTCGACCAGATGCGCGGCTGCGGCGTCCCCACGCTCGTTTTCCCCTCTGGCACGGCCTGCCTGTTCTTTAACAACATCGGCAATGCCCCCGAGGCAGCGGCGCTTGCCAAGGCATGTCGCGCCGGCCGCACGGTCAAAGTCGACATGGGCGAGCTCTTTTGGCTCGACGAGAACGGCAACGAAAAGCGCCATGGCTTTATCATCATCGCCGGTTCGGGCTTTGACGCCGAGATCATGATGAAGGCCGCCCCCACCAAAAACGACATCGGCGAGATCGCCTACTTCCTCTCCGCTCTCGCCACGCCCAACCCCACGGTGGCGCACTTTACCATTGAGCATGATGGCATTGTTGAGGAGCTCGACGGCATCTGCTGCATGGCGGGCAACACGTCTGTCATCCAAAACGACATCAACCTGTTCCCCAACTGCCGTATGAACGACGGCATGGTCGACATCGTCGTTATTGAGCCCGTGCGCACGGTGCAGTTGCTCCCCACGGTAATCACCGCCGCGCTCGACCCCGCCGGCAAGGTACTCGGCCGCCCGCAGTTTAAGATCATCCAGACCAAAGAAGCCAAGATTACCTGCACGCCATCGCTCGGCATGCAGTTTGATGGCGAGATCATCTCCAGCAACTCCGGCGTCTTTGGCGCCCGCGCGCTACCGCAATGCCTCGACCTCATCGTCGACGAATTCTCCCCGCTCGGAAAATAGGAGGACCCCATGAACGACAATCCCCTGATCGGCTTTATTGTCATCGTCTTGGCCATGCTCGTCGGTTACGCCATCAACGTGATTCACCGCCGAAAGAAGTAAATCCACATTGGTATGATATTCATCCAGTTATCGACTCTCCCGCTGTTTATGCAAATCCTAAACAGCGGGAGAGTTTTCTTTTTGAGCACCGTCTAATGCTTTATTCAGCTACAGTAAATGCAGGGTGCCTTTATTTAACTAAAGCCATAAAATGAGTATTATTATCCGTTCATCGTATATTTCCACACGCTCATCGAGTAAAAGCTGTTGTCGAGTGAATACTCTTTACACTTCCTTTAGGCTAGTAGATGTATTTATTAGCTGAAACTCCGTACGGTTTCGCGGGGTTTCAACAGTTGGGAGGGATTATGAGGTTTACTCATCCTGTCAACATGCTCAAGAAGCTCGGCTGCGGCCTTGCGTTTGGAGCAGCGGCCATCATGGCCATGCCGACTTCGGCACTCGCCTGCACCCAGATCTACATGGGCAGCAAGCTCACGGCAGACGGCAACACGTACTACGGCCGTTCCGAGGACTTCGGTCCGCGCTACATCAAGCACTTTGGCATTGAGCCCGCACACAAGGACGGCAACGAGTACACCTCGGTCGAGTCCGGTTTTGAGTACAAGTCCAAGGGCGCAACCTACCGCTACACCTTCGTTCGCGACAACCCCTCGCAGTGGGAAGATCGCTACGACGCATATTCCGAGGCAGGCATCAACGAGAAGGGCGTCTCCTGCTCTGCCACGCTGAGCACCTCCTATAACGAGAAGGCCGAAGAGGCCGACCCCATCACCGAGGAGACTGGCATTGGCGAATACAACTACGCCAGCGTCATTCTGGGCGAGAGTGCCACGGCCCGCGAGGGTGTCGAGCTCCTCGGCAGCCTGATTGACGAGCAGGGCGTCTGCTCCAACGACCAGATCATCATTGCCGACAACAACGAGACCTGGTTGTTTGCAGCGCTTTCCGGCCATCAGTGGATTGCTATGAAGCTCGCCGATGACATCGCCTCGCTCAACCCCAACATCGGCAACCTCACCTATAACGTCGACCTCGATGACACCGAGAACTGTCTCCATTCCGAGGGCATCGAGTCCATGCCTAAGGAGAAGGGCTTTGCCGAGTACACCGACGGCAAGTTCGACGTCGCCAAGACCTACGGCGAGGAGATTAGCGAGGCCGGTATGCACCAGTGGTCGCGCTATATCCAGGGTCGTGATTACTTCATGGCTCCGCTTGCCGAGGGCACCGACTACGAGATCGTCAAGGACGAGCGCGAAGAGGCTCGCGCCACGACCGGCGCCCTGGTCCACGAGATGCAGCCGCTGTTCTTCCAGCCCGGCAAGTCCGACTGGAACACCTTTGAGATGATTCGTTCCTTCGCCGCTCGCGGCGAGAATGTCGCCGGCCTCAACGCCAACACCGACGGCGCCTATGCCATCGGCTCCAACCGCAACACCGAGATCCACACCTTCCAGATCCGTCAGGGCACGGACCCCGAGATCGCGACCATTCAGTGGGAGATGCTCTCCAACGCCGAATTCTCCGTCGCCATCCCCTTCTACTCCGCACTGCTCACCGAGGTCAGCCCCTACTTCAGCGATCAGGATGTCTCCTTCGATCACTGCGAAGAGGAAGACGTCGTGAACAACGAGGAGCCCAAGAACTCCATCAACTACGTCCTCATGGACATCAACACGCTCGCCTATGAGAACCGCGACCACTGCGCCACCGGCGTCCGCGCCTATCTCGACGCCCTGCAGAAGGAACTCATCGAGCAGAACCTGACCGTCGACGAGGCCATGCAGGCCGAAGAAGGCACCGAGGCCCGTACCGCCCTGGCCAACAAGGCCGGCAAGGCTGCAACCAAGAACACCTATGTTAAGTGCAAGGCCATGCTCGAGGAGATGCGCGACTACCTCAAGGAGGGCGATTTCTCCGAGGAGTTCGTCCCGAGCGACTACGATGCCGACAACGACTGCCTGGTCGAATCCATCACCTACGCCGACGAGGCCCTTTCCGATGAGGACGTGGCCGAGCCCGAGGCCGAAGAGGAAGAGGTCACCGAGGAGAAGTCCGAGGGCAACAACATGGCCGCCATGGCCGTTGGCGCCGTCGTCATCATCGGTGTCTGCGCCTACGTGATCTATCGTCGCAAGAAGGCCTAAGACCCTCATGTCCTAGCTGAGCGGGCGGGGCACATGAGTCACCTCGCCCGCTTAACCCGCCTTTCGACCGACGGGAAACACCGCTGAAATCTTTTCAAAAAAGATTTCCCCGCACACACTTCGCTGTGCTATAGTGCAGCGCAACAGCAACTAGGTGCGACCGCGCCACGGCATCACGAAAGGAGCCACCGACATGAAGAACACGATGAAGTCTCTCAACAACTGGTGGTGGCGTGATGCGAATACGATCGGTCGACAGTGAGTCCCTCACGCCTGTTTTTGCGCTCTAGGTGATTGGAAGGCCTCCGGTTTCGACCGGGGGCCTTTTTCTATCTCGAGCCCGATCGCATTCGCATCACGCGCCTCCGCTTTTCTCTTGCACCCCCATTCCGAAAGGATTTTCACCATGTCTCAGAACACCACCGCCGCCCAGCCCCGCACCGTCCAGACCGCCGACCGCGGCAAACTCGACGTCCGCGCTCTCGTCCTGCTCGCCATCCTGCTCGCTGCAGGCTTCATCCTCAACTTCACCGTCGGCAAGGCCATCTCGGGCATCTCGGGCGGCATGATCAGCCCCGAGTTCATCATCTCGGCCTTCTGCCTCACCATCCTGGTCGTTCGCCCTAACATCGGCCAAGCGCTCGTCATCGGCCTCATCTCGGCTGCCGTGATCCAGATCACCACCACTTCGCCGTTCGTCGATTTTGCCGCCGAGGGCATCGCCGCCATGCTCATGGCCGGCATCGTCAACGCCGCCGGCAAGAACGGTCAGGTCAAGCCTGCCGTCGCCATTGTTGCAACCTTCCTGACCACCTTTGTCTCCGGCGTCATCTTCATGGTCATCAAGATGGCCATGCTCGGCGTGGTAGGCGAGCTCGCCGCCGCCATGTTGCCCGTCGTCGCCATGACCGCCGTCTTTAACGCCATTCTGGTCGGCGCCCTCTACCTGCCCATCCAGAAGGCCCTTAGGCTCAACTAACCCGCTCGGCTTTACGAGCCACCCCATCTTGGCGTTCATTCGTCGCTCGCGTACCCAAGTACGCTTCGCTCCTCTTTCGCGCCAACCTGGGCCCCCTCGTAAAGCCGTCTCCGTGCTTCACCACCAAAGACCGTCCCAAACAACGAACTTTTTTGGGACGGTCTTAAACAACTGGTCATTTAAGACTGTCCCCAATGACTATGAAAGGTATCCATGGAAACGATCATCAACGTCGACGATGTCTCGTTCTCCTATGGCACGCAGACCGAGCAGGCGCTCAGCCACATCTCGCTCAGCGTGAACAAGGGAGATTTCATCGGCATCATCGGGCCCTCGGGCGCCGGCAAGTCCACGCTTGCCGCCTGCCTGTCGGGTGCCGTGCCCCACCACTACACCGGCACGTTCTTTGGGTCCGTCATGGTCGACGGCCACGACACCTGCGAAGTCTCGCTCACCGACGTCTCGCAAATCGTCGGCAGTGTGCTGCAGGATATCGACACGCAGATGGTCGCTTCGGTCGTCGAGGACGAGATGCTCTTTGGCCTCGAGAACTTTGGCGTTCCCCACGACCAGATCGAGCAGCGCGTGAGCGAAACGCTCGAGACCGTCGGCATCAGCGACCTGCGCGACCGCGAGATCGCCACCCTCTCGGGCGGACAGAAGCAAAAAGTGGCCATCGCCGCCATCCTCGCCATGCGTCCGCGCGTCTTGGTTCTCGACGAGCCCACCGCGGCACTCGACCCCGCCAGCTCCACGCTGGTTTTCGAGACCCTGCGTGAGGCCAACCGTGCACTCGGCATCACCATCGTCGTCGTTGAGCAAAAGGTCGCCCTGCTTTCGGAGTACTGCAACCGCGTGCTCGTGCTCAATCATGGCGAAATCGCGCTGCAGGGCGAGCCACACGAGGTCTTCGCGCATACCGACGAGCTCCGTGCCATCGGCGTCGACTGCCCTCGCGTCACGCGTATCTTCAATAGCCTCGAAACCGATGGCCTGGTAAGCGGCACCCCCTGCTTGGATGTCGATGAGGCCGAGCGCCTGATTTCGGGCATCGTCGACCCCGCACACGCGGCTATCGAAGCCCAGGCGCCCGCCGGTTCCCCGCATGCACCGTCGTTGCGTCCTCATGCCAAGGACGCCGAACCCGTACTCACCTTCGACCATGTTGAGTTTGCCTATCCCAATGGCGGAGCCGCCGTACACGACCTTAGCCTGACGCTCTATCCTGGCGAGCTCGTGGGCATCGTCGGCCAAAACGGCGCCGGCAAGACCACGCTCACCAAACTGCTCACAGGCCTGCTTAAGCCCGCCTCGGGCAGCGTGCGCGTCACGGGACTGGATACCGCAGCCGTTCCCACGAGCCGCATCGCTCGCGAGGTCGCGACCCTCTTCCAAAACCCCGACCGCCAGATCTGCAAGGACACCGTGCTCGACGAGGTCGCCTTTGGCTTGGAGCTTGGCGGCATGGACCATGCCGAGGCTCTGCGTCGTGCCCAACTCGTCATCGACCGCTTTGGCTTGCCGGCCGACGAGGCGCCCTTCTCGCTCTCGCGCGGTCAGCGACAAATGGTGGCGCTTGCCTCCGTCGTAGTGGTTGAGCCCAAGATCGTCGTGCTCGACGAGCCCACGAGCGGCCTTGATTACCGCGAGTGCATGACCGTCATGGAAACGGTGCGCACCATGGCCGAGCGCGGTTGCGCCGTTATCATGGTTTGCCACGATATGGAAGTCGTCTCGGATTTTGCCGAGCGCATTGTGGTAATGGCCGACGGTCGCATCCTCGACCGCGGCCGCACGCACGAGCTATTCTCGAACATCGATCTCATGCGGCGTGCCTACGTGGAGCCTCCCCAGGTTATTGAACTCTCGCGCCGTCTGGCATCTTCCGTCTCGCCCGCTTTTGCGCAGGTGAGCGAGGTCACCGATGTCGTTCGAATTACCAAGGAGATGGTCCACCGTGGTTAACGTCATCGACTACATGCCGGGCGATACGCTACTGCATCGCCTGAACCCCGTCGTCAAACTGGGCCTCGCCGCCGCCATCATCGTCGGCATCTTCTTGTCCGACACCTACGTGGCGCTGTTGGGCTTTTTGGCACTCACCCTTGCGCTGGGTGCCTATGCCGGTGTCATCGACCGTCTGCTCTCGCTGCTCAAGTTGCTGATTCCGCTCGCGCTTATCATGCTGGTGCTCCAGCTGGCCTTTATGCGCGATGGCAACGTGGTGTGGAACTTTATCACCGACACGGGTCTCATCACAGGATCGAAGGCCTGCCTGCGCCTGCTGGGCGTGGCGTTACCACTCATCCTCATGCTCATGGTGACCAAGCTCAACGACCTTGCCAACGCCTGCGTCGAGGTGCTGCACGTGCCGTATCGCTATGCCTTCACCTTTACCACGGCGCTGCGCTTTGTGCCGGTGTTTGGTCAGGAGATGAACGCCATCATGGAGGCGCAGACCGCACGCGGCGTCGAGTACGACACCAAGAACCCCATCAAGAAGCTTAAGCTCATGCTGCCACTGTGTGTGCCACTGCTCATCTCGAGCGTGGGCAAGACCGATGCCACAGCCTTGGCGGCAGAACAGCGCGGCTTCTATCTGCGCACACGCGCCAGCTCGTACAAGCGCTATCCCATCAAGGGTCTGGACATCGCCGTGCTCATCGTCAGCATCGCCCTCATCGCCATCGGCTTCCTGTTCTAGTTCACCACCGACAGCAACCGCCCAACGCAAAAGGCCTCGGCTCGCACCAAACGAGCCGAGGCCTTTACTGTTTCTCCAGATAAAACCCACCATAATTAACCTGTCCCTTTTTGGCAGGTCGGAAGCTAGAGGCGGTAGGGAGCGCCGCTGCGGATGATGGATTCGCGCACCAGGACGTCCATGGCGTCGAGGGTGATCTCGGGCATCTCACGGTATTTCTGCAGCACCGAGAGCTCCGTGCAGGCCAGGATGACGCGGTCGCAGCCGCTACGGGCGAACTCCCACATCACGCGGTCGAACTTATCCATATCGGGCTCACGTCCGGCCTTCACATCATCGTAGATAAGCGACATCACATCGTTCTGACGTTTCTCGCTGGGATAGACAACCTCAACACCCGCAGCCTTACATTCGCGGCCGTAGACGCCCGCGCCCACGGTTCCGTCGGTGCCCATGATGCCAATCTTGTGCACCGGCTCGGCCGGCATACTCAGGTTGGGGTCGAACTCGCACTCCCCCATCACCGCACCGGCCAGAGCATAGCGCACCGACTCACGCGGCATGTGGATAATCGGCACTGTGGTAAACGACTGGATCTGGTCGTAGAAGTAGTGTGACGTGTTGCAGGGAATGGCAATGTGCGCACAGCCCAGCGACTCGAGTGCCTGGGCACACTCTTTCATGGTCGCCAGCAGCTTGGCATGCTCGCCGGTCTTAATGGCCAGCGTGCGGTCGGGCATGGTCGACTTGGAGAGCACCACCATGTCGATATGTTCCTGATCGCAGGCAGCAGCCGTATGACGCACCACCTGGTCGTAGTAATACGACGTGGCCTCGGCGCCCATGCCGCCGATAACTCCCAGCTTTTCCATCGCCGCCTCCTTGGTGACGCTTGCGCAATTGCGCGTATCGTACCCGCGCCCGCCCGATGCAAACCGGACGGGCGCCGCACTCATCTACTTGTAATACGTCTTGAACAGCTTAAAGTGGCGCAGCTTAGTGTGCCACATGCGCAGCCAGCGGTTAAAGACAAAGTCGCCCTTCATAAACGAAGGGTCGGCGCCCTTGCCTTCCTTGTCCAGGCGATGCACCTTAGCGCGCAGCTCGGGATCCTTGACGTATTTGTCGACGACGCCCATGGGGACGACCATCCACAGAGCCTCGTCCTGCGCCGTCACAAACTCCGGCGCAAACGGGCGGTTGAACACATACTCGTCCACCACATACTTGGCAACGTTAAAGCCGCTGTTGGTAACGTAGTAGTTGCTGCGGCCCTGGCGCGTGTTGAAATCGAAGAACTTAAACGAGCCATCGCGCTCGTCGTACTTAACGTCAAAGTTGGAATAGCCCACAAAGTGAAGGTCCTCGAGCAACTTGCGCACGCCGCCCATGAGCTCGTCATTAGGCTCGGTAATGATACAGGCATGGTTGCCGACACCGTGGGGCTGATGCTCCTCGAGCAGTACGTGACCCAGGCACATCATGCGCACCATGCCGTTGCGGTCGGAATAGCTGGTGAGCACGCGCATGTACTCGTCGTTACCGGGCACGCGGTCCTGTAAGATCAGGTCGTCGGTGTAGCCACTGGCATACGAGTCGCGAATGACCTGTTCCAGCTCGGCACGGTCGGCAATCTCATAGGCCTTTTTCTGGCCCTCGAACTCGTGCTGCCACCACATGATGCCGTCAGAAGGCTTCAGAATCATCGGGTAAGGAAAATCGATCTGGTCGAGCACTTCGGCAGGCGCCTCACCCTGGGCATTGAGCATCGCCTTGGTAAAGGTAAACGTGTGCGGATAGGGCACGCCATGTTTCTCGCACAGCTCGTAGAAGATCTCCTTCTTCTGGCACTGCTCGAGCATGCTGTAGGGCGCGTAGGGAGCGACGATGTTGTCCGCCAGCTCATGAGCATCCTTGGCCTGAGCCACGAGGGCAACATAGTTGTCGCCACAGCCCACAAGGACAATCGTCTTGTCGGCATGCGCTTGGGCAATGCCGTTGACGGTTTTGAGCATCACGGGCATGGTGTCGATATCCACGTTGGGAGTGTAGTCGATAATCTGGCTGCGGTACGCGGGACCCGTCTGATACTTGCCAAAGACCAGACTCTTGACCTGGTACTCCTCGTAGAAGGCGCGCGCCACCGAATAGGCGTTGATGTCGCCACCGAGCAGCACGGGAATGAACTCGCGCTCTGTAAATTGCAATGCCATGGAAACTTCCTATCATGAACTGCCCACACAATGGGCGGTCTTTGCGCAACTGATTTATTCTAGCGTGCCAAGCCGCCGGCGCCCAAAGCTCCACCGTATCTATGGCAATCGACGTAATCGTCCAGCACGAAGGCCAGCACGAAGACGGCGCTCACCGTTGTATGACAATGGGCAATGAACCTACCATTGTTGTAGGATTCAGCGTATTGACATCCTCGAGCGAAAGGCGCACACGTGCCCCAAGACCATCCGACCGATAATCCCATCCTCAATGCTGCGAAGCGCGAGCTGGTGGAACGTGCGAAAGCGACCGCTCCCCTGTGCACGGCAAACGACGCCTACAACGGACCCGCCCGCATCGTCTCAATCAACACGTCGGCACACAAGGGCACGCGCAAGTCACCCGTCGCCGATGGACACGACACCGTTATAGAGCAATTTGGTCTCGCCACCGATGCACACGCCGGACATTGGCACCGTCAGGTTTCCTTTTTGGCCGCAGAGTCCATCCAGACGGCGCAGGCTCGCGGACTCGATGTGCGCGAGGGTGACTTTGGAGAAAACTTCACCACCCAGGGCATCAATCTACTCTCGCTCCCTTTGGGTACGCAGCTCAAGCTTGGCAGCGAGGTGCTCGTCGAAATCAGCCAAATCGGCAAGGTCTGCCACACACGCTGTGCTATCTACTATCTCGCTGGCGACTGCATCTTTCCGCACGAGGGCATTTTTGGCGTGGTACTAAAGAGCGGAGAGGTCCATATCGGCGACGATATCCAGGTAGTCAAACTCGGCGACGGCACCTGTTCGTTCACCCCTGCCGAGGCGCTCGAAGAGATTGAGCAGGCTCGTCAGGAGGGCGCGCTGTAGCTGTAAAACCCCACGTTGAGATAGCTTTATAGCCCAAAACTCCTCTCAAACAGACCCCTGTAACGTTAAAGTTGAACTCTATGGTTTCTCAACAATTCATCATAACTGCAGGTCAAAGCCAAAGCCTCAAGTTCAACTTGACCCTTTGGAACCTTTAAGGTTCAAGTTGAGGTCGAAAGCAGTAGTAGAATACCGTTCGAACCATAACCTACGATTGATTGCAGAGGGACTGGATGCAGCATTCGAATCATCGCACCGCAGCGCTCATTGCGTCGAAGCCGGCTCGTATCATCACGAGCGCCGCGCTCGCCGTTGCGCTGACGGCCACGCCGATGCTCTCCCCCGTTGCGGCGTATGCCGCCTCGCAGGCAACGCAGGACCAGCTTTCCGCAGCCCAGCAGAAGATCGAAGCCGCCACGAGCGCCTACAACGACGCCCGCACCAAACTCGATGACCTGCAAAAGCAGATTGACTCCAATGAGGCAAGCATCGAGGAAATCGAGGCTAAGCTTCCCGAGCAGCAGGCCAAGGCAAGCTCCGCCATGCGCGATCTGTACAAGTATCAGAAGGGCACCAATCCCATCGTGAGCTTCCTGGTCAACGCGCAGAGCCTGGGTGAGTTCATCACGACCTGCAAATACACCAACCAGATCACGAGCTCGAGCGTCGACGAGATCGAAGAGCTCAATAACATGCAAACCGAACTCGAGCAGAACAAAGCCGAGCTCCAGCAAGCCAAGTCTCAGCTTGAGGCAGAGCAGAAAAACGCCGAGGATGCGCTGGCACAGGCCCAGCAGCTCCGCAGCGAGGCACAGGCAAAAGCCGAGCAGGAAAATGCCGCCGAGCTTGCCAAGCTTGAGGCCGATAAGGCCGCTGCCGCCGAGAAGCTCTCGGGCGAGGGCGTAAGCGGCAGCAATTCCAGCAGCCAGGCCACCAACACCAACACCACCATCGACACCACGGTGAACAACGCCAATACCGGTAGCTCCGATTACGATTCGTTCATTAATGAGTGGACGAGCCGCATCGACAATTATCTCGCCGGCTCCCCCATGGCAGGCCAGGGCTATAACTTTGCCGTCGCCGCTTGGAATACCGGTGTCGACCCCCGTTGGTCCCCCGCCATCGCCTGCATCGAGAGCACCAAGGGTGCTTATTGCGCCAATTCTTACAACGCCTGGGGCTGGAGTGCACGTGGCGGCGGCTGGCGCAGCTTTGGCAGCTGGAGCGAGGGCATCTCCGCTCACGTTGCCTATCTGGGCGCCAACTACGGCTCCACCCTTACCCCGGCTGCGGCCAAAAAGTACTGCCCGCCCACGTGGCAGGACTGGTACAACAAAGTCGCCGCTCAGATGAACCGCATCTAAGTGCAACTGCAAAGGGCCCCAACGGGGCCCTTTTCTTTAGGTAGCGGAGGTATCGACGACGCCGGTCGCATTGGCAACCGCGACTATGACGATCATGCATAGGAGCAGCACACCCAATGCCTTGAACCAGAGTTTCGCGAGTTTCTTGCCGCGATAGCTGTCGAGCAGTGCGAATCGCCGACGAAGACGGCGCTTATCGAGCAGCGCAAAATGCATAAGCACCATAAGGCCATCGACAAAGATAAAATACTCGATTACGAGAAGCCACGTCGGGTAGCTTTGGTTTGCTCCCGTGGGGTGAAAGACGGCAAAGTGACTTCCTGCAAAGAACACAAGCAGCGAAAAGCAGACGAGTGTATTCCAAATGCGCCCCAGAGACTCCGGAACGCGAGAGAGCAGACCGCATGCAGCGGAGGCGGCAGGCCCAGGATGCCCTGTGGGGTTCTTGAGCCCTTGGGGCGTCAACACCGTCTCCGATGCCGGAGTACGGACAGGCGCAGGAGGCCGCACGGGGCGACTCAGGTCGTATGCCGCGCGCGTCGCCCGTCCCAACGCTTCCGCACTCGCAAAACGTTTGGCCGGGTCAAGCGCCATCGACATGCAGATGACATCGGCAAGTGGAGTGGGAATGCCGCGCGCCTCGCATTGCTCGCGCATGTCGAGCCCTGGTTTAGGGTCGACTCCCGTCAAGCAGAAGAACAACAGGGCGCCAAGTGCGTAGACATCGCTGCGCACGCTCGTCTGCCCAAACCCGTACTGCTCGGGCGGCGCATAGGGTCGCGTGCCAAACTTGACGGTGTCGGCATCGGCGCCATCGCGCCATACGCGGGCGATTCCCAAGTCGATAATCACCAGCGATGAAAATGTCAGGCCGTCATCAAGCGTATAGTTGGCACCTGTCACGATAATATTCGACGGCTTGAGGTCGCGATGGATCACCGGCGCCGGCGTCTCCCCCGCCATTGCAAAACCGGCGTGGAGCTCGCCCACGGCATCGCATAGGGCAGGATACAATTCACGCACATAATCGGGAGTGGCTCCCAGACGGTCCACCAGCGCCCCGAATGTCTCCCCTTCGATGTATTCCATAACCACGTTGAGCTCGTCGCCCACACGACGACAATCGACGATTCTGGGCAGGTGCTCAAAACGCCTGCCTGCCCGCTGGGCGGCAAACAGACGCTCGTATGCCCCGCCGATTTGAGCCGAAGCATCGATGCGTTTACGGACAAAGGGGCCGAGCGAACCACCGCCGGTTCCTTCAAAGTACACGAGCTCGGTTGTTTCAACGGACGAGCGCTTAAGTACACGCTCCACGCGATAGCTGTCGTCGCGATCGAGCGACGCCAGGTGCTCGGCAAGCGCTGCGGTCAGCTCGTCATTGGAATATGTTGGGGTCTGAGTATCCATAGCCTCCATCATAGCGCAGGGCGCAGACACCCCATGGCATCCGCGCCCCGTTCGTTTGCATCGTTGTTCGACAGCTCCGCCGGCTCAGATATCAGCCGCTAACTCACCGTCTCCTCGCCAAAGCGATACAGTTCCTCGTTGACCTTTTGGAGGCTGCACCCGCGATCGATGCAAAAGATGATAATCGCATCGCGGCGGTCCTTGCAGTTAAGGACGCTTACCCCGGCAGCCGTCAGCGCACGGTTGGTCTCTTTGAGCGTCAGCGCCATCGCAAAGGCAATCTGCAGCACCTTATTGCGGCTCGGATGCCGCGCACCGGTAAAGATCTGATACCCAAAGGTCTCATTGAGATCGGCCATACGAACCACGCGCGAGCGCTCCAAGCCCTTTTCCTGCAGTAGCTGCTTCAGGTAGTTCGAAAGCGACGGAGCGGCAAAGTCGTGTTCTTTGATATAGTCATCGATGTTCAGCGCATCGAGAAGCTCATTGAGCAACTCCTCGGTCAGCTTTTTATCGGACATACGACTTCACCTCCCCCAGTGCATGCAACATGCTAGAAACCGCTTACGTCCGAACGCTCCCAGCTAGCAACCTGGTCGGGAGACACCGTACCCAGCGCCTCGAACTTCCAGGAGCCGCCCGCCTTCAGATGATTGGTGTTTGCAAGAGCCGTTCCAACCTGGTTGCCATCGGCATCATACAGAACATATTCAATCTGAATGTAGCTCTTTTCCTTGTCCGTGTTATTGGTCAGGGTGCCCGTGATCTTATAGGTAAACTGATTGGAAGTGTCTTCAGCCTCGTCAGCAATGGTATACGGTTCTTGCGGTTCTTTTTGCTCCTCAGCCTGCCGTGTCGTCTCGGCAGGTTTTGCCGAATCGCTCGCAGACGAATCGGTTGAGTTGCCGCCCATAGAGCCCACGGCACCGACAATAACCAGCACCACGATGATGCCTAGGACAATCTTGCCGATTGGCTTCTTTCCCTCTTTTGCCATTATTCATCCTTCCTACGATCCGGCTACCGTGCCGGCACACAGCATATCGTAGAAAGGATTAAACTTGAATTCATTAGCTGAGAGCTAAGGTTGCGGTATAGAAGAGCATGAAGCGCGTGTCCATCGCCGATGACACCTCGAGGCTTGCCAACATCGATTTGAACTACTGGTTCTACGGCTGCAGCGTCTTGCCTCGATTTCCGACATGACAAACCTGCGCGGCGTAGTCCATGCGGACGACGACGCTCTCGAGCATGCCCTACACACTCGATGCTCGAACGAGCTCGATAGAATCCTGGTAGATGCGGGCTGAGAACCGCCCAAGGGTCACATGGGCCCGACCACATTCAACAACCACAAGGCCATCGTGGGCGGCAATGACACGGCCTGCGACTCAAAGCAAACGATGCGCGCGATGTGCCGAATAGACCGCGAGGAGCAGGCGGGATACCTCATAACGGCCGGGCAGCCCCTACGGCATAGGCTAGGCAATGGGGTGTGGAGCACGTAGCAAGGACTAAAGCAGGTCGCTTTCCACCTCAACATCTTCGATGCTTTCGACCTCCGCTTCAGTGGGCAGGGTTCCATCGGGGTCCTCGCCCTCCATAAACATCCTGATGGCGCTCTTAGCAATGATGCTCGTCGATGCCACGTCCACACCGCCGCCAATCACGCCGCCGGCGAGGGGCAGCATTTTCCCGAGGTTAATGATGCCTTTCTCGCCGAACTTCGTGATAAATCTGAAGCCGACCTTCTGGTTGATCTTCACGAGTGCCGCCCCGGGAATCTTCTTGATTGCGACCTCAAGCGATTTCGTCCCAGTCTTGATGAGCCCCATTTTGACAAGATCACTCGCCGTCGTACCCGTGAGACACATGTAGATCATCGTCTGAACTTGGTCGGACGTAACGTCATAGCCACCCATCTTCGCGATGCAGGCGATCATGCGCATCTGGACGTACATGACGCTGCTTATGTTCGCGGGAATTGCGACCGGAAGCGTAATCAAGCCCCCGAGCCCGGTGACGAAACCTGAGGTTCCGCATTTCATGATCTGCCACTTTGCGAGTGCCCTTGCGGCATCATCGGGTGACTTCGCCTTTCCCGTGTAGTCCTCAACCATCTCGTCGACCGAGCGACTCACCTTAGGGACGCCATTCAGTGCGCTCCTGTAGATGGTATCGAGCAGCTTGCCAGCCGATTCCTCATCGATGGGCATATCGAAACCTTTGGCCCTTCCAACCGTGTCTTTCTCTCCCGTCTTCTTAGCCATGGCTCTTCCTTTCTCGCAGCTTTGCTTTCTCAATAACCCTTGCAAATTCTGCGAACCATCCATCAATCTTTGGGCATTTTACCTCGCGTTTTATAGCGATGATTCAGCTGTCAGCCAATTTGTGACCGCAGCGGATGATGGGCTCGTTAGTTGGCCTATGTCCTGTTGGGGAGTCCTTATGGAATCTATTGCGATGAGCTGGCATGGGGGCTGGCGATTGCAGCCTGCCTTCCCGTGTTGCTGGCGGCGGTGCTCTCACGCCAAACGCTTGTACATTCGGATTGCTACACAACGAATGAAACTTGTTGATGCGGGGCGCGGTTCATTCAGAGTCCGCCCCTCGCTTCATCCTCAAGAAGCTCGTCGAAGCCTACCCCACCGTTACGGATTCCCCGGTAAAGGTGCTCACAAGCAACAAGATAAAGAACGCCAGATAACTGATACTCAATAGGTAGGTGACAACCAAAAAGATGGCCCAGCCGACATTGGTTTTACCGTCGGCATGGCGTTGCTCGCGATTGCGGCAGAGCCAAATCGTCACGCCAATGGCCACAATCAACAGCACAAGTGCTGCCGCAGCCAGCCCAGCAAGCACAAACATCACGCCAATGCTCACAGCAATAACCGGGAGCAGCAGCAAACCGCACCCGCATCCACCCGGACTATATACGGCAGGCTGTCGGCGTCGCCTCATCGTCACGCCACCCCCATCATCTCTGAGCACTACAGCGCAATGGCCTGCTGAACAGGAACGATCCTATCGAGTTCCGGTTCGATCCGCCTTTTCTCGGCCTCAAGGTCAAACGCCACCTGAGCGCGCAGCCAATAACCATCCGTCAGGCCAAAATAACGGCAAAGACGGAGGTCGGTGTCGGCCGTCACGCGACGTTTTCCCAAGACAATCTGCCCGATACGCTGAGCCGGAATCCCGGTCTCTTTCGCAAGGCGATATTGAGAAATGCCCATGGGAACAAGAAACTCCTCTTTGAGAAGCTCACCAGGAGTCACTGGCGACAGCAAATCGGACGAGGTCTCATCACTTGTGATAATCGACGATTTCGACATTCCAAGCCATCTCCTGTCTCCACTCAAAACAGACCCGATAGCGCTCGTTAACACGGATGCTATATTGACCGGCACGATCGCCCTTCAAAGCTTCCAGGCGATTGCCCGGCGGAACGCGAAGATCATCAAGCGAAGCACAAACCTGCAGTTGGCGAATCTTCCTCAACGCAACACGCTCAAAGGGCACGAACCTCCTGACCCGCACACCCATGGCAAAGCGTTCGGTATCCTCATCTTCATACGATGCAATCATCGTATCGCCTTACGTTAGTAACGTCAAACGTTTCTATAGACTTACATCTCTATTATATCGTACGTTTGTTCGTGTTTTCTAGAACAAATAGTCCTTTGCGCCTTAGTCAAGCAAAAGCAATCGTTTGTAGACATCGAGGCCTTTGAGCAGGATTTCCTCGTCGAAGAGCATGCTATCGGTATGCAGAGCGCTTGTGGCATAGGCGGGACAGCCATCCGAATCACTCGGGTTGTCTTGGTCCTCTGGCATACCCGTGCCCAGCAGGAAAAACACGCCCGGCAGATGGCGTTGATAGAACGCGAAATCCTCGGCGATCAGCAGCGGTTCCTCCACAAGCTGCAGCCCGGGCAAGGCAGGCGCGACGCTGGCAAACAACTCGGGGTCGTTGTCGACCGGCGGATAGCCCTCGGCAAAGTCGAGATCATACGTGCAGCCCGTTGCGGCACAGGCATCGTCCAGCACGCGGCGCACGCCTTCGCGCGCCCGGTCGAACATGTCGTCCGTAAACACACGCAGGCTTCCGGCCGCATGGGCCTCCCCCGCCACCGCGTTGCAAACCGTACCGGCCTGCAGCAGACCAAACTTACCGATACAGGGCTCGTCGGTGCCCAGCTCGTCCATCAGTTCGCGCTCGGCAACCAAGAACTTGGCAGCCGCCAGCGCCGCATCGTGCGACTCCTCGACCGGAACGCCATAGGTCTTAGCGATATGGATGCTCGTCCCGTGAATATGAATGTGTGTCTCACTCGAACGCGCCAGCAGCGGACCGGAACAACTCGCCAACGTGCCGGCAGGCAGATCGGGCCACACATGGAAGCCAAAAATGCGGTCAGCCCCATAGCGCTCGAACACACCGCTCTCGCATACCGTCTTGGCACCACCGGTCGTTTCCTCGGCCGGCTGGAACACAAAGAGAACGTTGCGCCTAATGGCGCCCGGCTGCTCGCGAATCGTACGGTCGACATACGTCGCGGCGGCAAGTGCCATGGCCATGTGTCCATCATGTCCGCAAGCGTGCATCTTGCCGGGATGGATCGAGGCAAAGGCCGCTCCCGTCGCCTCCGCGATGGGCAGCGCATCCATATCGGCGCGAATCGCCGTGGCACGCGCGGCACCAACGCCAGCGTCGAAGAAAGCGCAGACGCAGCTGGGACACGGATGGGTCACCTCGCAAGCGAGCGGCGCCAACACGCCCTCGATATAGGCGATAGTCTGCGGAAGATCGAAATCGAGCTCCGGAATGCGATGGAGATCGCGGCGATAGCGACGGAGTTCTTGGAGCTCGGTCATAGAGAATCCCTTCGTGAGGCACATCTGTTGCAACTTATTGTGATACAGGATTGTGGCACACATGTTTCCAGCATATTGCTGCATTTTTTAAACGTTATATACGAATACTCTTGTTTGGTAAAGTGCAACGTGATAGGGTCTTTACCACTTGATAGAGGCGCGGGCACGAAGAGCCGCGGGCGAGCCGGCAGGCTTTGACCCCGTGGGGAGGCGAAACCCGCCGAACTGGGTTTTTCGGGCACGAACAACCTGGTGGGCCTGTGGGAAACACCCACAGGACTGTCTGCAGCAATGCGGGAGCGCTATCCGGACATTGGGTCCACGCTATGCGGATTCGATGCGCAGATGGCGCCGTCTGGATAGCGAGGTTTACGGGACATGGCATTGACCCCCAACGAGGCATATGCGGCCAAGCAGCCGTTTGTGGACAAGGAGACACTCGAGCATATCGTCGAGCAGTTCCCCACGCCGTTTCATCTATACGACGAGGCGGGCATCCGCCGCAACATGCAAGAAGTGCGCGACGCCTTTGCATGGAACCCGGGCTTTAAGGAATACTTTGCCGTCAAGGCCAACCCCAACCCGGCGCTCATCTCCATTCTCAACGAATACGGCTGCGGCTGCGATTGCTCGAGCTATACCGAGCTCATGATCGCCCGCTCGCTGGGCATCACGGGACACGACATCATGTTCTCGTCCAACGACACGCCGGCTGCCGACTATGAGCTCGCCGACAAGCTGGGTGCCATCGTCAACTTTGACGACATCAGCCACATCGAGTTCTTTGAGCGCGTTGCGGGGCCCATCCCCAAGACGGTCAGCTGCCGCTTTAATCCAGGCGGTCTGTTCCAGCTCTCCAACGGCATCATGGACAACCCGGGCGACTCCAAATATGGCATGACCACCGAGCAGCTCTTTGAGGCCTTCCGCATGCTCAAGGCCAAGGGCGCCGAGAATTTTGGCATCCATGCCTTCCTTGCCAGTAACACCGTCACTAACGACTACTATCCCAAGCTCGCACGTATCCTCTTTAAACTTGCCGTGCGCCTGGAGCGCGAGACCGGCGCACATGTCGCCTTTATCAATCTGTCCGGCGGTGTGGGTATCCCCTACCTGCCCGAGCAGCAGGCTAACGACATTCACGCCATCGGTGAGGGCGTACACGCAGCCTACGACGAGCTTCTGGTCCCCGCCGGCATGGGCGATGTGGCGATCTGCACCGAGATGGGTCGCTTTATGATGGGCCCCTACGGATGCCTGGTCACCAAGGCCATCCACGAGAAGCAGATCTACAAGGACTATATCGGCGTGGACGCCAGTGCCGTCGATCTGATTCGTCCTGCCATGTATGGCGCTTACCACCACATTACGGTGATGGGCCAGCCGGGTGGCGACGACAAGACCACAGCGCCCGTCACGGACACCTACGACATCACGGGCAATCTGTGCGAGAACAACGACAAGTTCGCCATCGATCGCGAGCTGCCGCATATCGACATGGGCGACCTGCTTGTGATCCATGATACCGGCGCGCATGGCTACTCCATGGGCTACAACTACAATGGACGCCTGCGCTCCGCCGAGGTCCTGTTGCGCCCCGATGGCTCGGCCGACCTCATCCGCCGCGCCGAGCGCCCGGGCGATTACTTTGCCACGCTCGACGTGCTACCGAGCGGCCGAGAGCTGCTGGCCAAATCGCGCGCCGAAAGTGCCCGCCGTCGCGCCCAAGACGAGCGCCTGGCAGTCGCCGCCCAATGGAACAAACGCATCCAGATCGCGGACGCGAAGGAGAAGAACATGGACATCCGCAATCTCGAGGGCTCAATCGTCGCCCTCGTCACGCCGTTTAAAAAGGATGGCAGTGTCGACTTTGACGCACTCGAGCGCCTTATCGATTTCCACCTGCAAAACGGCACCGACGCCATCCTCACCCTGGGCACCACCGGCGAGAGCGCCACGATGACCGACGACGAGGACAACTCCGTCGTCGCCGCCGTGGTCAAGCATGTTGCAGGACGCGTCCCCGTCATTGCCGGCTCGGGCTCCAACTCCACGCAGACCATGCTCACCAAGTCGCTTACTTACCAGGGCTTGGGAGCCGACGGCCTGCTGCTCATTACCCCCTACTACAACAAGTCCAACGAAGAGGGTATCTATCAGCACTTTAAGACCGTCGCCGATGCCGTGGACATCCCCTGCATCCTGTACAACATCCCCGGCCGCTGCGGCTGCGGTATCAGCGAGCGCAACGTAGAGCGCCTGGCCGCGCACCCCAACATCATGGGTATTAAGGAGGCCTCGGGCAACGTCGCCTACGCGGCCAAGATCGCCCACCTGCTGTCAGACGACTTCCGTATGTACTCGGGCGAGGACGCGCTTACCGTGCCGCTCATGAGCCTGGGCGCCTCGGGCACCATCAGCGTGTGGGCAGACGTGCAGCCGCGGCTCGTGCATGACATGTGCCGTGCCTATTTGGACGGTGACGTGGCGCGTGCCCGCGATATCCAAATTGCCGGCCAGCCGCTCATCAACGCCCTCTTTAGCGAGGTCAACCCCATCCCCGTCAAAGAGGCGCTCGCCCAGATGGGTATGATCGAGGCAAACTACCGCATGCCGCTGTGCCCCATGGCAGACGACACGCGCTCTGCACTTACCGATGCTCTGAAGGGGGCTGGTCTGCTTGATTAAGACCGTCATTATGGGAACGGGCCGCATGGGCTCGCTCATCCGCACCACCGCCGAGGGCGTTGTCGACGCCGCCGGTCAACCCGTTTTTGATATCGTGGCCCAGATTGGCTTCGATTTGAGCAAGCTCGAGAACGCACCGGCTGCCGATGTGATTATCGACTTCTCGAACGTCGTGACCTTCGATGCCGTCGTCGCCTATGTCGAGCGCACGGGCGCGGCGTTGGTCTCGGGCACCACAGGCTACACCCCCGAACAGATGGACCGCCTGCGTGAGCTGGGCCAGAACACCCGCGTTATGCACTCGGGCAATTACTCCATCGGTATCGCAGCCCTGCGCCATCTGGTAGCGCAGGCTACACGCGAGCTGCCCGGCTTTGACTGCGAAATCGTCGAGACGCACCATAACCAAAAGGTCGACGCCCCCAGCGGCACTGCCAAGTTGTTGCTCGACGCCGTCGTCGAAGCCGAGCCCGAGGCAGGCTACCACCCCGTCTATGGCCGCGAGGGCATGTGCGGAGCACGCGATCCCAAGGAGATCGGCATGCACTCGCTGCGCGGTGGCACTGTCGCCGGCGTCCACGAAGTGAGTTTCTTTGGCCAGGACGAGGAGGTCACGCTCACCCACCGCGCCACGAGCCGTCAGATCTTTGTCAACGGCGCCCTGGCAGCCGCGCAGAAGCTCGTCGCCCGCGAACCCGGCTTCTATACGTTCGACCAGGTCATGTTTGCCTAACCAGGTATCAACCGAATCCACCCAAAGGAGAGATAGCGAATGAGCAACGCAGCCGAGATGGATGCCCAGGAGATTATCAATTACATCGCCACCGCGCCTAAAAAGACGCCTGTCAAGCTGTATGTGCGCGAGAAACCCGGCATGAAGGTTGCCTGGGGCGACGCACATGTCTACGGCGGCCGTCGCGGCAAGACCGTCTTTGGCGACTGGGACGAGCTCAAAGCCATCCTGGACGCCAACGCCGATTCCATCGATTACTACGACGTCGAGAATGACTGCCGCAACTCCGCCGTCCCCGTGCTCGACCTTAAGGGCATCAACGCCCGCATCGAGCCGGGCGCGATCATCCGCGACCGCGTCGAGATTGGCGACCGTGCCGTCATCATGATGGGCGCCATCATCAACATCGGCTCCGTTATCGGCGAGGGTTCCATGATCGATATGGGCGCCGTGCTGGGTGGTCGCGCCACCGTGGGCAAGAACTGCCACATCGGCGCCGGCACCGTGCTGGCAGGCGTTGTGGAGCCCGCCAGCGCCACGCCCGTCATCATCGAGGACGATGTCATGATCGGCGCCAATGCTGTGGTCCTGGAGGGCGTGCACGTGGGCAAGGGTGCTGTAGTTGCCGCCGGCGCCGTGTGCGTCGAGGATGTCCCCGCCGGCGCCGTCGTGGCCGGTGTCCCCGCCCGCGTCATCAAGATGCGCGACGAGAAGACCAACAGCAAGACCGGCCTGGAAGAGGGCTTACGTCAGCTGTAGAAGTTACGCGGTTTTGACAAACCGCGTTTTCGCTGACGTATGCTCGACCTGCAACGTAATTCAGCCCCAAGTAAAAAGGCCGAAGCCCTCATCCGGGGCTTCGGCCTTTATTTTTGCAGCGTCCAAGCGCAGTTTATCGATTCTCAATACTTCCGATGTTCTTGAGCTCGATGGAGATGAGGCCGTTGGGCTCGTTGACGAACTCGATGTACTCGGAGTTCGAACCCATCTCGGCCGGGAAGCTGATCTCGATGCCCGTGTCGGTACGGATCTTGTGATTGCGCACGGCCGCGCGCTCAACTTGCTTGCGCTCCACGGGAACGCGCTCAGGCACCTTCTCCTCAGTCAGTGCCGCGCGCACGCTCTCCTTGATAACCGGTTCGTCCTCAAAGACCTCGTCGACGATATCCCAAGGCGGCAGCTCCTCGTCATCCTCGACCTTCTCGGCAACGGCAGCCTTAACCTTAGCGAGCGCTATAGCCGTGTTGGCACCGTGCTCCTCGGCGACTTCCTCGACCACACGCGTCACGGTGTCGATGACCTCCTTGCCCGATACGCCCGTGTCGCACTGCAGCAGGCCATCGGGGATAAGCATACGGTCCTCGCCGGCAATCTTGCGCTTCTTGTCCACGTAGCCGATCTCCATGGTACTCGCGCGCACGATGGCATAGCTCGGCACCTTTTGCGATGGGTTTGGCAGAATGGCGTAGTGGCGCGCGATGTCGTTGCGCACCTCCCCCTCCTCGCGGCCCACTTCGTGCATAAAAGCCTGCTTGGAGCCCAGCAGCATCACGGCAAACCAGCGGGCATCCTCATCGTCGTCAAAATCGGCCACGAGCACGTCGGTGGACTCGGCTTTCTCGGCTTTGGTGAGCTCGGAGGAAATAAACTCCGCAATCTGCTGCGACAGGTCCACGAACTCGCGCTCGCCAAAGAAATAGCCCTTGAGCTCGCCGCCAAACGCAGAGTTCTCGGCAAACGTGGCACGTTTATTGTCGGCCGAGGTACGCGCGCGGCGCAGATGCGTTGTCACGAAGTTGCGCACGGTACGGCTCTCGATATCCAACTCGCGCTGGCTCATAACGTTGACGGCAGAGTCAAAGTCCAGGATATGCAGAATCGCGTGATTGATTTTCATATACGGCATTCCGTTCTAGATCGATTTCGGCACGAACCAGTATAGCGGTCGAGCCCGCCCCAGGCGCATCGAAGATTGGTGCATCGGGGACAGGTTGCTTTGCACCAATGGCTAGCGCAGGAGCTCGGACTGCCAAGCCTCGAGCTGTTCTGCCAAACTCTTGCCGGCAGCGGGCATGTCGATCTGGGGTCGTTTGGGCAGCAGTGCGCATTTAAGGATTGCCGCGATGGTCTGCGAGACAAAGCGTCGCGTATCCTTGTCAAAGCCTTGCGCAGCCTGGAGCATCACGGGCAGGCTCTCGCGCAGATTTCCAGCGATATCCGCAAACCGCTCAGCACCCGTAGCCTCAAACACGGAGAACAACGCATCTACAAAACGCTCGCGCTCGCTAGGCGACACTGCAAGCAGCATCTCGCGAATAGAGCCATCAACGTATCGAGCACCGGCGGACAGGCGCTCGCAGTACACGAAGTCGCGACCATCAACCACCCAGCTAAAGGGATTGTGTTGCAGCAGGCTGAACTCGGTGCTCTCAACGATGGCATAGTCCTCCTGTGTCTCGAACATCATGCCAAAGATCGACGACCGAGGTAGCGTCTTGTCGATTCGACCGGAAAGATCGGCAAAGGCGTCGCCGTTCAGGAACTCCTCGACGAAACCCGGACCATCATGGGAATATGCCCGTTCGATTCGCTCACGGGCGACATCGGAGCACATTGCCGCACCGTACACCGCAAGGTTTCCACCCTTGGAATGACCTCCGCACAAAAGCGGCCCGTCAATCGCATCCGCCGCCTCGTCCACATAACGTGCCGCGGATTCCTGGGCCGGCACAGGACACCGGAACGCCATGTTAAAGTCCTCTTTCCAACCCACAATCGTGCTGTCGGTCCCCCGGAAGGAAAGGTAACTAAACCCCGCCGGAAACCGGAACGCCATGGCTGCAAACTGCTCCGTCGCCACCACATCGCTCACAGCACGATAGCCGCAAACGTGCACGCCACGGTAGCGAGGACTTGCTGCCACGGCCTCCAACAAGGCCCTGCTTCCCTCCGGGTCCCACAAGTCGTCAATCATGTCCCGATAGCACTCGGCACGCAGCAGCTCGCGTACGTCTAGGCCCTGCCAGTTCGTCAGCTCCGCCATATCACCCGGCAAACGCAAATAGGACAACCACGCAAAGACCAGGCTATCCACCGCGCAGAACGGCCGCTCCTCAAACGGATCAAACGCCGTCTGGGCATAGGTCAAAATATTAGGCGAATCCGACATGGCCCTCCCATCGACTATAGTGCATTGGGGTCAGGTTACTTTGCACCAAAAAAGCGCCCGGGCCGCGTGGACTCGGACGCCTTCATTGTAGCTTTTCGCTCTAGCGAGCTTGATTTAGCAGGAGAAGTCGACGCTGTCGATGATGTCCTTGAGGGCCTTGGCGGAGGCGGTGAGCTCATGCTGCTCGTCATCGTCCAGCGGCACGGGGACGCGGCAGACAACGCCGTCGCGGCCAACGACGGTCGGCATAGAGATGGCAAGATCGGACAGGCCGTACTCGCCCACCATGAGCGAGGAGACGGGCAGAACGGTCTGCTCATCGCGCATGACGGCGGTGCAGATGCGCTTGACGGCCATGGCGACACCATAGTAGGTGGCGTGCTTCTTCTCGATGATGGTGTAGGCGGAGTTCTTGACGTCCTCGGCGATACGTTTCTCGGCGGCTTCATGCTCCAGGTGGCCGTGAAGCTCGCAGAAGGTGTTCAGCGGAACGCCGGCAACCTGAGCGCTGGACCAAGCGACAAACTCGGAGTCGCCGTGCTCACCCATGACGTAGGCCTGAACGTCGCGCGGGTCAACCTCGACGTGGGCGCCAAGCATCTGCTGCAGACGGCCGGTGTCGAGCACGGTGCCGGAGCCGATGACATGGCCCTCGGGCAAGCCGGACATCTTGATGGCGGCATAAGTCAGAACATCGACCGGGTTGGAGACGATGAGCAGAATACCGTCAAAGCCAGACTTCTTAATCTCGGGGATAATGGACTTAAAGATGTTGACGTTCTTGTTGACCAGGTCCAGGCGAGTCTCACCGGGCTTCTGGGCAGCGCCAGCGGTGACAACAATCATGGCGGCGTCGGCGACATCGGAATAATCGCCGGCGTAGATCTTCATCGGCTCGGCAAACGTCATGCCGTGCGCGATATCCAGGGCCTCACCCTCGGCGCGGTTCTTGTCCACGTCGATGAGGACCATTTCGGAGAACAGACCGCTCTGCATCAGCGCGAACGCCGAAGACGAACCGACGAAACCGCAGCCGACAATAGCGACCTTCTTCTCGTTAACCATTAGAAACTCCCATCTCACTCCACAAACAAGCCGCCCGGGAACGACCCGAGCGGCTTGTCGTAATCCCAATACATCCAATCGGGACTTTGATTATGCTCCTATTCGCAGCCAAAAATCGACCGTTTACCGAAATTGTTTGCAGGATTCGTAAAATAACTGCACGAAATCGGTTTCGGTATATTGACGAGGCGAAATAGCTTTCTAATACAGGCCCGCCTCGCGAATGGCCTCGACAGCCAAAGCGATCTGGTCGGGCGGCAAGACCAGCGCCATGCGCACGTGTCCCTCGCCCGAAGGACCAAAGCTCGCGCCCGGCGTCACCACAACGCCGGCCTTCTCCATGAGCTCCTCGCAAAACGCCATCGAATCGGTGCGGCCACCGGGGAGCTTGGCCCACACAAACATAGAGCCATGCGCGTTGGGACGCTCCCAGCCCAGGCCCTCAAGACCGTCGCACAGGACATCGCGGCGCTCCTGGTACTTCAGACGCTGTGCCTCGACCTCATCGCGCGGGCCATTAAGGCACGCGATAGCAGCCTTCTGGATCGGGAGGAACATACCGAAGTCAATCTGGCTGCGCAGCTTGGCAAAGGCCGAGACCACGTCCTCGCGACCGACCAAAAAGCCAATGCGGGCACCGGTGACGTTAAACGACTTGGAAAGCGAGAAGAACTCCACACCCACCTCGAGCGCACCGGGATACTGCAAGAAGCTGCCACCCGGCTCGCCGTCGAACACGATGTCGGAGTACGCGTTGTCATGGACGATGAGCAGGTCGTGCTCGCGGGCGAAAGCGATGATCTCCTCGTAGACCTCGGGCGTGCCCACCGAGCCCACCGGGTTGGCGGGCAGCGACACGATCATATACTTGGCACGATCGGCAACCTCGGGATCGATACCCGCCACATAGGGCAGGTAATTGTGCTCGGCAATCAGCGGATAGTACTCGAGCTTGGCATCGGCGATCTTGGCACCCGCCTCAAAGACCGGGTAGCACGGATCGGGCACCAGGATGGTGTCACCCGGGTCGAGCAGGGCCAGACCCAAATGACCCACGCCTTCCTGCGTGCCGTTGCACGACTGCACCATGGACGGCGTAATGCCCGAAACGCCAAAGCGGCGCTCATAGTAATCGCACACAGCCTGCTTGAGCTCGGGCAGGTCGCGCAGGGCATACTTCCACATCTCGGGATCTTGGGCTGCTTGCGTGAGTGCCTCGACCACGTGATTGTACGGCTTAAAGTCGGGCGTGCCCACGCTCATGTTGTAAATGGTCTTGCCCTGAGCCTTCAGCGCGAGCAGTTTGTTGTTGAGCGAGGCGAAGACCTCCGCGCCAAAGCGGTCGAGACGCTGCGATGCCTGCATGGTGCCACCTTTCGATATAAAAAACGCGGCGCTCCGACAAGAGCGCCGCGCGATACGGGCCATCAGATTGCAAAAGTGTAACGCTTGCAACCCCCGCATTGGTTCAATTTGGCCAACCTTAGTCAATTGGATTGAGCGCGTCGATCTGCGAAAGCCACAAACGCGAGCTGGCGTCACTCGGCATACGCCAATCGCCGCGCGGGCTGAGCGTCACCGAGCCCACCTTGGGACCATCGGGCAGGCAGCTGCGCTTAAACTGCTGGGCAAAGAAGCGACGATAGAACGTACGCAGCCACGTGTGGACGGTCTTGACGTCGTAGACGCCCTCGAAACTCTTGAGCGCCATGCGGTAGATCTTGCCCGGCTCAAAGCCAAAACGCAGCAGGTAGTAGAGGAAGTAGTCGTGCAGCTCGTACGGGCCCACCAAATCCTCGGTCTTCTGTGCGATCTCGCCATCGCCCGTGGGCGGCAGAAGCTCGGGGGACACCGGCGTATCGAGGATATCGAGCAAGACCTCGGCAATACGCCCGCCAAAGACATCAGCCGCATAGCGCACCAGATGGCGCACAAGCGTCTTGGGCACGCTCGCGTTGACGGCGTACATGCTCATGTGGTCGCCGTTATAGGTAGCCCAGCCGAGCGCCAGCTCCGACAGGTCGCCGGTACCGATGACAAAGCCGCCAGACTGGTTGGCCAGGTCCATCAGAATCTGCGTACGCTCGCGGGCCTGGCTGTTCTCGTAGGTCACGTCCTGCACGGCCGAATCGTGCTCAATGTCCTTAAAGTGCTGCTCCACAGCCGCGTGGATCGAAACCTCGCGGAAGCTTACACCCAGGTCGCGAGCGAGCGACTCGGCATTCGACTTGGTGCGATGCGTCGTGCCGAAGCCGGGCATGGACACGGCTGTGATACCCGTGCGCGGCAGCCCCAGCGCATCGAAGGCACGCACGGTCACAAGCAGTGCCAGCGTGGAGTCCAAGCCGCCCGAAAGGCCGATGACGGCCGCCTTGGTGCCCGTATGGGCAAGGCGGGTCTTGAGGCCGGCGGTCTGCAGGTCGAGGATGGTCTCGCAACGCTCGGCCAGGTCGCCATGGTCAGCCGGCACAAAGGGCGCGCGGGGGAAGACACGGTCGATGTCGCAGGCGTTGCGCAGGACAGACTCTTTGGCCAGCACGCCCTCAAACGAAAACTCAACGGTCGTGGCCTCCGGCGCATCGTCGGCGCGCGTCCACGTCGTCGAGCGACGGCGCTCGGCAACCAGGCGGTCAAGATCGACATCGGCCACCGCCATATCGCAGGTAAGCAGTTTAGTGGCGGCGAGCTTGGATCCGTTTTCGTAAATAAGGTTCTCGCCCGCAAAGACCATGTCGGTCGTGGACTCGCCCTCGCTCGCGTCTGCATAGGCATAGGCACAGTACAGGCGCGCGCTCTGATTGGAGATTAGGCTGCGGCGGTAATCTGCCTTACCGATAATCTCGTCCGAAGCCGACGGATTGAGGATCACCGTCGCACCGGCAAGCGCCATCTCGGTCGAAGGGGGCGCCGGCACCCACAGGTCCTCGCAGACCTCAACGCCCAGCACCATATCCTCGGCACCTTCATCACAGCAGCGGTAGACAAGCCCCGAACCCAGCGGAACCGGACCCTGACCGGCAAACTCGACCCACACGGGATCCGCAGGCGATGGAGCAAACCAGCGACGCTCATAGAACTCGCCATAGTTGGGCAGATACTTCTTGGCCGTAAGACCCAAAAGCTCGCCCGCGCAGCACACGGCAGCGCAGTTGTAGATATTCTCGGCAACTGCAACGGGAAGACCGATGGTAAAGACAATCGGCAGCTCACGAGTCTCATCGAGGATATGCACCAAAGCAGCCTCGCAGGCATGCAGTAATGTGCGGTTATGGAACAGATCGGCCGCGGTATAGCCGCACAAGTTGAGCTCGGGCAGCACCAGCGCGCGAACGCCGCGCTCGGCAGCCTCGCGAACAGCCGCCAATGCAACCTCGACATTGCCCTCGACATCGGCAACGCGAATCTGCGGCGATGCCGCCGCCACACGCAAAAAGCCATCGTTCTTATTAGCCGAAACGCAGCATTGCCTAGTTGATCTGGACACTGGAGGCCCCTTCTACCCTGAGATTCAGTCTAACGGACGTTCACATATCTCTAACTAGCCAAAGCAACCTCCCAGTTTACTGAGAGGCCAACCTGTGCTAGGAGCATGTATTTCAATAATATCTTTAATTAAAAAAGGAGAAATCGATAATCGACTTCTCCTTTAAGCGAGGCGAGTAAATTCCGAAACTAATGGCAGAATATATCCATGTAGTCCTCAAAGTCGAACACTTCTACCACGACGCCCTCTTCCTGAAACTCTTTCAGTTGCTCCAAGAGATCTTTGTTAATAACGTCCATGCAGAAACCTCCTCTATCTAATCAACTGTAGTATATCTGCTTTCATGCAATTATCAACCAACTTGTTTAATTGCTCCTCGTTTGCCGATAGTCCCTCTTTTTTCAAAATGTCGCGCACCTCGTTCTTAGTAATCGGCTTTTCAAACAACGAAAGCAAAGCGAACGAAAAATCATTAACCGCACACATTCTATGGGTGGCACAACTCAGCAGTACTCTTAACCCCTCTTTTGAGCGTCCGACTTCTTTCACAAACGAACTTTTAACCAATTGAAAACCATTATCGTGCATTACATAATCGGCATCGATATTTGTATTCAGCAATCCATAATGCAACAGTTCTTCTATCGTCCTTGTCAGCTCGAGGTCGCCCTGATCAAGGATAAGAGAAATGCTACAATTGGCCTCCAATAAACGGGCCAACTTAAGGTATACCAACTGGGAAACAGCATAGACATGATGGTATTCAGAATTATAGAAGTAGGCAAATGGCTCAACGAGCACGACAGAGGTCTTGGAATCCAGCCAGATTCGATCAGCTGGATTTAGACTAGTTAGCCGTCGCTTTACTTTGGTCAAATGTCCCTTATACCTGACAGCGTGAATAGAATCTAGGATCCAGGTCACCTCTGAAATATGAAGCCGCTGGGGCAAGTCAATTGTGTCGCTACCGTTTATGACCTCTTGCATATAAAAATCAATATGATGCTCATCAGATAAGGATTTTGCTTCATTTAAAGTTAAACCAGTGCCTGAAACATAATCCACTTCGAGGCGCAAATCCTCATATTGGGACTTTGGCATTACAGAGACACCATACTTATCGGGATGATTCCAAACATCCGACCCCATAACGAGACCAAAATTCGTAAATCCTCTCGTGGAATATGGAACACCACATACCTGTTTTGAATAATTCAAAACATTCTCTGTATAAGCTAAGGTGTTCAGAGCCTCTTCTTTAGTTTCGGTCGGAAAGCCAATCATAAAGAATAGATGAACAGGAATACCCGCATTGAGACAATCATGGATATTGCGATCAATCCAATCAACTCTCGTGTTCTTCTTCATTAGATCAAGAACTCTTTGGTTGTATGACTCGAGGCCAAACTGAATCTGCCTACATCCACTTTGGTATATCTTGTTGAAAACGTCTGTACTTAGGGTTGGAGAGAACCTCGTTTCTCCATGCCAGAAAAACGTTTTTCCCGATGCGTTTATTTCATCCGCGAGTTGCTCCATTCTTTTGCCTTCGAATGTTTCATCCACAAAAGAGAAAACTCTCGTGCCGTATTTTTCATTTAACCGACACATTATTTCAAATACTCTCGATATAGGCATCTTTCGGTAACAACCACCGGTAGCACGGGAATGGTGCAGAAGGCGCAATGATTAAAACACTGCCTAGAGGAATAAACCGGCAATATTAACTCAGGCATGAAGTATTTAGAAAGGGCGAAGCCATCGAAATCGGGAACCGTATCGTTGATAAATGTTTGCTCAATCCGATGGTTTTTATATATCTTCCCACCTTTAGCATGGCAAAGGTTTGGAACACAGTCGAGATTGTCATCACCAGAGTCAAGAGCCTCAAGAAGACGTGCAAGCGGCCCTTCGCCGTCATACATCATTATCGAATCAATGTATTCAAAAAAGGGATGCCATTCTTTCATGCAGTCATCTGCTAAACGAGTAATGTAATTGCCGCCCAATGAGACGTGTTTAACAGATGGACATTCTTCTTTAATCAGTTTCGCTAACGTAACTGCAGAAATCAATTGGAAACAGCCGCTCACCGAAATCGCAATAAACTCGATTTTTTCCCTCTGAATACGCTTAAGAAAGGCAGTTTCATAGAAGGAAATAAACGGATTATGCAAGGTATCCGCAAGCGATTTCATTATTTCTGGTGTCGAATAATAATCATAGGGCAGATCTATGGAGTTGAACGCGTATTTAACTCCATATGAGACGTGATTTATGATATAGAGTGCATTTCTAAAAATGTTTTCAGCATATTGTCTTTCTTTTAGATTAAAGTATCTCTTTGATCTGAAAATATCTTTTGCTTCGTCAACATTAAGTGCTGACTTTTGTATCAACTCGATTGTTAATTGAACATTCGAACTAAACGATTCCTTTGATTCCCGATACCTTTTACAGCACTCTTCGACATGTCTAAAAGATAGGAGGTCATCGTAAAATTCCACGTTTAAGTCAACAATGTCAACTTTGTATTGTTCAACCTCTTGAAGATATGACTTCAAAACAGGCAAGGCAAGATACGGCCCCACTGGACTCCATCCTGGGGGGAAATACTAAAAGCGTTTTAGGCATATCAACGTCACATCTTTCGCAAATAATTCAATTGAAACACAACTACCATCATAATTGAAAATACACCAAGTCCTGTAACGAGAATTGAGAACATCGCGATGCTCGTGAACAGCGAAACAAGGAGTGTTGAAATAACAACAGCAACCGATTGCAAAGACTCCCTAATTGAAAACAGGCTTATCGATTCAGATCCGTCTCTCGCCAAATCCTGCAGCGATGTTATGAGAAGCACATCTTGAATGGCGTTTCCGGCACCGACGATAAAAAGGAAAATAAACGATATCCCAGACGCATAGCGATAGCCAAACGCCAGATACGCACCGAGCGCAAGATACGTCACAAAACAATATGATTTAACGCAATCGGAACCACTGATTAAACGACCATATATTGTATTTCCGAACAACAGTCCGATTGTAAGACTACTCTGAAGGAATCCGTATTGTATCGATGACGAGTCAAATTGCAATTGCGCTATAGCTGGCAAAAGAGAATTCAGAGAGCCGAATGCCACGCCACTAGAAATATCGATTAATAGGAAACCAATTGCCAAGTGCTTCGCGCTAAGATCACTAAATGCAGTCCTGTTTTTTTCATTTTTGCTTATCCCCTCTTTATCATTAACCTCGATAACCGACGGAACATCTCGCAGCAACCAGAACGACGCGGCAAAAGAAAGCGCGTCTAATGCAAGAACAGCCTCCGCCCCAAATTGAGCGACAACAAAACCGCCGGCAACTGGCCCCAGAACCATCATCAAATTCTGCAGAAACCCAAACGAATTATTAATTACGTCGCGATTGATACTATTCGTATTGGCTCTTAACAACGAGTAAAAGCAGGGCATTTCAACCGTTCGGCAAAGCGATACCGCGCACGTAATAGCAAACATACTCCATTTACTATCAACAAAAATATAGCAAACGAATAATCCCGCGCGAATTAAGTCTGTCAATCTCATGGCCTGCAGTGTCCCGATACCCATCTTCTGAGGCAGCTGCGCGAGCGCAACTGAAAACAGAGAGGGGGCAAATCTGCAGCAGACCATCAAAGCAGTTGCAGAAACATCGTGAGTTACCTCGTAAATCAGCATTGGCAAAGCAATATTCGCACACCAATTGCCTATTTCGCTTATCCCTCTAGCAATATATAGGACCCGAACCGGATGGCTAGCTCTCAATACCGTGAACATCACGATTAACCTCGTATTTCAGGCCTCGTTCATCCCTTAATAGGAATCCATAATCAACCAAGTACCGCCTCAACACGGCATAATCAGGATAGAGCTGTGACAGCACACGATTAACCTGAAGCTCCGTATAACTTGTATTTAATTCAAAGAAAGAGACGGCCCATAGCAGCATGATTCTTTTATAGCTTTCCTTTTTTGGAATTGAAACCAGCTCGCCATTCTTGAGAAATCGTTTTTTAAAGTCTATTAGCTCATCCATTCACATCCTCCATTTCATACGCATCTAATACTAAAAATGCATACGCTTTAGGTCATCGTATTCGGCTTCTTTATTCGAACTAAACTCGAACTAATCTAAATTATTTGCTCAAACACTCTTCGAAAGCTCGTTTTTCACTCTGAGTAAAATGCCCTTCCCAGTCAGTCCACGAACAGGAAGGCAACTCACAGCGAGCGGAGTCGAAGCCCTCTACCGTCGGTCGTTCAAAATGCACGATAACCTTTTCGATATCCCCATCTGTTATCAGGTCAGAATGAACGACCTCGGTACCGTCTTCGAATGTCATATACGGGTACATCACGTAAACCACCTCGCAATCGTTAATCCAGTTTAGCATCAAGCTATTGCACCAAAGACAGCAAGCCCCCTTGATGAGTTGATGGTATCTGTTAAATGTCACGTACGATTCACATCTGGTGGGTACCCTGATGGCTACACGAAACGAAGCAGATTTACACCGGGAGGACCCCGTATGACAACCAAGTACACCGACGCGCCGCGCACACGTGTCATGACGCCGGCATCGCTCAACAACGGCGTTCACGAAAACCATTCCATCGGCCAGACCATGGCCATCGCGCCCAAAAAGGGCCTGTTTGACGACATTTCCATTCCCCAGATCATCGCCGGCGCCGCAGCTGCCGCTACGAGCGTCGCGCTTGCCTCCAAGATCGGTATCGCCGGATCGGTGATCGGTGCCGCTGTGAGCTCGGTCATCACCGTTGTGTCCTCGCAGGTCTACCGCCACTTTATCTCTGCCAGCGCCGAAGCCCTCAAAGGTACGCACGCCACCGTCGACTACCCCGCCGGCGCCTATGAACCCGTTGAATTAAATGCCGAGGAGCACTTAGGCGGCGCCGCGACTACCCAGGAGATGCGCCAGATTGCAGGGCGCGCGACCACGGCGCGCGTCGCCCCCGACAGCCTGCGCGCCAAGGCGGCGGCAGAGCGCAGCCAGACGCAAAAGAAGGTCATCATCTTCTCGATCGCCATCGCCATCGTCGCGGTTATCGCCTGCACCGCTGCCATCCTTATCACCACCGCCGGTGAGGGTCTGGGCGAGCGTCCCGAGCCGATTCTGTCGTCACGCACGACCGAGCACGACGCGGACAGCACTGGTCAATCGCAAAGCCAGCAGGACGACTCGCAGGGCACCTCCGCATCCACCGACTCGTCCTCGAACACCCCCGATCAGTCGCAGGGCGCCGATTCTTCTGTGAACAACAACGGTACGCAATCCGGCACAACCGACTCAAGCCAAACGACTGACGGCTCTCAACCGAGCACGGGCGACCAGACGAGCGACACCACGTCGGGAACGGGCTCAGCAGACAGCAGCAACACCAGCAACTCGAACAGCTCGAGTGGAACCGCGTCCGGCACGGCATCTGACAGCTCGAGCCAAGGCACGGCATCGGGCAACTAAGCACGTTTGCCCCTCATAGATAATCGACCTGTATAACGGGCGCGAACCGGCAACGGTCGCGCCCGTTTGCCTTGGGCGCCGAGGTAGCAAGCCCCGCGCGATGGTAAGATGCTTTGGTGTGTAAAGAGGAGATTTGCCATGAGCAAGACAATAGTTAAGCCCACGCTATCGCTGGGCAACCACATCTATCTGTATCGTCTGCTGCGTGATGCGATTGGGTGCGGCAAGCAAACGTTTATGACGCAGGTCGAGGAGGCGCTCGCTGCTGGTGACATGGCCGCTTATGACCTGGGCTTCGAGTCCACGCGCGAGCTGCTCGAGGAGCTCGACGACTGCATAAGGCTGACCGTCTTTAAGGGCGGTCGCCTGTATGCCACGCTCATCGCCAACGAGGCCTGGGATGCCGCCCTTGCCAAGGGCGAGGACAAGCCCAAGGCTGCCAAGGGTGCCAAGCAGTCCTACAAAAAGAAAAAGCGCGGCGAGAAGGACCTCAAGGCCGTGCGCCCCAAGCACGTTAAGCGCGCCGAGTCCGAGCCCGTGGCCGAAGTCGCTCCGGAGCCCGAGCCCGAGGCAGAGATCGAAGTCGCTATTGAGGTAACGGCAGAAGCCGACACCGAAATCACCGCCACGACCGATCCCGAAGTCATATCCGAGCAGGAAGCCACTGCGGAGCTCAACGAAGCTCCCAAGTCGACAACCGAAGAAGCCGCTGACCAGCCCGAAACGCCTGCGTTCCAAAACAGCGATGTCTTTGGCGACGAGACCGAGGACGATCAGCCCGACGAGCCCGACGATCAAGGCGCTACCGAGTCGGCGCCGGAGCCCGAGACGCCGCAGCCCGCCATCTCGCTCACGGTCGTCTATGACCCCGAGAACGCAAACGCCGGCATCACCACCATGGCATCCACGCCCATCGAGGCAAAGTCGAGCGTCGAGAACGAGAACGCGACGCAGGTTGAGGTTGAAACTGCAGCTGCAGACGCGCCCGTCACCGTGAAGCCCGCAGATTCCACGATCAAGCCGGAAGCGACGCTGGAGCCCGCACCCGTCATCGAATCCGTGCCCGCCGCTGCTTGCGACCGAATTCCCGCACCGGCACCGGCTTCGGTACCCGCAGCGGCCCCAACCCGCGCACCTGCAGCGCCCGCCATCCCCGAGGACTTCCCCGTCGATTTCGCAACCGAAGTCTTCTGCCCCGGCCCGCTTCTGCACCAGCTGTCGACCTATCTCCCCTACGGCGCCGACACGCTCGGCATCGTCGGCGAGTACTACTGGATTGCCCGCGAGCGCGGTACCATCGAGGCCGCGCGAAACCGCGCAAGCTTCCCCCTGCGCTACACGCAGGCCGGCGAGCGCCACGAAGTCACTGTGCGCATCCGCCACAACACCACCGGTGGCCTCGGTGCCGCCTGGGTCATCGACAAGGTCAACGCCCCGGCCGAGTGACAAAACGGCCCTGGATAGCCATTTGACCATCCAGGGCCGTTTGAAATCAGACCTTTTGGCTGTCATCAGCACATATAGACACCAGAGAAGCAAGCTCCTCCTCAAGTTGCGGAGCAAAATACCTAAAAGAAACTTGTGCTCCAATCGGTATCGACTCAATCATATTCGCAGCATTATCTGAAACACGGTACGATGCAGTTTCACCTGTCTTCAAATCCTCTATTGAGCAGACAGCGTCTTCAGCATCAATCGACCTAAGCACGCCTTTTCCTTGTAACATCACATCGGCATGCCCGCCAGCTATTTCTAATGAACCTGAGTCTGTCGCAGTCACTTCTCCGGAACCTCCGCGCGATATCTCTTCCTTTGTTGAACAGCCCACCAATGAAGCCATCAGCACCAAAGACAGAGCTAGACGAATCGCCCTACTTCGAAAAAGTCGTTCCATAAGTCCACGCATAATAGCTCTGATCATACTTCAGGAAGGATAAAGATGAATTCCAGCCGTCCGCTATGCCAATCATCTGCCTTGTCTCTCCAGTTTTCTTACCAGTAAGTGTGGCGTAAGCCTCCGCTGTTACAGAATGGGCTGATCCGTTGTACAAACTCGCATGTATAACATTCGGTCTATTAGAGTTAATCTCATTTTGAATGCTCGCGATAGCCGGAGAGGAGACAGTGCGGGCGATAAGAGTACTTCCTCTGCTTGCGCAGTAATTTGTAAACCCCGTTGCACAGGTTGATATCGGCGTTCCACCCAAAACAACGCCGGGAACAGTCTGTTCTTCATCGGAAAGAGCATGGGTATTGGTGTAATTCCATATCTGCATATATTGCGAAGGGTCGCTATATAAATTGGCAATGCCATACAGTTCCGCAACGTTCGAAAAAGCTGTCACCATACAAGCATAGTGGGCGGTAAGCCTCTTAATCTCGATTTCATCATATGACATAAACTGAGAAATGGAACGAAATCCAGATACTGTGTAATCCTGCATTTGAGTTGCGTAAATTACAACATCGTTCCAGCTTGAAGGTTTATTCGATAAAACGACAGGCCGTCCTTCTATGGAAACAGCCGGGATTGTTCTTCCGCAATTTGTTGTTATTGAACCGTCCAAAGATTGCACGCCGAATTCGAATGGATTGATCATTACGACTGGGTTATTGAAAGAATAAGACTCGACACCAAGATCTCCTCCCCGATCCATAGGGCTGACTAAGCCGTCTCCAAAACGATATCCCGTAAGTATTTCATCATCTGAAGCATCTAAAACCAAATAGCCCGCGGCTCTATTGGATGTCACAACCGGAACAATGTAACCAAGCGGGGACCCATCAACATCTACAAAAGGAATAGGGTCAGAAGGCGTATACGAATAGCCGAGGAGTCCCTTTATATATTTATCGGCAAGCTCTTGCGCAATTTCAGAAGTAAATTGTATCTGCTCACCATCAATATTGCCCGTCGAAGCAAAAACCTCTTTCGGACGTGCGGCTAAGGCGACAATTGAAGACGCGACAAGTTGCAGAAAACGACGACGCGAAAGCATATGTTCTTCTTTCTAGAGAAGCGACTTATAAGGTACTCCTATTCTATAATCTTTTTTGTAACGTTACAGCACTGGTTATATTTCAATTCGATTTGCTTATGTCCTCCTTGATTATCAACTTCATCCGAACACTTCCCACATTCATCCGCACATGTGCGGATGAATGTGGGAACCCGATACCCTGAGGGCCGGACCGGCCGGCCCCGGGAGATCGGAGGACGGCATGTCCGGAAAGAAGAATAGGGGCTCCGCGAGGGCGGTCCCGAGGGCCTACGGAAGGCTCACGAGGCACGAGCGGGACACGGTCCAGAGGATGCTGGAGCGCGGGGCCTCGTGCA
>NZ_JBCOIQ010000030.1:0-15317 GCF_040926185.1 Collinsella aerofaciens
GCGACGCGGAAATCGCGCGCTGTTGACGCGCCCCCGCAGTGCCCGCTTCCCCCAAGGACAATTATCAGTGCAGGTAGGCGGTCTTTTCGTAACACAGGCAGTACTTGGAGACCGCCGTAAGCTCGGCCGCGCCCGGCGGCACCATATCGCGCACCAGCTGCGGACAAAACTCGGTAAACTTGACCTCCATCACCAGCTTGCCGGGCTCCAGGACCGGCAGCGCGGGCAGCGTCGCGTCAAAGATATCGAAGCTTCCCACCGCGGCACGCACGTTCATGTCAAACGTGATGCGCACGGTGCCCCCGTCCATCACCCACGGCTCGCGCTCGTAATCCACGATGGTCCGCGGGCGCATCATGTTACAGATGCACTCGATGTAGAACTCGCGGCAGAGTTGGTGCGGGCTCCTCAGCAAAAAGTCGTAGTCGCCAGCCAGAATCTGCTCAAACTCGCCACGCGTAAGTGGCGCGTCCTCCTTGTAGATCCAGCTACCGTACTTCTTTTTTCGCTCGAGCTTAATCACCTTGTCGCTGCCGTTATAGATGCGCACGCGATACTTTTTGCGCATGAGAATGCCAGCGTCTTTTTCCTCGTAGGCCGAGTTGCAGTAGTCGTCAAAGTACAGGCTGCGAATGGTGTAACCGCCCGCCCGCGCATGCTTGTCCAGCTTAAATACCGGCGCCATGCGACAGGCAAGCGCGGCGTGTTCGCCCTCGTTAATGAGATATTTGAGCTCGTGGCGGTAACGCTCCTTCGTGGTTCGCGCAGACGGAGCCGCCAAGCGCTCAAGCAGCGCGCTAGCCCTCCTCATACGTGTCCTCCACGACCTTACCGCCGTCTTGCACGTAAAAACACTTCATGCCGTAGTGCTTGCCGTCGTCGGTCACATAGTAGTCAAACGCATCTTGCGTATAACCGTCGGAGTTGGTGGCACGCACGCGCACAAAATACTGGCCGGCATCGGGCGCATCGCAGGTCACCTCGGGAAGCAGCACGTCCTCGGCCTTAAAGACCACGTCGCTTATGGCATAGTCGCGCGCGAGCTCTACGGTGTAGCGAATGTCGCGCGCCTCAAAGTCGTAGGACGCATCCCAGTTAATGCGCAGCTTACCGTTATCGATCTGCGGCACGCCGATGTAGAACGGCATGGGCTTTTTAAAACTATCGCGAAAGCTCTTGTAGTTCTCCTCGATCTCGGAGGGAATCGCCGCGGCGATCTGCTCGTATTGGTCCTTGGTGACAGGCAGATTGTCGATATCGGGCGAAGCAAAGACCAGAGATTCAGTCACCTCGCGGTAGTGCTTGATCATCTTGGCCAGGCGAGTCTCGGTCAAATACGAGCGCAAGTCCTTGACGGCACGGTCGAGTTCGCTGCGGAACGACTTGCTGCGCAACGCGCGGTTAAACAGCACGTTGCCCCAGTAGTTGCTTGCACCGCGCTCCCAGCTCGCGTAGTCCGAAAACCCGGTAAGAGAAAGCTCCAGCTTACGCAGCATGCCGTCGTTATCCCAATCCAGGATGTACCAAACCTTGGAGTTAAGCGGGCTGTACAGATAGCAGTTACGGTTCTGCGTATCGCAGTTGCCCGTCAGAATCTGAAACGCCATCCAATAGACCAGGTTCTCGGTGTCGAAGTAGGTGTCGAGAACATCGTCGATCTTTTGAGTATCGTCGTTGAGCGCATCGAGCATCTCGATGAGCTTGGTGTGGTCCGAATCGCCCTTTATCTCGAGCATGCCCTCAAACGCCGTCTGGTTATAGTCGGGGTCATCCGCCAGCTTAATGGTGTCCTCGTAGCGATGGAAATCGAAGCTGTTCACCTTGTACAGGTGCCCGCTCTTATCCAGGCCATGTGCCTTAAGCGCCGTCTTGTTGAGCTGCTCCACCTGCGTAAACAGGCCGTAGTCCTCAAAGGTGTCGTTGGTCTTTTCGGTCTGGTCGCACACCCACAGATGCACAAACTGCGTGCGCAGGCCCATCATCTGGGGAATCCCACAAATCAGATCGTAGGCCATCTTGTTACGAAAGCGCATGCCCTCGCCCATGTGCTTGTTAAGCGCAATCGCGCGCTGCTGGCGCCACGTGCCCTTGCCCTTTTTGAGCTCCACCTTGTAATTCTTTTGCGAGTTTACACTCGATGTCTGACCGCGCACCTGCACGGTGGCATTGGGCGCTTCCTCGCCATAGCCAACCTCGCCGGCAACCGGGCCGTCTTCGTCGCCCGCCTGCAGCAGGCCCATAACCTGATAGCGCGTCACGCCCATGTCGGCGTAATCATAAACCGAGTACGAATTGATCTCGGCCCAGCTATGGTCGGTATTCTCGGAGCTGTTGCCGCGCGAGACCGTCAGATACATGGTCACAATGCCCGAGTCGTCGTAGACCTCGTACAGCTCATCTTTATCGCGCAGGTGCTTAGTCCCGTCCGAGGCCTCGGCCTTTTTGATCTCGTCCTGCTTTTTGACTTTTTTGGTCGAGGAGTCTTCCTGCACCGAGCAGCCCGAAAGCAACAGCACTCCGGCAGCCGCCTCAAACAGACGGCGGCGAGACATCATTCTATCGGTCATCAGGACCTCCCCAATGCTTGCGATACACGTGAACTACTGCGCGCTCAAACGCGCCATGTGGCTCACCCTTATGGCGACCTTCCTCATAGCGCTGTTCGGCACGGTCGAGCAAGCGGCCCAGCTGTGTAAAGCGACCCGTTTTGTCGGTCGCCACAATGGGCTGCTGGCTCAGGATACGATACGGCAAGTTGGCGGTATAGGTATCGAGCCGCAGCAGCGCCACGATAAAAAACACCGCCGCACCCAACAAAAAGCCAAAGCCGTAAAACTGCTGCGGCAAAAGCAACGACACGGCGGTCGCCAGCCCGGCCACACCGGCAAACAGCCCCGAGGCCAGCACGGCCCCCTTGTAGTCGGTAAAGTACAGCAAGATGAGCAACACCGTATTGCCCACGGCATACAGGCCGTAGCCCACGCACAACGTGCGAAAATACCCGTGCATCAGGTTGTTAAAGCCCAACGGCAGGGCCGACAGCACCGTGGTCTCGAGCGAAATGACCGCAGCAGTCACAAACAGCTGCTTGATCGCACAAAAGCGCAGTTCGCTGTTGAGGGTGGAGAGCATCCCCTCCCCTGCCACCACAATGTCGCCCACCACGCCGCCGTTGTTGAACAGGCTGTAGTAGTCGCGGTAGCGCGGATAGAAGTTGACCTCGACCGAGACCACAAAGTTGACGGTCGTGACCAGGATCGTCAAAAACGCAATGAGCGCCGGCACATCGTAGTAAGGCGCACCATAAAACAAGCCCTTGACCTGCACGCCAATAGGACCGGCCCAAATAATCATCAGGTGCGCAAAGAGTCCCAGATTGGTTAACAGGCCCGTGAGCGCCAGCGGCATAAACTGATCGAGCCACTGCAAAAAGGGCCAGGGGCTGCGGTCGCTCTGAGGAAAATACCGGTACAGCAGTACCACGTCCCAGGCGAGCATGACGCCGTAGCCCAGAGCAATTGATGCCAACAGGCCCTCGACCGGCGGCAGTCCCAGCGCCAGCGCGGTCAGGGCGCACAGGCACGCCACGCCAATGGCAGCCGCAAAGCTGCACAGGATGCCGCGGTAATCCTTGATGGCCGTGAGGTAACTCATACCGTTCCAGTTGACGATCATAATGTTGAACAGCCACAGGCACAGCAGCCCCTGCAGCAGCGTGGCGCCCGAGAACAGCAAAAAGACGCCGTAGAGCACCGTGCCCGCAACGAGCATGATGGCGTTGGAGCCCCAAAACGAAGGCAGTATCTCATCCTCGCGATCGGCAAACAACATATCGGCCAAAAAGCGCGTGACCGGCATGGAGAAAAAGCTCGTGAGCAAAAGCGAGGCCAGCAGTGTGTAGGTCACCATGCACACCAGCAGATCCTGGTTGGCACGCCCTACGCCCCACAGACCGCACAGCACCAAGATACCCACCTGGAGCAGCACGCCCAACAGCATGGGACCCGTGCACACAATGCCGGCGTAGCCGTAAGCGCGCATCGTGGCAAACAGACCCTTGCGCCTAAACAGGCGCTTGAGCTCAAAACCGATTCCGGCCACCGGCTACTCCCCCTCTCTGGGCAGGTCAAACGCTTGCGCCGTCTCGTCGTACAGCGCGCGATAGTTGGCGAGCATCTGCTCGTGCAAGAAGTACGTGGCAACGCGACGCTGGCCGCGCTCCCCCATCTCAATGCGACGAGCGCGGCTTGTGCACATGCGTTCCATGGCATCAGCCAAGCCCTTGCGATACATGGGCGACGTCACAAAACCCGCCACGCCAAAGTCGTCGCCCGGGGCGCCTTCGAGAAGCTCGCGACAGCAGCCCACCTCAGTCGTCACGCAGGGACGGCGCGCCGCAAGCGACTCCAGCACGCTGAGCGGCTGGCCCTCGGAGATGCTCGTCAAAATGGTAAAGTCGAGCTTTTCCATGTACTCGACCACGTTGACGCGGCCGGTAAAGATCAGGTCGCGCACGCCCAGGGTTTCGACCAGCGCGTGGCACTCGGCGCCGTACTCCTCGTCGTCCACGCCGCCCATGATGTGCAGGCGCACCTTGGGCAGGCGCTCGTGCAGCTCAAAGAAGGCATAGATCATGGTCTTGACGTCCTTGATGGGTGCCAGGCGCACCACCGCGCCAATGTCCACCCAGCCGTCATCGGGCTTTAAGGGAATATCCTTAAAGCGGTCGAACTGGATGCCGTTGGGGATGACTAGGCATTTGCTCGCATCGCAGCCCATATCGATCTGCGTCTTGCGGGCGTTATGGAACAAACTCGTCACGCGGAAGGCGCGGCGGTAGATCTCCTCCGAAAGCAGGTAGAAAAAGCGAATCCAGCGGTCCTTAAAGGACGGCACCACCCAATCGGCGCGAATGATCTCTTCCTCGCGCTCGCGGGTATAGATGCCGTGCTCGGTCAGCAGCACCGGCGCATGGTGAACGCTTGAGCCCAGGCAGGCGAGCAGGCCGCCGTAGCCGGTCGAGATAGCGTGGTACACATCGGCAACCGGCACCTCGCTGCCCAGCAGGTAGAGCACCGGCAACAGCATAGAGCGCATGGTGTGGAATGCGTCGGCAAAGGGCGTGTAGGGGTACTCGGCAAGGCACACGTCGCGGAAGATGTCCATAAACGTTCGGCTCTGCAAAAACGAGAGCGGATGCACGCGACGGCGGTGGAAGATATCGAATAACACGTCCCAGTCCGGATTGGAGAGCGACACCAGACGGCGTAGCGCCTCGCGCTCACGGTCGTTAAAACTGGCTTCATGTTGCTCGCCCGAAAGCCGCAGGGCATCGTCCAGGAACACCTCGTGCACCTCGACCACGTTGCCGGGCAGCTCGTAGACAAACTTGCCGCGGTCGGCAGCATGTGCGCCGATCACCCATAGCACAAACTCATGCTCGGGCATGGCCTGGATATAGCCATGCATCCAGGTAGATACGCCGCCGTGCACATAGGGGTAGCAACCCTCGAGTACCAAGCAGATTCTCATTTATCGCCACCCTCCTTGCGCTCGATCGTCACGGTCTTATCATTTGCCTTGAGCAGATACAGATTGCCCGTAAGGTGCGTCAGTTCGCCGCCCGTCACCGCACCCGGCTCGCCATTATTGGCGCGGAACATGAGCCACGCCTCGTCGTGGAAATTGCCCAGGCTGAGCGTCCAGGCATCCGCGCTGGTATCCAAGCTCACCGACACGGACGAAAAGCGCTGGATGGCACCGGAGCACTCCGACGCCGTCTGGTGCCGCAGGTCGGGCGCGGATTTGGTAAGCCACTCCAGGTAGTCGACCAGGCCGCCCTTGTAGACCTCCCAGCCCTCCTTGGCTCCGCGATCGGGGTCCAAAAGGTCGTCCGGGTGCATAAAATGCGTACTCACGTAGTGCATGTTGAGCTCGGACACCGCGGCCAGACGCATATAGGAATCGTCGACCATGCCGCCCGAAACAATGCGCGGCTGCTCCACAATGCCATCGCTCGCCACGCCAAACTCCTGCACGTACGGCAGGTCGGTGCCATCCTTAAAATACGTACTGGCAATGGTCTTAATTCGCGGAACATCGGTACCGATAAGCTTGCGCGCGCGGGCCGAAAGGATATTCGACGGTGGCACGTAGACCGAGCCGTGCGCATTGGGCAGCACCTCGTCCTGGAAGGCTATAAGCTCGTTGAGCGAAGCGACGAGAGTCTCTTTGTTCTTCCACGTCTTGTAGTCGTACAACGTGCCGTAGTCGGTGTCCCAGAGCGCGAGCGGCTGATGGTTGTAGCCGTGAAAGCCCAGCTCTCCGCCCATCTGCAGCAGCATGCCGCCAAAGTAGCGGAACTGTGTGGCATCGGCTTGGCGCGCGGGCTCGGTCTGGTTGACCGCGTCCTCGTAGTTTTCGATCATCACGCCGGTATAGCGAATGCCGTATTTTTGCGCAAGCTTTTGCAGATCGGGCCACCAGACCTTGGTGTAAAAATCGGCAATGGAAAGGCCGTAGTCACGCTTGATATAAGTACCATCGCCCGAGGGCACGGGGCTAGGAAAGTCGTCCAAATAGAACACGGCGCTGTTGATGACCGGATAGGCCGTGGCATCACCCAGCAGACTGATCGCCGCGGCGTAAAAGCCACGCATGACCTTGTCATAGATACCGATATTGCATACCACGGTGCGCCCGCTGCCGCAGTCATTCGACCAAATGAGCGGGGCGCCCGCATCGCCGGTCATAGCCCACACACGAGCCGTCTCGCGCAGCGATACCGAAAGCGACGAATCAAAGGGGTCCGAGAGCTCGTAGCGCTCTCCCCCGCCCGGCATAAAGTCCTCGCTCGGCACAATGCTTTCGGCTTTTACATAGTCATATCCGGCCGATTCAATGCCAAGCTTGGAGGCAATCACTTGCAGATAGCTCGAGTTATCCGGCGGCATGGCGAGCATAAGCGAACCGCCGGCACTCACCCAACTCATAATGTCGCTCAGGTGCGTACCGAGCCCATCGAGCGACGGCATGAGCAAAATCACGCGATCGAAGGAGGTCAGCGAGGGAAAGGCATCCGCACCAGCCAGGGCAAGGTCCACGTCGCGGTGCGCAATCTTCATGTCGAGCAGGATCTGGTCGAACTGTTCCTTTACGTCCTCGACGCCAGCTTGATCGGAATCGGTAATGACCAGGCACGTGAGCTTTTGGCCAAAGATTGCCGAGGAGGCCGGCACCGCATCGTTGGCGGCCAGCATCCCCAGCTTATGCTGGCCCGCACTGCACTGCACGCCGGCACGCTCCACCAGCAACACGGCGGCCATAGCAATAAAGACCGCCCACACCACGAGGAGTCCCATCCAACGAAAGCGGCCTGCACGATCGCGGATATGTTGCGCCACGCTCATCTGGCCTCCTCCCCGTCGCGCCAAAACGCCAACTTTTCGCGGTTGTCGGCGCTCAAATATACATGTTGCTTGTCAATCGCATCGATCACACGGTGAACCTCGACACCGTTGTGGCGCATCACGGCCAGCCGCAGGCAAAGCATCCAAACCTCCTGCTCCTCGGGCACGTCGAGCACCAGCTGGTCGGTCACGGCCTGCGCCTCGTCGATCTGTCCGACATCGGCCAGCGCCGTCGCGTATCGAATGCGTAGCTCAAGGGCGTCCTCGCGCTCGCAGCGACGCGCAAGCAGGCGCGCGTACTGTTGGCGCTGAATCTGAGCCACGCGCCCCTCGGCCAAGCCCGAGCCCAAGTATTCACCAAGAAAATCGCAGTATTCGTTGAGGTTTTGCGCGCTCGGGTCCGTCTTAAAGGCACGCTCCAGCTGCTGCAGTTTAAGGTCGGAATCCTTGGAGATCTGCGCCACCGCCGTCGCGGCATAGTGAGCCACCTCAACGTCGTCGTTAAGCTTAGCCGCCTGCAGCTGCGCCAGGTACGCGTTGGGCTCCTCGGTGAGCATGGAGAGCATTAGTCGACGCCGGTATGCCGGGTCGTTGACGATGAGTGCCTCCTCGAGCGGCACTACGCCTGAATCGTCCTCACCACTCGGTACCGACATACTGCGATGCAGGTCATCGTTGAAGCGCAGCGACTCCAGCGCAGACCCTTTCAGCCCCTCGCCAAACACCGCGCTGCACACCGATAGCAAAACCACCAGCAACGGGCCCCACAGCGGCACCAGCACTATCACAGCCAGCATGTGCCCGCGCACCGGCAGCAGGCCCAGTTTCATGAGCGTCCACAGCATCAGGCAAACCAGCGCATGAATCAGCAGCAAGACGGCAGCAACGACAAGCGAGATCAAGCGGCACCCCCCTCACCGTCACCGGTGTAAGAGATGTGCTGCAGCAGCTCCACGATGTCCTCGCCGTCGACGGGCTCCACCGCAATCTGCTTTGCGCTCAGGCGCTCGCGGATAATGGGCAGATCGCATGCCTTTGCCTGGCGCATAAGCAGGTAGAGCACGTCGCCGTCGACCAAGCCCGCCGCGTCGCTCTCGCGGATTGCCGACCCAATTGCGCCCACCAGCTCGCCGACAGGCTCCATGCCCGGTACCACGCGCAGGAGCAAAAAACTCCCCATCTTGCTATCTGCCAGCGCCTGCTCCGCCGCAAGCTCTTGGCCAAAGGCAGCCTGCTTGAGCACGCAAGTGCCGTCAACGCAGCGTTTATCCTGCGCCACCGCCTCATAGTCAAAGGCACGGCCCAGCGCGCTTTCGACCAACCCGCACAAGATGCGGAACAGGTTTTGATAATAGAGGGTCATTTGGTTTTCGGCCGCACTACGCACAAAGATCAACACAGCGGGTGCCCCGTCGCGCTCGATCGTGTATCCAAACATGGGAAGCCCCGGCGTCAGCTCGCGGTTCACCCACAGGTTCGAACGACCCCCGTCGCCCAAAAGAGGTGCAAGCTGCTCAAGCGTGAGCGAGCGCGCGGCATCTTCGGCAATCGCGGGACTTGCTGCCACCAGGCGTGCAAATGCCCCGCCCGAAACATGGTAGATCGCCACCGAATCGTTCTCGAGGATCTCGCCCAAAAGCTCGCAGCACTTGCGATAGATGTCGCGTGGGTTGAATACGTCGAGCTCCTGCGTCACGGCAAAGATCTTGCCAAAGCTGTCGTGGCGACCCACGATCTGGCGCCTGTACGCGCGCTTGTCCTCGATCGCGTCGTGGTAGAGCTGCGTAAGGAACGTATTGCGGTTGCGCACGAGCTCGTTTTGATCGCGCTCCGCCCTAATGGCTTCGCTGTTGCGCAGCTGCACATAGCCGCACACGGCACCCACAACAAAGTACGCAATAAACGGCAGCCAGTTAGACGGCTCGTAAAAGAGACCCTGGAAGGTATAGCCATACTGGGTAAAGTAGCTCGCGGCCAAACCCACCGACGCCAGCAGCGCCGCAACCAGGCCAAAATCGAGCCCATACATCGTGCCGATCAGTACCACGTACAGCAGGCGGTAGTCGAGCACGTTAAGCTGAGCAGACTGCGAAAACACCAGCTCCAGGCCCTCAAAGAGCACCCAGGCCAGCGCGGTCTCCAGGCATTTGATGGGCAGTGTCCGCCCGCGCATGCGGTCGATGGCGGCACGCAGCGGATGGCGCTTGCCCGCGAGGGTCTGCTCCCAGCGGGCGTGTATGGTCGAAAGATCGCGCAGCACGTCATAGCGCTGGAACCACCCGTAGCGCGTGCGGACGGTATCGCTCGGAGCAATGGAGACGACGGCGTCCCCGTCGTAGGTAATGTCGAGCCCCGGGAACAAGCCCTTGAGCGCCTCGCCCAGGTCTCCCACGGTGTGGGCAAAGCTATCCGGAACCTCGAGTTCCTCGAATGTGGCATCCCAGCTGTCGAAGATGCGACGCACCAGAACGGCCAGCTCCTCGGCGCAGAGGGCACCGAGCGGTGAGTCCGCCCCAGCCCTCATGACAGCAGAGCCTTGCGAGCACGCCTCGAACAGCGGGGTCAAAATCGGGTCTTCCAGCGTGGGCGAGGCGGTGTACAGATACGGCACGCGCAAGATCTTGGCCTGAATGCCGTCGCGGACCGCATAGTAGCGGCACAGGTCGTTGGCCGCACGGGCAATGATGCCCTTGCCGTTTTGCCCCGCAGCGTCCACCGCACCGTCCGCTCCCATGGGACCAGTCACAAACAGCAGCTGAATCTGGCGACCCATGCAAGCTCGAAAGACGGAGCGCAGCAGCTCGATGTCGCCAACGGCCTCGGTATGCGGCGTGAGATAGGTAGAGAGGTAGACCACACGGTCGAATTCGTAAGCCTGGTCCAGGTGCTGCAGCAGCTCTTTCCAAGACGCATGGAGCGACGACCCGTCGCGGCGCGCCTCGTTGGCCGCCACGACCTGAACATGGTCACCGGGAAACGCCTTGGCACAAAAGTCGTCATCGACATACACGGTATTGCCAACAACCAGCACTTCAACCGTGCGCTCCCCCTCCCCAAATTTAGCTTTTGCCATGGTAAACATGCATATTGTACGCTGTCAATGTAGGCCAAAGGCAACTTTAAAGCTGTTTTAAGAACTTTTTCAGACGGGAAGCGACTCGCGCCTGAGCCAGAGAGCCCTACACGTGCCGCTGCACGGCGGAGAAAGGCGAATCCACTACCCCTCAGGCATAATTCCTGAGCAAAATCAAGCAGAGCACACGGCTTTTTGCGCCACTTTAAGACGTAATCGGGATGTGGCGAGAGGCCAAATTCGGAAGTGCGGGGAAAACCAAAGGAATGCTGACCAGACCCCCGTTTTAGGCTTCCGCGACCTGCGGTTTTGATACAAAAAAACCGCGTTGTGCTCGAAGGTTTTCGATTTTTCCCCGCACATCTGTAATTACATCTCTGGATCGAGGGCGCAGGCAATGGTGACGACATCCACGATAGCGCCCCCCTATGCCTGATACCAAAATCGTTCCATAGGGACCCGTTTCCCAATGGGATGATTCTTCACAAAGGGCATTAAGGCGCATGAGAACATGGTAGAGGCAAGCAAGCGCGCTTCCACGTTTTCGCCCATGGTGACCACGGTATAATCCAACGAGACAAGCAACGAACGGGAAAGGCAGCGCGGATGAACCTGGGCAGCGAGAGCGAGACCGTCGAGTTCAAGAAGTCCACTGGCGAGCATAAAGAAGCACTGCAAGCCATCAGCGCCATGCTGAACAAGCACGGCCGCGGCGAGCTCTACTTCGGCGTGAAGGACAACGGCGATGTCATCGGCCAGGATGTCAGCGACGCAACGCTGCGCCAGGTGACGTCGTGGGTGTCCGACAAGATCGAGCCCGCGGTGTTCCCGACGGTCGAGTGCCTCGACGCCGATGATGGGCTGCGATACATCAGAATTGCCTTCTCAGGTGCCGACGCCCCCTACTCCGCCGACGGACGCTACTTCACCCGCGTGGGGACTTCGAACAAAGCGCTGTCGGCCTCGGAGCTGAGCGCCATGGTCGTCAAGCGTGAGCGCGCCCGTAGCCCGTGGGACTCGCTGCCGTCCGGCAGGCCCGTTTCCGACGCCGACGAGCAGGCGGTGCGTGACTTCGTCGCGCGCGGCGGCAGGGCCGGACGCGTGGGCGGCGGGTTCGCCGGCGTGGAGGACACCTTGGCAAGGCTCGACCTCGTCGCGCCCGACGGCAGCCTAAGAAACGCCGCGGTGGAGCTGTTCTGCGAGGGATCCGACACCTACCCCAGGATGAAGCTGGGGCTTCTGGGCGGCAACACCAAGGCCAAGATCCTCGACCTGCGCCGCGAGAGCGGCACCATGCTCAAGCTGCTCGACTTCGCCGAGTACTTCGTGACGTCGAACATCAGGCGCGAGTTCGTCATCGGCGAGACGGGCATGTACCGCAAGGAGATCCCCGAGATCCCGGCCGAGGCCATCCGCGAGGCGGTTGCCAACGCGCTGTGCCACCGCGACTACACCACCGGCACCGCCGTCGAGGTCAACGTGTTCATGGACACCGTCCAGATCGTGAGCCCGGGCCTGTTCCCCGAGGGCGACTCGCCGCAAGAGCACCTAGACGGTACCGCGAGCGAGTTCGGCCTCCGAAACCCCGCGATCGCGCGCACCCTGTTCCGCGCCGGCGTCATCGAGCAGTACGGCACGGGCATACCGCGCATCAAGGAGGCCTGCGAGGCAGCCGGCGTGAGGTTCCGCTTCGAGCAGACCGTCAACAGCACCGTCGTCGTCTTCGAGCGTCCTGGGTTGCAGAAAGCGGCCTTCAGGAGAACCGCGGCCGACAACCGACCGCTCCTCAGCGAGCGCGAACGAGCAGCGATGGCAATTGCCGCCGCTCAGGGGAAAATCACGACCTCCGACCTCGCGCGGGAGTCCAATGTCGGTAGGAAAACGGCCTCGAAGACTCTGAAAGACCTTGCCGGTCGAGGCCTGTTGGAATGGGTAGGGAAAAGCCCGAAAGACCCGCACCAGTTCTACAGGATGCCAAGCGAAGTTTGAGGCTGCAGGTCCTAGCCGGGAAACAGGCCCATTGCGTTTGCTGCCCTCCCCCTGCTGGGCACTACTGAGTAATCTACTGGGCACTGCTGAGTAATCTACTGAGTAGTGCCCAAGCGCGAGTTGGCAAGTCCGCCGAAGCCCAGAGAAACGGCTCCGAAGAATATACTGACCGCTACTGACCGCTACTGACCGCTACTGACCGCTACTGACCGCTACTGACCGCTACTGACCGCTACTGACCGCGGCATTCGGCAGGCCCGCCGAATGCCGCGGTCTCCCGAGACTAGCAGAGCCGCCCTTATTGTTAGCGCTGCCGAAGCAAGCCCTACTTCAGCAGCAACTTGAATTTTCGTGCGATGAGCCTCCCCGGAGCCAAGAGCCTTTTGCCCTAATCACAACACCGCAATTCAAGCACCGCAGAAAACTCCATTAGCGATGAACCAGCCACTTGAAGACGTGATCAAGGTGCGGCAAGGGGTCAAATTCGGAGGTGCGGGGAAAATCGAAGAAATGCTAACCAGGCCCCAGTTTTCGCTTCCGCGAACTGCGGTTTTGGTGCTAAAAATCGCGTTGTACTCGAAGGTTCTCGATTTTCCCCGCACTTCCGTAATTACATCCTTGGATCGAGAGTACAGGCAACAATGACGTCATCCGCGATAGCACCCAACAGTCACGGACGTACAAAAGGCCGTTGCCGGAAGCCTCCATACAACGACTCTTCTTTGCGCGCGCCACGCTCGCAATGCTCCATTAAATGTAACTAATTGATTTGCTATATACCATTCATAATGGCACATAGCAAATCAATTAGTTACATGTGGAGGCAGAACATGAGGGAGTACGTCGAGAAGCAGCTGCACACTAGAGTCGATTGCGAGCCCAACGACGCCTCGGAAATAACGACGCAAAACTCTTTCCGAAAGTGTAGGTGAGCGAAATGGCGACTCATGCATACGATGACCTTTATTCTTATCTAGCCGCATTCAAGAACAGCTCTCTTGCCGAAATAATTGCGTACCTAGAAGAACTGGGGCAAAGGAGGTTCGACGCCTTTATTAGGGGCCTTGCACCCCTTATCCCAATCGAAAAAATCGAAAATCAATCCCTGTTCAATTTTTCTGTTGACTCCACCCTTGAAGGAGGCAAATTCCCCTGCACTGACTATGCCTGTCGAGAGCAAAACATTTACCATTTGGCAAAGTTCTCAGCATTGTATGCAGATAAAACACTGATTCATTGCCCTATAGAATCGGCATTCGAAATGGGGCACGATGATTATGCCTCGGTCGATGAACTTGCATTCGGGATCTATTTGACCATGCGAGTCGAAGACATAGTCAAAGCTGGAATACTCGGATTTTCGAGCAATTACATTCCTCTTTGCAAAGATTGCCTAGCGCGACAAATCGAAAGAGAATCAAAAGCAAAAGGATTGATATCGAGTTATTGGGATGAACTCGTACGACAATTCTGTTCCTCTACCTCGTGCACTTTAAAACAAGCACCAGATGGGAATCTGTGTGTAGCGATTGAGGGAATGGATGCATATGGGTCCCATGATGAGATGGATGTCGATTTCCTGGTAATCCCGTCTGAATACGAATCGCTCTATGCAAGCCAAGGCGAAACGCGATTGGATAGAGACATGCTGGAGAAAGGCGGCATCTCGACTATCCTACTGCCTTTGTTGGACGATTGCTTTCAAGCCCTCGTCAATCCCTATTTTTCGAATAGCTCGTATTTAACCACTCGTCCAGCTCAGATTGAGTTCCTCGAGTCCGCAACTTCCACCCTTTATCCTCGAAAAGATCAGACCATACCCATTCGCCGGTTATCTTGCCCCCTCCCCATTGCTGAAAATGCAACGTTGCGTAGCATCCTTGATTGCCGCATTAGAAACGAAGAGTCGTTTCTTGTGTTTAGGGATACCTTGTCCAAAGGCCTGAGCGAAAGGCCCATCGACACCTCGACATTAGCTGACCTGAAGAACGACCTAATAGAGCCCGAGCTTCACAAGATATCTTTAGTGATGAAAAACGAGCGATCCCGATTAGTCACCTCCGCAGGCATTGAAGCCGCTATCGGAATTGCGAGCTTTACATTGGGGCAATACGGAATCGCATCACCTTCTGATGCCATGGCCTTCTTCGGGGCTGCCGGCATAGGGGCCGTTGCATCTCAATCCGCAGATTTCTTGCGAGAAGCCAAGGCAAAAGAGAACCCCATGTATTTCCTCTGGAAGCTCAATAGAAACAACCGTCTGTAACCTAAGGGGCAGAACACCGCAGTCGCCGAGCATATCTCGATCATTAAATAAAGGCAGCACTAGAAAGGATGCGAATCGTGAAGAACCGACTCCCTTTCCGAATGCCTAATGCAGTAAAAATCACTGGTAGATCCGAGCAGTTTAACCAAGACGACAAGAGCGCGCTCAGATTGTTGTCTGCAGTAGCTAGCCAAGTATAGATACCATCCTGTTTCCAAATTCGGTCCTACGATAAACCCTTTCTTCTTTCTCAATTTCGTCGGGATCGTCGAAGATGAGCGTCGTATCTACTACGTCCCACTGCTGCCGATGGATATCCTCAATCAGCAATCCCAGCCCGGTTAATCGAAGAAGAACTTCTGCATCTCTGCCTCTGAGCGTCTGAAAAGTTTCCTTTTCTCGAAGCATTTCGTAGTCTCCAGGTAGAAATCTGTCCAAAGTCTCTGCAAACAAACGAAGATCGTCCCAGCTAATTTCTTTATCTAGGTAGGCCTCATAAATCTTGTTAGCGCCGGGCGATTTTAGCCGCTAATAGTCAAACTATTTTGACCAATCCCGGTCACCGAATAATGGCCACCGT
>NZ_JBCOIQ010000031.1:0-10633 GCF_040926185.1 Collinsella aerofaciens
CTCCCAAAAGTACGGCGACCACCGTTTTCGACGCGCGAACGCTATCCCAATCGGGAACGCAGGTCATAGTAACCCCGTATTCGTTTGCCATGAAACTGCGGCCGTTGCGCAGGGCATGCTTGGCTTCTGCCTCGGTTAACTTGGGGGCCTCAGGGTCCGAATCGCCGATGGCGCCCAGGAAGGCCCGTAATGCCCGGGAGACCTTTCCCGCGGCGATCATCTCGAGCAAAACCGGAGCCGCGCCCAGGCCGGCACCCTCGTCCGTCACGGCGGGTTCATGCAGGATCGCACGCGAGATTATGGCGGGGTTTGCACGGAGAAGCTCCAGGGTCACCAGCGTACCGGCACTGTGTGCGAGCACGTTTGTCGGAGCGCCAATATGCTCGATAACGGCCTGCAGGTCGGCGGCCTGGGCGGCGAGGTCGTAGCGTCCGTCCGCAGCGTCGCTGCTCTCGCCGCAACCGCGGCGGTCGTAGGCAATGACGCGATAGTCGCAGGCGAGCTCGCGGGCGATGCCGTCAAAAAAGACACCGTCGACACAAGCGCCGTGCACGCACACCAAGGCGGGAGCATCAGGCGATACATCCGGGCCGGCATATTCGCGACAGGCAATCGTGGTGCCCGCGTTCTCGACCGTAAAATCCATGTTGTGCCCCCGTCATCAATGTCCATCCAGTTGCACGTCAGTACGGTTGGATGGACCAGCATTGCCTTACGCCTTGTTAACAGATTAACTGTACCCGACCCGAGGCTTTTCATGGCACGGCATAATGAGCGACGTGAAAAAACGAAACTTGTAAAGCAAGAGCCCGCACCTTGCTTCGGAGCCGATGCTATGCTTAGGCACAATTGTCTTGAGGAGCATATGCCTATGTCTACGTTTTTGAATGCCAGCCCCATTTTTGGGCCCGTTCGCAGCCGTCGCCTTGGTCTCTCGCTCGGCGTCAACATGATGCCGGCCGGCGGCAAAATCTGCACGTTCGACTGCATTTACTGCGAAAACGGCCTCAACGCCGAGCGCCCCTGCCACGAGCCGTATAACACGGCTGCCGTGGTGCTCGATGCACTCGAGGCAAAGCTGCGCGAGATGGCAGCCGAGGGCGAGCTCCCCGATGTGATCACCTTCGCAGGCAACGGCGAGCCCACCGCCGCGCCGGAGTTTCCGCAGACCATCGCCGGCGCCGTCGCGCTGCGCGACGAGCTTGCCCCAAACACCAAGATCGCCGTGCTCTCCAACGGCACGCGCGCCGACCGCCCCGAGGTGCACGACGCGCTCATGATGGTCGACGACAACATTCTTAAGCTCGATACCGTCGACCCGGCATTTATCCAGCTGCTCGACCAGCCCGTTGGCCCCTACGACGTCGAGCACCAGATCGAGACGTTCGCAAGCTTTGACGGTTACGTTATTATCCAGACGATCTTTTTGACCGGCGAGTATCAGGGCAAGCTCATCGACAATACCGGCGAGGAGTACGTTGCCCCCTGGCTCGCGGCGCTTGAGCGCATTCGCCCACAAGAAGCGACCATCTACACGGTGGCGCGTGAAACACCGGTCGCTGGCCTTGCCAAAGCAGCGCCCGAGGTGCTCGACGCCATTGCCGCGCGCGTCCAAGCCCTCGGCATTCCCTGCCAGGTGAGCTACTAGCAAAACCACGCAGCAGCTAGCACCCGCCATCCCGCTCCATCAGTTGCGGTGATATAGTTCCTATTTGTGCTGTTAAACCGCTTAAATCGGAACTATATCACCGCAACTTTTATGGACGCGTGGGTGGGCTATACTAGCTGCGAATGAAAGGAAGTTAGCCATGTTTGACAACGGACCCGTACCCGGCCGCAACGATACTTGCTGGTGCGGCAGCGGCAAAAAATATAAGAAATGCCATAGCGCTTTTGATGAGCGCCTCGAGCGCTTGTGGGAAGAGGGCTGGGAGGTCCTGCCCCGCACGCTCTACAAGACGCCCGCCGACATCGAGGGCATCAAGCGCTCCGCCGCCATCAACGTGGGCGTGCTCGACTACGTAGGCGAGCACATCGCCGCGGGCATGACCACCAACCAGATCGACCAGATGATCTACGACTACACCGTCGAGCACGGTGGCACGCCGGCCGACCTCAACTACGAGGGCTACCCCAAGAGCGTGTGCACCTCGATCAATGACGTGGTCTGCCACGGCATCCCCTGCGATACGGACGTGCTGCACGAGGGCGACATCATCAACGTGGACTGCTCCACGATCCTAGACGGCTACTTTAGCGACTCGAGCCGCATGTTCTGCATCGGCGAGGTCTCGGCCGAGCGCCAGCGCCTGGTCGACGTCACCCGCGCCAGCGTGGAGGCGGGTCTGGCAGCCGTCAAGCCATGGCTGCCGCTGTCCGTTATGGCCGAGGCCGTACAAAAGACGGTCGAGGACGCCGGCTTTAGCGTGGTGCGCGAGTACGGCGGACACGGCATCGGTAAGGAGTTCCACGAGGACCCGTTTGTGGGCTTTACCACCGAGGCACCCGATGTGGACACCATCATGGCTCCGGGCATGGTCTTTACCATCGAGCCCATGGTCAATGCCGGATCGCCCGACATCAAGATTAGCAAGGGTGACGGCTGGTGCGTGCGCACCAAGGACGGCAGCGATTCGGCCCAGTGCGAGGTACAGCTCGTGGTGACCGAGGACGGCTACGAGCTGCTGAGCTGGTAGCCGTGGATGCGCCGGATGCTGACGGGCACGCTCGTCTTGCATCCGGCGTTTTTATTTGAACGTTTTGCCTGATAAAACCTGCCAAAATAAACCTGTCCCCTTTTGGCAGGTCGAGCGGAGAGGACTGCTTGTGAACATCCTGGTTTTGCTGCCCGTCAATGACCGCCATCGCGCAATTCTTGAGTCGAGCGCTCCGGGCGAGGACTTTATCTACACGAGCTCCGACGCCGCCACGCGCGAGCAGGTCGCCGATGCCGACGTGATCTTGGGCAACATCGACCCTGACATGCTCACGGCATGCGAACATCTCCAGCTGTTGCAATTGCAGACCGCTGGCTATGACGATTACTTGGCCGCCGGCACCGTGCCGGTCGACGCCAAATTGTCTTGCTCGGTGGGCGCCTACGGCCAGGCCGTAAGCGAGCACATGTTTGCCATGGTCCTTTCCATGATGAAGCGCCTGCCCGGCTACCAGGACTTGCAGCGCGAGCATCGCTGGGAGGATTTGGGCCCGGTTACCTCGCTCAATAACGCCAACGTGCTGGTGCTGGGCGCGGGCGATATCGGCGGCCACTTTGCCACGCTCTGCCGCAGTATGGGTGCGCACGTCCGCGGCATCAAGCGCCATCCGCTCGTCTACCCCATTGTGTTTGAGGACATGGACGGCATGGATGCCCTGCCTGAGCGCCTGGCCGAGGCGGACGTCGTCGCATCCTTTATGCCCAGCACGCCCGAGACCCGCGGCCTGGCGAACGCCGAGTTCTTCGCCGCGATGAGGCCGGGTGCCTTCTTTGCCAACGGCGGCCGCGGCGATCTTGCGGTTGCCGACGATTTAGTTGCCGCTCTGGAGTCGGGACATCTCGCCGGCGCCGCGGTCGACGTCACCGACCCCGAGCCGCTGCCTGAGACAAGCCCCCTGTGGGATGCGCCTAACATGCTCATTACGCCGCATATCTCGGGCTGGTTCCACTTGGAGGCTACGCTCAACAATGTGGTCGACATTGCCGCGGAGAACTTGCGTCATCTGCAAGCGGGTGAGACGCTCCGCCGTTGGATCGAACACTAGGGTTCCGCCGTTCTAACGAACGGCGGACCGGTCGACGCTGCGAGCCCGTCTGGACGGCAATCTGCCTTTCAATCGTCGGGCATGGCCAGAAGGCCAATGCCCTCCTCTTTCAAGGCACCTTGCTCGACCAGACGGGCTCTCGCTGACTTTTGTTCAACCTGCGGCGCTTTGCTGGCGCGGCCCTACCTGTGGGCTCTCGCTGACTTTTGTTCGACCTGTGGGGTCTTCAAATTGCTAGAGCGTTGCTAAGTAATTCTTTGCGTCTTCTACGCTCATTGCTGCGACGGGTGCGTGTGTACAGAGTTTGACATCGTTGGTGACCAGTAAATCTGCTTGGGAGCGTATCGCTGCCGCAATGATTAAATCGTCTTCGTAATCGCTATGGAGATTACGCTGCTTGCTCGCCATCCATATGTCACTCAGGTCGCAGGGTACCGGCGTGGCAAGTTGCGACAACACGTCGAGGCAATCCCATGCAAGTGATGTCGCCGCCACGGCGGCATCTTGGGATAGTGAGCCATGCTCTCGCCGATACCATGCCTTATGTTCGCTTGAAATCAAATAGAACAGGTCTTTGGACGATGTCGCCGCATACAGCAAATCCACCTGCGCTGTGCATGCATCGCGTAAAAACTCAATCGCCGCCGAACGACCACGTCGTGAGGGAATGAAGTAATCGAGCCACACGTTGGTGTCAACCAAGATGCGCTTTAGAGCCTCACTCATAGAGCCAGCTCATCTCCTCGCCATAGCGATCCGCATATGCATTCCGTTTGAGCTCTTCGTCGTCCGATGGCTGAGCCCTGACCATATCGATTCCCGACTCACGGCAAGCGGCAGCGAACAGCTTCGATCCCTGATCCATGAGCTCGAGTTTACGTTTGGCGGCCTTTTCGCGCTCGCGCTGTTCCGCCCGGGCACGACTGGGCAGCAGGATATCCTCGAGCGCACCGGGGCGATCGGCCAGCGACGCTGCAAGCTGCCAGAGCGCTCGCACCGCTTGGCTCGGCGTCATACCGGCCCTGGAGAGAGCAGCGTCGCCGCTCCTTTTAAGATCGGCATCAAGACGTACGTTGATCTGAGCGGCTGTTGTGGTCATGACCCCTCCTTAATACTTCAGAATTATCATAAAACACTATGGTAGATACGTAAAGCATGTATAGCAATAAATTAGTATTAGCCGTGCTCCGTGCACAAAAAGCCGCCGAGGCACATTGCACCTCGGCGGCTACGCATCACCAATCTAGTTCGGTTTCATCCTTTGCATTTGCCCAGATAAAACCTGGCAAAATAAACCTGTCCCTTTTTGGCAGGTTTTTAGAGCTCCACGCTTTCGGCGCCGTTGATGGTTAGGTTTCGCTCGTAGAAGGCGGTGAGGGCACGGATGGCGTACATCACGTCGCGTACGCCGCCGGTCTCGTAGCTTGAGTGCATGGCCAGCTGCGGCAGGCCCACGTCCACGGCGTGCATGCTCGCCTGCATGTTCGACAGGTTACCGAGCGTGGAGCCACCCGCCATATCGCTCTTGTTGGCGAAGGCCTGCGTGGGCACGTCGGCGTCATCGCAGATGGCCTGGAACACCGCGCGGCTAAAGGCATCGGTGCAGTAGTGCTGGTTGGCGGCTTCCTTGATAACGATGCCGCCGTTGAGTACAACCTGATTGCGGGCATCGCACTTCTCGGCGTGGTTGGGGTGCACGGCATGTGCATTGTCGCAGCTTACAAGCATCGAGGCGGCAAGGGCGCGATGGTACGACTCGTCGTCAAAGCCCAGCGATCCGTTGATGCGGCGCAGCGCGTCGGCCAAGAAGGTCGACATGGCGCCCTGCTTGGTCTCGGAACCAACCTCCTCGTTATCAAAGCAGCAGAAGACCGAGACGTCGCGCGCGTTCTCGGCACCCAAAAATGCCTGCAGCGAGCTGTAGGCGCAGGCCAGGTCGTCGAGCTTGGGCGTCGAGATAAACTCGTCGGCCCAGCCCCAAATGCGCGCATCCTGACGATTGACCAGGAACAGGTCGCGACCCAAGATTTGCTCGGGCTCAACATCCAGCTCTTCGGCGATCAGGGCATCAAAGTCACCCTGCTTGAGTTCGCCGGCGCTGATGAGCGGGCACAGGTCGACGGCTCGGTTGGGAGCAAAGCCCTCGTTAACGCCACGGTTCATGTGGATGGCAAGGCTCGGGATAATAGCGACCTCGCGCTCGGTGGCAAGCAGACGGCTCTCAATACGGTCGCCCTCGCGCACCAGCACGCGGCCCGCGAGCGCCAGCGGGCGATCGAACCAGGTGTAGTCAATCATGCCGCCGTAGGCCTCGGTGTTCAGGCGCAGCGTCTCGCCCGCACCGTCAAGCTCGGGCACAGCCTTGACCTTAAACGTCGGCGAATCGCTGTGCGACGCCGTCAGTTGAAAATGATAGTCACCGGCAACGCCGTCCTCGCCCCACGTAGCAGCCAGGTCCTCGCCCACCTTAAAGGCAACAACGCTCGAGGTGTTGCGCTGCGTGTAATAACGCCCGCCCGGCTCGATATCCCACGCCGCGTTCTCGGGCAGGTAGGTAAAGCCCGCCTCGTCGAGCTCGGCCATAATGGTCGCCGCCATATGGAACATGCTGGGGCATGCCTCGATAAAGTCGATAAGGTCGTTGGCGGCCTCGATATCGTCAGCCGTCACGTGCACGCGCTCGGGCGTTTCCTGATCCGTCATGCTCTCCCCTTTCGCTGGGTTGATGGTCCCCTCCAGCATACCCCGCCACGCCAGCACCGCACTCTTCATTCCGTGCTTAATTCCGCACCACTCACCAAGTTGAGCCATCATGCCCGCGCTCCTTTTGCGACAATTGCGCTAACAGGACGAGAGGAGCCGTCATGAAGCCACGTAACATTGCCATCGCCTGCGGTGTCGCGGGAGTCACCGTCGGCCTTGCCGCTGCCGCTGGCATCGTTTACCGCAAGCAAATCAAGTCCGCCGCGTCGCTCAAACGCTTGACTGGCTACGCAGACGGCTATGACCTGTACGCAATCGACATCGCCTACGACTACGACCTTGACCGCATCATCGCAGCTGGCGTGCGCGACGACCAGGCCTACATCGATGCCGTGGTGGCGCAGGTGCTGCCCGGTGTGCCGGCACATGTCCAGGCGCCCCAGTTTGCCTGCAGCGCTTTTGTCGCCGTAGATGCCGAAGGCCGCGTGCGCACCGGCCGCAATTACGACTTTAAGGACGACACCTCGGCGTTGCTGGTGCGCAATCACCCACGCGGCGGTTATGCCTCCATCGGGTTTGCCGCCCTTAACAACCTGGGCGATAACACTCCGCTTGACTCCGTCGCGGGACGTGCCGCCGCACTCATGGGCCCGTTTGCCCAGCTCGACGGTATTAACGAATGCAGCGTGTCCATTGCCGTACTCACCCTGGATTCCAAGCCCTGTGACCAGGACACGCAGCGCCCCGTCATCAATACCTCGCTCGCCATCCGTCTGGTGCTCGACCGTGCCGCCACCACGCAAGAAGCTGTCGACCTGCTTTCCGCCTACGACATGCACGCCATGGCAGGACGCGATTACCACTTCTTTATCAGCGACGCCGCCGGTGACGCGCGGGTGGTGGAGTGGGATCCGCGCGACCCCGACCGCGCTTTCAAAGCGACTCCTGCACGCCAGGTTACGAACTTCTACGCCTGCTATGGCGACGAAGTGCTACCCAACCAAAAGAATGGCGAGCTGGGCCATGGTAAAGAGCGCGCCGTCGCAATCGCCGATGTCCTTGACGCCCATGTCGGCGCCCAGGACGAGGCAGTCGCTTGGAAGGCTCTACGCGCCGCGGCGCAAGAGCCCAATCCGGAAGACATCACCAGCAACACGCAGTGGTCGGTCGTCTTTGACAATACCGAACCCGCCGCCGCTATTACGCTGCGCCGCCACTGGGGCGACGTCGACGCCTTCGCGCTGTAAGGAGCTGGCACCGTCGTCCTTACGCTGGCCTGACGTTGCTTACATTTCTATACATTTGAGCTAACACGTTTTACCCCCGTATCAACAGTGTGCGGGGGTAAACTTATGCGCATGTTATAACTTGCCCGGAAGGATTCACCATGCTTAGGATCGGTCTTCTTACTAGTGGCGGCGACTGCCAGGCGCTCAACGCCACCATGCGCGGCATCGTCAAAACGCTTATGACCAATAGCGAAGAGCCTATCGAGATCTATGGTTTTGAGGACGGCTACCAGGGCCTTATCTACAGCAGGTTCCGCGTCATGACGCCCGCCGATTTTAGCGGCATCCTCACCCGCGGCGGCACCATTTTGGGCACGAGCCGCACGCCGTTCAAGCGCCTGAACATTCCCGAGGCCGACGGCGTCGAGAAGGTGCCCGCGATGGTCCACACCTATCACAAGTTACAGCTCGACTGCCTGTTTATGCTGGGCGGCAACGGCTCCACCAAGACCGCCAACCGCCTGCGCGAAGAGGGCCTCAACGTTATCGCTCTGCCCAAGACCATCGATAACGACACCTGGGGCACCGAGATGACGTTTGGCTTTACGAGCGCCATCGACGTCGCCACCAAATGCATCGACGACATTCACACCACCGCTTCGAGCCATGGGCGCGTATTCGTTATCGAGATCATGGGCCACAAGGTTGGCTGGATCCCGCTGTACGCCGGCGTCGCGGGCGGCGCGGATGTCATCTTGATTCCCGAGATCCCCTACGACATGGATAACGTCATCAAGACCATCGAGCATCGCATGGAGACCGGCAGCCGCTTTACCATCGTGGCCGTCGCCGAGGGCGCTATCTCCAAGGAGGACGCGGCGCTGTCCAAGAAGGAGTACAAGAAGAAGCTCGCCGAGCGCACGAGCCCGTCAATCGTGTACGACATCGCCAAGGAGATCGAGGCCAAGACCGGTCGCGAGACCCGCGTCGCCATCCCCGGCCACACGCAGCGCGGCGGCCAACCCGATGCTCAGGACCGCATCTTTGCGACCCAGTGCGGCGTCGAAGCCGCGCTTGGCTGCCTGCGCGGCGAGTTTGGCTACATGATCGCCCTGCGCGACGGCAAGATGTGTCACATGCCGCTCGAGGATGTCGCCGGCAAGCTCAAGTATGTCGATCCCCAGAGCGATCTGGTGCGCGAGGCCAAGGCGTTGGGCATCAGCTTCGGCGACGAATAGCCTCGGCCGAAATCCATCCCATCGGGCCCTCCGACCCCGCCCGACGTATTTCGATTTGGCTCCTCCCTTGACTCCGTCAAAGGTCGCCAATCGAAATCGTCGGGCGGGGTCGGAGGGCCCTTCGTTTACATACTCGCCGAGGCTATTCGCCTTCTTGCTACAGGTGCCTAGCCTGAAATTAAGTTGCGGTGAAATAGTTCCAGCTTAGCCCTCAAATGGCTGAATCTAGAAACTATTCCACCGCAACTTACTGAGTGGGGGCTCTTGGCCGCTACTTGCACTGACATTTGTCCTGAAATGGCTGGTCGTTAGGGGTTGCTACCGGTAGTTGCGGTAGGGTTGGAGCAGATTCTAACTAGAAATGGTGGTCGCTACCGGTTGTTCTCGGCATACTCGGCTCATTCGATTCGACCATCAAACGAAAGGAACCACCATGGATCTTGCGATGGCGCAGCGCCTCGTCGATCGCCGCAAAGCTGCCGGGCTTTCTCAGGAGGCGCTTGCCGCCCAGCTGGGTGTGAGTCGTCAGGCTGTCAGTAAATGGGAGCGCAGCGAGTCCTCGCCCGATACCGATAACCTTATTGCGCTCGCCGCGCTGTATGGCGTGTCGCTGGATGAGCTGTTGTATGGGGAGACGGTGGATAGCACTGACGACTCGCAAGCTGATGATGAGGCACAGGACAGCGACGCCGGCACCAAAGCTTCAGATGAGGCTGAAGAGGCTGAGGCTTCTACTGAGCACTCTGGTTACAGCGATAAGCCACTTGTCGATATTTCCCTCACGCGCGGCATCCACGTTATTGATCCCAACAAAGGCGAAGAGGTCCATGTTGGCTGGAATGGCATCCATGTGGCTAACGAGCGCAAGGGCGAAGAGGTCCATGTGGGGCCAGGCGGATTGCATATCGATACGCTTGAGGACGATGGACATAGCGTGCATACCAATGACGACGGCACCGTCACCATCGACGGCGAGACGTTTTCCAGCTGGAAGGAAGCACACGACAAGCTCAACCATCATGGCAAGCATTTCCACACCAAGGTCGGACGTACATGGAACAAATTCCCCTTCCCCGCGCTCGTCACCCTCGCCTACCTGGTGCTCGGCATTGCCTACGGCACATGGGCTACGGGACTCTTCCTCGTCTTTTTGATTCCCGTCTATTACGCGCTTGGCGACTTTATCGACCAACGCCACTTATCTAAGCTGATCGATGTCGTCTATTCGGTCAGTGCCGAGGCATGGTTCCTCTACATGTGGCTCTGTCTGGGGCAACCCCATCCCGCCTGGGTAATTCTCATCACCATCCCGGTCGTAAAAGCACTCATGCGTTGGTGCCGTAAACGATGGAAGCATCGCGAACGAGCCTAAACCATCCCAGCCCGACGGCAGCACCCAACTAGTACCCCCCGCCCCTCCCTCCTAAGTTGCGGTGATATAGTTCCGGTTTTAGCCTTGAGTAGTCGAATTTAGGAACTATTCCACCGCAACTTACGAATGATCGGAGCGGCTACAGCACAAGCGTCGGCGTTCGTTTGATGGTCCGCCACGAAAAGGGCCTATCTACTACGTTTAACTCGATGGGGCCAACCATGACCGCCTTTTTCGAAAATCGACAGGCCTTCTACCTGCACTGATAATTGTTCTCGGGGGAAGCGGGCACTGCGGGGCGCGGCAACGGCGCGCGATTTCCGCGTCGC
>NZ_JBCOIQ010000032.1:0-7724 GCF_040926185.1 Collinsella aerofaciens
CTGATGGTGTAGACGTACGTACCGGGCTCGTCGTACTCGAACTTGTCGAAGTTGATCTTGCCGTCGGCATCGTTGGTAACCGTAGACTCTACGTCCTCGCCAACGAGCTTAAAGCTAAACTCGTCCTTCTTGAGCTCGCGTCCCTCAAGCACCTTGATGGCGCCGATGGAAACCTGCGTGGGCATGGCGTGATACTTGTTGGTAAAGCCAGCCGACTCGGTAGTTCCCTCGAGCTTGTGCGTCGCGGTCAGCGTGCCGTCACCGTTGTCGGAGACGGTGGTCACGACGGTGTAGGTCGTGCCGTCATAGGTGACGCCCTTGTACAGGCCGAGCGCGTTGGGGCAAGCCTCGCGCAGCGTGTACGTGTGCGTACCGGGTGCCTCGTAGCGGATCGGGCTCAGCGTAACGTTACCGTTGACGTCGTTGGTACCGCTAGCGACAGCCGCACCGTCCTCGAGCAGCTCAAACGTGAACTCGCCAGCTGCAAGGTCGCGGCCGGTCAGACGCTTGACCGTCTTGACCTGATCGGTCACGGACGAATCGGTAGGCGTCACGCTGTAGGTGTTGGTGAACGTGAAGGCAGCACCGTCGTCGCCTTCGCGCTTGACGCTCAGATGTCCGGCGCCGTCGTCAGTCACGGTATAGGAAACCTTGCGCGTGGCGTTGGCATCGTTGGTCACGCCAGGGGCGCTGCCGGTCTCGGTCACCGTATAGGCAAAGGTGTGCGAGCGCGGAGCGGTGGGGGCCGCAGGCTCGGACTCGTCGTTGGACTCGTCGGTGTCGGCAGCGTCGGCGTCAACCTCGGCCTCGTCGGCGTTGGCCTCGGCATCGCTCGATGCGTCGTCAGAAGCATCGGCCTTCACGCCCAGAGCGCGGTTGAGGTCCTCGAGCGTAAAGTGGATCTTGCCAAAGTCCACGTTACCGGCTGCGTCGTTGGTTACGGTCGTGCGCTCGGGCATCGGGGCACCTGCCTCGTCGGCGGTCACGGTAAAGGTGAACTTACCCGTGATGTCGGCCGGGGTCAGGCCCTCGGCAACCTGGAGCTTCTTAGTACCGGTGAGCGCGGCATCCACGGCGTCGGCGCCGTAGACGTTCTCGAACAAGGGCTCGACGCCGCCGTAGTCGACCGTTGCCGTCAGGGTACCGTCACCGTTGTCGACGACGATAACCTTAAAGCCAAAGCTCCACGTTGTAGCGGAAACGCCATTCGGCAGCCCGAATAAATCTTCGTAGGCCGTGTAGTTAATGGTCCAGGCGAGCTTACCGTCCTTATCGGTACGATAAGCAAGCCCAGCAGCCTCAAGATTAGCAAGCATCTTAGTGTCGTAGTGCAGCGTATCAAAGCTCACGTGCCCGCCGATATTGGGCTTGAGGTTTTCGTATGCCACAAGCTCACCCTGATAGGCGATGCCGAACCAGAACTCGCCGTCGGCCATCGGGCGGCCGGTCAGAGTCTTGGTGGCAACGACCTGAGCGGCGGTGCCGCCAGGCGTGTTGGTCGTAGCGCTGTAGCTGTTGTGGAACGGGACCAGGGCACTCTCGACCTTGTTCTCACCGCTCTTGTGGACCGTCGTATGCGTACCCTCGGGACCGCCGGAGACGGTCGTCGTGGCGGTAAGCGTACCGGCACCGTCATCGGCGACGGCGATCGTCACGGTACGCACGGCGTCGTCGTAGGTGTAACCGGGCTTGCCGTCATTCTTCTCGGCTACGGTGTACGTGAAGGTCTTGCCGGCGTCAGCCTGCGTAAACTTGACCTCATGGCCAGCCAGGATGTCAATCAGGCCGACCGTTGCCTCTGCCGTCGCAGGGGACTTGAAGTTGTTGGCTCCGGGCAGCAGGCCAAGCGCGTTGGCCGAGGCCTCGTCGGCGGTCACGGTAAAGGTGAACTGCCCCTCGGTCATAGGACGTCCGGAGAGGCTCTTGCTGAGCTTGAGGCCGCCGGCGGCGGTGTAGTTAAGCTCAGTGCGGTACGTGTTGGTGAAGCGTCCGTTTTCCTTCTTGGTGACATTGGCGGTCAGCTTGCCCTCGCCGTCCTCAGTCACGGTCACTTCGGCGGTCGCGGCATGCCCGTCATACGCCATGCCGGCCGCGTTACCCGCGTTCTCGCGGATCTCGTACGTGTAGGTTCCGGTGGCCGTGTAGCGAATCTTGCCGAACTTGATGGCGGCAATGCCGTCCTTCGCATCGTGCTTGCTCACGGTTACGGTCGCAGGATCGGGGAGCGGGGCGCCATCGGGGGCGGTAATGGTAAAGCTGAACTTGTCGGAGTCCGTCCAGTCGCGACCGTCGATGGCCTTGCTCAGGTCAAAGTCGAGCTCTGCGTCGATTGGGGTCACGCTGTAGGTGTTCTTGAACTCGGCGGGCTTGGTGCCCTTCAGGACGTGCTCGGCCTTGAGTGTGCCGTCGCCATTGTCCGTAATGGTGGTCTCGATGGTGTACTTGGCATCACTGTAGGTGACGCCCTTGCTGGTGGTTCCGCCGTTGGCCTCGCGCAGCGTGTAGGTATGCTTGCCGGCCTCGGTGTAGGTGATCTTGTCCATGGCGATCGTGCCGTCGTCGGCGTTGGTGCCCTTGGCGACGACCTTGGCGTCCTCGCCCTCGCCCTCGATGAGCTCGAAGGAGAACTCGCCGTCCTTGAGGTCGCGGCCGTCCAGAACCTTGGTCGCGGTGATCTGGTCAGTGACGCTGAACTCGTCAGGATTCGGCTTGTAGCCGTTGTTGAACTTCGCCTCGTCGGCGCCCTTCAGCTCATGCTTTACCTCGAGCGTGCCGTCGCCCTTGTCGGTGATGGTCGTCTCAATGGTGTAGGTCCTGCCGTCGTAGGTGATGCCGTTGTTGGCGTCGCCCGGGACCTCGCGCAGCGTGTAGGTATGCTTGCCGGCAGCGGCGTACTCGATGGGGCTCATCTTGATCTTGCCGCGGGCGTCGTTCTTGCCGGTGGCGACAACATCGTTGCCCTCGACGAGCTCGAAGGAGAACTCGCCTTCCTTGAGATCGCGCCCGGTCAGGACCTTGGTCGCCGTGATCTGATCAGTAACACTGAAGCTCTTGGGGGTTACGGTGTAGGCGTTCTCGAAGGTCGCCTTGTCAACATTCTGCAGCTTGTGCTCCACGCTGAGGGTGCCATCGTTGTTATCCTTGACGGTGGTCACAATAGTGTACTCAGCGGTGCTGTAAGTAATGCCGTTTTCGGTGGTGTCGGCCTTGGTCTCGCGCAGTATGTAGGTGTGCTCGCCAGCCGCAGTGTAGGTGACGGGATCCATTACGATCTTGCCGTCGGCATTGTTGGTACCGGTGGCGACCACGTTATTGCCCTCGACGAGCTCGAAATGGAACTCGCCAGCCTTGAGGTCGCGCCCGTCCAGGACCTTGTCCGCGGTGATCTGCTCGGTGACGCTGGAGCTCTTGGGGGTCACGTTGTAGGAGTTCTTGAACTCGGCAACCTTGACGTCCTTCAGAACATGCGTGGCACTGAGCGTACCGTCGCCGTTATCGGTGATGGTCGTCACGATGGTGAACTTGGCATCACTGTAGGTGACGCCCTTGCTGGTGGTTCCGCCGTTGACCTCGCGTAGCGTGTAGGTGTGCTTGCCGGGCTTGTCGTACTTCACGGCGCTCATCGTGATCTTGCCGTCGGCGGCGTTCTTGCCGGTGGCGACGACCTTGGCGTCCTTGCCCTCGCCCTCGACGAGCTCGAAGGAGAACTCGCCCTCAGTCATGTCGCGCCCGGTCAGGACCTTGGTCGCGGTAATCCGATCCTCGACAGGCTTCACGTTATAGGCATTGGTGAACGTAAATGCCACATCGCCGTCTGGCTTGTGGGATACGCTCAGATTACCCTTGCCGTCATCGGTCACGGTGTAGGAAACCTTGCGCGTGGCGTTGGCGTCGTTGGTCACGCCAGCGACCTCGCCGGACTCGGTCACGGTGTAGGTAAAGGTGTGCTCGCGCTTCTCGGGCTTCTCGCCCAGAGCCTTGTTAAGGTCGTCGAGCGTAAAGGTAATCTTGCCAAAGTCGACCTTGCCCTTGGCATCATTGGTCGCGCTCGCGTTCGTGGGCATGGGTGCGCCCTCTTCACCGGTCACGGTAAAGGTGAACTTGCCGGCAATGTCAGCCGGGGTCAGGCCATCAGGAACCTGCAGATTCTTCTTGCCCACAAGCGATACCTCGACAGGCGCGGCAGTGTAGGCGTTCACAAACTCGTTGCCGGCATCGCCGTAGACAGCCGTCGCCGTCAGGGTACCATCGCCGTTGTCGACAACGGTCACATATGCGTCAATTGCCGCCGTGGTAGTGCTCACGCCCGCAGGCAGCTCGCCGGTCTGCTCGGCAGCAATGTAGCGAATGGTCCACGTGGGCTTGTCTGAGCTAGCGTCAAACGACGCCTTGTCTTCCTCGACCAGCTTGGCAAGCGACTCGGTCGTGTACGTCAGCGGACCGAACTCAACCCTGCCACCCTTGTTGGTTGCATCCAGCAGAACCTCGTCGTGCCCCGCATAGCTCAGCGCAAACTTAAATTCGTCATCGGCCATCAGGCGCCCCGTGAGCGCCTTGGTAGCCTCAAGAGTCAGCGGGGTTTCCGTCTTGGCGCTATAGATGTTCGTGAACTTAGTCTCACCCGAGGTCTTTTCAACGTCGGCCTTAAGCTCACCCTTGGCGTTAACCGTCACAGCTACCTTGAACGTGGCAACGTTCTTGCTGTAGGTAATGCCACCGGCGTCGCCCTTGACCTCGCGGACCTCATAGGTGTACTCGCCCGGCTCGGCATAAGTAATCTTGCCAAAGTTAATGGCTGCCTTGCCCTTGTCGAGATCGGCATTGGTCACAGTTACGGTCGCGGGGTCGGGCATCGGGGCATTGTTGTCGGACGTCGCGGAGAGCTCAAACTCAAACGCATCCGTATCCGCCCACTTGCGGCCCTCGAGCACCTTGGTCAGACCAAAGTCAGTCTTGGTATCCACCGTTGTCGGCTTGGTTGCAAGGCTAAAGATAATCTTGCCGTTGTTGCCCAGGTGCGAATGCACGTGCGTGGAAGTCGCAACGGAGGAAAGGTCATTCCACCTGGGGTTAAGCACGTCGCGCGCGGTCTCGGTCTTGTTACCATTCACCTCCACATCGTCCTTGGTGGTATGCAGCTGGTCGATATGGGCCAAGCGCGCGGTTCCCTTATTAAAGGACCAATAGCCGTCATCTTTGACCAGAGCGCCGTCGTAGCTGGCGATCTCGTGCCCCTCAAACTCCACAACGGCATAGTCGTCCTTCGGCTTGCCGTTTGCGCCCATCGCCACAAACTCGTCCTTGTAGTAATAGACGTCGTTGCCCTGCGGCTTTACCGTCGCGCGCTGGGTGCATTCCTTGTCCGTGTAGATAGGCGTGATTTTTTGGAAGTAATAGTAGCTGTTGGTATCGGCGGGCTCAAACTCGGCGACAACATCGCCCAGCTCACCGCCCGACCACTTGTTGGCCAGGAAGTAGACCGTCTGGTTGTCGGCGTCCTTGTGGTCATCGATATACTTCTTGAGCACCTTATCGGGCGTAAACAGGTTGTTGCGTGCTTCGTCCTTGACGCTAGAGGTGTATTTAATCTGAATAGGCTTGATGTCATTGAGCGACGTGCGCTCAAAGATCCCGTTTTCCATGTCCACGTGATAGCGGATCAGCGGAATCAGCGATGCGGGGATCTTAACCGTCACGATATCGCCCTGCTGCGCATTGGCAGAGCGCTCGACGGTGATGACCAGGTCCTTGGCCACGCCCGAAAACTCGTACGTGTCCGTATTGCCCTTGGTTGTCTTGGTCACTTCATCAAAGGGGACGCCATTAATCTGAGCGCTGACAAACGTATCGACCTGCATAAAGTCGCCCAGCTCATCACTGAAGGTGATGTAGCCGGACTTGCTCTCGTCGTAACCATCCTCGATCTGAGTGGGAGAGCCCTTGCCCGAGGTGATAGAGCTCGAGATATCATCAAACACCTTCTTGAGCTCATCGGCATTCGACGCAGCCTTGTAGAAATCGGAATTCTCGGTGCGCTTACCAAGCTCATTGGTTGTGTAGGACGTGGCGTTTGGATAGTTGCTCGACACGGCGTGCATGAACTTGTTTTCGTCGCTCGTCCAGTAGTTCGTAGGCTCGTCAGCGGGATTCGCATCATCAAAAATGCCGATGGTGTAGACCGTAGCGCCTTTCCCCTTCATTTTCTTGGCGGCGACTATGGCATTATTGGCAACCGTAGGGTTAAAGTTCCTGACGTCTGTGGGCGTGCCGTCCGTAAAGAACACAACTACCTTCTGGGCATCCTCGCGGCCCGACATGTCGCGAGCAAGTTCAAGGCCGTAATCAGCCCGCGTGGCACCGGCAGGTTCGATGTAGCCGACCGTATTCTTAAGTTCCGTCGCAGCGCTATCAACACACGGCGTCAGGCTCTTCATGGTCTGCGAGTAGTTGTGCGTGTATCCCTGACGATCGCGATACGTATCGTTGCCGATCTCGTTTTTCTTTGCACCCGAAAACTTAACGATGGCAACCTGATGCCGCTTATTCGTATCTTTAATGCTCTTGTTTTGCTCGGCGATGGTGTCGATAAAGGAACTGGCAGCTGCCTTGAGTGCGTCGATGCGTTTGGTCGAATCGCTGTCACCCATGTCATTATCCATCGACCCGGAGGCATCAAGCACCATCACGATATCGAGCGGTTTAGTGACCAGCGACGTTGTGTCAGAAGTCGAAGACATCGTGGAGAGCGTCGTCACAAAGTCGGACTTTTCGTCCTGCGCTGGCTCGACCGTCTTGTCCGTCCAGATTCGGCCTACATAACGTGTCGTCAGGTCCTGCTCGCCGCCCGACGCCCAGTACTGCCAGCGGCCGGTGGTGTCAGGGTCGACTATCTTTCCGCTCACCGTCGGTCCGTCCATTCCGGTGCTGGACCTGGCGTTGGCCTCGGGCAGCATGGCAAATGCCGCAGCCGGCAACACCAGCACTACGGCCAGTATCACCGCCAAGAGACCCCTCGTGTACTTACTCATCGCGTCTCCCTTCTCGCGGTCTCAGACCTTGCAACAGCCTAAAGTTACGAAATGAGACACAATTTGGGCAGGTGACACATGTTCCAGATTCTGTTTTGGGCGTGAGACAAATGTCTCACCAAAGTTGAGACACGGCGTTTTCGCAGGAAAACGGGTGCGACTCAACAGTCGTGAGCGCGCACAGCGGCAAACGGCGCTATGTGGGGCCTTGCGGGAGCAAAATGATCCGTTTTCCTCCGTCCCCGGGGAATCAGCTGGCGATGCCCGCCACGAAACTGGCCCATCTACTACGTTTGACCCGATACCCCTGACCATACCCACGTTTTACTAAAAACCGCAGGCGTTCTACCTGCTGTTTTGTTTTTGCGTTGTTCGCCATGGTTAAGGGCAGCGGCTTAAACGTAGTAGATGGGCCCATTTCGTGGCAGACGGGTCACGCGGCAGCCATCGCAAGGCCAAAATGGTCCGTTTTCCTCCGTCCGCAGGAGATCAAGGGCTGTTACGGATATGGTGCCATTTCAAAACTATGCCGAATTACGGGGCTAAAGTCGGGACCCTCATCCATACCTTCATTTTTTGAAAAACGGCAGGCTGTCTACCTGCACTGATAATTGTCCTTGGGGGAAGCGGGCACTGCGGGGCGCGGCAACGGCGCGCGATTTCCGCGTCGCAGCGCTACCCTGATGCTGAACGCCG
>NZ_JBCOIQ010000033.1:0-7255 GCF_040926185.1 Collinsella aerofaciens
GGCGTTCGGCATCAGGGTAGCGCTGCGACGCGGAAATCGCGCGCTGTTGACGCGCCCCCGCAGTGCCCGCTTCCCCCGAGAACAATTATCAGTGCAGGTAGAACGCCTGCGGTTTTTCGTAAAACGTGGGCATGGTCGGGGGTATCGGGTCAAACGTAGTAGACGGGCCGGTTTCGTGGTGGGTGTCGCCAGCTGATCCCTCGGGGACGGAGGAAAACGGATCGTTTTGGCTCGTCAATCTCGAGTCGCACCTGTTTTCCTGCGAAAACGCTGTGTCTCAACTTTGGTGAGACATTTGTCTCACACCCAAAACCGAATCTGGAACGTGTGTCACCTGCCCTAATTGTGTCTCATTCCGTAACTTTAGGCTGATGCAAGGTCTAATCCTGCGAGAAGGGAGACGCGATGGGTAAGTACACGAGGGGTCTCTTGGCGGTGATACTGGCCGTAGTGCTGGTGTTGCCAGCCGCAGCATTCGCCATGCTGCCCGAGGCCAACGCCAGGTCCAGTACGGGAATGGACGGGCCGACAGCGAGCGGGCCGACGGTCGTCGACCCCGACACCAGCGGACGCTGGGAAAAATGGGCGGCCGGCCACAGCGGCAATAAGGTGACGACTCAAAACGTCGGTCGAATCTGGACCGACAAAACGGTTGAGGCAACCGGAGAAAACGAAGTGTCAGATTTTGTGACCACGCTTTCGGCGATGTCCTCGACGTCTAATTCAACCGTGACAGTCACCACGCCACTCGACATCGTGCTAGTGCTGGATGCATCCGGCTCGATGAATGATCCTATGGGTGGTGGAGATTCCACCAAGCGTATCGATGCGCTGAAGAGCGCTGCGAAAAGCTTTATCGACACCATCGCCAAACAAAACGAAGGTATCGAGGGCGTCGATAGGCAGCATAAGGTTGCCATTGTTAAGTTTGCGGGTGATGAGACCGACAAAGTTGGAAACGACAAGTACCGCTCCGGCGGCCATAGCTACAACTATTCGCAGACAATGCAAGAGTTGACAGCGTGCACGGTTGGCGGCGCAAAGGGTCTTAAGGGAACGATCGATTCTATCGAGCCTGCTGGCGCTACGCGTGCCGATTATGGTATGAAACAAGCCGAGAAAAACATTAAAACTTTTGGACGCGAGGGCGCCAAGAAGGTCGTTGTGTTCTTTACCGACGGCAAGCCAACGAGCTACAGCGAGTTTGATTCTGATGTCGCCAACGCTGCCGTGACGGCTGCCAAGAGCATGAAGGACGGCAAGGCCACCGTTTATACTATCGGCATCTTTAGCGGAGCGAACCCCGCTGCCGATCCCTCGAATAAGGGAACGAGCGACGTAAATAAGTTCATGCACGCCGTGTCGAGTAACTATCCCAGCGCCACGTCGTATACGAGCGATATGCTTGGTGCGCGCGTGGAAAACTCCGACTACTACAAGTCGGCGACCAATGCAGAAGAGCTCAAGAAGGTCTTCGACGACATCTCGCAGGCCATTACGTCGGAGCCGCCTTATCCGACCGAAATCCACAAGGGCTACGACGAGACCAAGTCCGGCTACATCACGTTTACCGATGAGCTGGGCGACTTTATGCAGGTCGACAGCTTCACCGAGGTCGTCATCAACGGCACGCCGTTTACCAATCCGAGCAAGACGGTCAACAAAGAAACCAAGACCGATACGTACGAGTTCGATGGCAAGGCAAAAGACCTGCTCATTACCGTGCAGCGTGCCGGCGACGACAATCCCCAGAAGGGCGATATCGTAACGGTCAACATTCCCGCGTCGTTGATTCCGCTGAGTCACTTTAAGACCGTAGACGGCAAGCTTTCGGTCGATACCGTTAAGCCCATCCAGGTGAAATATGCCTCGAGCGTGAAGAAGGTCGCACTCGACAACCTGTTTACGCCCGAGAAGGTAGCGGGGCTCAAGGATTACATCGAGCATAATACGACCGTCGTTGACGGCACCAAGACCGTGAACTTCTTTGCAAACAAGTGGAAGACCGGTGCGTTGGGTGATACGGTTGCGAACTTTGAGCCGGCCGACACCAACCGCTACTACTACTTCCAGAAGCAGACTCCAATTTACACCGATAAGGAATGCACACAGCCTGCAAAGATTTCACTGGCAGAAAAAGGCACCTATTACTACAAGGATGAGTTTGAGGAGCAGGGCGAGAACAACGAGGCCAAGCCCGCCACCGCCGTCATCGAGTTTATCGGCGGCGACGCTGCGAAGTTTGACGGCGCTATTATTGCCGACAAGGACGGCAACCTTTCGTTTAGCGTGGGGACCGCGCGCCTGGCCTTTATCGACGAGCTCCACACCACCAAGAAGGGCGTGGGCGGCAACAACACTGGTACCGCGACCGACGTTCTCAACCCCAAGTGGAACAACGTGTCCGCCAAGGCGACCGCGACGCATGTCAATTCCTACCTGGGCAACAACGGCAAGATCAGCTATAAGTACGACATGACGCCGGCAAAGGTTGACACCAAGGCCGGCTTTGGCCTGACCAAGGTGCTCGAGGGTCGCGAGTGGACGAAAGAGGACAAGTTTGAGTTTGGTCTGACGTCCGAGAACGGTGCCCCGATGCCTGCGGCTACGACTGCAATCGTGCACAAGGCTGACCTGGACCAGGGCAAGGCTGCCATCGACTTCGGCACGATCGAATACGCCGAACCTGGCACGTACGTCTACAAGGTCAGCGAGAAGAACGCCGGCCAAACTATCGATGGCATCACTTACAGTGGGAATGTCGCGGAGATTACCGTGACGGTAACGCCCAACAAGAAGGGCGAGCTCAGCGCTGACGTACAGGTGACTTCGGGCGAGACTGAGTTCAAGAACATCTACGCTGCAAGCCCCGTCGATTCGAGCGTTACCGACGAGATCGAGGTCGTCAAGTCTCTGACCGGCCGTGGCCTCAAGGCCGACGAGTTCAGCTTTGAGCTGCGCGAGGCCAAGGGCGAGGACTCTGAGCTTATCGAGACCGTCAAGAATGACGCCAACGGTAACGTTACGTTCAAGGCTATCAAGTACACCGAGATCGGTCAGCACATCTACACGCTGCACGAGGTCAAGGGCAATGCCGGCGGCATCACCTACGATGGCACGACCTACACCATCGTGACGACCATCAGCGATAACGGCAAGGGCCAGCTGGTGGCCACGCACAAGCTGAAGGGCGCCGAGGACGTCAAGAGTATCAAGTTCAAGAACGCCTACACCGCGAATGCTGCCGAGGCATCGCTTGCGGGCATCAAGAACCTGCAGTTCGCCGACGGTCTGACCCCGGCCGACATCAACGGCAAGTTCACCTTTACCGTGACCGGTGAAGAGGGCGCACCCATGCCCGCGAACGCGAGCGTGACCAATGATGCCAAGGGCAAGGTCGACTTTGGCAAGATTGCCTTTACGCTCGACGACCTTAACAAGGCTCTGGGCGAGAAGTCCGAGAAGCGCGAGCACACCTTTACCTACACCGTGACCGAGTCCGGTAAGGTTGCCGGCGTGACCAACGACGCCAAGCTGTCGCGCGAGGTTTCCTTCACCGTGACCGATGACAGCAAGGGCAATCTGAGGGTGTCCCGCAAGCCGGATGGCAACGCAGCCTTTACGTTCACCAATACCTATAGCGTGACGCCTGTCGAGACGAGCGTCACCGACCAGATCACCGCGACCAAGTTCCTGACCGGCCGCGACATGGCTGAGGGCGAGTTCTCCTTCGAGCTCGTCGAGGGCGAGGGCAAGGACGCCAAGGTCGTCGCCACCGGCAAGAACGCCGCCGATGGCAAGATCACGATGAGCACCATCGAGTACACCAAGGCCGGAACGCACGCCTACACGCTGCGCGAGGTCAAGGACAACGCCGGCGGGATCACCTACAGCGATGCCAAGTTCAACATCGAGACCACCATCACGGACAACGGCGACGGTACGCTCAGCGCCACGCATGTTCTGAAGGACGTTAAGGAAGCAACTTTCGAGAACACCTACAGCGTGACCCCGCTCGACACAGAGCTCGACTTTGGCCTGAGCAAGGCCATTGACGGCCGCGACTGGACGGATGGGGACGAGTTCAGCTTTACCATCACCGCCCCCGAAGGCGCCCCGCTGCCCGATCCCGCAACCGTAACCGTGAGTAATAAGGACGCGAAGGACGGCATCGCCGCCATCAAGTTCGGCAAGATCCACTACACGGCTGCCGGAACCTACAAGTACGAGATTCGCGAGAACGCGGGCAACGCGGCAGGCATGACGTATGACGGACATGTCGCGACCGCCGAAGTGACCGTGACTGATAACGGCAAGGGCGTCCTGACCGCCAACGTCACCAAGAAGGAAAACGGACGCTTTACCAACATGTACCGCTCTGAGCTCGATTACGCCGCGGCCGGCGGCCTTAAGCTTAGCAAGGCCCTCTCCGGACGTCCCATGACCGAGGGCCAGTTCACCTTTACCGTGACGCCCGCTGACGCGGCTTCTGCCAACGCGCTCGGCCTGCACGAGGGTGCCAACGTGTACAAGTCCCCTGCAGCGACAGAGGGAACCGTCGGCCTGATCGACATTCTGGCCGGCAAGGAGGTCAAGTTTACGCAGGCTGACGCCGGCAAGACCTTCAAATACACCGTGGCCGAGACGAACGACCACAAGCCCGGTTACACCTACGACGATGCTGCCCGTACCGTGACGATCGCTGTCACCGACGATGGTGCCGGTACGATTACCGCTACGACGACCGTCTCCGGCGGTCCCGAGGGCACGCACGAGACGATCCACAAGAGCGGCGAGAACAAGGTTGAGAGCGCTCTGGTCCCGTTCAAAAACAGCTATAGCGCATCGACCGATGCGCACGGTGGTGACGTTGCTCAGATCGTTGCCACCAAGACTCTGACCGGTCGCCCGATGGTCGACGGCGAGTTCTACTTTGGCATCGCCTATGCGGGCGAGACGGAAGCCATCGAGGGTACGTGCGTTACCAACGTTAACGGCCAAGTGAGTTTTGGTGCTCTGCATTACACGACCGAGATGCTCGCCGACCTGGTAAACGCCAACCGCGCCATCCGTACCGACACGGATGCCAAGCTTGCATGGACCATCAACTACACGGCCTTCGAGTACACGTCTCCGCTCGCAGCAAAGGGCATTACCGCCGCAAAGCCGAGCTTTAGCTTTAAGGTCATCGTCGTCGACAACGGTGACGGGACTCTGACGGCGACGCCCGCCTACGACGGAATTCAACCCTTGTTCGAGAACGTCTACGGCGCCGATGCCGTTGACGCCGCGCTTGCCGGCACCAAGAAGCTCCAGGCAGCTGAGGGCCTGACCCCGGCCGACATCGCAGGTAAGTTTACCTTTACCGTGACCGCTGACGAGGCGGGTGCCCCGATGCCCGAGCACACGACCGCAACCAACGACACGGCCGGCAACGTGGACTTTGGCAAGATCCACTTTACGCTCGAGGACCTCAACCGCGCCCTGGGCGTGACGGACGATGCGACCGATAAGGCCGAGGCAGACGAAGCCGACGAGGCCGAGGCCGACGAGGCAGAGGCTGAAGAGGCCAACGCCGACGCTGATGCCAACGCCGACGAGCCCAGCGACGAATCCGAGCCCGCAGCCCCCACCGCTCCGCGCTCGCACACTTTTACCTACACGGTGACCGAGTCCGGTAGCGCCCCTGGCGTGACTAACGACGCCAACACCGCGCGCAAGGTTTCCTACACAGTGACTGACGACCGTGCCGGACACCTGAGTGTCGTGCGCAACGGCGACGACGGTGCGGCCTTCACATTCACCAACACCTACAGCGTGACGCCCACCGATTCGTCCGTGACCGATCAGGTCAAGACGGTCAAGCGTCTGACCGGACGCGACCTTGCAGCTGGCGAGTTCACGTTTGAGCTGCTCGAGGACGGCGTGACTGTCGCTAGTGGCACCAACGACGCCAACGGCACCGTTACGCTGAGCCCGATCCACTATGAGGCGCCCGGCACGCACACGTACACGCTGCGCGAGGCTTGCCCCAACGCGCTCGGCCTGTACAAGGGCGTCACCTATGACGGCGCGACCTATACCGTCGTGACCACCGTCTCCGACAACGGCGACGGCACGCTGACCGCGACGCACAAGCTCGAGGGAACCACCGAGTCGGCTGGCTTTACCAACAAGTATCACGCCATGCCCACGCAGGTCTCCATCGGCGCCATCAAGGTGCTCGAGGGACGCGAGCTCAAGAAGGACGAGTTTAGCTTTAAGCTCGTTGGCGAGGACATCGAGTCCACCGTCACCAACGATGCCGACGGCAAGATCAACTTCGACAAGTTCGAGTACGACGAGCCCGGTACGTACGTCTACACCATCAGCGAGGTCAAGGGCGACGAGGCCGGTATGACCTACGACAAGTCCGTCTTTACCGCGACTGTCAACGTGGTCGACGACGGCGAGGGCAACCTCAAGGCGAACGTCGCCTTTACCAAGGGCGACAAGAGCGTCGAGGGTATCGTGTTCAACAACACGTACAAGAAGCCCGAGACGCCCGTGCCGACGCCCGATCCCGGCACGCCCAAGACCGTGACGAACATCGTCAAGACGGTCAAGGGTTTCCTGCCCACCACGGGTGACCAGCAGGCCGCTGCACTGCTCATGGCATTTGTTATTGCCATGGCCGGCGTCGGAGCCCTGGTCTGGGGTATCCGTAAGCGCTAGGCACGCTGGTAGCGCCCGGGGCCAAAAGGCCCCGGGCGGCCGGCGGGGAGCCAGAACATAGCCCCCACCCCCAGCCGCCACGGAGGTATCTCCCTCCTCCGTGGCGGCGCTTTTGTGCGTAGGCGAGAAGGGCTTGCCACGAAATTGGCCCATCTACTACGTTTAGCCCCTTACCCCCAACCATGCCAAAAAACGCGAAAACAAAACCGACGCAGGTAGAACGCCTGCAGTTTTCTGGAAAACAGGGGTATGGTCGGGGGTATCGAGTCAAACGTAGTAGATGGGCCGATTTCGTGGTTGGCGCCGCCAAATGATCCCCCGGGGACGGAGGAAAACGGATCATTTTGGTCCCACGCGGCTGGTGGGTGCGTTCGCGCAGGACCGTTCAAACAAAACTATGCCGGTTTACGGGGCTAAACTCAGGACTCCCATCCATACCCGCGTTTTCTGCAAAATGACGGCTCGTCTACCTGCACTGATAATTGTCCTTGGGGGAAGCGGGCACTGCGGGGCGCGGCAACGGCGCGCGATTTCCGCGTCG
>NZ_JBCOIQ010000034.1:0-4707 GCF_040926185.1 Collinsella aerofaciens
GGCTAAAGCCCCGACGGGAGGGGATGGCTCCGCGGCCCATCAGGTAGACGGCGGGGTGACGGCCCACCGTGCCGACAACGGGTAGCCGGGTTGAGAGACCGACCGGCCAGATTGGGACTGAGACACGGCCCAGACTCCTACGGGAGGCAGCAGTGGGGAATCTTGCGCAATGGGGGGAACCCTGACGCAGCGACGCCGCGTGCGGGACGGAGGCCTTCGGGTCGTAAACCGCTTTCAGCAGGGAAGAGTCAAGACTGTACCTGCAGAAGAAGCCCCGGCTAACTACGTGCCAGCAGCCGCGGTAATACGTAGGGGGCGAGCGTTATCCGGATTCATTGGGCGTAAAGCGCGCGTAGGCGGCCCGGCAGGCCGGGGGTCGAAGCGGGGGGCTCAACCCCCCGAAGCCCCCGGAACCTCCGCGGCTTGGGTCCGGTAGGGGAGGGTGGAACACCCGGTGTAGCGGTGGAATGCGCAGATATCGGGTGGAACACCGGTGGCGAAGGCGGCCCTCTGGGCCGAGACCGACGCTGAGGCGCGAAAGCTGGGGGAGCGAACAGGATTAGATACCCTGGTAGTCCCAGCCGTAAACGATGGACGCTAGGTGTGGGGGGACGATCCCCCCGTGCCGCAGCCAACGCATTAAGCGTCCCGCCTGGGGAGTACGGCCGCAAGGCTAAAACTCAAAGGAATTGACGGGGGCCCGCACAAGCAGCGGAGCATGTGGCTTAATTCGAAGCAACGCGAAGAACCTTACCAGGGCTTGACATATGGGTGAAGCGGGGGAGACCCCGTGGCCGAGAGGAGCCCATACAGGTGGTGCATGGCTGTCGTCAGCTCGTGTCGTGAGATGTTGGGTTAAGTCCCGCAACGAGCGCAACCCCCGCCGCGTGTTGCCATCGGGTGATGCCGGGAACCCACGCGGGACCGCCGCCGTCAAGGCGGAGGAGGGCGGGGACGACGTCAAGTCATCATGCCCCTTATGCCCTGGGCTGCACACGTGCTACAATGGCCGGTACAGAGGGATGCCACCCCGCGAGGGGGAGCGGATCCCGGAAAGCCGGCCCCAGTTCGGATTGGGGGCTGCAACCCGCCCCCATGAAGTCGGAGTTGCTAGTAATCGCGGATCAGCATGCCGCGGTGAATGCGTTCCCGGGCCTTGTACACACCGCCCGTCACACCACCCGAGTCGTCTGCACCCGAAGTCGCCGGCCCAACCGAGAGGGGGGAGGCGCCGAAGGTGTGGAGGGTGAGGGGGGTGAAGTCGTAACAAGGTAGCCGTACCGGAAGGTGCGGCTGGATCACCTCCTTTCTAGGGAGATAAGTTCTTAGAGAGACAAACTTTAACTCGAATAGAGGGCAGGAGCCCGTCCGGTAGATGTCCGCCAGGATGATTCCCCGCAGCACCCGGTCCCCGGGGTCGCACCCGCGTACCTTGAGAGCCGCATAGCGATAGGAGAGAGATGGAAGAGTATCCTCTTCCAGACTCGATTCTTTTCTGCGATTTATCAGACAGAATGATAGCAATCATTCATCCGATCCAAACAAGAAGAATTCACTTATATATGAGTGAGGAGCATCTGATCGCGAGCACAGTGAAGACACTGTGCCGCGGTATGAGATACCCGAATTGCGACATACGAGCGCTATTCATGATATCGATTAATTTTTATTAGCGACACGTGGATATCCCGCGGGCCCGAGTGCGGTCCCGCAAGATACCACGGGCGCACGGCGGATGCCTTGGCACAGGGAGCCGATGAAGGACGCGGCAAGCTGCGATAATCCCCGGCGAGGAGCACACATCCTTCGACCCGGGGGTCTCCGAATGGGCGAACCCATCCACAGCAGTGTGGATATCCCCACCCCGAACACATAGGGGTGGGGAGGACAACCCGGGGAACTGAAACATCTAAGTACCCGGAGGAGAGGAAATCAATCTCGAGACTCCCCGAGTAGCGGCGAGCGAAAGGGGACCGATGGCCAAACCGTCGAGCGGGCATACCCGGCAGGGGTTCCGCCGACGGGGTTGCAGGGCCGCGCATCCGGGGGCTGCCGCCCCCGGGCGCAGGTCCGGCTGGGGAGCGGAACGGCATGGGAGGGCCGGCCGCAGCGGGTGACAGCCCCGTACGCGAACCCAGACCGGACGGCGCGACGCGGTCCCTGAGTAGGGCCGGGCACGTGAAACCCGGTCCGAACCTGGGTGGACCACCATCCAAGCCTGAGTACTACCCTGTGACCGATAGCGCACCAGTACCGTGAGGGAAAGGTGAAAAGCACCCCGGGAGGGGAGTGAAACAGTACCTGAAACCGTGCGCCCACGAGCAGTCGGAGCAACTTTCAGTTGTGACGGCGTGCCTTTTGTAGAATGAGCCAGCGAGTCGCTGGCGCGGGGCGAGGTTAACCGAAAGGGAGCCGGAGCGAAAGCGAGCCTTAACAGGGCGACTTGAGTCCCGCGCCGCGGACGCGAAGCCGGGTGAGCTATCCGTGGGCAGGCTGAAGCGGGGGTAAGACCCCGTGGAGGGCCGAACGCACGTCGGTTGAAAACGGCGGCGATGACCTGCGGATAGGGGTGAAAGGCCAATCAAACCCGGAGATATCTCGTTCTCCCCGAAATAGCTTTAGGGCTAGCGTCGCGCGTTCACCGCCGGAGGTAGAGCACCGGATGGACGAGGGGGCTTCGCCGCCTACCGAATCCAACCGAACTCCGAATGCCGGCGGCCCAGAGCGCGGCAGTCAGAGCATGTGGGCTAAGCTGTGTGCTCGAGAGGGAAACAGCCCGGACCGCCCGCTAAGGTCCCCAAGTTCCAGCCGAGTGGCAAAGGATGTGCGTCCGCCCAGACAACCAGGATGTTGGCTTAGAAGCAGCCATCCATTCAAAGAGTGCGTAACAGCTCACTGGTCGAGTGGACATGCGCCGACAATACACGGGGCTAAGCTGGACACCGAAGCGGCGGGATTTTAATTCATTAGAATCGGTAGGGGAGCTTCCCATGGGCGGAGAAGCCGGAGGGCGACCGACGGTGGAGCGCATGGGAGTGAGAATGCTGGCATGAGTAGCGAGAGACGAGAGAGTAACTCGTCCGCCGTGAACCCGAGGTTTCCTGGGCAAGGCTAATCCTCCCAGGGTCAGTCGGGGGCTAAGGCGAGGCCGGGAGGCGTAGCCGACGCGCAGCAGGCAGACATTCCTGCACCGCGCACGCGGCGCTACGACCGACGGGGCGACGGATGGGGGTGGCTCGGCGGGGTTCTGGACGTCCCCGTGATGGAGCGCGGCCCGCGGACCAGGGAAATCCGGTCCGCATTGAGGGCGAGGCTCCGGACGAAGCACTTAAGCGAAGCGAGTGAGCCCGAGGTCCCTAGAAAAACCCCTAGGCAGGCGCGTGCGCGCCCGTACCGCAAACCGACACAGGTGGGTGGGTAGAACATACCGAGGCGATCGGGTCAACCATGGTCAAGGAACTCGGCACAATGGCCCCGTAACTTCGGGAGAAGGGGTGCCCGCGCGTACGTGAACCGGCTTGCCCGGGGAGCGGAGGCGGGCCGCAGTGGAGAGGCCCAAGCGACTGTTTACCAAAAACACAGGACTCTGCAGAAGCCGCAAGGCGACGTATAGGGTCTGACGCCTGCCCGGTGCCGGAAGGTCACGCGGAGGAGTTAGCCGTTAAGGCGAAGCCCCGAAGCCAAGCCCCGGTAAACGGCGGCCGTAACTATAACGGTCCTAAGGTAGCGAAATTCCTTGTCGGGTAAGTTCCGACCTGCACGAAAGGCGCAACGACTTGGGCGCTGTCTCGACCATGGACCCGGTGAAATTGCACTGGTCGTGAAGATGCGACTTACCCGCGGAAGGACGGAAAGACCCCGTGAACCTTCACTGCAGCTTGGCATTGGCCGCTGGTCCCGCGTGTAGAGGATAGGCAGGAGGCATCGATCCGGAGGCGCCAGCCCCCGGGGAGCCGCCCTTGGAATACTGCCCTCGCGCGACCGGCGTCCTAACCCGAGGCCGTCAACCGGCTCGGGGACCGTGCCAGGCGGGCAGTTTGACTGGGGCGGTCGCCTCCTAAAGGGTAACGGAGGCGCGCGAAGGTCCGCTCGGGACGGTCGGCAACCGTCCTTTTGAATGCAAGAGTACAAGCGGGCTTGACTGCGAGGCCCACAAGCCGAGCAGGTGCGAAAGCAGGCTCTAGTGATCCGGCGGCCCCGAGTGGGTGGGCCGTCGCTCAACGGATAAAAGGTACTCCGGGGATAACAGGCTGATCTTGCCCAAGAGTCCACATCGACGGCAAGGTTTGGCACCTCGATGTCGGCTCATCGCATCCTGGGGCTGGAGCAGGTCCCAAGGGTACGGCTGTTCGCCGTTTAAAGCGGTACGCGAGCTGGGTTCAGAACGTCGTGAGACAGTTCGGTCCCTATCCTCCGTGGGCGCAGGAGAATCGATGGAGGCTGCCCCCAGTACGAGAGGACCGGGGTGGACGCACCTCCGGTGAACCGGTTGTCGACCAACGGCACGGCCGGGTAGCCGCGTGCGGCGCGGATAACCGCTGAAGGCATCTAAGCGGGAAGCCGTTCCAGGGATTAGTTCTCCTTCCGGTAAGGGCCCAGGTAGACTACCTGGTCGATAGACGGCAGGTGCAAGGGCGGCGACGTCCTCAGCCGAGCCGCACTAATCGCCCGAGCTCTTCCGGAACCGCACCTCGCGGCCCGCGGGAC
>NZ_JBCOIQ010000035.1:0-4257 GCF_040926185.1 Collinsella aerofaciens
CGACGCGGAAATCGCGCGCTGTTGACGCGCCCCCGCAGTGCCCGCTTCCCCCAAGGACAATTATCAGTGCAGGTCACGGACTTGTGCTTTGTCGGTGTGGTCCGGGATTCGGTAAAAGTCTACTCACTTAGTTTTGCGTGTCCGCAACGAGACCCCAGCCGGGGTGATTCCACCGCAAATTAGCTGCTCCCATCGCCGCAATTAGGCGCCGTACGGATTCCGGTCCCTCTCGATGCGTTGGCGGATGTGGGCGTATTCGATAATCAGCAGTACCAGCAGTAGGGCCATGATGACTAGGTAGCTCACGACGGCGCCCATCAGGCCCAGCAGATTGATCAAGATCACCGGCAGCACTACGCTTACGGCGAAGCAGATCAGGTAGATCTTGGTGACGTCGCCGGCATGGCGCAGCACCGTGATGATGGCGTAGATAAAGTCGATTGCCGCGGTGACGCCGCCGGCGACGACCATCAGCAGTGTCAGTGTGCGGTAGCGCTCAAAGTTAAGGCCGTACATAAAGCTCATGATGGGGATGCCGGGGCCTGCCATAAATGCCGCGCACGCTCCGGTAATGACCACGATCAGTGCCATAACGGCAACAATAATCAGGTCAAAGCGGCGACGCTTGCGCGGATTCGTCCAAATGCTCGACAGACGCAGGAGCTGCGGTTTATAGATAAATCCAATGCTCAACAAAATAGCCTGCGCCGGAAAGAACAGGGCATTAAAGTACAGCTGGTATTTGTAGGCCAGCGTGCCTTCCATCACGAACTTGGGCATGCTCTCGATAAGGTTAAACAGGAACAGTGCGCCAAAGAGCGGGGCGCACTGGATAAACAGGTGGCCAGCCTCGCGCAGGCTCATGCGGCGTGATTTTTCGGTCTCGAGCAGGGCGAGCGGGGCGGTGACCAGCACGAGCGAGGCGATCGCGGCGATGCCCATGGCCATGGCCGCGATGGGCATGCTGCGCGTGAGGAACAGTGCCACGCTAAAGACCGCGATGACGCCGGCGGAACGCAGCGTTTGGCTCATGCCGGCCAAATAGAGCTTGTCGGCCTGCTGCAGGCGGCCCTCGTACACGTCGGCGATGCCGTCGATCACCTTATAGAGGTAGACGCCCAGGCCGATCGTGGCCATCTGCGCATCGTAGCCGCGTGCGCTGCTGTACGTGAGGCCGCAGCCTAGTGCGAGCGCTCCGCAAAGCCAACGGTTGAGCTGGTAGGAGGCGAAGGAGGTTTTTTCGTCGATGTCCGAGACCTGAAAGTTGCGCACGCCGTAGTTGCACGCGATCATGATGAGCGTGCCGGTAACAAAGGCGATGGAGAACTTGCCGGCCTCCTCGGCGCCCACGAGCTGCGTCGACACAATGGTGAGCAGCGGAAACGCCATGCCCCATACGGCGGTGCCCAGGGTGTTCCAAAGATAGTCGCGACTGGTGGCGTGCTCCTCGTATTCCGCTTCCTGCATGGAGAAGCCGCCGCCGTAGACGGCGCCGAGCAGACGGTTCCACCAAGCGTTGACCATGCGGCGGACGGGGCTGGGCTCCCGATCGCGTTCGCGCCGGCGACGGCGCGTGGCCTGGCTGCTGTCGGGGCCGCCGGCGTTGCGCTGGCTCAGCTCCTGGATGCGCGCGAGCTCTTCGGCCGTGTGGGAGGCGGGGAACAGGCCGTTCTCGATGCGGCCGCCCTGGGCCTTCGCGGCGCCGCCTTTCGATGCAGCGGGGTTGGAGATGCCGTTACGGCGGGCGATGGCGCGGCGAATGCTATCGAGGGGCGTGATGCTCAAAGCGGGGTCCTTTCTATTGCTGCGCTCTAGTATAGACACCGCGGTGTCCGCTCGTGTTTTTGAACAGGTTGTTCGATAATTTCGGCGGCGCCATTCGGTAGTCGGCACTTAGGGACGTTCCTTATGTGCCGGCACTTTGGGAACGTCCCTAAGTGCCGGCATCCGGGGGCGCTCCTTGAATGTTGCCTGTTCAAGAGTGTTCCCAATGACTAGGCGTTTAAAAACGTCCCCAATGACTAGGCCGCTTGCCTGCGATTTTTGACCGTTGGGCGGGCTTGCCGCCCTTGCCGCAAAAACGTTTTTGCATATCGGGTACAACGGGCTTTACGTGAGTAAAGTGCGCGTCGCGTCCACGTGTCGCGTTTTTAAAGGAGGCCCCATGCCTGGTGTTACCCCTGCAGAAGTTCTGTCCAACTTTGGTATTACGCTCGTTGAAGATCCCGCCGAGAATCAACCCCGTCTGCTGGTGGACCTGCCGGCGGCAGAGCTTGTCGAGCACGCTATTCGTCGCAAAGAGGGCCGTATGGCTTCTAATGGCGCGCTCGTGATCGAGACGGGGGAGCGCACTGGTCGTTCGCCCAACGATCGTTTTATCGTTGACACCCCCGATGTTCACGACAAGATCGCCTGGGGTGCGGTCAACCGCCCACTGTCCGTCGAGAGCTATGAGGCCATCAAGGCCGGCATCGTCGACTATCTCAACGAGCGCGACGTGTTCGTCACGCGCGGCATGGCGGGCGCTGACCGCAACCACACGCGTCGCCTGCTTGTTGCCTGCGAGCGTGCCAGCCAGGCACTCTTCATTAAGCAAATGCTCGCCCGTCCGCTCGCCCGCGAAATCGCGCGCACCGGCGAGCCCGACTTCTGCGTGCTCGCAGCGCCCGGTTACCAGTGCGATCCTGCCATCAAGGGCCTCAACTCCAGCGCCGCCGTGGTCATCAACTTCCAGGAGCGCGTGATTTTGGTCGCGGGTACCGGCTACTCCGGCGAAATCAAAAAGTCCATCTTCAGTGTCATGAACTATCTGCTGCCCGTCGAGGATGACGTGCTGCCCATGCACTGCTCGGCCAGCATGGATCCCGTCACGCACGAGACTGCCGTGTTCTTTGGCCTGTCCGGCACGGGCAAGACCACGCTTTCTGCCAACCCCACGCGCCTGCTGATCGGCGACGACGAGCACGGCTGGTCCGACATGGGCATCTTCAACATCGAGGGTGGCTGCTACGCAAAATGCGAGGGCCTGGACGCCTTCCACGAGCCCGAGATCTTCAACGCCGTCCGTTTTGGCGCCATTTGCGAAAACGTGGTGCTCGACGAGAACCGCAAGCCCAACTACGACGACATCTCGATCACGCACAACACGCGCGTGGCCTATCCCGTGGAGCACATTCCTAACGCGTGGACTAAGGGCATGGGCACCACTCCGAGTGTCGTGCTGTTCCTGACTTGCGACGCTTTTGGCGTGCTGCCGCCCATCTCGCGCCTGACGGCCGACGCCGCCATGTACCACTTTGTGACGGGCTTTACGGCTAAGATTCCCGGCACCGAGGTCGGCGTCACCGAGCCCACGCCCACGTTCTCTTCGCTGTTCGGCGAGCCGTTTATGCCGCTCGACCCCATGGTTTACGCCAAGATGCTTGGCGAGCGCATTGCCGACGGCCGCACACGCGTGTACCTGGTCAACACCGGCTGGATTGGCGGTGGCTACGGCGTGGGCCATCGCATCGAGCTTGCCTACACGCGCTCGCTGGTCGCACGCGCCCTCGACGGCACCATCGAGGATAGCGAGTTCGTGCACGACGACATCTTTAACGTCGACATTCCCACGACGTGCCACGGCGTGCCCGATGGCATCCTGGTGCCGCGCCAATACTGGCAGAGCACCGCGCGCTACGACGAGGCCGCGCACAACCTGGCGGTGATGTTCGAGGAGAACTTCGAGAAGAAGTACTCGCACCTGCCCGAGTCCGTCAAAGCCGCCGGCCCGCACGCCCAGGTGTCCGCCGAGGCCCTTCATCGCGGCCGCGGCCTGCTGGGACTCCGCCACTAGCTTCGCCGTGAGTCCATATCCACCACAAAGGGGGTTGATTTCCGATCTCAGCCGAACACATTAGGCGGACAGGCCGTTCCCGCAGCTAGCCGAACGCCCCCGAGGCCCCATCCGGGCCCCGGGGGCGCCGTTTTCCCAGTTGAAGGAACGGTGGAGATGTGTTTCGATGGGTCCGGTGGCCATGCTCCGCCCTCCGCCCGGCACCTCTTCCCAGACTCAGCCGGACGGTCGGTCAGTCTATTCCGTTTTGCCTTCAGGCTAGGCCAGCGGGGCATCGCCCCTCTCTGCGCGCGCCCTCTCGATGAGTCCCGGCGTCAGGTCGAGCTCGGCCAGAGGCACATCCTCCACGCCGTAGGCGTCCAGCAGCGCCGCCGCGTCGTCCCCGAGCATCGCCCGGAAGGCGCGGGCGGGCGTCGCGAAGC
>NZ_JBCOIQ010000036.1:0-3421 GCF_040926185.1 Collinsella aerofaciens
TGCGGCCGGCCGAGCTCTGCGAGCAGGTCCTCGCCGAGGCCGCCCAGATCGCCCGGGCGCGAGGCGTGACGCTCGACACGGCCACGGGCCCCGCTGTCGCGGGCGCGCCCGAGGCCCCGCTCGACCGAACCGCCCTGGCGCGAGCCGCCGCGAACCTCGTGGCCAACGCCGCCGAGCACGCGCGCTCGCGCGTGGCGGTCTCCTGCGACGTCGCGGGCGGACACCTCGTCATCGAGGTGTCCGACGACGGGCCGGGCTTCTCTCCCGCCGCCCTCGAACGCGGCTGCGAGCGCCTCTTCACAGACGACTCATCCCGCTCCTCGCGCGACGGAGGCTGCCACTACGGGCCCGGCCTCCACGTCGCCTCCGAGGCCGCGAGCGCCCACGGGGGCTCCGTCTCGCTCGCCAACAGCCCCTCGGGCGGCGCGGTGGCCACCATCGCGGTCCCCCTGTGCGGGGCCTGACGAATCAGGCCCCGCACACTGGCATACCTTGCAACCAAACGCTTCCCGGATAATTCATGAGGCCGTACTCGTATTCGAGCCTGCCTATCTCTGCGGCAAGCGCCTCCGTCATGTAGAAGGTTTTCGTGCGGCCCGTCGACTTCGCCAGGCGGTCGTACCTGTTCGCGAGGTCCTCGGGGGTTCTCAGGGCTGCGGTGGCGGTTGCCATGATGCACCTTCCGGTTAGATGTAATACGTGTATTACTTTCTATCACATCACCCGAACCCCGCACCGGCGTACGGCCGCATCTGCTTTTTACCTTACATTGTGTCAACCGGTCCATGCCCGGCATATTCTGCCGGATTGAATCAACCGTTAAATCAATCCGAGCCTTTAAGGGGCGGTTGAAATCCTTCGAGGACTGAGGGCACCGTCCCTAGGTCGGCTCCTCGATGGCCTCGGCTGAATTCCCCTGCAATCGACCGCATGGGTTCCGGCACGGGGTTCTGGCGCTGCCCGAACGGGGCGCAAGACTCGGCCGTCGGTCGTGCCGGACGGCATACGTTTTGAGACCGGCAAGCTGTTGCCGGCTCGAGGACAGCGGCCCGGTGCACCGGGCCGATCAATAGAGGACTCAGGTTCACAGCGCAGTTTCTTGGGGCTCGCATATATAGGAAGACTTGATTGGCAATCGATTTTAATGAAGTCGGCAGCGCATGTCAGAGTTTTCAACAAATTTAACATGCCACCCTTTATATCCGCACGCGCGTAATTCAACTCATAAGGACCGGCTATCCCTTACCTGTGACACAATCTCAAACGCACAGAACAGAATCATCAGTCCAATCATCGCATAAGAGGCAGCCGGACCTTCAAGCACTATTCCACAAAGAACAATCTCCGCGCCGCCAATAAGAACTGTTATCAGGCGCTCTGCCTTTTTGCTCTCGCCGCTCGCATAAAAAGGCGGCAAAGCGCACAAGATCACATATAGCCCGGGAAGGGAATACAGGATCGATAGTCCAAGCCCCCCATCAACCGCAGTGTTTTGCGTAAGAATCAACTGAACCCAAACGGCAATTATCACTGAGCAGGTTGTCGATAAAAGAAGACTAGAAATATTGCACGCAACAAAGTCCCGTCGCATTCGAACAGAGAAATCCGCGAACTCTCTTCGCCGCGTGGAAACAATAAGGTACACAGAAATTGCAATAGAACCAATCAGAGAAAACAGCGGAACAACCAGCAATTCAAGCTTATTACCCCATCGATCAACCACACCCCCACTCCAATGAGCGGGAATTGTATCAGGGAGGACTGACCAAGCCGTCCATAGAATCAGAAATGGAAGAATAGAGAGGATGAAAGATGATAACACTGCAGTAATTTTTTTTGAGGCTCTCATCGATTCCGCATCTCCTTGCGCGCCCACATTCCACTCCGCCTTAAATCAAGTATACGTTTTGAGACCGGCAAGCTGTTGCCGGCTCGAGGACAGCGGCCCGGTGCACCGGGCCGATCGATAGAGGACTCAGCTTCACAGCGCAGTTTCTTGGGGCTCGCATATATAGGAAGACTTGATCGGCAATCGATTTTAATGAAGTCGACAGCGCATGTCAGAGCTTTCAACAAATCGCAGGTAAATCCATGTACCAATTTTTGGTACACGGATTTAACTGCGATGTTCATGCTTGGCCAAAAGCCCATCAAGCGATATATTCATTATTTTAATGCGCGCGCCTGAGCTTTTGGCTGAAGTGGCAGTCCGACCGCCGGCAGGCGGCCACGCTATATCCAAAGGCCACGCCTACTCCCCGTGCCCGGCTACGTCGACGACCCAGTGCTGCCCGTCGAGTTCCTGCCGCAGAGCTACATCAGGGACGTCTTATTGGGGGACGACCACATGGAACCCGGGAGATCAAGCTGTACGGCTGATCCATCCGTCAACAACATGTCAAAGCCCCAAAACCCAACAGGATCGCGAACGAGGGGATGAATTGACCGCCCGGGTATTTGCGCCCGGGCGGTCAATTTTATCAAGCATGGGTGCGATTCTGTGAGGCCATTTTTCTGGCATCCGCCGTTTGCTCCGGTCTCAACGCACCCATCGACCGTTCAGTTATCTTTGCGAACGCGACCACGTGCGCATTTTTCGAACAATCAAATGTCCGACAATGTCTGACGGAGCTGTCAGACATTCACGCACGAACAGGTGAGCTTCGCGAGCGATTGTAGGCAACTAGTAGCCCCAGCTGCGTCTTTGGCGCAGGTTCGACGTCTGACATCTTGAATGTCTGACGTTGAACGAAGCTGGTTGATAACAAGCAGGTGGAATAAACATGGAGCCCGACACCTCTCGCGCAATCGGCGCGCGGCAAGGGTCTGGCCCATCTCATATGTTGCCAACGCTAACGGTGAACCTGAGCGCCCGGGCACATTCTTTGTTGGCTGAAACCGGCATAGCAACTAGCGGAAGGCATCATCGAAGGAGTGTGCTGGAAAGCACCCGTCTCCTTAACTGTTAGAAATGCAAGTTAATAATCTATGTGGTCAATATAATACCGTTGAACCAGCGTATCGATACCGCTCAGCCATTCGCCTCGCCCCCATCGCACGCATCTTCATCCGGTCTGTTACTTTTAATCTAACAATGCTTTGAGAAATGTAGGTGCTTCTAAATGTACTGTCGACTTCTTCTCAAACTAATCCTAAGAGACAAGGCCGTATGGATTTGTGCGCTCGTTCTCGCTGCAGCCTTTTCCGTCCCCATTGCGTTCAATTCACCCATCTACGGGCCCTTCTTTATGAAGCAGGGCATGCAGGGCTTTGTCGACGCATTCAATACGCGCGCGCCCCAGGCCAGCGGCACAGACCTATCGCCAGAGCAGCAAGATGACGCTGAGCTTGCAAGATACGCGAACGCCGCCCTCGCCGCTCAAACCGACGCCGCCTTTCTCGATTCTGCCGAGAGCTACTA
>NZ_JBCOIQ010000037.1:0-2547 GCF_040926185.1 Collinsella aerofaciens
TGAGTATTTGCTCGCTTGAGCACTGTTGAATATCGCGAAACAGCACCGCCGATATCGCGCTTGGGCACCGGGGCCGACACTGGCCCCGGTGCTTTTTTATTGCTACCGGTCTATCCGCGGCGCTGCCGCATGTTGGCCTCGCCCATGTCGACCCAGACCGCGTTGTGCACGATCCTGTCCATGATGGCGTCGGCATGCACCCCGCCGCCGAGCCTCGGGTGCCAGTCCTTCTTCTTGAACTGGGTGCAGAATACGGTCGAGGCCGTGCCGTACCTCAGCTCCATCAGCTCCAGCAGCATCGACCTGAACTCGGTGTCCGGCCTGTCGAGCAGCCACTCGTCTATCACGAGCAGGCCGAACGCCCCGTACTTGCGGACGAGCTTGCGCTCGCCGCCGGGCCGGTCACGGCTCTCGCGCCAGAGGTCCTCGAGGTCGGGCTGGCGGACGTAGCACGACCTCACCCTCCTGGCGCAGGCGGCCTTCGCGAGCGCGCAGGCCAGGTAGGTCTTGCCCGTGCCGGTGAGGCCCTGGAGAACCACGTTCTCGCCGCGCCCGACGAACCCGCAGGTCGCGAGCTCGGCCACCGCCACCCTGTCGAGGCCGCGGCCCTCGAAGAAGTCGACCGAGCGGACGTCGGCCTCGGGGTACCTGAGGCCGGCCCTCCTCGTCAGGTTGCGGACCTTCTGCGTGATGAAGTCGGAGTGCGCCTCGTCCACCGCCATCTGGACGCGCTCGGCGAACGCCATCCCGGCGCACACGGCCTCGTCCTGGGCGGAGAGGGCGGCGAGCAGCTCGGCCGCCCCCATCTCCCTGAGCTTGCGGGCGGTCTCCGCGTTGACGTCCATGCTCACCCCTCCCCGTAGAAGCCGGCGCCGCGCACGTAGCCGCAGTCCCCGGACGCCTCGCCGGCTGGCGCCCTGTCCTGCCCCGACCTCAGCACGGGCTCGACGTCGCGGTAGCGCGGCGACCTCTTCCCGGTCGCGAGCGCCATCCCGCACGCCCGCTCGAGCCTCGCCGGGGTGTAGCGCCTGGACAGCCTGAGCACGGCGAGCGCGGCGTTGAAGCCCTGCTCGTCGAACTCGTAGCAGGCGAACACCCTGTCCACCAGCTCGGAGCAGGAGGGCCCGACCCTCGAGGCCCAGGCGCGGATGCGCGGCGCGTCCCAGTCCGACCACGCCCTGCCCTCGGGCATGTCCGAGCCGCGCGTGGAGTAGCGGTTCCTCGCGTAGGACGGGAACCTGGGGTGCGTGGCCACGCGCTCGCCGCCGGAGAAGACCTCAACCTTGCCCTCGGTGACGCGCAGGTCGACCGTCGAGCCGACGAGCAGGTGGCTCACCGAGTAGTAGTTGCGGGCGTACGCGACGTGGCAGTTGGCCTGGACCTTGCGGCCGTAGACCCACTCGCACACCTCGAAGGGCTCGGCCGGTAGGGGCCTCAGCAGCGGGCGCTCGACCTCCTCGAACACCTCGCGCCTCGAGCCCTCGCGCTTGGCGAACGGCGCGTCGTTGTGCTCCGCGACCCTCCGGGCGACGGCGGCGCGGAGGGCCGCCATGTCGGTGAACACCTCGTCGCGAAGCGCCGCTATCACGTAGGTCGCGGCGGCCCAGACCTCGTTCTCGGCGCTCGGCTTGTCGCGGGGCCTCCTGACCCTCGCCGGGATCACGGCGGAGCCGTAGTGCGCGGCGAGCTCCTCGTAGGCCGCGTTCAGGACCGGCTCCCCGGCCCTGGGGTGGGCGGTGACGCCGGTCCTCAGGTTGTCGGGGACGATGCAGGGCGTCGCGCCTCCCAGGAAGGAGAAGGCGTGCACGTGGCACAGCAGCCATGTATCCTGCTTCATGTCGAGCGTCGGCTCGACGTAGCTGTACCGGCTGAACGGGAGGCAGGCCACGAACAGGTACACCTTCCTGACCTCGCCGGTCGCGGGGTCCACGAGCCGCATCGTGGGCCCCGACCAGTCGACCTCCATGTTCCTGCCCGCCTTGTGCCCGACGCGGCTCACCACGTTGCGCGACACCGTGTACTGGCGGTAGCGCTTGCAGAACCTGTCGTAGGACATCGACGGCGCGCCGGCCTCCGCGCACCCGTCGGCATACTCCGCGTGCAGGAGCTTGAGCGTGACGCCGGTCCTCGCGAGCTCGCGGTGGACGCGTGCCCAGTCGGGGTCGGCGTGCACCGGCCCGGCGTCGCCCCTGCCGGGGAACAGCAGCGCGTAGGCGGCCTCCTCGGACATCCCCTCGACGTCCTCCCAGGAGACGCCCCGCTCCCTCGCGGCTTCCAGCACGTCCTGGACGCCGTGCTTCGAGACGTGGGCGGTGCGGGCGATCGCGTTCTGCGAAAGCCCGTTCACCGACCTCAGCCTCAGGACCTCCCTGGCCCTGATCCTTCTCGCCATGTGGAACCTCCTCGTTCTCTGGACTGCATGGCAGCCCGAGCGTAACGGGGATGCGCGGGAAGGCATTTAATGGCGGTGCCGAACGGCAATATTCGGTCGGGTGGGCGGCGGTGCTGATTCGCAATATAGGTGGTGTCGAAAGGGCCTAGGACTCA
>NZ_JBCOIQ010000038.1:0-2376 GCF_040926185.1 Collinsella aerofaciens
TGTTAGCGTCGGATTATTTTAGCCAAATATAGTCGGCCGAGATTGACCAATCCCGGCCGACCCATTTTAGCCAACACGCCCGCATCTATGACTTTCCTATCGCATTCCTACATCCCCTCGGGCTGGATCCCCCTCACCTTCACCGCCTGGGGGACGGCCTCCACCGAGTAGGTGTCAAGCCCCCTGCCGCGGTAGCTCGGGCCCCGCATCACGAACACCGACGCCTTGTCGAACAGCCTGTCGAGGGCGCAGAGGAGCGTGTCGTCACCCGTGAAGAACTCATCCCACCCGCTCGGGGCGATGTTACTCGTAAGGACCATCGCGTTCGGCCCCTCCTTCTCGTAGCGCCTGTCGACGACATCGAAGAACAGGTCGGTGCACGGCCTGTCGTAGACGCATCTCCCCACCTCGTCCACGATGAGGCACGACGGCTTGACGAGCGAGGAGACGACCCGCGAGGTGTTTCCCCGCTGGACGGCCTTCTGGAACCTGTCCCTGAGCTCGGTCGCCTTTATGTAGTAGGTCTTGAGCCCCCGCATGCAGCACTCGCGCCCGTAGGCCTGCGCGAGGTGCGTCTTCCCTATGCCGCCGGGCCCGACGAAGGCGACGTTGCGGTGCGCGTAGAGGTCGGCCAGCGACGGGAGCTTGCCCAGCGCGGCCGCGTCCCGGCCCTGGATCCTGGAGAAGTCGAAACCCTCGAAGGTCTTGGGCTCGCGCCTGGGCAGCCTGCTCAGCCTCAGCAGCGTCTCGATGGAGGCGAGCCTCCTCTTCTCCGCAAGGTAGGAGAAGGTGGCTGCCACGGCGGCCATCTCCCCGTCGCCGAGGTCGAGGTCCGAGGCGAGGGTCGCGAGCTCCTCCGCCCCGACGGCGATCCCGAGCCTCGACGCGGCGTCGCTCGCGAGCTCGTAGGGGCTCGCCCCCGCGCCCGCCATCATTCGGCCCTCCCGAAGTCGAACCTCTCGAAACCGGGTTTCGTTCTGGGCGGGGCGATCTGCTCGACCACGGTCCCCACCGGCTGGGTCGGTAGCTCCTCGGGCTGCGCCGGCGATGTCTCCCACTGGCCCTCGCACCAGCTGTCGGCGCCGGCGCCGACGGCGTGGGCGACGAGCTCGCGGGAGAGGTCGTCGCTGTATATGTGCACCACGCGCCCCTCCCGGCTCACCCTGCACTCGCGGCGGCCGTACCAGTAGGGCACGCCGTAGCGGTGCCCCTCGAAGCTCACGAAGCCGTCGAAGGAGATCTTCCGGCGCGGGCACAGGTACCGCTCGACCTCGGCCGTGACCTCGAGCGGCCTGGTGTTCGCCGAGCACGCCGCCTCGTGCTCGCGCATCGGGACGCATGCCGCCGGGCGCCGCCAGCGGCCTCCCTGCTCGGCGCACCAGAGGGCGGCCTCCCGGTTGAGGGCGTCAAGGTCGGTGAAGGACCTTCCCGCGAGGAAGTTCCCCTTCACGAAGCGGACGAGCCTCTCCACCTTGCCCTTCGTATAGGGGTGGCGCGGCCTGCACAGCCTGGTGCGGAAGCCGACGACGCCCATGAACTCGGCGTAGTCGGCCTGCCAGACGGGCCGGCCGTCGGCATCGCGGCGGACGACCACGCTCTTCATGTTGTCGGTGAGCACGGTCGCGGGCACGCCCAGCGCCGAGAACGCGTGCAGCATCCCGATGAGGAGGTTCTCCTGGCGCGCGTTCGGGAAGAACTCGACGTGGGCGCCCCCGCAATGGTGGCAGACCATGGCGAAGCAGGCGATCCGCGCCCGCTCGCCGCCGGGGCGCTCGACCGCGACGAAGCTCCAGTCCATCTGGTAGGCCTCTCCGGGCGCCGTCCTGAAGCGCTGGCCGCGGCAGCCCTGCGGGGCCACCTGCCGCCTCTTCGCGGGCACGAGGTCCCGGTGCGCGGCGATATAGGTCTTCACCGTGGTGAGGCCGCCGGCGTAGCCCTGGCCGAGCAGCCGCTCGAATATCACCTGCGAGTTGGTGACGCCCTTCCGCAGGAGGTCGTCCACCAGGCCGGTGTGGCCGGCGAGCACGCCCGGCGCGGCCCTCCTCCCGCTGTTCCCGTGGGGCAGGGCCCTGAACCCGTGGGCCCTGACCGTCCTCGCGCGGGAGCGGGTGAGCCCCGTCCTCCTGCAGAACTCAGCGAGGTTGCATTTCTGCGGGTCGAACCCGTCGCCCTCCTCCGCGGCCATCTCCCGGAGCGCCGCGTCTATAATCTCCTGTAGGTCATCGTGTCTCTCGTTCACCTCAATGGTCCTCCTAACGCCGGCGTGTTGGCACCACCAGCGTAGTGGCGGCGGGGAGGCACGGTGGCCATTATTCGGTGACCGGGATTGGTCAAAATAGTTTGACTATTAGCGGCTAAAATCGCCCGGCGCTAACA
>NZ_JBCOIQ010000039.1:0-2311 GCF_040926185.1 Collinsella aerofaciens
GCCTCTCGGCGGCCTTGCGAAAAACAAATCCAAGTTAGACCATTTCAAATGGTTCGATGTCTGCCCGGATGCGACACCTGAAGTGTCCATCCTCGCAGTATCCGGTTCTCAAGGTGCACGCCTGCGCTGGTTCCCGGTTGCACCGGGCCGCGCGGCAAGGAGATATATTGCCAGACCGGAGGGGCGCCGGGGGCGGGAATCTGGGCGTACACATTTCCTACACATATAAGTACTCTCGGTTGGCTGGTTAAAAACAGGAGGGGACCTCGCATCCGAGATCCCCTCTTTAGCCCATCTATAGCTATAGACTCTTAAATACCTTATGCCAGCAGCTTGCGACCGGACTCCTCGATCGCGTCAAGTGCTGCATCTGCCTCGGCGGCATCCGCGCCCTTAGCGAAGATGTACAGCTTAATCTTGGGCTCGGTGCCGGAAGGACGAACAATACCCTTGTTGCCACCCTCAAGATCGAACTCAATAACATTAGCCTTCGGCAGGCCGTTCACGCAGGTGTTGTAATCAACGACGGCCTCAATCTTGGAACCGGCGAGCTCCGCGGGCGGGTTCTCGCGCAGACCGGCCATGATGCCGGCCATCTTTGCCGCACCCTCAGCACCCGGATAGCTCAGCGAAATCGTCTTGTTGTGATAGTAGCCATACTTCTCGTACAGCTCGTGCATCGCGTCGGCAAGGTTCTTTCCCTGGAGCTTGTAATACTGCGCCATCTGGCAAATCAAAAGCGAAGTGCTCACGGCGTCCTTGTCGCGCACGTGGTCGCCGGCCAGATAGCCGTAGCTCTCCTCAAAACCGAAGATAAAGCGATCGACCTCGCCAGCATCGGAAAGAGAAGTAATGATGTCGCCGATGTACTTGAAGCCCGTCAGGCAGCGGCGGAGCTCAAAACCGTACTCGTCGGCCAGAGCGTCAACCATGGCGGAAGAAACGATAGTAGTGACAGCAACCTTCTTAGTGAGGTCCTCACCGCGAGCAGCGCGGGTCTTGCAGATATAGTCGAGCAGCAGAACGCCCATCTCATTGCCGGTCAGCAGCAGATAGTCATCGCCATTCTTAACGGCAACGCCAACGCGATCGGCGTCAGGATCGGTTGCAAGCAGCAGATCAGGGTGAACCTGCTCGCACAGGTCAATGCCCTTCTGCATGGCCTGACGAATCTCGGGGTTAGGATACGGGCAGGTCGGGAAATCGCCGTTAGGCTCCTTCTGCTCGGGAACAACCGTGACATCGGTGATGCCAGCGCGCTCGAGCACCGTCGTGACGGGAATGAGGCCGGTGCCGTTGAGCGGAGTGTAGACGAGCTTAAGCGGAGCGCCAGCGATCTCCTCGGCAGAAAGGTTGGTCACGCCGCGGGCGAGAACGGCGTCATAATAACGCTCGAGGCACGAGTCATCGATCCATTTGACCAGACCCTGCTCAAGAGCCTCATCGAAGTCCATGGACTTCACGCCGGTGAACGTATCGGTCTCGGCGATAGCCTTAGAAATTGCATCGGCGGCCTCGCTGGTGATCTGGCAGCCGTCGGGGCCATAGGCCTTATAGCCGTTATAAGGCGCCGGATTATGACTAGCGGTCATGCAAATGCCACCGGAGCACTTAAGGTCGCGGACGGCCCAGGAGAGCGTCGGCACGGGAGAAATCTTGGGATACACGAGGGCAGTCACGCCGTTTGCTGCAAGAATGGCAGCCGTAGTCTTGACGAACAGCTCACCTTTATTGCGGCTATCGCGAGCGATGGCGACCGTCGGATGCTCGAAGGTCGCATTGAGGTAGTCAGCGAATCCCTGGGTCGCACGACCGACCGTATAGATATTCATACGGTTAGTGCCCGCACCGATAGTGCCGCGAAGGCCGGCAGTACCGAAGGCGAGATCCTGGAAGAAAGCGTCGGTGATGGCGTCCTCATCACCCTGCTCCTTCATCGTGTTGAGCTCAGCGAGGAGCTCCTCGTCCTTGACATTGGCAATCCAAGTATCAAGCAGCTCATGAACATCTGCCATGTGAGTCCTTCCGTCACAATCAATAAAACAACCCGTGTAAAACAGGACAAGCGCATCAGCGCGCTAAAGCAAATATTAGTCCATTGAGAACAGAGAACCGACCACAGAACGGTGAACGTTTATATTCACCGGTGGATGATTGGATTGATTTAATTGCTTAGTGAACGCCGCAATTAACGCAAAAAAGGGGGAGGCCGCGAGGCCTCCCCCTTCTCAGTCCAAGCGTACGGCTCGGTGCCGTCCACCGGTCAGCGGCGCCCTGGCCTCCCACGGGCTGACCCCGCAGTACTCTCGGC
>NZ_JBCOIQ010000003.1:0-145119 GCF_040926185.1 Collinsella aerofaciens
AAGAGCCCTGCGGGGATCATCCACGCCGCGGTCACCGTGTTGACGAGCGCGCAGAGGAGCATCGTGAGCGTGCCCGCGGCCGTGAGGCCCTGCGAGGAGAACGCCGATCCCGCGAGGTAGATGCCGAAGACCACGAGGTTCGAGAGCGTGCAGAGCGCGAGGCACCAGAGCGCCTTGGCCCACCAGGCGCGCCCGAGCGGGAAGCCCAGGCCCAGAAGCCCCCGCATCCGCGTGCGAGCGTCCGCCCGCGCGACGCACGCCACCACGAGCGAGAGAGACACGGGCAGGAAGAGCGCGTACCAGTAGTTCCACGCGCTGAAGATCTGCACGCCCCGGTAGGGCATCGCGCCGAGCAGCGGCATCGGCAGCGCCATGAGCACGGCCAGGCGAACCGGTGCCGCGTGGCGCGACTTCAGGGCCTCGGCGCGCAGGCCCGCGAGCAGGCCGCCTTTCTCGGCCGTCATGCCGCCACCTCCCCGCGTGCTCGTCGCCCTTCCCGGCAGAAGCTCATGAAGAGTTCCTCGAGGTCCTGCCCGGGCCGAAGCGCATCCTCGTAGGCGAGGCGCCCCCCGCAGATGATGCCGATGGTGTCCGCCATCTGCTGCACCTCGGAGAGGATGTGGCTCGAGACGATCACCGTCGTGCCCGCCGCCGCGAAGCCGCGGATCTGGTCGCGCAGCTCCTCGATGCCGATGGGGTCGAGGCCGTTGGTGGGCTCGTCGAGCACGAGCAGGCGTGGCCGGGCGATCAGCGCCAGCGCGAGCCCCAGGCGCTGCCGCATGCCCATCGAGAAGCGCCCGGCGCGCTTCTTCCCGGTGTCCGCGAGGTCCACGGCGGCGAGCACCTCATCTACGCGGCTCTCGGGAAGGCCCAGCAGCGTGGTGCGCACGCGCAGGTTCTCGCGCGCGGTGAGGTTGGGGTAGAGCGGCGCCTCCTCGATGAGGCTGCCGATTGCGTAGAGGTCCTCGCGGCGCCAGGCGTGCCCGGCAAAGAGGATCTCCCCGGCCGTCGGCCGCAGCATCCCGCAGATCATCTTGAGCGTTGTCGACTTGCCGGCGCCGTTGGGGCCGAGCAGCCCGTACACCTCGCCCTCGCGGATATGAAGGCTCACGTCGGCCACGGCCTCCTGCGCCTGGTCGCCGCGGCCGAAGCGCTTGGTGAGCCCGCGCGTCTCGAGCATGTAACCCATGGGTTTATCCTTTCTCTTCCGGGCGCGCGGGCCGATTCACCGTGCCCGCGCGTCTTACCTTTCGGCTTCACCATCCATGGTGGGGCGCGTTTCTAACGAAGCCGTAACGGCCGATGGGCTCTTTTGGTGCCAGCCAATCTCGACCCGCACGCATTTGCTAAAGCAACAACTTTCCCGATCGATGTAATCACCGAATCAAAACGTGTAAACCAGCCACCAAAGAAGCCGAAAAATGTCGCTTTTGGAGGCTGATGTACACAAATGCAGAATCCAGCGCAGCCCAGAGGCGCCCTCCACATGTCTGGACTCTCTATGGCTGCGCTGGATAGACATCGCCGGAACGGGTATAGTATCGAAAGTTTTGTCGTTAACCAGCGGGGGAGTCCTGTGGGCATCAAAAAGAAGATCAAAAAGGAGCTTATCGGCACTTCCGATTACCCGTCGAATAAGATCTTTACGATCTCCAATTTCATCACCTTTACGCGCCTGATCCTCACCCTGGTATTTCTGTACCTGTTTGTGACGGATAACAATCGCGTCATCGCCATCGCAATCTACGCCGTTGCCGCCTCCACCGACTGGATGGACGGTCAGATCGCCCGCATGACTAAGACGGTCTCGTGGCTCGGCAAGGTCATGGATCCCATTTGCGACCGTGCACTGCTGTTTACCGGCGTGTTGGGCCTGGTAGTCCGCGGCGAGCTTCCCATCTGGGTCTGCGTGCTCATTATTGGCCGCGACATCTATCTGGGCATCGGCACACTTATCGTTCGCCATTACCACCCTCGTCCCATTGACGTCGTCTTCCCCGGAAAGATTGCGACAGCGCTGCTCATGACCGGCTTCTCGCTCATGCTGCTCGGGTTCCCCGTTATTGACGGCCTGCATCTTTTACCTTCAACCCTCACGGCCTTCCCGGGCCTCAACGGAAGCTCGGTGCCCCTCGGCATCTTCTTTGTGTACGGCGGCGTGATCTTCTCCATGCTCACGGCTGTCATCTACTCCATTAAGGGCGGAGCGGCCATTAAACAGGCTCTCGCGCATCCCGAGGACGAGGACATCGACTTTCTGAACCCTGAAATCGAAGACTGATTCGTTGGGGTATGATTACGTACGGTTCATTATTTGCGGCACGTCCGCGATAAGTTAGGGGTTGTCATGGACAACATGGTTAACAATATGCCTCAGAATGATAAGACTGCTGACGCTACCTGCGTATTCCGCGTGCCTTCAAGCGACGTCACCGTTCCCGACCTCATGGCCAACGTGCGCATCACCGCCCCCGTTCTGTCCATCGTCAAGGGTCCGCAGACGGGTGCCGCTTTTGAGCTCGAGGACGACGTGACCACCATCGGCCGCGATCCCGCGAACGGCATCTTCCTCAACGACATGACTGTTTCGCGCAGCCACGCGCGCATTATTCGCGAGGGCCTCGGCGCTCGCATCGAGGACTTGGGATCGCTCAATGGCACCTGGGTCGACGGTGCCATCGTCAATGCAGCCCCGCTGCACGACGGTTCTTCCGTTCAGATCGGTACGTTTACGCTCATCTACCACGAGAGCACGCCGGAGCGCATCGAAACCGGTGAGTAGGGCATGGCCGAACGCAACTATCTGAGTATCGGCCAAGTCGTCAACCTACTTCGAGGCGCATACCCCGATCTTTCGAACTCAAAAATAAGATTTCTAGAGGATGAGGGGCTCATTACCCCTCATCGTACGCCTAAGGGATACCGTCAGTACTCCAAGGAGGACGTTGATCGCCTGGAGGTCATTCTGCACTTGCAGAAGACTCGCTACATGCCGCTCAACGTGATTAAGCAGCGCTTGGAAAACGCCACGGACCTGTCAACGCTCGCCTACGAGGTGGGCTTGCTGTCCGATGTTCCACTCAAGACGGAGCCCAAGGAGACTAAGCAAAAGCTGCATCCCATCGAGACCATTCCCGATATGCTGGGCGTCGAGATTTCGTTTATCCGCTCGCTCGCCGAGAACGACCTCATTCGCATCATCAAGAGTCCGCAGAATCGTGAGCTCGTCGATGGTCGCGATTTTCCGATCATCCGTTACTGCTCCGAGCTGTCACGCTTCCATATCGAGCCGCGCAACCTGCGTCAGTACGTGTCTTCCGCCAACCGCGAGTCCTCGATGTTTGAGCAGGTGCTCGTGAGCATGCTCGGCATGGACACCTCCGATGACGAGCGCGACGCCAAGCTCGAGCGTGCGTTTAAGAAGCTTCACGACCTGACGGAGGGCGTGCACACCGCGCTGCTCAAGAACCGCGTTTTTGAGTCGCTCAACGCCGTGGTCGAAGACGCCGACATCGATGCACTCGATGAGGAAATCACTCGCTCCGAGTCCACCAAGGCCAAAAACGAAGAGACAGTCGCGCCGGCTTCACACGAGGATTCTCTCGTAAAGCCGCTCAAGGTCGTCGCCCCTTCGCAATCCGGCACCGTCACCGCGGGCAAGTAACAGCTGCCGCTTATCCGGCAACCCATTGAAAGGTCATGCAATGTACGACTTCGAATCTCAAATCGTCGACATCCCCGACTATCCCGAGCCCGGAGTCATCTTTAAAGACATCACGCCGCTCTTCGGCAATCCCGAGGCGCTCAAAGCCATGACCGATGCCCTCGCCGAGCACTTTGCCGGCATGGGAATCACCAAGGTCGTAGGTCCCGAGGCTCGCGGCTTTATGGTGGGCGTTCCCGTGGCCGTCGCTCTGGGCGCCGGCTTTGTTCCCGCACGTAAACCGGGCAAGCTGCCGCGCGAGACCGTAAGCCAGAGCTACGAGCTCGAGTACGGCACCGATTCAATTGAGATCCATGCCGACGCTATCAGCTCTAAAGATACCGTGTTGATTCTGGACGACTTGGTCGCGACGGGCGGAACCGTCGAGGCAACAGGTAAACTGGTGCGAGATATGGGCGCAAAGCTTGTGGGCTACGGGTGTATCCTTGAGCTTGCGTTTCTCAACCCGCGCGAGAAGCTCACGTCGACTGACGACGATGTTGAGCTCTTTAGCCTGGTGACGGTGGGCTAGCCGTTACCCTTAGTTACTGGAAAGGAAGCTACATGCGCACAGCAAACACGCACAAAAACATGGCACGCTGCGCTGCTACGGCAACCCTCGCTTGTGTTTTAGGCTTGGGCCTCGCGGCTCCTGCCTACGCCGATACCGCATCCGACCTTGCCGCTGCTCGTACGAAGCTCGAGCAGATCGGTACCCAAACCCAGCAGATTTACGATGAGCTCGCCACGCAGACGCAGGCGCTCGATCAGACTGCTGGCGAGATCACGCAAAAGCAGCAGGAGATTGCTGACGGTCAGGCCAAGCTCTCGACCTATGTCGCCGGCGAGTACAAGACCGGCGGTCTGAGCCTGCTTCAGGTTCTAACGGGCGTTGACGACCTGAGCGATATGCTCAACCGTCTGTTCTACTACGGCAAAGTCTCCGATAAGCAAGCTCAGACCATTCAAGAGGTCAAGGAGCTTAAGCAGCAGCTCACCGATAAGCAGTCCGAGCAGGAAAAGAACGTCGCAGCCACGCAAAAGAAGGTCGACGAGCTTAACGCCCAGCAGGCTGAAGCCCAGAACGCCGTAAACTCCCTGGATTCGCAGCTGCAAGCCGAGCTTGCCGCAGAGGCCGAGGCCAACGCCGCGCTGCAGGCCGGCATCAACGCCAGTACCGCCGAGAAGGCCACGGTGAGCAACGAGACTGCCGGTACGACCGAGAACACCAACAACGGTGGCCAGACCAGCAATAATAACAACCAGGGCGGCAACACTCCGGCTCCTACGCCGGCACCTGCTCCGACGCCGCAGCCCTCTACGCCTGCCCCGGCTCCGACGCCTTCTGCTCCGAGCCAGTCAGTCGATGGCGGTTCTGTTGTCTCGCGTGCATACAGCAAGCTTGGTTGCGCTTATTCCTGGGGCGGAATTGGCCCGAACAGCTTCGACTGCTCTGGTTTTGTTAGTTATTGCCTCACTGGTCGCTATTGCCGCCTGGGCACCACGGGTACCTTTATGGGCTGGACGCGTGTGTCCGATCCGCAGCCCGGTGACGTTGTGGTCAACTCGTACCACACCGGCATTTACATCGGTGGTGGTCAGATGATTCATGCTTCCGACTACAACACGGGTGTTATCATCAGCTCCGTTGCCGCCGGCATGAACAATAACTATATCTTCGTGCGTTACTAAGTCATCTTACACGGCGTGTGAATGTGGACCTCGTGGCTTTGAGTCATGGGGTCCATTCTTTTGCCTTTCGTGCAGGCCGCTATCTAGTTTTGAATACTAGATAGCGGCCCAATCGGTCAGCAAGAAGGCTATAATTGTATGGGAGCAATTAGAAAGGACCCTCTATGAGCTGGGCACTTATCTCAGATTCAAGCTGCAACCTCCGCGATTGGCAACCGACCGCACCCCATACCACCTTTGCATTTGCGCCCCTCAAAATTCGAGTGGGGGAGCGTGAATTCGTCGATGACCTTTCGCTCGATGTTCATGAGCTCAACTGCGCTGTTCAGGCGGAGACGAACGCTTCTTCAAGCGCTTGTCCCAGCGTAGGGGAGTGGGCCGAGCTCTTCAAATTGGCAGACAAGACCATCTGCATGCCAATCTCTGAGGGCGTGTCGGGCAGCTACAACGCGGCAGCCACGGCTCGCGATATGGTTCTTGCCGAGGAACCGGACCGACAGATTCATCTAGTCAATTCACGCGCAGCTGGCGGTAAAATGGACCTCATTTTCCTGCTGTTCGACCGCTATCTTGCAAGCAATCCGAATGTCTCATTCGAGGATGCTTGCGCATACTTCGATAGCCTTGAACAGAACAGCAAAATCCTCTTCAGTTTGTGCAATTACGAAAACCTCGCCAAAGCCGGACGTATCCCTAAGGCAGCCGGCGTCATTGCCAACAAGCTCAATATCCGCATTTTGGGCACGGCGAGTGAGGCAGGTAAAATCGAACTCGTCGGGCACACGCGTGGCGAAAAGAAGATGCTCAACAAGATCATCGACACCATGGAAGCCGAGGGTTTTACGGGCGGCGAGGTCGTTATCGATCACGTTGAGAACGAAGCTGGAGCCCAGGCGCTTGCTGACCGCATAGTCGAGCATTGGCCCGGTTCCAAGACCATCATCATGCCCTGCAACGGCCTGGATTCCTATTACGCCGAAATGCATGGGCTCATTATCGGCTACGGCATGGGCGTAGCTTCAGGCAAATAAAGTCCAACCAAGCAAAAAAAACGGGCGGGACAAAGCGACAGATGGCTCTTTGTCCCGCCCGTTTTATACGTCGGCTAGCTATTAAACCCGTTGAACTTGAGATAGCTCATCAAGTAAGCCTTCGAAACAAAGGATGAAACCGCGCTGCGCACAAGCAGCGACTCACGCGTTACCTGATGCGCCGTATCGGGAACCGGCGTCTGCTCGACGGAAAACGCCGAACGAATCGATGCCTCGAGCTGATCGACCACATAATCAAAGGCCGTAGGGGCATCGTAGCTCAAACGCTGAATGTTAAAGAGTGCCTGCACAGCAGCAATAGGTAGCACCTGCTTAAAGATGCAGATAGCAATCAGGCGGGCAATCTGCTCGCGGCCATATTGCTTTTTGACCGGAGCAGGCACCAGGCCGACCTTCACGTAGTTATTGATCATCGATGGCGTAATGACGGGCTGCTCAACGCAAATGGACAGTGGCTCCATCCACAGTGCAACATACTCAATGACCTGGTCGCGGTAGAGCGTCACATTGGGCAACTGATTATAGCGCGGCAGACTCAACGTATTGAGTTTGCGAACGATATCGGACTCAATAAATGCATCGGGCAGCACAGTGGGCTGAATATCCTCAGGCTTAATGCTGACCGACGAATCAGACATCGGAATAACGTGTTTAACGTGGTTCATAAAGGTCCTCCGTTCATTTCTATATTGTATTCTAGATTATCTAGTTTTGCATACCACATAGCCGACAAGTAAAAGTGGTTGGACAGCACATTGATGCACCGTCCAACCACTTTGTTTAAAGATAGCAACCTTACATAAGATATATTATCGTACTTATCCGCGGAGAAACGCGTATGCGCTAGTTGCTGCTATGGCTCCGTCAGAAACGGCGGTCACAACCTGGCGTAAGCGCTTGGAACGGATATCGCCAGCGGCAAATAGACCTAGCGTGCGGGTCGCCATGGAATCATCAGTAACAATACCGCCGTCCGGCGCCAAATCAACTAGATGCTCGACAAGTTCGGTATGGGGTTGCGTTCCGGTAAAGACAAAGATGCCAAACGAGCCGGGCTCAAATGACTCGGTATGAGTCTCACCGGATGCATTGTCCTTAAAGGTGATCGTCGTTGGCATGGCTTCGCCCGAGAGCTCCACAATACTAGTTTGGTACCTAACTGTAATATTGTCCTTTTCGAGCACCTTCTGAACAACACCATCAGGCGCACGAAACTGATCGCGACGCAGCACGATGGTCACGCTGCTGGCGATTTCTGACAAGAACAGAGCTTCCTCGCAGGCGGCATTGCCGCCGCCGATGACAAAGACCTGCTTGCCGCGAAAGAACATGCCGTCGCACGTCGCGCAATACGAAACGCCGCGACCGCGATACGTATCCTCGCCAACAAAACCAGCAGATCGCGGCGTGGCACCCATGCAAGCGATAACGCTCGAGGCCAACGTATCGCCCAAATCGTGATGCACCGTAAACAGCGCTGTATCGGCATCGTAATCGATACCCGTAACCATGCTCCATGTAACCTGTGCTCCCAGGCCCTCTGCATGCTGCTGAAAACGCTCGCCAAGTTCGGCGCCACTCAAGAGCGGAATGCCCGGATAGTTCTCGACCTCATTGGTTGTGGCGATCTGTCCTCCCGACATGCCCTGTTCAATCACGGTCGTCGTTAGGTTGGAGCGCGCAGCGTAAATGGCGGCAGCATAGCCCGCGGGGCCGCCACCGATAATAGCAACATCGATCGGCTGATGGGTAGTCATGAAGAGACCTCCTGTCGAAAGATTGGCGTTCTTTGCGCTCATACCCAAATTTACGTGAACATGACACTCATGCACTACAATGATAAATCGCGTAACAAATCTGAAGGGGAGTTATCGATGGATCAAACGCAGACGAGCAATAGCGCTCCCCTGCCCATGCAAGCCACTCCCCAACCGGAGCAAATGACCGTTTCACCTGCACAAAAACCCCTAGTAACCATTGTGCACGCATCGGTTGGATCGGGCCACAAAGCCGCCGCCAACGCGATTGCACAAGCATTGGACCTTATCCGCGGCACCAAGGGAATCCCTGAGGATGTTGAGATCGAAGTCCTGGATATCCTCGATTTTGGACGCATTAGGTTCGATGGTAATAAAACAGCAGCTTCGTTTACCGGCGCCACGCGTCCCATATATGACCTAACCTGGCGATACACGTTTACGGGACATCTGCTCTGGGGCGGAGGCACGGCATGGTCACGTATTATGTTCCCTGCCTTCAACGAATATGTCCGCACCCGCAGGCCCATAGCCGTGGTCGCGACACACATCACGGCGGCCAACGTCGCTGTGGGTGCCCGCGTCATCACGGGTATCGATTATCCGGTCATCTGCGTACCAACAGACTATGAAGTCGAAGGCTTTTGGCCCCACAAGGACACCGACCTGTTCTGCGTAGCCAACGAATTTATGGCCGAGACACTTCGCCCCCGTAAAGTTCCCGAGACCAAAATCCGCATTACAGGCATCCCCATTCGCGCCGGGTTTGATACGGACTACAATCGCGAGGAAGAACTCGAGAAGTTCAATCTCCCCGCTGACAAGACCGTTGTGTTGGTGATGGCCGGTGCCAGTTTGCCTCAACCGTACGTTCGCTTTCGCGCGGAGATGGACCGCACACTCCCCTTCCTGCGCAGCTTCGAGGACATGCACTTTGTCTTTTTGCCGGGCAAGGATGAGGAATACGCCACCCGCCTCAAGACGCTCTTCGACGCCATGAAGCTCGAAAACGTCACGGTTCTGGACTACGTGGACGACATGGCGGCCCTCATGCACGGCTGCGACCTCGCAATCCTCAAATCGGGCGGACTCACCGTCACCGAGTGCCTGTGCGCGCATCTACCGATGATCCTACTGGGCAAATCATACGGTCAGGAAAAGGCCAACACAACGATGCTCACCGGTATGGGCGCCAGCATGCATGTCACCACCGCACGAGAACTCATCGTAACCCTACGTCACTTGCATGACCATCCCGAATCACTCAAAGCCTTACTCATCAACGGCGAAGTGCTACGCCGCCCCCACGCAGCCGAAGACATCGCCATCGCAACCATGGAGCTAGTAGGCAAACCCCAAAAGCGCAAACGAGCCTTCTGCCGCTTCTACTGGGGCGGAAAACCTGCTCATATCAGGTAGACGAAAGTCCGCTGCTCAGCGGGAGCCGCCCATATATCATTCCATGCTCAAACATTCTCGCTGCGCTGCGAAACTGCGCGTGGAACGATATATGGGCGGCTCCCGCTGAGCAGCTACGTTTACTTACTAGCAGCTACTTCGGTATCCCCTCCATTAGAACCTGCAAAGGTAAAACAGGAAAATATAAATACAGTAAGCCGATGCGACAAAAGGGGGTATCCCTTTGCCGCATACTAACTAGAACCTAAAACACATTCCCGGTTAGGATTTACAAGGATGTAGTCCAGCTAATAGAGAGTCAGAACAACAAACAAGTCGTAATTATATTGATGAGGCCCACCGCGCAAGTCGAAATACATATTCAAGTATGTGGCCTCTCACCCGGGGCCCACACATATCGTCCCGCGCGCAGTTTCGCAGCGTAGCGAGAATGTTTGAGCACGGGATGATATGTGTGGGCCCCGGGTGAGAGGCCAACTCTACATCTTGAAAATGATTAAGCGACGCCGCTGGAGCCGAAGCCTCCGTTGCCTCGGTCGGTTTTGTCTAGTTCTTCTACTTCTATGAGGTTGACCGTAGGGACTTCTTGGATGACGAGCTGGGCTATGCGGTCGCCTTTGTTGATTTGAATGTTATTGGAGGGATCCAGGTTGATGAGGATAACCTTGAGTTCTCCTCGGTAGTGGGCGTCGATGAGGCCCGGCGTATTGACTATAGACAGGCCCTGCTTAATGGCCAAGCCGCTGCGGGGCTGGACGAAGCCGGCGTAACCGTCGGGCAGGCCGATGGCCAGCCCAGTAGAGACCAGACGGCGTTCGAAGGGCTTCAGGACGCAGTCCTCGTTGGAGCGCAGATCCAAGCCGGCATCGGTGGGATGGGCGTATTTGGGAAGCTCGACGGTGGGGTCGAGACGCTTTATGTTGACGGTAATGCTGGACATGGAATCACCTTAGCTTGTCGAGCTCTTGCAGAAACTCATCGACGTCTTTGAAATCGCGGTAGACCGAGGCAAAACGGATGTAAGCCACCTTGTCGATCTTGGCCAAGCGCTTGAGCACCATGTCACCCAACTCATGGGACGTGACGGCCGTCAGCGTGCGAGAGCGCAGCTCGACCTCGATGTCGTCGATAATCTCATTGAGCTTCTTAGTGTCGATATCACGCTTGATGGTGGCGCGCATCAAGCCGACGAGCAGCTTATTGCGATCGAACCGCTGCTTAGTTCCGTCCGACTTAATGACCTCAATTGGGTCTTCGCATCGCTCGAACGTTGTAAAGCGGTAGTTACACGAGCAACATTCGCGACGGCGCTTAATGGTGTTATTTGACTCCTGCATACGGGAATCAACGACGCGGGTATGTGCCTTACCGCATTTGGGACAGCGCATGGTACCTCCTCTTAAACGATAACAAGGGTACCATGCGCAGCGCGATAATGATTACGAACGGGCAGGAACCTTAAGATGCGCACCGGCGGCGAGCGAACCATGTTCCAGATGATTGACGTTACGGATCATGTCGGAAGTCTCTTGCGTGGAAAGGCCTTCGATAGGATATTCCTCGGCAAGCGACCAAAGAGAATCACCAGGCTGAACGCGAATAGTCTCGTAGGTAACGTTGGAAACGGACTCGGCATACGCGGCGTGACGAGCGCTAAAGACCGACGTAGCGAGGACAACGAAGAGCGTAAGCGCAACGGCAACGGCGACAATCGTCGGAACCTTCAGGGCAACGCGGGCCGGCGCAACTACAGCCTGCTGATTGCGAGCAGGCTTTACGGTCAAAGGCTGAAAGCCGGAGCGGCCACCCTGAACAACCGTAAAAGTGGGTTCTGCAGGCGTCTCGAGTTTAAGGGCAAGGTTTCCCTGGACCATATTCGTTGCGTTCATCATGTTCTCCTCTCGCGTGTTTTGCTGAGAACAGTTTTATCAAGCCGCGCGGACAAAAATGTCTAGCGCGAGAACGAATGTTCGGTTAGTATTATCTTCGAACAGTTGTTCCTGTCAAGCAAAATTCGAACATTTGTTTGACATGGGTAGAGAGGATGCCCTGATGGCTCGCAAAATTACCAAGCGTCAGCAGCAAATTTACGACTTCATCAAGGAATATCAGCAGGAGAAAGGTTATCCGCCCAGCGTGCGCGAGATGGCTTCTGCCGTGGGCCTTTCCTCCCCCAGCACCGTGCACGCCCATCTATCTGCCCTGGAGGCGCGCGGGCTACTCAAGCGCGATGCCACCAAACCGCGCGCCCTGGAACTCTTTAACGAGGACGGTTCCTCTGTCTCAATTTCTAAATCTGACGAACCCACCGCACCTCGCGGAACGGTCTCGCTACCGCTCGTTGGTCGCGTCGCGGCTGGGATTCCCATTCTGGCCGAGCAGAATATAGAAGACACTTTTACTATCCCGACCGAAATCGCCACTGATCAGGGTTCCTTTATCCTTGAGGTGCATGGGAGCTCAATGATCAATGTCGGCATCTTCAATGGCGATTACATCATCGTCCGTGAACAAAAGAGTGCCATGAACGGCGAAATTGTCGTGGCCATGATTGATGGTTCAGCGACCGTCAAGACATTCTACAAGGAGCAGGGACGCGTACGCCTGCAGCCAGAGAATGACACCATGGAGCCTATCTATGCAACGAATCCCGCTATCTTGGGCAAAGTCGTCGGCTTGATGCGCCGGTTCTCGTAATGCAAAAACGCATCACCATCTTTGATACCGTCCGCGGGTTTACGATGATTTCAATGGCAGGTTTTCACGCTTGCTACGATCTCGCCTACCTGTACGGTTGGGATATGCCCTGGTTTACCCAGACTGTCTTTCAAGACATCTGGCGCGCCAGCATCAGCTGGGTATTTCTGTTTATCGCGGGTTGGATGTGCACCCTTTCGCGCAACAATATCAAACGTGCCGCCAAATACGCCTTAGCAGCACTCGTCGTCTGGTTGGTAACAACGCTTGTCTCAGTAGACGATTCGGTTAATTTTGGCATCATCTACTGCATGGCCGCATGTACCGGCATCGTGGCGTTGACCGATCCCGTCCTTAAGAGGATATCGACGAGATGGGGCATGTCCCTATGCCTTGTGTTGTTCGCCCTCACCTGGAGCATCCCCAAAACAATCTACCCTGTCCCCTACCTGGCGTGGCTGGGATTTCCGAGCCCTGGGTTTGTTTCAGGTGATTACTACCCCATCATCCCGTTTATCTTTATGTATCTTGCAGGATACTTCGCCGCACATATAGCGCAGGGAATCGATAAGACCGTCCCTAGCTGGACCTACGCCAACCCCCTACCGGCGCTCGCCAGCCTTGGACGTCACGCACTCCCCTTTTATCTGCTGCATCAGCCCATCATACTGGGCATTTTGGAGCTCGCCTACTCGGTGCGATAACGCTCGAGCCGCGGCGCAATACGAGCCGGCAGCTTCGCCACAATACGAACGCCATCCTCGAGATATTCCTCGTGCAAAAGGGTTCCCTGCTCATGCACCAGCGTGATGAGGGCGCCCTCGCGATACGGGATATCAGCAGAGAGCAACACATCGGTGGCAGCCGCCTCGCGAGCAATGCGATCGACGAGATCGTCGAGCCCCTCGCCCGTTTGGGCCGAGAACAGAACGGCCTCGGGATAGCGACGACGGAAGCTCAGTCGATCAACGCTATCGAGAAGATCGATTTTATTGAATACGGTCAGCGTTAAACGCTCTCCAGCGCCGATCTCATCAAGCACGCGGTCGACAGCCTCCAGCTGTCGCTCATAGTCCTCGTCAGACGCATCTACGACTTTGAGAATTAGATCGGCACCCAACACCTCGGACAGCGTCGATTTAAAGGCATCGACCAAACCATGCGGCAGCTTTTGAATAAAGCCGACGGTATCGGTGATCGTCATGCCGCGACCGCCGGGCAGGTGATACGAACGCGTCGTCGGGTCGAGCGTAGCAAACAGCTTGTCCTGCGAAAGTACCGTAGAGCCGGTCAGGCGATTGAGCAACGTCGATTTACCGGCATTGGTATAACCGGCTAACGCGACGCGAAACGCCGGTGACTCAATGCGACTCTTGGACTGGACATCGCGACGCTGTTCAACCTGCTTAAGCTCACGACGAAGCGCGGCAATCTTATTGCGAATCAAGCGACGGTCAACCTCGAGCTGGCTTTCACCCTGGCCAAAGCGCGAACCGATGCCGCCGCGCGTCTGCTCCTTGGCAAGATGGCTCCACATGCCACGCAGACGAGGCAACAGATATTGAAGCTGTGCCAGCTGTACCTGTAGGCGTCCCTCACGCGTCTGAGCATGCAGGCCAAAGATATCCAAGATCAGTGCCGTACGATCGATAATCTTTACCGGCTCGCCCACGGCTTTCTCCAAATAGGATTGCTGCGAGGGCGTCAGGTCGTCGTCAAAAATAACGACATCGGCATCCATGCGATGCACCAGGCCGCACAGCTCTTCAACCTTACCGGAACCGATAAACGATTTAGGATACGGCTTTACCAAACGCTGAGACAAGCGCGCCACGCACCGGGCACCAGCCGTATGGGCAAGGCGCTCCAGCTCGTCAAGCGATCGATCGAGCGGCCATGCATTGTCGCGCCATTCAACACCAACCAAAATGGCACGCTCGGGCTCGGGTGCCGTGGAAACAAGAGGAAAACGAGCCATTAGACAGCCTCAATACGATGCAGGATGTCCTCAACGACCTCATCGATCGTAAACTCGTCCATATCGAACCACACGATACGGTCATCGCGTTTAAACCACGAAAGCTGACGCTTGGCATAGCGACGCGAACGCATCTTGATGAGTTCGCGAGCCTCATCCATAGAAATCACGCCGTTAAAGGCATCGATAATCTCTTTATAGCCAATCGCCTGCATCGAAGTCAGGGCATCTGCCAGCCCCTGGTCCATAAGACCGCGAACCTCATCGACAAGGCCCTGCTCAAACATCAGGTCGACGCGCAGGTTAATGCGCTCGTAGAGCATCTCGCGATTACGCGTCAGACCAAACCACAGAGCGTGATAATGCTCGCGCGGAACACTAAACTGCGACTTTTGCTGCGCGTAGGACACTCCATCATCGTGCATTTCGAGAGCGCGAATCACGCGGCGAACATTATGGGGGTGGATGACCGCAGCGGACTCGGGGTCGCGCTCGGCAAGCAGGGCATGCAGTCCCTCCTCGCCAATACGCTCGGCAAGCTCCTGATAGCCCGCACGGCGATCGTCCTCAAGTTCACCCGAGGGAAAGTCCATCTCATCGAGGGCGGCCTTGAGATACAGCCCCGTACCCCCGCAAAACACCGGCAGGCGGCCCTCGCCAAGCAAGCGCTCAACATGCGCGCGAGCGTCAGCCTGATAAAGCGCAGCAGAATATGCCACACCCGGCTCTACAATGTCGACAAGACGCAGCGGCGCCGTACACTCATCGGGCGCCATCTTTGCGGTACCGATGTCCATGCCGCGATAGATTTGCATCGCATCGCACGACAGCACTTCGGACGAAAGACGAGCTGCCAAACGGTCGGCAACATCACTCTTACCAACCGCCGTCGGACCGACGATCGCAACGGCGGAAAGACCTGCCCTGGGAGAAACCATTAGCGCGGCTCGCCCACAACGGAGCCGGACAAATACCAGGTCTTGGCAATGTCAACGTCAACATCAACGATCTTGCCAACAAGCTGATCGATGCTGTAACCCTCGGGGATAGGCGCATGCACGGTCTGATTCTTGGGACTCTTGCCCAGCAGGACCGCGTCGTTCTTTTTACTCGTTCCCTCAATGAGCGCCGGCACCACAGTATGAAGCTCACCCTGGTTATACTCGTGAGCCGTAGTCTCGATAACCTTAACCAGGCGGTTGAAACGCTCGAGAATAACCTCATGCGGCGTGGGATCGTCAATCTCTGCGGCCGGAGTACCGGCGCGCTTGGAATAGATGAAGGTATAGGCCTGAGCATAGCGGACCGTCTCGGCAAGTGAGAGCGTCTGCTCAAAGTCTTCTTCAGTCTCGCCCGGGAATCCAACGATAATATCGGTCGAGAGCGCGATATCGGGCATACGGTTGCGAATGCGATCGACCAGGCCCAGATAGTCCTCGCGTGTATAACGGCGATTCATCTCTTTGAGGATCCGCGTCGAACCTGACTGGACGGCCAGGTGCAGCTGCGGCATGACGGCAGGCGTCTCGGCCATGGCGTCGATGGTCTCGGGCAGCAGATCCTTAGGATGAGAAGAGGTAAAGAAGATGCGCTCCACACCCGTATCGCCCGCGGCACGCAGCAGATCGGCAAAACGCGGCTTGCCAAACAGATCGCGGCCATATGAGTTAACGTTTTGGCCCAGCAGCGTAATCTCACGCACGCCCTGGCGCACCAAACCGGTCACCTCGTCGACAATTTCCTCGAAGGGGCGGCTCTTTTCGCGACCGCGCACGTACGGCACGATGCAATAGGTGCAGAAATTATTGCAGCCCGTCATGATGGGCACCCAGGCGTGATACTGGGTCTCGCGATGCCACGGCATGCTCATGGCATCCGTATCCTCATGCTCATTGGTGCGGATATGACGCCTGCCGTCAAGGAACGCCTCGGCAATGAGCTCGGCCACATGTGCGATAGAATGAGTGCCAAAGATGACATTGACGTTATCGACGTTGGTGAGCAGGCCCTCGCCATCACGCTGCGCAATGCAGCCGCCCACGGCAACCACACGCTTGCCCGAAGGCGAAGGCGGCAGGCTTTTGCATGAATTGCACTGACCGTACAGGCGAGTATCGGCGGCTTCGCGCACGCAGCATGTCATGAAGACAACAATATCGGCATGCGAGGGATCGAGCGCCATGAGACAGCCATACGAATCAAGCAAACCGCTCACGCGCTCGGAGTCGTGCTGATTCATCTGGCAGCCAAAGGTGCGGATAAAGTAGGTTTTACCGGCAAGAATATCGCGTACGGAACGCTGGTCCATGTGCATAAGTCCTAACGATGGAAGGGAGGCGAATCGAGGCAAGCAGAAGCTATGCCACAGGCTTAACATCATCCATGACGACGTTATCCATAGCAGCTCGATTGATCTGGTGAACGTAGATAGAAAGGCGGATGGCCGTGCGCGACTCCCCGTTAATGAGGATGTCGGAGAACACAGGCGCGCAGGAAATATCAAAACCGGTTGGAATCAAAAAACCGCGCGCGATAGCCACGGCCTTAATGGCCTGGTTGACAGCACCGGCACCGACACACTGGATGTTGACGGGTACACCATCCTTGACCATGCCGGCGATGGCGCCGGCAACGGACGCGGGCGATGATTTGCTTGATACCTTCAGGCAATCCATGAAGAAACTCCTGCGTTTAAAAGTACGTTTTAACTGCAATAACTTTATCGTACCGAGTGGACTCGGTAAAGGCACTATTCCTCTTTGGCAAGATCGAAGGTCACGGTGATTCGATCACGCGAAACACGGATCTTCGGGTCGCCGCAAAGATTGAGATAGTACCGGGCGGCAAGGTCATTAAAGTCGCGCTCCACAGCACGCGAAAACTGTGCCATGTCATCCTTGGCAATACGCAGCCCACGACGATCCTTCGCGAGATCGACAGGAGCCGGCGCATGCGAGGATGAGTCACGCTCGCGCAGCAGACGCGCAGTCACACCGCGAACGGGCTTAATCTGCCCTGCCAAAATGCGATGGGCCGTGCGCTCGGACATTTCAAGACCCAAACCCGAACAAATACGAATAAAGTCCTCGGCATCAGAGGCAAGGCCTAAACGATCGACAACCGGAAGCTCGCTCTCATCATCAATAAACAGGAGACGAGACGTATCGAGCCGACTAGATGCCTGAGCGTAGAGGGTCGCGGCAATCTCAGACGGAGAACCAAGATAGACATCGCAACCACGCAATTCCTCGAGCGCAAACTCACAGGCAGCGCGAATAATATTATGCGGACCGCGAGCGCAGACATAACGCCCGTCCTCATCCTTGACGGCCTGGGGCCAGCTGGACTGATCGGCACGCTCACTAAGGCGGTCGGCTGCAACGCTCACCTTAAAGGCTGAACCAAGATCGACACCGGACGTGACCACACGGGCCTCGTCGGTGTTCTGCTTGATCGAAAACAATGCCATGCCACGACCGTGAACGCCCCAACGGTCCATCTTCATGCTCTCAAGCTTAGAGGTAACGCGAGCATCGAAGATTCGCTCTTGCATGTCCTGCGGAACACCCGAGCCGTTATCCAGAAAGACAAGCGTGCGGACGCCATCTTCCTTGGTCGTGGCGAGATAGACCTTGTCGGCGCCAGCATCGCGAGCATTACGGAGCATTTCGATGACGATATCCTCGACATGCTGAATGTCGTGCTTTGCCTGGCGCCGCTCGGCCTCCGAAACGCGGAGGCGGACATACCCCTCGCCAAGGTTCTCCTCGACGCGAAGGTTGCCCTCCCCCGACATCGACGCGATAAATGAGATGAGCTCGTTCGCGTCGCTCATGTTATTTAGCGATATCGACAGCGCGGCTCTCGCGAATCACGACGACGCGCACCTGACCGGGATACTCCATCTCTTCCTCGATCTGATGGGCGATATCGTGAGCCAGAACCGTGGACTGGGCATCGGAGATCTTGTCCGGCTGAACCATGACGTGGACCTCGCGACCAGCCTGCATGGCATAGGTACGCTCGACGCCATCATGAGAGTTGGCGATCTCCTCGAGCTTCTCGAGACGCTTAATGTAGTTCTCGGCAGACTCGCGACGGGCACCGGGGCGAGAGGCAGAGACTGCATCGGCGGCCTGTACCAGGACATCGAGCACCGTGTTGGGGTCGACGTCGGCATGGTGAGCCTCGATAGCGTGGACGATAACGGGCTTCTCGCCATAACGGCGGGCAAGCTCGGCGCCGATGACGGCATGCGGGCCCTCGACGTCATGGTCGATTGCCTTGCCCAGGTCGTGCAGCAGGCCGGCGCGCTTAGCGGTCACAACGTCCAGGCCAAGCTCGGAAGCCATCACGCCGCACAGGTCAGAGACTTCGAGGGAGTGCTGAAGCACGTTCTGACCAAACGAGGTACGGTAGCGCAGGGCACCAAGGGTCTTGACAATCTCGGGATGCAGGTCGTGGATGCCGGTATCGAAGGCAGCCTGCTCGCCAGCCTCGCGCACGCGCTGCTGAACCAGGTCGGCAGCCTTGTGATACATCTCCTCGATGCGGGCGGGGTGAATGCGGCCGTCGGCGATGAGGTTCTCGAGGGCAACACGGGCGGTCTCACGACGGACCGGGTCGAAGCTCGAAAGAACGACAGTCTCGGGCGTGTCGTCGATCACGAGGTTGACGCCGGAAACCTGCTCGAAGGTCCGGATGTTGCGACCCTCGCGACCGATGATACGGCCCTTGAGGTCATCAGAGGGAATGTGCACGGAGGTAACGGTGACCTCGGCTGTGTGGTCGGCAGCGCAGCGCTGAATCGCCAGGGACAGAATCTCCTGGGCGGTCTTGTGGCACTCGGCGCGAACCTGCTGCTCGGACTCGCGAATGATCGTGGCAGCCTCGTGGGTGACCTCGCCGCGAACCTTATCGAGGAGCTCCTTGTGGGCGTCCTCGCGGGTCAGGTCGGCGATACGCTCGAGCTCAGAGGTCTGCTTGGCGCAGAGCTCCTCGAGCTCGCGGGAGCGCTTCTCGACCTGACCGGCCTGGCTGGACAGCTGGTGCTCACGCTTGTCGAGAGCGTCGTTTCGGCGATCAAGGGACTCCTCGCGCTGCATCACACGGTTCTCGAGCGTACGAATCTCGCTCTTACGCTGCTTATCCTCGGCCTCGGCGGCCTGCTTGTTCTTGATGATCTCCTCTTTAGCCTCGAGCAGAGCCTCTTTTTTGAGGGTCTCGGCCTGACGCTTAGCATCACCGATCAGGGACTCAGCCTGTGCGTGTGCCGACTGGATCTTTTCGTCGGCCTCGTGAAGACTACCCTGCTTGGCGGTGCGCATGTAGGCAATGGCGGCGATGGCACCCAAAACGATGCCAACGAGCGCTGCGATGATAGGCATGCTCACTCCTTTTTATGGATTCGTTACACAACAAAGCGAACCGTCCTTACGAACGGCTCGTGACATTTGAGTAATATGGGCGCAGCTTATGCGGGTCGGATACAGATAAACATATAAACAAACTCATCACAGATGAGCACATATCACAAAGCAAATGACGGTGTTTATCGTACGTTGAACCACAACAACTGTCAAATAAATGGCCCCGGCACGGCGGCTAAAACGCGGTGAACGGCAGGGTCACAAAACGCACACGCCTAAACCGCACATTCCTCGCGTTCGGCATCGAGACGTGCCTTAACGGCATCGGCGGCGATGTGATACGAGAAGCCCTTGCCCATCAAAAACCGAACCAGTTTTTCGAATCCGCGCGTCTCTGGAACACGCCGCTTGGCGAGCAGGGCTGACGCACGCGCCAAATCGTCTTCGACGGCAAAATAATCCTCGGGATAACCGGGAATGTCATCGAGCACGACATGACGGCGCTTAAGTTCGGTCTCGATTTTGCGCTGTCCCCAACCGCGCCGCTTGCGCTCCTCGATAAAGTACGAGCAAAAGCGGTTGTCGTCTAAAAAGTGATACTCGGTGGCGCGCTCGACGGCGAAATCGATCGCGGGCTGGTGAAAGCCGTAGCGAGCCAGCTTGTCACGGACCTCACCCGTCGCATGGTCGCGGCGCGATAGCATCTCGGTCACCATGGTAAGTGTACATTTACGCTCGATGAGCTGCACCGCCTCACGAAAGTTGTCCCAATCACAGGGAAGATCGGGGCGGTTTTTGACATACAGCCGCGCGACCCGCACGGGAATCCAAATGGACCGCTCAAAACCGCCCTCAAGCTCACAATCGATATGTGCGCAAGGCTTTTTGGACGCATACCCGCTCGAGAACGAGGAGGCCGCCTTCTTATCGGGAAAGACGACCGTGGCCTCGGTCACCGTATACGACATGAGCGTAACCGCTACTCGTCGTCATCATCGAGCATGGCGGAACCATCGATGGCGTAAAGCTCGTCAAACTCCTCAGGCGCAGGCTGATCGGTCAGCTCGACCTCGGACGGAGCATCGTCATCAAACTCAAGTCCACAGGCAAGGCGGACCTTATGCTCAATCTCGTCGGCACAATCGGGGTGTTCGCGCAGGAACGCCTTGGCGGCCTCGCGACCGTTGCCGAGCTTGTCCTCGCCATAGGCAAACCAGGAGCCAATCTTCTTGCAGATACCGCACTCGACAGCCATGTCCAGAATCGAGCCCTCCTTAGAGATGCCCGTACCGTACATGATGTCGAACTCAGCAGATCGGAACGGAGCTGCCACCTTGTTCTTAACGACCTTGGCGCGCACGCGGTTACCGATAACCTCGTCCTTAAGCTTAATGCTGTCGATGCGGCGAATATCGATACGTACCGAAGAGAAGAACTTAAGGGCGCGGCCGCCCGTCGTGGTCTCGGGGTTGCCGAACATGACACCGATCTTCTCACGCAGCTGGTTAATGAAGATGCACGTCGTGTTGGACTTGGACAGCGAGCCGGCGAGCTTGCGGAGCGCCTGGCTCATCAGGCGAGCCTGAAGACCGACCGTAGTGTCGCCGATTTCTCCCTCGATCTCGGCACGCGGGGTCAGCGCGGCGACGGAGTCGACGACGATGGCATCGATGGCGCCGGAACGCACGAGCATGTCAACAATCTCGAGCGCCTGCTCGCCCGTATCGGGCTGGGAAATGAGCACCTCGTCGATATCCACACCGATGCGCGCGGCATACGTGGGATCAAGCGCGTGCTCGGCATCGATAAATGCCACAACGCCACCCATTGCCTGGGCCTCGGCCAGGATCTCGAGCGAAAGCGTCGTCTTACCGGAGGACTCAGGACCGTAAATCTCGACGATACGGCCGCGCGGCACGCCGCCGATACCCAGCGCGGCATCGAGGGCCAGGGCGCCCGTGGGAATGGCCTCGACCTCGAGCTCGGGACCACCGTCGCCGTACCTCATGATGGAACCCTGGCCGAATTTCTTCTCGATCTCGGCCTTGGTGGTGGCGATCATCTCATCGCGCTCTTTACCCGTAGTGCGAGCATGAACGGTACGTACGGGACCTGAATTCTTGGCCATGAATAGCCCTCCTCTTAACAACCTGCATCGATAATAAACGAACGGCTGTTCGTGGTCAACCGTTCAGGCCAATCATATGCAGGCAGTCTTTCCAAAACCCAACCAAACGCCGACCAAACACTGACCAAATGCTTGACCACACAGGGCCAAATAAGAACAAAGAAGGCAAGAATACATCTATAACCAGCACAAACGCTAAATTTGTCAGAAGTCCCTATCTCCACAATTAAGGGGCCCGGAGGCCCCTTAAAACACGTCTATTCCATAGAGTTGAGCACAAGGGCAATGCGCCCCAATGCCTCCGCGACCGCATGGGCACGAACACACGAACGGTCGCCCTCATAGTGGCAGCGCACAGAGTCCACAACCGGGACTTCCCCATAAGCCGCGCGATACGCCCAGCCAATATAGAAAGTGCCCGCCGGATCGCCTTCAGTGCCACCGCCGGGGCCGGCATAACCCGTTGCGCTCACTGCAATATCGCTCTGGTACAGCTCCAGCGAACCCACCGCCATCTCGCGCGCGGTCTGATGCGACACCGCGGTATAGCGGTCGAGCGTCTCCTGCTCAACACCAAGAACGCGATGCTTAATCTCATCGCAGTAAGTCACCGCACCGCCACGCAACACCGCCGAGGCGCCCGGGATATCCGCAATCGTCGAGGCGATCATACCCGCCGTCAGCGACTCAGCCGTCGAAACCGTCACGCCCCGAGCGCTCGCGCGCTCGACAATATCGCGCGCCAGCTCCTCATTGTGTGCGGAAATCTGCTCAAAAGAGACCGTCATACCCACCAGGACCTAGACCGAAAAGACGATCTTGCGGCAGTTCCAGAAGTACTGGGCGCCCGAGATAACGGTCAAGACAACGGCAACGGCATACAGGAAGCGCGACACCGAGTAGATGCCGAGCGTCAGCGCCACCGGGCCAAGGTGCAAGCCGGCCATAGCAAAAACGCACAGGTAACCGCAGATGGAGACCATCGTGGTTGCCGTCTTGTACTTGCCGAGCTTATCGGCCGCAACAACCACACCGGCCGCACTCGCGACCATGCGTAGGGCGCTCACCAGCAGCTCACGGAAAAGGATGATGAACACGGACCACACGGTCACCGCGCCAAAGTCCAAGAACAGCAGCAGGGCCGAGAACACGAGCAGCTTATCGGCGATGGGGTCCAAGAATTTACCGAAGTCGGTGATCTCGTTGCGCGAGCGCGCCAGATAACCGTCGACCTTATCGGTGCACGACAGGATCACATACAGAATGAAGGCAGCGGCGGCGAGCGGGCCGTCGAAGGTACTCCAATCCGTACCGGCAACACTCGTGTGAGACAGGGCCGAGACGATCATGAACACCGGGATAAAGACGATGCGAACGCACGTCACGATGTTGGCGGGCGTCCAGACACTCGTCAGTTCCTTATTGCTCTCGTTAGCCACGACGCTCTCCTACTCCACAACATGACCGATAAGCTCATAGCAGAAGCTATCGGTAAACTCGACGGTCAGAATATCGCCCACGGACGCCTCGCTGGCGTCCAAGTGCACCGCACCATCGGAATCGGGCGCCTGGAACCAGGCATGACCGATCAACTCGGCGCCGTCCTCTGACTCCTCGATACCGTCGACGATAACCTGGGCGCGCCCCCCCACATGAGCAGCGGTGGCGGCAAAACCGAGCGACTCGGCCAGGTCCATGGCCTCCTGGGCGCGCTCGAGCTTGATCTCCTCGTCGACCTGACCTTCCATCTTGGCGGCCAGGCTGCCCTCCTCCTGTGAGTAGGCAAAGACGCTCGTGTAATCGAAGCCCACGGTGTCCATAAAGTCGATGAGGTCGCGGAACTCGTCCTCGGTCTCGGTCGGGAAACCGACCATGGCCGTGGAGCGGATCACGATACCGGGGATGCGCTCGCGCAGGTCACGGAACAGATCCTCGAGTTCCTGGCGAGAGCCGGAGCGGCGCATGGCCTTGAGGATGCGCGCGTCGCAGTGCTGCACGGGGATATCGATATAGGGCAGTACCTCGGGCGTATCGCGAATGGTCTCGATAAGCTCGTCGGTCATGCCCTCGGGCTGCAGGTAGAGCACACGGACCCAAACGTTATTCGGACGCACCGCCTCGGCAACAGCCTGCAGCAGCTGCGCCAGGTTGCGAGGCGAACCCTCGGTGAGGTCCTCGTCGCCAAAGTCGGTACCCCAGATGCCCGTGTCCTGACCAATCAGCACGATCTCGCGCACGCCGCCGGCGACCAGATCGCGCACCTCGGAGATAATGCTCTCGGCATTGCGCGAATGATAACGGCCGCGGATGTAGGGAATCATGCAGAAGCTGCAGAAGCGGTTGCAGCCATCGGAAATCTTGACGTAGGCAACGGCGCCCTCGACGGTACGCTTGACCTGCGGAATATAGGCAGCAATCTCGCGCTCGACGCCCAACACGCCATCGATGACGGACACAATGCCGTCTTCCTCGTCGGTCTTCACAAAGGCCGCGACCTCGGGCAACTCATCGGGAAGATCTTCACCGTAACGCGAAGGCACGCAGCCGCACATAACGATGGGGCAGGAACGGACGCCGTCCTGCACCTCGTTAGCAAGCTCGAGCGTGGTCTCGATGCTCTCGGACGTTGCGGAGGCAAGGAACGAACACGTATTGACGATGGCGATATCGGCATCCTGCGGGTCGAATGCCTCCTCGTAGCCCGCGGCGGTCAGCAGCGAACGCATACGGTCGGTATCAACCTCGTTCTTGGCGCACCCGAGGGTGATGTAGAGCACGGAGCCCAACGGTGTATCCATGTTGGAGAGCGGTCCTTTCGAATGAATTAACGGTAGTTGGTAAACTGCAGCGGCTGGCCGTAGTCCTGATCGCGCAGGAACTGGATCACGGTCTGCAGAGCATCCTTCGAAGCAGAGGAAACGCGCAGCTTATCGGCCTCGATCGTTACCTTGACCTTAAGCTTTTGATCCTTGATATCCTTATTGATCTTCTTGGCGGTCGCCTGGTCAATACCCTCGACGATATGGCCGAGCACGCGCACGGTACCACCCGATGCCGCCTGCGGGGCATCCCAGGAAACAGCTTTAAGATCGATGCCGCGTTTGATGAGCTTGGAGCTCAGCACGTCGATGATCTGCTTGGAGACAAAGTCGGCCGGGGCGTTGATCGTAAAGAGCTTATCGCCCTTCGAGAGCTCGATCGTGGCACCGGAATCCTTAAGGTCATAGCGCTGGGAAATCTCGCGCGTGGTCTGCTGGAAGGCGTTGTCGACCTCTTGCATGTTGACCTCGGACACGACGTCGAAGCTGGAATCTTTAGCCATGATGTTTCCTTTCGCGTACGAGCGGCTTAGTAGCTATCGTACGAATAGTCGGTAGAATCGGTGGGCGTCTGGCCGTCAGTTGCGGTATCGGCGCCATCCGTGGACTGGGCATCGGTGCCGTCGGTGGTGTCGGTACCATCGGTGGTGTCGGTACCATCAGAACTTTCACCATTCTCGGAATCAGTCGTCTCCTTCTTGGGAACGGTGATCGTCACACGCGCCACGCCCGAGGTCTTGGTATCGTAACGGACCTTTTCGCCGTTCTTGGTAACGGTGACATCGGAAGGCTTGGACGTGGTGATCTCGATCGAGGACTCGGGCGTGTACTCCTGCTCAAAGGGGCCAGTCGCCTGAGCGCCATAGACCGACTTGCCGTCGACCTTGACCTCAATCCACGCAGTCTTTCCCTTAGCAACGGAGACTTTGACGTTCGTGACCTCGTTCTCTTCCTTCTTGGCCGTCGTCTTGGTAGCGTCCGATTCAGTCGACTCATTCGTCGCCTCATCGGTGTCTTCGTCCTCGTCGACCGTTTCGGTCTTCTTAGAAGACTTCTTGGTCGTCGTCTTGGTAGCAGTGGGCGTCTCGGGCGTGGTCTCGGGCGCCGAAGATGCGCAGCCGCGCAGAAGCACCACGATGAGCACAATCAACAGCAGCGCAACGGCACCGATGCCGGCGTAGACGATACGCGGATCGAGCCCGTTGTTTTGAGGAGTACGTGATCCGCCGCGTCCACGATTGGAACTGCTGCGGCCGCCTCCCTGAGGCATACGACCACGATTGCTATCGGAACGGCCGCGATAGCCACCCTGGCCCCGAAGGCTGCGCTGACCCGAGCGGGGCGCAAGTTCACCGCGGCCTTGATAGCCACGCTGGCCCGAACGCGGAGCCGAAGAGCGCTGGCCATACGGCTGTGATTGAGAGCGAAGACGCGGCGTCACCTGCGTGGTATCGGCATCCGCATAGCCACCGCGAGAGCGTCCCGTAGAGGCACCACGGTAACCGCGATCGGAATAGCCGCCGTCGCCGTAGCCGGCACGAGGGTCACGCGCCACGCCTCGGGCAGCGGGAAGTGCACGGTCCTCGGGCATCGGCGTACTGCGGAACCGGTCACGCTGTGAGCGAATCTCCTCGCCCGAACCCGTCTCGGTAATATAACCGGCCTGCTGAGGACGCTGTCCATAGCGGGTCGAACGACCGCCCTGAACCATCAGGAAGCGCCCGTTATCGACCGAGGAACGCGAATTGACGTAGCCGGCGGCGTCCTGAAAACGACCGCCCTGCTGCGACGTCTCGCGTTCGTATGCCATCAGATCGTCAAAGTAGGCATTGACGACCTCGCGCGGATTGAGGCCCAAAAAGCGAGCATAGCTCGAAATCATGCCCTGCGCATAGCCGCGCGGCGGCATCGAAGCAAAGTTACCGGTCTCGAAAAACTCGATGATCTGCGGCCTGATTTTGATGGTGTTGGCGACTTGCTGAATGGAAAGGCCCATTCGGCGACGCTGCTCGAGCAGCATGTCACCAAAGCGTGCAGCCATCAGAATCCTCCAAACTCACGATCTTCACGTGCCATCTCGGCGTCGACAGATTCCAGCGCGGCAAGCCCCTCCTCGTCCAACAGGACCTCGCGCGGCTTGGAACCGTCGGGCGGGCCGACGACACCCTTTTCTTCCAGCATGTCCATAATACGCCCGGCACGCGCATAGCCAACCTTCAGGCGGCGTTGCAGGCCAGATGTGGAGCCAAGCTGCGATTCCACCACAATATGGGCGGCTTCCCAAATGAGCGGATCATCGTCTTGCGACTCGGCGACTCCGGTGCGGACAATACCGCCGCCACCCGCCATGGACATGGAAGCGGGCGCCACGGCGGACAGAATCTCCTCGTGGTAGTCGGGCTCGCTCTGCGACTTGACGAACTCGACAATCTCGTTGATTTCGTCGTCCGAGACAAAGCAGCCTTGTATACGGCGGGGCTTGCCCCAGTCGACCTTGGAGAACAGCATGTCGCCCAAACCGGTGAGCTTCTCGGCACCCATCTGGTCGATGATGACGCGCGAGTCGATGCCCGTAGCGACGTTAAAGGCGATGCGGTTGGTGATGTTGGCCTTGATGAGGCCCGTCACCACGTTGGAGCTGGGGCGCTGCGTGGCAACGATAAGATGAATACCGGCGGCACGGCCCAGCTGTGCAATACGCACGATCGAGGCCTCGACATCCTTACCGGCGACCATCATCAGATCCGAGAGCTCGTCGATGATAATGACCAGGTAGGGCATCTTTTGCGGCGGGTTGTCGTAATGCTCAAACTCGCCGGCGGCCTGCTTTTCGTTGTAGGTCGAGATCTTACGCACGTTGAGACGTTCGAAGACCTTCAGGCGACGCTCCATCTCGGACACGGCCCATTGCAGAGCGCTCGCGGCTTGCTTGGGCTCGGTCACCACGGGCACATAGAGATGCGGCAGACCGTTATAGCCCGCAAGCTCAACGCGCTTGGGGTCGACCATGATCAGGCGAACGTCCTCGGGAAGGGCGCGCATGAGCAGGGTCGTGATGATGGAATTGATCATCACCGACTTACCAGAACCGGTCGTACCGGCGATCAACAGGTGAGGCATCTTGGCGAGGTCGGCGACAACAGGCGTGCCCTCGGCGTCGCGGCCGATGGCAAGCTCGAGCGGACCGCCCTTCACATAGGGCAGCACGTCGCCCAGATTGACGTTCTGGCGCTTGCGGTTGGGAATCTCGATGCCCACGAGCGAAGTGCCGGGAATCGGGGCAAAGATACGCACCGACTGGGCAGCGAGCGAAAGCGCGATATCGTCCTCGAGGCTCGAAATCTTGCTCACGCGCTCGCCCTCGCCAGGTTGCAGCTTAAAGGTCGTCACCGTGGGGCCGGCGATCCAGCCGACCACGCGGGCACTGCGGCCAAACTCAAGCAAGGTGGATTGCAGTGACTCAGCGGTCTGCTCCAGCTCCTTGTCCGAAGACGCGGCGGAAGCCGACTGCGGGTTGGCATGCAAGATTTCGAGCGGCGGAAGCTTGAGGCCGTCCTCTTCTTCGCCCTCGATATCTGCGGCGCCGTCGTCCACTCCCCCATCACGAGCCGCAGCCGATTCGACAGCACTCGTGGCAGGCGCATCGGCAACCTTGGGATGCTTCAAGAAGTCGGGGATCTGAGGTGCTGCCGAAACAGGATTCACGGCAAACGGCGGCTCGGACTCGTCGATCTTATCGGGGTAGTCTTCCATCGAAAGTTGACCGGTTACCTGGTCGTGCTTTGCATGGCGGCGCGGCAGCAAAGTTGTCTTTGCGGTCTCAATCGGAGCCTCGTCATCCTCGTCATCGCCCTCGGTGAGCTCAATCTCGCTATCGGACCAAGACGGGTCGGGCTCGCTTGTATTGAGCTTAGGCGCAGCCTTGCCCTTCTTGGCATGGCGGCGCGGCAGCAGCGTCGTCTTAGCGCGCTCAGCCTCAACCGACTCGAACACGTCGACAAACGGATTCTCGTCCTCGTCGTCATTGTCCAAAACCGGGTCCACATCGTTGCCCACAACCGTGGTCACGGCAGCATCGGAGCCCTTTTGACGAAGAATGCTCAGGTGCGGACGGGCAACGCCGGGCACCGACAGGGCTTCGTCGTCACCCCACGGGCTCGCGTTGACGTCGGCACGACGGCGCTCGGCAAAATCGGCAGCGCGATCGCGTGCGGAGCGCAAAACGCCACCCACCGAAAACCCGATAATGACCAAACCAACGACGACAAGCCCCAGCAAGACAACCATGGCGATAGGTTTACCCAGAGCGTTTTGCAAGGCACTTGCGATAAAGGCGCCAATGTAGCCGCCCGACACGGAAAGGTTCTGCGGCGTAAACATAAGGTCGCACGAATCGCTCGTGCCCGGCACCATCAGCGAAAGAATGGAGACGACGGCGATAAAGACCACGGCGCCGCCCGCAACAGAGCGCACGTTGAGCGGCGAGTCCTCACCCAAAAAGAGCGTGGCGGCAAAAAGCAAGATGACGATCGGCAGCACGTAGGCGCCCAGGCCAAAGCCCAGGTGATAGAACCCGGCAACAGCAGCCGTCACGGGCGCAGTTGCCGGTGAGATAACGGCAATGAAGGACGCGATCGCCAAAACGGCAATGACCACGCCGGCGATATCGCGATTGGCCGAAGGCTCGACCAAGGGCTCAAAATCGTCGAACTCGGCCTCATGGCCCTTATTGGCACGAAGATGGGAACCGGCACCCTTAGCAGATGCCGGTTGGTTGTTGGCTTTATTGCCTTTGGCGTTTTGTGCAGATCCGCGCGCCAAACTAAACCTCCATGACGACCGGGATGATCATCGGACGAGTGCGCGTACGACTCCAAATAAAGTTAGAGAGCGAGTCGCGCACGGCCTTGCGAATGGCATCGGAACCGCTGCTCGTAAAGCTGAACTTGCCTTTCTCGATCGTCTTCATGATGGACGCCGAGGCGTCCTCGGAGAACTGGTCGTCGATGGCAAAGGAGACGCCGCGGCCCGAGAACTCGATGGCCTCGATCTTCTTGTGCTTGAGCGAAACGATGGCGACGGCCGTGACCATACCGTCGTTGGCAAGCTTCTGACGATCGCGCAGAACGATGGGGTCGGTATCGCCGATACGCAGGCCGTCGACGTAGACGACGCCGGACTCGACGGGCGTACCGCGCTTGACGATACCGCCACGCATCTCGAGCGTATCTCCGTTGTCGAGGATAAAGATATGATCGTCCTTGAGGCCCATCTTGCGTGCAAGTTGAGCATGGGCGCGCAGATGCACGGCCTCGCCGTGGACCGGCATAAAGTACGTAGGCTTGGCCATGGCCATCAGGAGCTTGAGCTCCTCCTGGCTACCGTGACCCGAGACGTGAACGAGGGCGCGGCTCTTATCCCACACGTCGCAGCCAAGCTTGGCGAGGCTGTTGACGACCTGCTGAACGGCCTTCTCGTTACCGGGGACCGGCGTTGCCGAGAGGATGACGGTATCGCCCTCGTGGATGGAGAGCGTCTTGTGCTCGCCGTTGGCCATGCGCGAAAGGGCCGACAGAGGCTCGCCCTGCGAACCGGTGCACATGACGACGATCTTGTCGTCGGGCAGGTTGTCAATATCGAAGGCATCGATGATATCGGCGTCATCGATGTTGAGGTAACCGAGCTCGCGCGCCACGCGGGTGTTGGTGAGCATGGAACGACCGGTCACGACAACCTTGCGGCCGCACTTGCGAGCGGCGTCGCAGATCTGCTGCAGACGATGGATGTGGCTCGAGAACGACGCGACGAACACGCGGCCCGGAGCATTCTTGATGGCATGCAGCAGATTGGGGCCAACCTCGGCCTCAGACTTGGTAAAGCCGGGGACCGTGGCGTTGGTGGAGTCGGACAGCAGCAGGTCGATGCCCTGCTTGGCAAAGCGGCTGATAGCGGCATAGTCGGGCGTGACGCCGTCGATGGGCGTCTGGTCGAGCTTAAAGTCGCCGGTGTGCATAACGGTGCCCTGGTTGGTGCGGATGAACACGCCCAGAGCGCCCGGGATGGAGTGCGTCATCGAGAAGAAATCGAGCGAGATGCCACCCAAATTGACGTGGCTGCCGCCCTTGACCTCACGGAACTTGGGTGCACGAATACGGAACTCGGAAAGCTTGCCCTCGATAAAGCCAAGCGTCAACTTGCTCGAGAAGATGGGTACCTTGTTGTTGAGATCCTGGAGCAGATACGGAAGCGAACCGGTGTGGTCCTCGTGTCCGTGGGTAACGACGATGCCGCGGAGCTTTTCCTCATTCTCCAGAACGTAGGTGTAATCCGGAAGCACCAGGTCGATACCGGGCTGCGAGTCGTCGGGGAACATGAGGCCAGCGTCGACGAGCACCATGTCGTCGCCGCACTCGAAGACCGTCATGTTCTTGCCGATGCCATCAAGGCCGCCGAGCGGGATGATCTTCAAGGGAGATGATTTTTTAGCTGCCATAGGTGAGTGTTGTTTCCTTTCTACGAAACGGGTCTGGAACAACCGACGGGGCGCTTCTGGCAAACCGACCGTCGGGAACGTACAAACATGCATCACAGAGTCGATGCAGTAACCACAGTATGATACCCATTTGCACAACAACAGACCACCCATGCATCAAAGCCCCATCTGAAGCCGTGTATCCCGCCGGGAATAGCAAAAGGGCGACCCCTGTCCGGAGTCGCCCTTGTTGAGCTGATTATGTGCGGCTATTACTCGGCGTCGTGGTGGCGGCGGGGCTTGCGGCCTCCGTTGTCGCCGGGACGGCGCGGACGGTCACTGCGCTCGGAGCGCTCGCGACGCGGACGCTCACGACGCTGGAAGTGCTCGCCGTCGCCCTCGGAGGCACCCTCGGCGCGAGCCGGGGCCTCGGGCTTGTCGAGACGATCGAGCGAGATCTTGCCGCGATCGTCGACCTCGATGACGACGACCTTGACCTCGTCGCCCACGTTGAGGACGTCCTCAACCTTCTCCACGCGACCCTTGGCGACGCGGGAGATGTGCAACAGGCCGTCCTTACCGGGCAGCAGGTTCACGAAGGCGCCGAACGGCTGGATGGAGACCACGCGACCGGTGTACTCCTCGCCCGGCTCGGGAACCTTGATGATGAGCTTGATGCGCTCGACAGCCTGATCGACGGACTCGCCGGTGCCGCCGACAAAGACGGTACCGTCCTCCTGGATGTCGACCGAAGCGCCGGTCTCGTCCTGGATGCCGCGAATGACCTTGCCGCCGGAACCGATGACGTCGCGGATCTTATCGGTCGGAACCTGGATGGAGACGATGCGAGGAGCGGTGCTGCGCGTGGTATGACGCGGCTCGGGGATCACATCGAGCATCTTCTGCAGGATGAAGGCACGACCCTCCTTGGCCTGCTGCAGGGCGCGGGCCAAGATATCGAAGGTGAGGCCGGTGGCCTTGTTGTCCATCTGCAGGGCGGTGATGCCCTCGGTGGTGCCGGTGACCTTAAAGTCCATGTCACCCAGGAAGTCCTCGAGACCCTGGATGTCGGACAGGACCACGGTCTTGCCCTCCTCCTGGATCAAGCCCATGGCGATACCGGAGACCGGGCGCTTAATGGGCACGCCGCCGTCCATAAGGGCGAGCGTGGAGCCGCAGGTCGAAGCCATCGAAGAGGAGCCGTTGGACTCCATGACCTCGGAGACCACGCGGATGGCGTAGGGGAACTCGTTCTCGTCGGGAAGCACCGGGAGCAGAGCGCGCTCGGCCAGGTTGCCGTGACCAATCTCGCGGCGCTTGGGGCTGCCCATGCGGCCGGTCTCGCCGGTGCAGAACGGCGGGAAGTTGTAGTGGTGCATATAGCGCTTGCCCTCGGTGGGCTCGATGGTATCCAGACGCTGGCCCTCGTTGAGCATGCCAAGCGAAAGCACGGAGAGCACCTGGGTCTGACCACGCTGGAACAGGCCGGAGCCGTGAACGAGCGGCAGGTAGTTGTCCTTCACCATGATGGGACGGATCTCGTCGGCGGCGCGACCGTCGACGCGCTCGCCGGTCTCGACGACCATGGTGCGCATGGCCTTCTTCTCGAGCTTCTTGAGCGCCACGGGGATCTCGCGCTCCCATGCGGCCTGCTCCTCGTCGGAGAACTCGGCGCGGATGGACTCCTTCAGAGCCTCGACCTTGCCGATGCGGGAAAGCTTGTCGGCGTCGCGCAGGGCAGCGGCCATCTCGTCGTAGTGGGCGAAGATGCGCTCCTGGACCTCCTCGACGGGCTGGTCGAGCGGGTACTCCTTCTTGACGATAGCGCCGTTGACCTGCTCCCACTCGGCGACAAACTCGTCTTGGGCCTGGCAGAAGGCAGCGAGGGCCTCCTGACCAAACTTCATAGCGGCGAGCATGTCGTCCTCGGAGATCTCCTCGGCGCCGGCCTCGACCATCGAGATGAAGTCGGCAGAGCCGCCCAGCTCCAGGTCCAGGTCGGAGCTCTCGCGCTCCTCATAGGTGGGGTTGACGATAAACTCGCCGGTCTCCACGTTGCGGCCGATGCGCACGCAGGCAAGCGGGCCCTCGAAGGGCACGCCGCCGAGCGTCATAGCCAAAGAGGCACCCATGACATTGATGACGTCGAAGGGGTTGACCTGGTCGGCGACGAGCGAGGTGGCGACGATATGCACCTCGTTGCGGAAGCCGTCCGGGAAGCTCGGGCGGATCGGGCGGTCGATCATACGAGCCGTGAGCGTGGCCTTCTCGCTGGGACGGCCCTCGCGCTTGAGGTAGCCACCCGGGATACGGCCGGCAGCGTACATCTTCTCGTTGAAGTCGACGGTCAGCGGGAAGAAGTCGTAATTCTTGCGCTCCTTGGAGACGACCACGGTATCGAGCATCGTGGTGTCACCCTGCTTGACCAGACAAGCGCCGGTGGCCTGCTTGGCAAGCTCGCCGGACTCGAAGGTGTAGGTCTTGCCGTACAGCTCAAAGGTCTTGGATACGAGTGTCATTGTTCTCCTTTACCCCACAGGCCCCTTGCCTGCGGGCTTCTCATGTGACGCGGGCCCCCTGCCCCCGCCACGCTGTAGAGCGTGATTGTTCACGCCCTTACACAAAAAGAGCGCCCCGCTGCGCAGGACGCTCTTAGCATGTACAAATCCTTACTGGATGTTGTCGCGGATGCCCAGAGCCTTGATGAGCTCACGGTACTCGACGATGTCGTTCTTCTTGATGTAGGAGAGAAGACGACGACGACGGCCAACGAGCATGAGCAGGCCACGACGGGTGTGGAAGTCCTTCTGGTGGGACTTCATGTGCTCGGTCAGCTCCTTGATGCGCTCGGACAGGATGGCGACCTGAACCTTGGGGTTACCGGTATCGACCGGGGAGTTACCGAACTGGGCGGTCAGCTCCGCCTTGCGCTCTTTGGAAACAGTCATTGTTTCACCTTTCGTTTCGCGTCGCCCGCGGGCGACTCTATTCGCCTCGGACTGGGAAGCCGCCGGTGGAGCGGGCATCCAAGGTCGAGGTACCAACAAGTTGGTATGTTACCACAAGCGGCGCACGCCTGCGCATCATCACCGACCCAACATGAATTCCATCGCACGGAGCCGCTGGTCGGTGTGCGTGGCGGCCCAAACATGCGAAAGCCCCAGCAAAAAAGCAGCCGTATGCGGATCGATCCGCTCGTCCATAAGGGCATCGAACGTCATGGACACCAGAGCGCGCAGCCATGCGACCTCGCCGACTGATACCAACTCGGCGCCAGGCACGCTCGAGGCGCACGACCCGCACAGAAGCCCGCCCGCCTGGGGCGAAAAATACGACAGCATGGGGTCTCCGCACAGCACGCATGCCGAAAAATCGGGTCGGTAGCCAACGTGCGACAGCAGTTTAAAGACAAAGGCCGCCACGAGCAGGTCCATATGTGCCGAGTCGAGCCCGCTGCCGATAAGCGTGAGCGCCCGCTGCGTGATGGCAAAGGTAAATGGATCCTCGGCATCCTCGAACGAGCACACACGCGCAACCTCGGCAATCGCGCTGGCGGCACAGGTCGTCTCGTAGTCAGGAGCGGCACCGAGCGGCGCCTCCATAAGCTCCGCCTGAGAAACCACGTCGAGCGAGCGACCATGCGCGAGCAGCATATCAACGGTGCAGAAGAGCTCGCAACGGGCCGCAAGGCGACCGCCAGGCTTACGTGCGCCCTTGGCCACGGCACGCACCTGCCGCCCCCGTTCGTCGAGCATCGTCAAAATCAGGTCGGTTTCCTTGAGCTTCGTCTTGTCGAGGACAAGCACCTTTGTGCGATATGTGCGAGAGCCTGCCATGAACGCCGAGGCTTAATCTTCGGCGTTATAGCCAAAGCGGCGGATTTGCGCCTCGTCATCGCGCCAGCCGGCCTTAACCTTCACGTCGAGCTCCAAAAAGACCTGAGTGCCAAAGATACGCTCAAGATCGCGACGGGCATCGATGCCGATATGCTTAATCATCTCGCCGCCCTTGCCGATGATGATGCCCTTCTGCCCCTCGCGCTCGACGTAAATCGTGGCGTGCACGCGCAGGACCTTCTTAGTCTGCTCGAGCGCGTCACAGATGACGCCCACGGAGTGAGGGATCTCGTCGCGGGTGCGACGCAGGACCTTCTCGCGCACAAACTCGGCCACGAGGGTCTCGTCGGACGCGTCGGTGCCCATGTCCTCGGGGAACCAACGCGGGCCCTCGGGCAAGAAGTGAGCGACGGTCTCGATAAACGCATCGACGTTGAAGTTCTTGACCGACGACGTCACGATCTCATCGTCGTATTCCATAAGCTCGTGGGCGGCCTTGAGTTGTTCCATAACCTGGGCGGGATCGGCCTCGTCGGCTTTGGTAAGCACCAGGACCTTTTTTGAACGGGCGTTCTTGACGCGCTCTGCGACCCAGGCGTCTCCCCTGCCGATGGGTTTGGTGGCGTCGATCAGAAACGCGACGACATCGACATCGTTCAGTTCGAACAACGCGCTCTTGTTAAGCTCGGAGCCCAGGCCGTCCTTGGGCTTGTGGATACCCGGCGTGTCAACGAAAACCAGCTGATAGCCGGGGCGGTTGACCACGGCGCGCATACGGCGGCGGGTCGTCTGGGCAACCGGAGAGGTAATGGCGACCTTCTTGCCGTAACAGGCGTTGAGCAGCGTGGACTTGCCGGCGTTGGGACGACCGACCAGGGCCACAAAGCCGCTGCGGAAACCAGGTTCCACGTCGCCAAAGCCCGCGAGGCTCTCATCCTCGTCGCAAAGGGCATCGAGTTCCTCGTCGCTCATACCCTCAAACGGGTCGAACTCCTCGACCTCGTCAAACGAATCGGCACCTTCAGCCTCGTCCAGGACCTCGTCATCCAAAACTTCACCGGTAGGCTGCATATTGTCGGACATGGGAATCCCTTTCTAAATAAAGTCGAGCGCGTGAGCAAAGACAAGCAAGCCCACGATCGCGGCGGTAATGGAAAGAACGTATACAGAGGCAGCGGCGATATCCTTCGCGCGCTTGGCCAGCGGATGCAGCTCCTGGGTCGCCAGGTCCACAATCGCCTCCATGGCGGTATTGCACAGCTCGCCGTGAATCACCAGGCCGCAGCAAATGATGACCGTAGCCCACTCGGCAATATCGAGCCCCACGATGCAGCCGGCAATGACGGTGCACACGCCCGCCGCGAGCATGACCTTAATGTTGCGCTCGGTCTTGACGGCAGTGACGAAGCCCTCCATCGCGTATGAGAACGACTTTAAAAAGGACGGATGGTCCTTGTTCGATCCGGGAATCATAGACGGCTCCTAGTCGTGGGCATGATTGGTTATGGGGCCGACGTGGACGAGTTTGGGGTCCTCGCCGCGCTCAAGCGCCAAGTCGCGTAGAATGGCATCCTCGCGTGCCTCCATGACCTCGGCCTCATCGTCCTCGATGTGGTCGTAACCCAGCAGGTGCAGCATTCCGTGCACGAGCATCAGTCGGCACTCATCGGCGGGACTGTTGCCAAAGCCGGGGGCCTGGCGGGCAATAACCTGCGGGGCCAGGATAATATCGCCGAGCTCAAGCGTCTCATCGGCGGGAATGTCCTCGTCAAAGGCCGAGTCACATTCAAACGAGAGCACGTCGGTCGTGCGGTCGATACTGCGCCACTCAAGGTTGAGCTCGTGCATCTCGTCTTCATCGACATACGAAAGGGAAATCTCGACCTCACGCTCAACACCCTCGGCGGCAAGCACAACTCCGCAGATGTGCTCCACCTCCTGGGCATCGAGCAGCGTATCGAGCTCGGCATCGTTGCTGATCAATACACTCAACGGGACTCCTTTCGATCGTGTGCGCGCTGCTCACGCGCATCGTCGTATGCATCATAGGCCTCAACGATACGGCCCACCAGGGCATGGCGAACCACATCGGCACGCTCCAGGTGAGAAAACGTCACATCGTCGACGCGACCCAAAATCCTTTCGACATCGGCAAGACCGCCGCGGCGACCCACCAGGTCACGCTGGCTCAGGTCGCCGGTAATCACGAACTTGGAATTAAAACCCAGACGCGTCAGGAACATCTTCATCTGCTCAGGCGTTGTGTTTTGTGCCTCATCGAGCACCACAAAGGCATCACTCAGCGTTCGACCGCGCATGTAGGCGAGCGGGGCGATCTCGATCACGCCACGCTCCATAAGCTCATCGGTGCGCTCGCGATCCATCATGTCAAAGAGGGCATCATAGAGCGGGCGCATATACGGGTCGATCTTTTCCTCGAGGGTGCCGGGCAAAAAGCCCAGGTTCTCCCCCGCCTCGACAACCGGGCGCGTCAGGATCAGGCGGCCTACCTCATGGCGCTTGAGCGCGGCGACGGCGAGCGCCATGGCCAGATAGGTTTTACCGGTACCGGCGGGACCGAGGCCAAACGTGATGGTAGAAGAGCGGATGGCATCCACATAGCGCTTTTGGCCGAGCGTCTTGGGGCGGATGACGCGACCGCGATACGATAGCAGCACGTCATCGCGCAGCGACGAGGCATCATGCTCGCCGTCGCGCAGAACGGCCAGACAGCGCGAGACATCATCGGCAGACAGTGTGCGTCCGGCGGCCGCCTCGCGAAAAGCATGCTCGAAAAAGCGCGCCACAAGCTCGACCTCGTCCGGATCGCCGCTCACGGCAACGCTGTCACCGCGGGCAACCACATGGGCGCGCACCAAGTTCTCGAGCGCACGAAGGACGCCATCGCCGGCGCCCAAAACGCGCGAGGGATCGATACCCTCGGGAACGGTAAGTCTAATCTTCGAGGCTTCCATGAACCTCCCTGCGTGCATGGACCAAGCCGGAATCATCGACTCCGATGATAGCAACATCGAGCAGGCACGGGGCTGTGAGTCCACAGGTATCATCGAGACGGGCATGATGGAACGAGCCGAGCGTCAGGTTGTCACCATACTCGAGCACCGAACGCTCGACCGTGCCCACGCGACGACGGGCATCGGCGATCGCAAGCTCCTGTGCGGCGGCACGCATGCGACGGCTGCGTTCGGCCATGACCTCAGGAGGTACCTGGTCGGGCATGTCGGCGGCGAGGGTGCCGGGGCGCTTGCTATAGCGGAACACGTGCATGCGCGAAAAGCCCACGCGACGGCACAGTGCCAGCGACTCCTCGAACTCCTCGTCCGTCTCGCCAGGAAAACCGACGATGACATCACACGAAAGAGACGCTTGTGGCAGGTTAGTGCGAATCATGCGCACCGTATCCTCAAAGGCCTCGGCACTATAGGGACGACCCATGCGATGCAGCGTCGCCGTGCAGCCAGACTGCACGGGAAGGTGCAAAAACGGCGCGATACGCTTCGGATAGCGAGCCATCACCTTGAGCAGGCGCTCGGAAATATCCATGGGTTCCACCGAGGAGATACGCACGTGGGCGATCTTGGTGCGCTCCATGATGGCCTGGAGCAGCTCATCGATCTCGACATGTTCGTCGGTCGCGCTCTTGCCGTCATAGGCACCCAGATTCACGCCGGTCAGCACGACCTCGGGCACGCCGGCCTCCTGCGCTTCGCGCACCTGTTCGAGCACGGACTCGACGGGCACGGAACGCTCGGGGCCGCGGGCCTTCCACACAATGCAATAAGTGCAGCGGTGGTTGCAGCCATCCTGGATCTTCACGCCCAGCCGCGAACGACCGAGCGCATCGACCACGTCGCCATCGCTGCAGGCGGGCACGCTATCGGATTCGACACCCAGCACCTCGCAGACGCGCTCGGCGACGTCTATCTTGGACGGTTCGGCGATCACGCGATCGGAGAGCTCCAGCAGCTCCTCGGGATGCAGGTTGACGACGCAGCCGGTTACGACCACGTAAGGCTCGCCCGGATAGGCCAGGGCGTGACGGACGGCCTTGCGGGTCTTGGCCTCGGCCTCCCCCGTCACGGCACAGGTATTGATAACGATCAGTTCGGCGTCCCGGGGCTCCACCATCGCAAAGCCCAGGCGCATAAGATCGGCAGTGATACGGTCAGACTCAACCCGGTTGACACGACAACCGAGGTTGACGACGGAAATATGGGGTGCGAGCACACGGGCTCCTTAATCGAGGATGTCGTCGAGGGCACTCTTGATACGGTCGGTCACCGACTTCTTACCGGAGGCGACGTCATCGCCCATCTCGTCGGCAAAGGCGCGAAGCAGCTCGCGCTGCTTATTGGAGAGATTGGTGGGGACGACCACGCGCAGCTGCACGACCAGACGACCGCGCGAACCGCCACCGCCGATACGCGGCATGCCGTAATTGTTGACGCTCACGGTGTCACCGTACTGTGTGCCGGCGGGGACACACACCTTGACGACCTCGTCAGGCATAATGCCCTCGACCTCAATCTCGCAACCGAGCGCGGCCTGCGCAATCGAGATATCACTCACAAGATACAGGTCATCGCCATTACGCTTAAAACGCTCGTGGTCGGCGACACGCACGTTGACGATCAGGTCGCCCGACGGCTCGCCACGAAGGCCGGCCTCGCCAAAACCACTCACGCGCAGCTGGCGACCGGTCGAAACACCGGCGGGAATATCGATGTCAATCTTTTCGTGAGAAGGCGTGCGGCCCTGGCCATCACAGGTCTCGCAGGGATGATCGATGACCGTGCCTTCGCCGTGGCAGTCGGGACAGGGCGAAGAGGACTGAACCTGCCCCAGGAAAGAACGCTGGACCGTCGTCACATAGCCTGTGCCGTGACAGCGGCTGCACTGCTTTTCGGTCGCGCCCTCGGCCTTGCCGGTACCATTACAGTCATCGCAAGGGGCAAGGCGGTCGTAGCTGATCGTCTTTTTGCAGCCGAGCGCCGCCTCCTCGAGCGTCACCGAAAGGGAGATGGCCATATCGCGACCGCGACGGCGCTCGCGACGGCTGCGAGCGCCACCACCGGCGCCACCGCCAAAGAACGACGAGAACAGGTCGTCCATGCCCATGCCGCCAAAGATATCGTTGATGTCGACATAGCCAGAGCCACCGGGGCCGTCAGCGGTGCCGTAACGGTCGTAGTTAGCACGCTTCTGCTCGTCGGAAAGAACGGAATAGGCCTCGTTGAGCTCTTTGAACTTGGCCTCGGCCTCGGGGTCGTCCGAAACATCCGGGTGTACCGTACGGGCTTTCTTTAGAAACGCGCGCTTAATCGTCCGCGCGTCGGCATCCTTGTCAACGCCAAGTACCTCGTAGTAATCCCTATTTTCCGACACGACCGAATCCTTCCAACTTTCATTATTGTCACAGTGCGTCCTATACCCAAGCTGGGCCGGGCGCAAACAGAGGGTTTGATGTTATTGCATTTGGTACGGCGAAAGCACGGCCCGCTGCGAGCAGCTCGCGAACCAAACCGACACGAGCGCGAACATAAAACCGTTGGCAAATCCATTGGCAAACTGCATCGCGCCGCGTTTCCACCACAGCAGACTGCGATGAAGCACGCCGTCCGACAGCACCATGAACAAGCCCATGGCAAACGGAATGAAGCACATCATGGCGAAGGCGGAGAACACGCCCGAGATGGCCGACAGCACCAAAAACGGAGCGATAATGCCCATGAGGTAGAAGCCGGTGCGAGCCTTACCCTCTAGGCGCTCGGCCTCGACGTGCGCACGACCGACCAGATCGCCGCCCGAAGCGCCGTTCGTGCCGGCGTGTCCCATGTTGGGGATGCGCACCTCGTCGCCATCATGCGTGCCGGCGGGAAACTCAATCGTCTGCTCGGAGGTCACACGGGTACGACCGCTGCCACCGCAATCGGGGCACGGATCGGCAACGACCTTGCCGGAACCGCCGCACTCAGGACAAACCGTCTGAAACGTGCCCGCACCAAACAGGAAGGACAGGTCGACATCGATATGGCCGCGACCACCGCAGCTCGGGCAGGTATGGGCATGCTCTGACGAAACGGAGCCCGATCCGCCGCAATGTCCGCAGGTGTCAAAGCGGGTGTAGCGAACGGTCTTGTGGGCACCGCTCTTGGCCTCCTTGGCGTCGAGCTTGATATCGACGACCACGTTGGCGCCACTCTCGGGGTTGTAGGCCGCCTGGCCGCGACGGGGCTGGCCCCAGGCGCCCCCAAAGGGGAAACCGCCGTCAAAGGGATTGCCGTAACCGGCGCTGCCGGCATAGCCACCGCCATAGGGCGAAGCCGTCGGTGCACCGGCAAAAGGATTGCCCGACCGCATGGCGTCGTAACGCGCACGCTTCTGCTCGTCCGAAAGCACGGCGTAGGCCTCAGAAACCTCTTTAAACTTCTCCTCGGCATCCGGCTCTTTATTGACGTCCGGATGGAGCTTGCGGGCCTTTTGTTGGAAGGCCTTTTGAATATCACGCGAGGTGGCGTCCTTGGAGACACCCAAAATCTCGTAGTAATCTTTTTCGTTCATCGTCGCCATGCGCGGCAACCTCCTGCTCACAGCAGCGTATATATTGCGGTAATTCTACCCGAGCGGCCTAAGCTAGACCCCAAAACAGCTCGAACAGCATATTTCCATCGAGCCAACCCAAGTGGGTCGGTGCCAGGCGGGCACAGGTGCAGCCAGCGATAACGTCTTTTGAGGTGACGCGCCCCGCATGTCCTTCAACATGATCGGGCACCCAGGTGGCAAGGCCCAACTCGAGCGCACGGTCGCAGGCCGCCGCCAGCTCGTCTGCAGCAATCACGCTTGCCGAGTGAACCAACAGTTCGGGCCCAATGCCACGTGTCATGCGGCAGGCGAGCATCAAATCCTCGGCCACCGCCTCGCGCTGCGACAGATACTCGACATCAAAGGTCGTCGCGGCATCGTCGCGTTGTACCAGACGCACGCGATGCGCTTCGCCGCGAGCAGGCACGTCGGGATACAGCCCGGCCAAGCGATCGAAATCCTCGGCATCGAGCATACCCGCGGCAGAACGGCCCAAACCCAGATAGCCCCGACCAGTCCAGTAGGCGATATTGTGAGCACATTCATGCCCATCGAGTGCGTAGCTCGCCACCTCATACGGATGGTAGCCCGCCGAACCCAGCCGCTCGCGCGCAACGTCCATGCATGCGGCTTGGAAATCCTCATCGGGCTCAAGCGACTCGTCACGGCGCGCCATGCGATAGAGGGGCGTCCCCTCCTCGAGCGTGAGCGGATAAACCGACACATGATGCGGGGCCGCCGCAAGCACGCCATCGAGCGTGCACCGCCAGCTCGCGGCAGTTTGCCCGGGAAGCCCGCACATAAGGTCGCACGACACATCAAGCCCAGCGTTCTTGACCGTCGCGATGGCAGCGAGCGCCCGATCGGCATCGTGAATACGGCCAATCGCAGCAAGCTCGGCGTTGTCGAGGGTTTGGACTCCCAGAGAAATGCGCGTGACGCCCACCCCGGCAAGCGCCGCGGTGAGCTGCGAAGTCAACGACTCAGGATTAACCTCGCAGGTAAACTCAACGGGCTTACACCACGCAGAGATACGCCGGGCGAGTTCTACCAGACGCTCCCCCGCCAGCGATGGCGTGCCGCCGCCAACATAGACGGTGCGGACCTGCGCAAACGCCCCGGCGTCTCCAAAGGCATCGAGCCGCGCATGCAGCTGCTCAAAATAGGCATCGAGCGCAGCACCCAGGTCGCACGGAGCGAAGCTGCGCGAATCAAAGTCGCAATAGCGGCATTTTTGAGCGCAAAACGGCACGTGCACATACAGCGCGGTAACGGCCACCCTTAAGCCTCCAGCGGATGAGCGGGCACCGACTCACCGGCGGCAAGCGCGGCCTCGCAGGCCACCACGTCACGCTCGATATCATCGACCAGCGCCATAAACTCCTCGTACGTGGAGCAGCGCACCACCCGAGCGCGCCAAGCGGCGGCATGAGGCATGCCCTTTAAGTACCAGCTTGCATACGTACGGGCGCGCGACATAAGCGGCAGAAGCTCGTGCGTCAACGTCAGGTGCTCACGCAGAGCCTCCAGGCGCTCGACCGAGGAGCGAGAAGGAACCGGCGTGCTATCGAGTGCAAGGGCTCGGGCATCGCCGAACACCCACGGATTGCCGTAGATGCCGCGCGCGATAAACACCGCGCTGGCACCCGAGCCGCTCAGTCGCTCCGCTGCGTCCTCGGCCGAGAACACATCGCCCGAACCAATCACGGGAATCTCGACGGCGTCGGCAACCTCATCGACGACAGACCAGTCGGCCTGGCCCGTATAGAGCTGCGTGGCACAACGACCGTGCACGGCAACTGCGGAGGCACCCGCCCCTTCGAGCATCTGGGCAAACGTTGCGGCGTTGCGATCCTCGGCATAAAAACCCTTGCGGATCTTCACGGTCACGGGAACATGCGCCGCGCCCACCGCTGCCTCGACAATCTTCTCGGCCAGGTCGGGCGTGCGCATAAGCGCCGAGCCCTCGCCCTTGGTAACGACCTTGCGAGCCGGACAGGCCATGTTGATATCGATCAATGACAGGCGATCGCCCACGCGTTCCTCGACGGCAGCGACGGCACTCGCAAACTGATCGGGCTTGGAGCCAAAGAGCTGCACGCAAATCTGCTGCTCCTCGTCGGCCGGCAACACCAGGCGCCACGTCTTGTTGCTGGCATAGGCAAGGCCTGCAACACTCACCATCTCGCTGTAGCAAAGGTTGGCACCGCGACGGCGACACATGATGCGATAGGCGGGGTCGGTTACGCCCGCCATGGGAGCCATAAGGAACGGCTGCTCGGCATAGGCGCCCAGCAGCCGCTTGCTGTATTCAGAAAGCACCATGGACCTACTCGTCCACCTTGAGAATCGCCATAAAGGCCTCCTGCGGAACCTCGACCGAGCCGATGGCCTTCATGCGCTTCTTGCCCTCTTTCTGCTTCTCGAGCAGTTTGCGCTTACGCGAGATATCGCCACCATAGCACTTGGCCAAAACGTCCTTGCGGCGCGCCTTGACGGTGGAGCGGGCGATGATCTTGTTGCCGATGGCGCCCTGGATAGGCACCTCGAACAGCTGGCGCGGGATAATTTCCTTGAGCTTGTCGCACAGGCCGCGGGCCAGGCCGTAGGCCTTATCCTTGTGCACGATAAACGAAAGCGCGTCCACCTCGTCGCCCGAAAGCAGGATGTCAAGCTTGACGAGCTCGGAGGGGCGATATTCGTTGAACTCGTAGTCGAGCGAGGCGTAACCCTTGGTGCGGCTCTTGAGCTGATCGAAGAAGTCCAAGATGAGCTCGGCGAGCGGCATATCAAAGCGCATCTCAACCGATTTGCTCGTCAGGTGGATCATATCGGTCGTGACGCCACGGTGCTCGATAGCGAGCTGCATGACGGCACCCGTATACTCGGGCGGGCAGATGATCTTTGCCTTGAGGTAAGGCTCTTCGATACGCTCGATGCGCGTGGCCTCGGGCAAATCCTGCGGGCTGCGGACATCGATCATCTCGCCGTCAGTCTTGTACACGTGGTAGTCGACCGAGGGGCTCGTGGCGATCAGGTCCAGATTGAACTCGCGCTCCAGGCGCTCCTTGACGACCTCCATGTGCAGCAGGCCCAGAAAGCCCACGCGGAAGCCAAAGCCCAGCGCCACCGACGTCTCAGGCTCCCACACCAACGACGGATCGTTGACGTGCAGCTTATCGAGCGCGTCGCGCAGGTTCTCGTAGTCCTTGTTGTCGATGGGGAACAGGCCCGTGTAGACCATGGGCTTGGCCTCGCGGTAGCCCGGCAGCGGCTCGGGGCAGGGGTTCGAAGCCCACGTAAGGGTATCGCCCACGCGCACAGCCTCGGGGTCCTTCAGACCCGTGACCACATAGCCAACCTCGCCGACGGTCAGAGCGTCGACCGGCGTCTCGGCAGGGCGCTTGACACCCACGCCATCGACCAAGAAGTCGCCCTTGGCCTGCATCATGCGCAGGGTATCGCCCTTTTTGATGGAACCGTCAAAGACGCGAACCGTGGCGACGACGCCGCGGTACTCATCGAAGTACGAATCCAGAATAAGCGCCTTGAGCGGCGCGTTCGCATCGCCCTTGGGAGGCGAGATCAAAAAGACGATGGACTCCAGCAGATCGTGGATGCCCTCGCCGGTCTTGCCCGACACGCACACGGCATCGTCGGCGGGAATGGCCAAATCGTCTTCGATCTCGGTCTTAACCTCGTCGGGGTGCGCCGAGGGAAGGTCGATCTTGTTGATGGCCGGAACAATGTCCAAGTTGGCGTTCATGGCGAGCGTCGCGTTGGAAACAGTCTGCGCCTCGACGCCCTGAGTGGCGTCCACGACGAGCACCGCACCCTCGCAAGCGGCCAGCGAACGCGAGACCTCGTAGGTGAAGTCCACGTGGCCCGGCGTATCGATCAGGTTGAACTGATACGTCTCGCCGTCGTCGGCGTCATAAGACACGCGGACGGCATTGGACTTAATCGTGATGCCGCGCTCGCGCTCGATGTCCATCGTGTCAAGCAGCTGCGACTCCATGTCGCGCTCATCGACGGTATGGGTGAGCTCGAGGATGCGGTCACTGATCGTGGACTTGCCATGGTCGATGTGCGCAACGATCGAGAAGTTGCGGATGTGGGAAATGTCAATTGAAGTATTCATGCGGACTATCTTACCCGAGCGGTACAAAAAATGGAGCCTGTTCCATAAAACAGGCTCCATTTATGCGCGTAATCTGTGTGGTGTGAAATTTACAACTTAAGCGTTGATGCTGTTCACGAGCTTGGCAAGACCGGACTTGCGGTTGGAAGCCTGGTTCTTGTGGATGACATGCTTAGCGGCAGCCATGTCGAGACGCTTGGTGACGGTCTTGAGGGCAGCCTGGGCCTTCTCGGCGTCGCCCTCGGCGACGGCGGACTGGACATGCTTGGTCAGCGTCTTGAGCTCGGACTTGACAGCCTTGTTACGCATGCGAGCTGCCTCATTGGTGCGGATACGCTTCTTCTGAGACTTGATGTTTGCCACTTCTGGAGTTCCTTTCGAGTTCCTTGCAAAAAATGTATGACACCTCTGAGACACGGTGAGGTCATGCAAGCGCCTACTATAGCACGCTCCCCCTCAAAGGGATAGAACGAATTTGTCAAATAGGCAGGTATCATCACGATTTTCTCAAGATGTTCGTAATCCAGAGCAAAAGCGCGGTCTCCGAATCGGACGAACCCTTGAGCGCGAGCTCCACATCGACGGCACCCTCGAGCGCGGCAACGAGCTCGGTCATCGAAAAACGACGTGCCCAGGTAAGGTGATTCTTGACCTGCCAGGCCTGAAGCTTGAGCGTCGCGGCGAGCTCACGCCCCTGTCCACGCCCATCGAGCGCCTTGGCGACGATCAGCTCACGGATGCGACCGCATAGCAGCGTGTAGGTCCACACGTAGCTCTTGGAGGGCAGAATCTTAAAGAGCTCGAGCGAACGCCGCATATCGCGAGCCGAGACGGCGTTGAGGAAGTCCCAAGGCTGAACCTCGGCCGTACGCACGATCCAACGCTCCACGTCGGCAAGCTCAATCTGGGGCGCCTCGACCATCTGGGCGAGCTTTGCCAGGTCGTTATCGAGCATGCGCGTGTTTTCGCCCGAACGCGAGACGAGCTCCTCGGCAGCAGCCGTCGAGATGGACTTACCGTGCTGCGTCGCCATCTGCTGAACACGGCGCGGCAGTTCCCAGCGCTTGGTACCCGAGCAATCGACGATAGCCTTCTTGTCGATCTTGGCGATTGCCTTATACAGGCGCGTATTCTTGGCAAGTGAGTCGGCGATAATGAGACAGACCGTCGTGGAGCTGGGACTCGCCAGATAGTCGACAAGCGGCTCGGAGATCGCTTTGGCGAGTTTTGAGCAGCCGTCAAGGATTACCAGGCGAAACTCGCTGCCCATGGGAAAGGTGTTGAGCGATCCGATAATCGACTCGATATCGGGGTCTTTGGTCATATCGCGCTCGTCGAGGTTGAACTCGACCATACCCGACTTTTCCAGACGCGCTTTCATACGCGAGACGGCGTGATCGCGCTTGACTCCGTCGGTACCGACGATCAGATATGCCGGCAGCAGACCGGTTTCGGACATTGCGCTCCCCTCCCGCAGACTCTCGAATTCGTACCGTGCCATTTTAGCCCAGGGGTTGGTCCCGCGCCAACGGCAGCATCACGGTCGCTGGCATCGCATGGCAAAACCTGTTACGGTCGGCGAGACGGTAATGTCTCCTTGTTCAATGGTACATGCGAACGCGCCGCCCGCATCGCGAACGGCATCGATGCAGGCATCGGATGGATGGCCGTAGCGGTTGCCCTCGCCCGCACTCGCCATAGAGAGCTCGGGCTTAAGCGTTTCCAGCAGGTCTTTGTCGACGGAAACTTTTGAGCCGTGATGCCCCAGCTTGAGCACATCGATATCACCCACCTCCTGTACAAACTCGCGCTCCTGATCGAGCTCGGCATCACCAGTGAGGAGCATACGCAGGCTCTTGCATTCCCGGGCATAGGAGAGCAGCAAGACAAGCGAGTCCTCATTGCCCTCGCCATCCACCGTGTCAAACGGCCACATCACACGAGCCCGAAATGCGCCGATATCGACCGTATCCCCGCGAGCCACCTGCCGATACGTTACGTCGGGGCGATTCAGGACCTCAGCAGGCGCACCGTCCAGCGCATCCGCTGCAACTGCAATGGTTCCAACCGAAAACCGATCGAGCACATCGGGAAGACCACCCCAATGATCTTCGTCCCAATGTGTCACGAAGACGGCGTCGATATGGTGGACATTGTTGCGAACCAACGCCGCCACCACACGCTCGTCGAGCCCGCAGTCGACGAGCGCTACCGCGCCGCCCTCGCGGATAAGAATCGCATCGGCCTGGCCCACATCGAGTACCGTCACCGAAGGCGGAGCGAATCGATCCCAGTAGACGTACGGAATCGCAGCCAAGAGCACCAGGCATGCAAGCCCCACCGCCATAAGACGTGCACGGGGACGCGGCCACCAGACCAGCAGAACCGCCAGCAAACACGGCACTAGGTAAATCCACATGCTATCGGGCGGCACGCTCACGGATGCACCCGGCACGGCGGCAAACAGCTGCTCGAAGAACAGCGCGCAACGGGCGGCAATCATGGGCACAACGAGCGCCCAAGTCCGCAACGGCGCCACGAGCGAAAAGGGAACCAGCACGATGGACACAGCAAGCAGTACGCTCACCACCGGACCGATGACCGCATTTGCCAACGGAGCAATGAGCGAGAACGTACCGAATGCAGGAATGGTAATGGGAAGTGTCGCCAGTTGCGAGCACAGCGTGACGGAAAGCATGCTGGCAACGCCCGATGACACACCCAGCTCACCCAAAGCGAAGGTCGCATAGGGGCAAAAGCACAGAATGGCTAAGACGCTGGCACATGAAAGCTGAAAACCCATCTCGAACAGCACCGTCGGTCGCAGTAGCACAAAGATGGACATGGTTACGAAGAGTGCCGATGCGCCGTGCCGGCGACGCCCCACGCCGTTTACAACAAGCGTAGCGAACACCATGCAGCACGCGCGCACGGCCGAGGGAGACGCGCCCGTAAAGGCAGCGTAGCCCACAAGCGTTATCGCCAATATCGCCCGCTGAAGACCACGTGAGCGCCGAGTCTTTTGCAATACACCCTCGATTACAAACCCCACGATAGCCAAATGGCTGCCCGAGACGGCGATAAGATGCGCCGTTCCCGTTACCGAAAACCAGTCGCCCGCCGGCTGGGCGCGTAGCTCGGCCGAACGACCACAGACGACACCGGCTATGAGCGCACGCGCCGGGTCGGTCGCAGGCGCGATGGACGCAAGCAGCCCATTTCGCAGCCGAAGCAGCGGCCCCGGAGAACCCTCATCGATCGACACGATCCGAACGGCTTTTACCTTGCGTACCTCGCCTCGGAGCGCGCGCGATCGTCCAAACGCATCGTTCTCAAAACGTGAAACGCGACCGATAACACGCACGTGCGCCCCGACCTTGAGCTCGCGGTCACACGATAGGCGAACCGCTGCCAAGTTCTTACCGTCCGCGCGTGCCTCGCAGGTATAGGAATACACGTCGTCGTTTATGGATGGATCACCCTGCACGACAAACTCGAGGCTGCTTGCCGCTCGACCGTCGAGCGCCTTCGAGGCGCCTAGCGTGCCCACAGCCCACCACGCCGAGACGACCGCTCCCGCCACGAGACCGACGGACGCGGCATACAGCCACCGCTTCAAAGGGGCAAGCCGCGCACAAGATTGAGCCAGCACAACGAAGACCGCCGCCGCAACGGGAATGGCCCATAGCGGCCCGACCGCCGGCACCCGCTCCCTCAGCAGCGCATCAGCGGCCACGTTAAGCACCAAAGCGCAGCTCACGCACATGCCGGCACACAGGGCCATCGTCCACGGCATCAAGGGCCGCGGAGGCATCACATGCTCGCGCTCGGTCGCACTCATACGCAGATGCAATCTTTGATTTTGGCAAGCTTCTTCTCGCCGATTCCCGACACACGCATCAGATCGTCAACCGAGGCAAAAGCACCGTTCTTTGTACGCTCATCGATAATCGACTGTGCCATGGAGGGACCGATGCCCGAGAGCGTCTGCAGCTCTGCCGTGCTTGCCGTATTGATGTTGACTAGGCCCGTTGCGCCACTCACGCCCAATGATGCGGAAGCCCCACCATCAACACCGGCTTCCGCAATGGACGCCTGCTGCTCCCCTACCGTTGGAACGTGGATTTTTTGTCCATCAGTGACCTTAGATGCCCGATTGAGCCCCGTAACGTCTGCCTCGGGCGCCAGCCCGCCGGCGGCATCAATCGCCTGAGCCACCCGCGCGCCGTCCTTGAGGCGATATACACCGGGCGACACAACGGCGCCATCGACATCGACATAGACCTCTGCCGCGGCAGAAGCCTTAGTCGAAGAACCTTCGGATGTCTTTCCGCTCGAGGCATCACCGGATCCCGGCTCCATCAACGAGCCCGTACCGTCAGTGCGCTCAAACGACACACCGCCGGCACCGCCGCCAAGGTTCGCCATCGCCAAGCCGCTCGCCATCGCAATGACGACCAGTATCGCTATCACCACTGCCTTATGACCGAGCAGCTTGTCCGCCAAGCGGTCCATCCGTTTGACCCGTTCGTGTTGTTCGCGCTGCGCCATAGCAAAACCTCCCAACACCATCGTGTCAGGAAAGGAGCCCTGCAACAGCCACGCTCCAAAACCGGTTTTAGCGGTCAAACCAAAAACCGACCAAAACCTTGCACAAATCTGTCCATTTATTCAGGCACACGTCAGCAAATGAACACTTAGCCGCAAAATGCCCAGATAGCAAAAGACCGACGATGCAGGCGCATCGTCGGTCTATGCACAACATTACTCGTGATCTTGGTAAATCTCACGCGGAGCAAGCTCCGAATGTTTGCGTTTTAAGGTCTTAGGGGCCTTATACGTGTTGCTCTCGAAGTCGATGTACTCGGTCTGCTTGAGCAGGCGCTCGATCATCTCCTCGTGATCGAACAACTCCCAGGCCTCATGCACGGCATCGAGTTTAGCGTGCGTCTCGGGACGGCGCGGCATAAACAGCGTGCAGCAGTCGGGAGCGGCCTCAGTCGAGATATCGAACGTACCAATCTCCTCGGCGCGCGCGATGATCTCCTGCTTGTCCGAACCGATGAGAGGGCGGAACACGGGGATCTTCACGGCCTCGTTGACGGCCATGATGTTCTCAAGCGTTTGGGAGGCAACCTGCCCAAGCGATTCGCCCGTCACGATAGCCTTGGCGCCCTCGATGTGTGCAATGCGCTCGGCAACCGAATACATAATGCGGCGATACATGATCACGCGCAGGTTGCTGGGACAGGTCACCGAAATCTCGCGCTGGCAGTCGCCAAACGGCACAACATACAGACGGCCGATCTGGACACCCGGCTCAAGGGCGCGAATGATGTCCTGCACTAGATACTCGCTGGTATCTGGCGTCTGCGGACGACCGGAAAAATGCACCGGCACGCACACGGCTCCGCGTCGCGCGAGCATCCAGGTCGCCACCGGCGAGTCGATACCCGATGACAGCAGGGTCACGACCTTACCGGCAGAGCCCACCGGCAGACCGCCCACACCGCGCTCGGAGCGCGCGTACACATAAACGCTACCCTGAACAACCAGCACGTGAACCATCGCGTCGGGATCGTGCATTTGAACCTTTTTATCGGGGAACGCCTCGCACAGCACCTCGCCAACCTGTCGATTGATATCAATCGAGGTGAGCTCATAGTCGGTATTGGAGCGCTTGGCGTGCACCTTAAACGAATCGAAGGGGCCAAACTCACGCAGCGCCTTCACGGCGGCGGCACAGTACTCCTGAGGGTCGCGATTGGTGTGATACGCCAAAGACACGCGAGCAACGCCGGGAACGGTGCGAATGACACGAGCCGCCTCGTCGGCCTGATGCTCGTTAAAGGTCACGAGGATATAACCGGAAATTCGAGACACGGCATTCACGGAAAAGGCGGCCAAGGCCGCCTTGATGTTATCCATGAGGATATGCTCAAAATGTGCGCGGTTCTTACCCTTCAGTCCAACCTCGTGATAGTGGACCAGGCAGACGCGAGCCGCCATTTAGGCTTCAGCAACCTTGTGGCCGAGCGCCTTCTCGTAACGGGCCTCGTCGTAAGAGATGTCGCCGTCGACAATCTCGTCCATAGCCATCGAGATGGTATCGGCACCGGAAAGCCCGATGGTGATGTCATCGACATCCTGGACGGCAAGCACGCGATTGTGCTGGCCACGCAGCATGCTATTGATGTCGCAGGCGCGCTTGGAGGCAAGCGAAGCGAGCAGGAAGCGGTTGTGATCGGTCTTCTCCAGAAGATCGTCAATGCAAGGCTTTACAACGGACACGGACCTCAGATCCTTTCATGCATATCGAGAACGCGAACGAGCTCATCGGTCGCGCGGTCGAGATCGTCATTCACCACGACGTCGTCGTAGCGGTCGGCAAGGGCAAGCTCATCGGCGGCGTTTGCCATACGCAGCTCAATCGTCTCGGGCGTCTCGGTACCGCGACCGACTAGACGCTCGCGAAGCACCTCGAGCGAAGGTGGCTTGATAAAGATCAGCACGGCCTCGGGGAAACGCTCCTTCACCTGCAGGGCACCCTGGACATCGATCTCCAAGATGAGAGACGAACCAGAGGCGAGCTTGGACTGGACCTCGCTCACCAACGTGCCGTAGCAGTTACCGTGGACCTCGGCCCACTCAACTAACTCACCGTTTGCCACGCGGCGGTCGAACTCCTCGCGCGTCAGAAAAAAGTAGTTGACGCCGTCGACCTCACCTTTGCGTGGTGCTCGCGTGGTAGCCGAAACCGTCAGGCCCAGGTTCGAGCGGCGCTCGCGCACACGAGTGACGAGCGTACCCTTGCCTGCGCCTGACGGTCCAGAAATCACAAAGAGCTTGGAATCCTGAGCGCTCACTTATTTGGTCAGCTGCTCGAGGAGCTGCTCGCGCTGACGGACGCCGAGGCCCTGGACGCGACGGGTAGCGGAGATACCGAGCTCCTCCATGATCTTGGCGGCCTTGGCCTTGCCATAACCAGGGAGAGACTCGATGAGGGTGGAAACCTTCATGCGGGAAGCGATGGGGTCATCGGAGTTGAGCACGGACTCGAGGGACTTCTCGCCCTTCTTGATCTGCTCGCGAAGCTCAGCGCGGGCGTGACGTGCGGCAGCAGCCTTCTCAAGAGCCTGCTTGCGCTGCTCGTCGGTAAGCTGAGGGAGTGCCATTCGTACCTCCAAATAGTTGGGTTATTTCTGATTCAATAATTGGCATTTTAGCACGTAGAACGTACAAAATGCCCAATCGCGGGTCCATAGGTTAGACGATACCCGCAAAAAGTGCAATATACTGCGCCCAAAGTTAAGCCCCTGACCTGCGATTCCACACAAAGGATGGGAAAGTTTACGCAGGCACAGGGGCTATTTTGTGCTAATGAGACCCAAAAGTGGTGACTTAGGGGAATCTTTTACGCAACGTTTTCGACCAGCTCGGCGACGATGGCGTCAAAGGCGGCAACCGGATCGTCGGCACCGGTGATGGGACGGCCCACCACAATGTGGCTTGCGCCACGCTCGATAGCCTGGGAAGGCGTCGCCACGCGGGACTGGTCACCAAGGGCGGCACCTACCGGACGCACACCCGGAGTCACGATCAGGGCATCAGGACCCAGCAGCTCACGCATGTCGTGAGCCTCCATCGGTGAGCACACGATGCCATCGATGCCGTTGGTCTGAGCAAGCTTTGCCAAGCGGGCGGCCTCCTCGGCCACGGGAGACTCGACGCCGATCTCGCTCAAGGCATCCTGATTCATGCTCGTGAGCACGGTGATGGCGACGAGCTTGGCGCGGTCCTCACGCGCCTCCTCGGCACCCTCGCGGCAGGCAGCGAGCATAGCACCCGAGCCCAGGCCGTGGACCGAAAGCAGGTCGGCACCGGCAAGCGAGGCCGAGCGGGCAGCGCCGCGCACCTGATGCGGAATGTCATGGAACTTAAGGTCGAGGAAGACCTTAAAGCCAAGGTCCTTAAAGGTCTTGACGATCTGGGGACCCTCAGCGTAATAGAGCGTCATGCCGACCTTGAGCCAGGCGGCATGGCCCGAAAGCTCGTGGGCGAGCTCGAGCGCGCGCTCACGGTCGCAGTCGAGGGCGACGATAACACGGTCGCGGGCATCATTCTCTAGCATTCGAAAGCACCCACCAGCTCGTTGATGTCCTTTACGCCCTGGGACTCGGCCCAGGCCTCGAGCTCATGCGCGATCTTAAGCGAAGCACACGGATCGACGAAGTTGGCCATGCCGACCGACACGCAGGTGGCGCCGGCCAGGATAAACTCAGCCGCATCCTCGCCAGTCATGACACCGCCGACACCGTTGATGGGGATATCGACGGCCTGGGCAACCTCCCAGACCATGCGCACGGCGATGTGGTGGCACAGCGGGCCCGAAAGGCCGCCCTTGGGCTTGGCCACGCGGGACTTGCGGGTATGGACGTCGATGGCCATGCCCTGGATGGAGTTGATGACCGAAAGGCCGTCGGCGCCGGCAGCCTCGAGGGCCTTGGCGATCTCGGCGACGTTGACCGGCGCCATCTTCACGAACAGCGGCTTATCGGTCACCTTGCGGCAGGCAGCCATAACGGAAGAGGCGCCCTCGGGCGTGGAGCCCATGGCGGCACCGCCGGCGGCGATATTAGGGCAGCTCACGTTGATCTCGTAGCCGGCAGCCCAGGGGCACAGCTCGACATACATCTCGAGTGCGCGGACAAACTCGTCAACGGAGTGACCGGCAACCTGACAGATGACCTGGCAGCCGTCCTTGGACAGCTGTTCGAGCCACGGACCGGACTCGCGGGCAAAGGCGGCCACGCCGGGGTTCTGAAGACCCACGGAGTTGATCATACCGCCGGGAATCTCGGCCATGCGGGGCGCGGGATTGCCGGGCCAGGGCTCGGCAGCGCAACCCTTGGTGGTGATGGCGCCCAGCTGGGAAACATCAAAGAAGTTCTGGAACTGCCAACCGTAGCCAAAGGTACCGGCTGCGGTGTTAATGGGGTTCTGCATCTTGACGCCGCCGAAATCGACGGCCATGTTCACGGTACCCACTAGAAGACCACCACCTTGGAAGCATCGAACACGGGGCCGCACATACAAGCACCCTTCATACCGTCGACCGTCTCGACATTGCAGGTGTTGCAGGCGCCAAAGCCACAGCTCATCATGCGCTCGAGCGACACCTCGCAGTACACACCGGCCTCGGCGGCAGCGGCGGCGACCTTCTTCATCATGACGGCGGGGCCGCAGCTGGCGACGTAGTCGTAGCCGCCCTCTCCAAGCAGCTCGGCTGCCGGATCGGTGCAAAAACCGTGCGTGCCGAGCGAACCGTCGTCGGTGCACACGTTAACCGTGGCGCCCAGCGCACGGAACTCATCGACACCCACGACTTTGGAAGCGGTGCCAAAGCCCAGGCACACGTCCACATCAACACCCTGCTCGGCAAGCATGCCGGCAAGACACAGCACAGGCGGAACGCCGATGCCACCGGCGACGAGCAGTGCCTTCCTGGTGCCCTCGGGTACCATCCAGCCACGGCCACCGGGGCCCAACAGGTTAGAGGTGGAGCCAGGGCCCATCTGGGACAAACGGCGGGTATCGTCGCCCACGACGGCGTACCACAGCTCAACGGTGCCGGCCTCGGCGTCGGCGCGATAGAAGCTCAGGGGCACGCGAAGCAGCGAGGAGGCATCGCCGGGCACGGCAATGTTCACAAACTGACCGGGCTTGAGCGCACTTGCAAGCTTGGGGGCCGAAATTACGAGCGAGAAGATGCCGTCGGCGATCTCCTGGTTCGAGACGACCTCGAAGTCGTGCATGCGTGCAGTGGAAGGTGTGGGCATAGACGCTCCAATCCCCCATGCGGTTGCATGGTTCAGGCGAACAGAAAGCGCGGCACCGCAAGGGCGCCGCGCACAAAAGCGATAAGGCTATGCTAGCAGATGCAGCCGTCGGCAAGCGTCTGTTTACCGCCGACAAATACATCGGTGGCACGACCGGTGAGCGTGCGGCCGGCAAAACCGGAGTTCTCGGCGCGCGACTCGTAACCGTCCTCGCCAACCGTCCAGGTTGCGGAGGGGTCGAACACGGTCAGGTCGGCGACAGAGCCCGCCTTGACCTGAACCTGATCGAGGCCCAGAATCTCACGCGGCTTGATGGCCATGAGCTCGACCATGCGGCTCACGCTCATCTTGCCCGTGTTGACCAGCTCAGTGAGCACGAGCGACAGCGAAGTCTCGAGGCCAATCATTCCAAAGGGCGCGAGCTCGAACTCGCGGGCCTTCTCCCACGGGGTGTGGGGAGCGTGGTCGGTAACGATAGCGTCGACGGTACCGTCGATGACACCCTGACGGATGGCCTCGGCATCCTCGTCGGTGCGCAGCGGCGGATTGACCTTGAGCGAGGTGTTGTAGGTCTCGTCCAGGTCGTTCTCGGTCAGGAACATGTGGTGCGGGGTGGCCTCGCAGGTCACCTGGACACCGGCAGCCTTACCGGCACGCACGAGCTCCAGGCCATGAGCGGTGGAGATGTGCTGGATGTGCAGCTTGGCACCGGTCAGCTTGGCAATCTCGATGTCGCGGGCAATCTGAAGCTCCTCGCCGGCGGCCGGCCAACCCTCGAGGGCCAGACGGGTCGAGACCTTGCCCTCGTTGATCTGGCCGTGGCCGACCAGATCCTCGTCCTGGCAGTGGCTCATAAAGACCTTGCCGAACATCTTGCCGTAGTCCATGCAGCGACGGAGCATGCCCGCGCCCTGCACGCCGCGACCATCGTCGGTGAAGGCGACGGCGCCGTGGGCGACCATATCGCCCATCTCGGACATGGCCTCGCCCTTAAGACCGCGGGTCATGGCGCCCGACGGATAGACGCGGCAGTGGCCGACCTCGGCAGCGCGGGACTTGACGAACTCCACGACGGTGCCGTTATCGGTGACGGGATCGGTGTTGGGCATGGCGCACACGCCGGTGAAGCCGCCCTTGGCAGCAGCGCGGGTGCCGCTCTCGATGTCCTCTTTGACCTCGTAGCCAGGCTCGCGCAGATGCACGTGCATATCCACCAGGCCGGGGACGAGATACTTGCCGGAAAGGTCGCGGACCTCGGCTCCCTCGGCGGCGAGGTTCTCGCCGACCTCGGCGATCTTGTCACCGTCGATCAGGACGTCGACGACACCGTCAAGCTCGACGGACGGATCGACGACGTGGGCATTCTTAAGAAGCAAGGCCATTATCGGCACCTCCAAGCAGCAGATACAGGATAGCCATACGCACGCAGATACCGGCGTAGACCTGCTCCAGGATGACGGAGCGTTGCGGGTGGTCGGCCATATAGGAGTCGAACTCAACGCCGCGGTTGATGGGGCCCGGGTGGCAGATAATCGCATCGGGCTTCATGAGCTTCTCGCGGTCCTTGGTCAGACCGAAGAGCTTGTGGTACTCACGAATCGTGGGGAACGGTGCGCCCTCGAGGCGCTCCTGCTGCACGCGCAACATGTAGACGACGTCCAGCTCGGGCAGGACGGAATCGAGGTCGCTCGTCACGTGGTCGCAGCCCAGGACCTCGGGCGCCGGCGGCAGCAGCGTGCCGGGGGCGACGGCGTAGGTCTCGCAGCCCATGATCTTAAGTGCGGGGATCAGCGAGCCGCACACGCGGGAGTGCGCGATATCGCCGACGACGGCGACCTTCAGACCGTGGAAGTCACCCTTGTGCTCCCAGATGGTGTACAGGTCGAGCAGGGCCTGCGTGGGGTGGTTGTGCTTGCCGTCGCCGGCGCAGATGACGCTCGCGGGCGAGTTCTGCGTGACGATGTAGGGAGCACCGGCGTGCTTATCGCGAACGACGATGCAGTCGATCTTGTAGGCGTTGAGGGTCTCGACGGTGTCGACGAGGCTCTCGCCCTTGACCGTGGAGGTCGAGGAGCCGCCAAAGTTGAGGCTGTCGGCCGAAAGGCGCTTCTCGGCGAGCTCGAAGGAGCTGCGGGTGCGCGTCGAGGGCTCGTTGAACATGTTGACGATGGTCTTGCCCTTGAGCGTGGGGACCTTCTTGATCGCACGCTCGTTGACCTCGGAGAACGCCTTGGCGGTCTCGAGGATGAGCTTGATGTCCTCTTCGGAGTACTCGGTAATGTCGATCAGGTGCTTATGGTTGAACGCCACGGTACTACTCACCTCCCAGCGGCGCGGAGCCCACGTGGGAACCCGGCGCGACGTCGTTAATCTCGACGGCGGTGTGGCCGTCGACTTCCTTCATATATAGGTGCACGTTCTCCTCATGCGACGAGGGAACGTTCTTGCCGACAAAGTCCGGCGAGATGGGGAGCTCACGGTGACCGCGGTCAACGAGAACTGCCAGCTCGATGCGGCTCGGACGGCCCAGGTCCATGACGGCATCCAGAGCGGCGCGGATAGTACGGCCCGTATACAGGATGTCGTCCACCAGCACGACGCGCTTGCCGTCGACGCTGAAGGGAATGTTGGTAGCGTGGATCGCGGGAGCGAAATTGGTCGCATAGTCATCGCGGTAGAAGCTGATGTCCAGGCTGCCGAGCGGAACGTCGACGCCCTCGATCTCCTTGATCTCCTCGGCGAGCTTCTTTGCCAGAAGGTCGCCGCGCGTGACGATGCCGACCAGAGCGAGGTCTTCACAGCCCTCGTTGCGCTCGAGAATCTCGTGCGCGATGCGGGTCATCGCTCGATTGACGGCGGTCTCGTCCATGATGACCGCCTTGGGGGAAGTCGTGCCCATCGATCTCCTTCCTCACATGTCTTGACTGCTGACACAGTCAAAAAAATAGATGCCCGACCGCTTAAAGCGGACCAGACACCCACAGGAAGGGCTGCTCTTTGGCAGCTATGTAATTCCATGTGGGTATCTCGTACCCCTTTAATGGTCAAGGGATAGTGTAGCCAACCTCGAGCTTAATTGCGAGCATAAATACAGAACAATCCGTAAACGGAGCCCAATGCTCCATAAACCTATATATATTTGTGGGACGAGCTTGAAAACGCACGCACGAGCTGGCATAATCCCCTCTGCTGCACGCAAATCGGATCTACGTCCAGGGCCGTGGCGTGAGCACTATCGCCAAAAGAGGAATATCTCTGTGTAGATTACGCACAGGGAGCTGCTTCTGTGCTATAGTTCAGGCTTGTTTGTTAACGCGACATGTTCGTTTGTCGCCCAAGGAGGGTCAGTTATGTCCAAAGTTTGCGAAGTTTGCGGTAAGCACCCCGTTGCCGGTCGCTCCATCAGCCACTCTCACCGCGTCACCAACCGTAAGTTCCGCCCCAACATCCAGCGCGTTTACGTCGTCGTCGATGGTCACCGTCGCAAGATGAACGTTTGCTCCACCTGCCTCAAGTCCGGCAAGGTTGCGCGCTCCTAAATAAGGTCTTACCAACAAGTACCTCGGACTCTCCGGGTCAAAGACCTCGCGTTCATATAGAACTTACCAAAGGCGTCCTCCCCCACGGAGGGCGCCTTTTTTGCACTCATTGGGGAGACACTCATTGGGGACAGACTTACATGAGTGTTTGCACACATTGGGGACAGACTTAGATGAATGCTTTCCTAAGCTCACAGTGCATCGATCGGCCCCAATCCATACCTCAGGCCGCCTCGTTCCAGCCTGCAGTAGCCTTGGTCACGCTTGTGGCGCCGATACCGGTGATACGGGCAATTTGCTTGACCGTGAGATGTGCCCGCCTGAGCCCCAGCAGGCAGGCATCGCGTTCGGGGCGTGGCAGGGCCTTGAGCAACGCAGGATCTATGCTCGTCAGGACTTCGCGCGCAACGAAAAGGGCCTCCTCATCGGGGATCCGCCGGCGCGGAAGAACCTCCACTGACCAGATGCGCCCGGCAACTTCCTCGAGATGCTCGCAATAGCAACGAGAGCCACCGACAATATCGAGCATAGGGGCCGCATCACAGATGTCAAAGGGATCATAGCCCAGCTGATACGCCTTATAGCTTGACCAGCGGTACGCATCGAGCGAGTCAAGCGCACCCTTCACGGGATTGAGATGAATATAGTCGAGCAGCTGCACCGCCTGCGTGTCCGACTCAACCGCGACCCGCGAATAGCGATTGTCAAACAGATGTCCCGTTCTCCCCGTTTTTCCATTGAAATACTTAGCATATGCCGTCAGCGCGCACTGCATTGCCTTTGAAAGGTTGTCAAATGGGTCATCAACCATCAAATGGAAGTGATTGTCCATAAGGCACCAAGCCAACACCGCCACTTCATGGCGCGCAAACCTGTCCGAGATATCCGATAAGAAACGATAACGGTCGGAGTCATCTTCAAAAATAATCTGTTTGGAGTTGCCGCGGTCAAAGACGTGGTAATAGCCGGTGATCGAAACGGGGCGGGCGCATCGGGGCATAATCTCTCCTTTCAAAACTGTTCAGGCAACACCTAAAAGGAGAGAAGCAACGCGAAATGCTGAGCCTGCAACCTATTTATATCCAATAAGCGGCAATAACAGGCCCAGAACGGCAAAATGGCAAAACGATGTCTGTCCCAAATGAGTGAAAGCACTCATGTAAGTCTGTCCCCAATAAGCGGTAAGCGGGGAGATGCAGCAGGCAGATAGTTCTAGTTAAAACGTTTCAGTTTATTGAAGCGTTTTAGTGTGCCTTTTACGGGAATCTTACCGTTTACCGAATTATTTCTTGCTATCATGCAAGACGTAGGGTAAATCTCCGATCGCAAGGAGACACAAATGGTGAAAAAGTCACCGGAAAACACTACTCCCGCAATTGTGGACAACGTAGAGGCGCTTGAGGCTAAGCTCGCTCAGATGCGAGAGGCCCAGGCGCTTTTTGCTACGTACACGCAGGAGCAGGTCGACAAGATCTTCTATGAGGCCGCCATGGCCGCCAACAAGGCTCGTATCCCGTTGGCGAAGATGGCCATCGAGGAGACCGGCCGCGGCGTTCTTGAGGACAAGGTCATCAAGAACCACTACGCCGCAGAGTACATCTACAACGCTTACAAGAACACCAAGACCTGTGGTGTCCTGGAGCGCGACGAGGCCTACGGCATCACCAAGATCGCCGAGCCCATCGGCATCGTGGGCGCCGTCATCCCGACGACCAACCCCACCTCCACTGCGATCTTCAAGACGCTGATCAGCCTGAAGACCCGCAACGCCATCATCATCTCCCCGCACCCGGCTGCCGCCAAGTGCACCATCGCCGCCGCCAAGCTCGTGCTTGACGCCGCCGTCAAGGCTGGTGCCCCCGAGGGCATCATCGGCTGGGTCGATGTCCCCTCCATCGAGCTGACCAACATGGTCATGCGCGACGTCGACATCATCCTCGCCACCGGTGGCCCGGGCATGGTCAAGGCCGCCTACTCCTCGGGCAAGCCCGCCCTGGGCGTTGGCGCCGGTAACACCCCGGTCGTCATCGACGACACCGCCGACGTTCTGCTCGCAGTCAACTCCATCATCCACTCCAAGACCTTCGACAACGGCATGATCTGCGCTTCCGAGCAGTCCGTGACCGTCATCGACACCATCTACGACCAGGTCAAGGCCGAATTCCAGAAGCGCGGCTGCTACTTCGTCAAGCAGGGTGCCGAGATGGAGGCCCTGCGTGCCGCCATGTTCAAGAACGGCGCCCTCGATCACCGCATCCCCGGCATGGCTGCCGCCAAGATCGCCGAGCTCGCCGGCATCGAGGTTCCCGCCAAGACTAAGATCCTGATCGCCGAGGTCACCTCCACCGACCCCGCCAAGGAGGAGTTCTCCCACGAGAAGCTCTCCCCGGTCCTGGCCATGTACCACGCCAAGGACTTCCAGGAGGCCGTCGACAAGGCCGAGCACCTGGTGCTCGCCGGTGGCCCGGGCCACACCGCCTCTCTGTACGTGCACCCCGCCCAGGCCGAGAAGATCAGCCTGTTCGAGCACGTCATGAAGGCCTGCCGCATCGTCATCAACACCCCGTCCTCGCACGGTGGCATCGGTGACCTGTACAACTTTGGCATGAAGCCGTCTCTGACCCTGGGCTGCGGCTCCTGGGGCGGCAACTCCGTCTCCGAGAACGTTGGGGTGAAGCACTTGATCAACGTTAAGACTGTGGCCGAGCGCCGTGAGAACATGCTGTGGTTCCGCGCTCCCGAGAAGGTCTACTTCAAGAAGGGTTCCACGCCCGTCGCCCTCGACGAGCTGGGCAACGTCATGGGCAAGAAGCGCGCCTTCATCGTTACCGACCAGTTCCTCTTCAAGAATGGCAACACCCGCGCCATCGAGGCCAAGCTCGACGAGATGGGCATCGCCCACGACTGCTTCTACGACGTCGAGCCCGATCCGTCGCTGCAGTGCGCACGTCGCGGCGCCAAGCAGATGGCTCTCTTTGAGCCGGACGTCATCATCGCCGTCGGCGGTGGCTCCGCTATGGACGCCGGCAAGATCATGTGGATGATGTACGAGCACCCCGAGTGCAAGTTTGAGGACATGGCCATGGACTTCATGGACATCCGCAAGCGTATCTTCACCTTCCCCGAGATGGGCAAGAAGGCCTACTTCGTCGCCGTCCCGACCTCCTCGGGTACCGGCTCCGAGTGCACGCCGTTCGCCATCATCACCGACAAGGAGACCGGCATCAAGTGGCCGCTCGCCGACTACGCGCTGCTCCCCAACATGGCTATCGTCGACGCCGACAACTGCATGACCGCCCCGCGCGGCCTGACCGCTGCCTCCGGCATCGACGTCATGACCCACGCCATCGAGTCCTACGTCTCCATCATGGCTTCCGACTACACCAAGGGCCTCTCCGAGCGCGCTGCCAAGCTCGTCTTTGAGAACCTGCCCTCCAGCTTCACGAACGGCGCCAAGGACCCGCACGCCCGCGAGGAGATGCACAACGCCTCCTGCATGGCCGGTATGGCCTTCGCCAACGCCTTCCTGGGCCTCAACCACTCCATGGCTCACAAGCTCGGCGCTTTCCATCACCTGCCCCACGGCATCGCTAACGCCGTCATCCTGACCCGCGTCATGCGCTACAACGCCGCCGAGGCTCCCGTCAAGATGGGTACCTTCTCCCAGTATCCTTACCCCAACGCGCTGCACAACTACGCCGAGATGGCCAAGTACTGCGGCATCGAGGGCAAGGACGACAAGGAGGTCTTCGAGAACTTCATCACGAAGCTCGAGGAGCTCAAGGACTTCATCGGTGTCAAGAAGACCATCGCCGACTACGGTGTTGACGAGCAGTACTTCCTCGACACCCTCGACGAGATGACCGAGCAGGCATTCAACGACCAGTGCACCGGCGCTAACCCGCGCTACCCGCTCATGAGCGAGATCAAGGAGCTCTACCTGGACGCCTACTACGGCCGCGAGCCCCAGGACTACGCCGTCTGCTAGTTTTTAGCACGGTTTTTTGCGGCGGGGGTGCACGGGTGTTTCACACACCCCCGCCGTCGCTTCTATCGCATCGTTGAAAGGATGCAACCATGCTGCTACCCGATTCCAAGACCGAGCTCGTCCGCCGTGGCAACAAGGTCGTTTACGACCTGGGCGACAAGATCGTCAAGGTCTTTAACGAGACCAAGCCTGTCTCCGACGTGTTCAACGAGGCTTTGAATCTTGCCCGCATCAATGAGTGCGGCATCCGTAGCCCCAAGGCTCTCGAGGTTTCCCAGCTCGAGAACGCCAACGGCTGGGCGCTCGTGACCGAGAAGGTTCCGGGCACCACCCTTGCCGAGAAGATGACTGCCGAGCCCCAGCGCTTTGGTGAGTACCTCGAGATGTTCGTCGACCTCCAGATCGAGATCCACGGCTACACCTCCCCGCTGCTCAACCGTCAGCGCGACAAGTTCGCCCGCATGATCGACAGCCTTGATCAGCTCAATGCCACCACGCGCTACAACCTTCAGGAGCGTCTGGACGGCATGACCAAGGAGTTCAAGGTCTGCCACGGCGACTTCAACCCCTCCAACGTCATCGTCGGCGACGACGGCCAGCTCTATGTGTGCGACTGGGCACACGCCACCCAGGGCTCCCCTGCTGCCGACGTTGCCACCACCTACCTGCTCTTTGCCCTCAACAGCAAGGATCAGGCTGAGGCCTACCTGGAGCTCTACTGCGACCGCGCCGACATGCCCATGCAGGTCGTGCGTCAGTGGACGAGCATCGTCGCCGCTTCCGAGCTCGCTCGTAAGCGCAACGTGAACGATGAGTTCCTGAAGAACTGGATCGACGTCGTCGATTATCAGTAATATCTGAGCGATTTATTTCGCATCGGAGGCACAAGGAAAACCCCGCAGCTCGCATGGGCTGTGGGGTTTTCCTTTTAGATATCGAGGATGCCACAAGATAAAAGGACGGCCCCGCATCTCCCCGATCTGGAGAAATGCGGGGCCGTCCCGTATATCGAACTACAAGCGAAATCGTCGATTAACGGCGTGCTGCCTTCACAAGCTCGGCGACCTTGGCGACGACCTCGTCGATCGCCACATCCTCGCGCTCACCCGTGGCACGGTCCTTGAGCTCAACGGTGCCATTCTTAAGGCCGCGCTTGCCCAGAACCACCTGATACGGGAAGCCCATGAGGTCGTTATCGGCAAACTTAAAGCCCGGACGCTCATCGCGATCGTCGACGACGACCTCGATACCCTCGGCACACAGGCCATCAACAATCTGCTCGCAGACGGTAGCGCACTCTTCCTTCTTGGGATCAAGCGGAATCACCGCGACCTCGTACGGGGCAACGGAGACCGGCCAGACGATACCGTGCTCGTCGTTGTGCTGCTCCACGACGGCAGCAAGCGAGCGGGACACGCCCACGCCGTAGCAACCCATGATGAGCGGCTTCTCCTTGCCGTCCTCATCCATAAAGGTGGCACCCATGGCCTCGGAATACTTGGTGCCCAGCTGGAAGACCTGAGAAACCTCGATGCCGCGGGCAGCGGAGAGCGGCTTGCCGCAGTGCGGGCAGGGGTCGCCGGCGACAACGGTGACCAGATCGGCCCACTCATCGACGGTAAAGTCGCGCTCGGGGCAGGCACCGGTAAAGTGATAATCGACCTCGTTGGCACCGCAGGCCCACTGTTTGGACTCGCGCAGGCTCTCGTCGCAGACCAGACGAATGCCATCGGGCAGGTTAACCGGTCCGATAAAGCCCTTGTGCAGACCGTTCGCCTGAAGCTCCTCGTCGGTCATCATGCGATAGCCCTTGCCAAAGACGTGCTCGGCCTTGCAATCGTTGAGCTCGTGATCGCCCGGAACAATGGCCACGACCGGCTTGCCCTCGGCGTCGATGAGTGCCAGCGACTTGCGCGTGCCGTTCTCGGGGAACCCAAAGAACTTAGCAACAGCCTCAATGGTGCCCATGCCCGGAGTCTCAACCTTGGTGAGCGTACCGTCACCAGGACCCTCGGTCACGACGACCTTGGTGCTTGCAGCCTCGTCATCGGCAGCGAAGCCGCAATCGTCGCAGTAGACGAGCGAAGCCTCGCCGGCGTCAGCCAAAGCCATGTACTCGACGGAGGTATCGCCACCGATCTCGCCAGAATCGGCGACGACGGGCAGAGCCTTGATGTAGCAGCGCTCGCAGATATTGGCGTACGCCTGCTTCATCTTGTCGTACTCCTCCTGCAGGCTCTCCTGCGTGGCGGAGAAGCTGTAGGCGTCCTTCATGATGAACTCGCGGCCGCGCATCAGGCCAAAGCGGGGACGGAACTCGTCGCGGAACTTGTCCTGAATGTGATACAGGTTGACGGGCAGCTGCTTATAGGAGCGTAGCTCGTTGCGCACCAGGGCCGTGACGGTCTCCTCGTGCGTGGGGCCCAGGACGAACTCGCGACCATGACGGTCGTCAAAGCGCACAAGCTCCTTGCCATAGGCGTCGATGCGGCCGGACTCGCGCCACAACTCGGCGTCGACCATGATAGGCATCATAAGCTCCTGGGCGCCGGCAGCGTCCATCTCGTCGCGCACGATGTTCTCGATCTTACGGATCGAGCGCCAGGCAAGCGGCAGGTAGGAATACAGGCCGGCGGCCTCCTTGCGGATCATGCCGGCACGGAGCAGCAGGCGGTGACTGGCGAGCTCAGCGTCCGCCGGATCCTCTTTAAGCGTCGGCGCATAGAGCTTAGACATATACATTGCTCGGGTCATTTATTTCTCCTCAATAAGCTTGTCGACCTCTGCCATAAGCGCGTCGACAATTTGGTCCTCAGCTACTTTACCAATGATCTGGCCATGCGAAAAGAGCAAGGCCTGACCACGTCCGCAAGCAACGCCCAGGTCGGCATCAGAAGCCTCGCCGGGGCCATTAACGGCACATCCCATAACGGCAATCGAAAGCGGCGCGGTATAGTTCTTAAGCCGCTCGGTTACTTCCTCGGCAATGGGAATAAGGTTAACCTGGCAGCGGGCGCACGTGGGGCACGAGACAATCTCGGGGCCACGGCGACGCAGGCCCAACGACTGCAGAATACCCCAGGCAACCGGCGGCTCCTCAACCGGATCGGCTGTGAGCGACACACGCATGGTGTCGCCAATGCCTTCGGAAAGCAAGATACCCAAGCCTACAGAGCTCTTGATGGTGCCCTGGAGCTTGGTCCCCGCCTCCGTCACGCCCAGGTGAAGCGGAACGTGGGGAATCTCACGCGACAGGGCTCGATAGGTATCGAGCGTCGTTTGCACGCTATGGGCCTTGGCCGAAAGCACAATGTTCGTAAAGCCGCGGTCCTCAAAGTGCTTGACGAAGCGCTCGCTCGACATCACGAGCTTTTCGGGCTGCGTGAGGTCGTCGCGCTCGGCGATATCCTGCTCAAGCGAACCAGCGTTGACACCGATGCGAATTGCGCAGCCCGCAGCACCCGCGGCATCGATGACAGCATCGACCTTGGCCCAATCGCCGATATTACCGGGATTGATGCGGAGCTTGGCGGCACCGGCCTCCACAGCGCCAATGGCCAGCTTGTGGTTAAAGTGGATATCGGCAACGATTGGCACCGGAGACTCGGCACAGATGGTGCGGAAACCCTCAAGCGCGGCCTCGGTGGGCACGCTCACACGCACGATATCGCAGCCAGCCTGCGCCAACGCGCACACTTGCGCAAGCGTTGCCTGGGCATCAGCGGTATCGGTGCAGGTCATGGATTGGACCACCACCGGCGCGCCGCCACCGATCTGCACACCGCCCACATGCACGGGGCGCGTCAACTCGCGAGGCAAAGGATGGGATAAAGACAATCCAAACACTCCCCTACAGGATAAATCGAAGGACGTCGGAACGAAGCATATAGACAAACAGCAGCGCAAAGAGCGCGATGCCCACATAGCTCACAATCGTCTGGACCTTGAGCGGAAGCTCGCGGCCAGCAATCTTTTGAATGATCTCGATGACCAGCTTGCCGCCATCGAGTGGTGGGATGGGCAGCAGGTTCATAAAGCCAAGCGAGAACGAAATGAGGGCGGCAAACGAAAGGAACGTGGCAGGGCCGGCAGCAGCAGCCTGTGAGGACATAACGCTAATGCCCACGATCGAAGAAGACTGATCGAGAATCTCCATCGTATGCTGCGGCTGGAGCAGGCGCATCACGCCCTCCGCTGTCTGCGCGACACAGGAGAACGAAAGGCGAGCCGACGTGATGGGGTCTAAACGGACCACCTGCGTAGAGGCATACGCACCTAGGCGCTCGTCCTCTTTGAGCGCAACCGAGGTCGAATGCTGCTTGCCGTCGCGCTCATACTCAATGGCGATATCGTCCTTACCGGCGGCCTTGCCGATGGCATCGTAAACGTCCATCCAGGTAGAGCACGATACTCCGTCAACCGAAAGGATCGCGTCGCCGCCCTCGATACCCGCCTTGGCGGCAATAGACCCCTCGTCAACCTGACCGATCACGTTGGTATCCATCGGCACGGTGACACCCGCAATAGAGTAGATGCTCATAAGCAGCAAAAAGCCCGTCAGGATATTGACGAGAATGCCCGCGAGCAGCATAAAGGCGCGTTTGAGAAAACCCTGGCCCAGATAGGTATGCGAACGCTCTTGCGCAAGGAACTCGGCTTCGCCGCACGGCAGCTCCCACACATCGCCCTCGGTAGTCGCATGCTCTCGATCGAAACGGCGGCCGTCAAAGGTGGTGTAACCCGCCGCGTCTCGCGGCAGCGTCTGATACTTGGTGGGATAGTAGCTCGGCGAGGGCTTCTCCCCTTCCTCATACCAAGGCGCGATAGAGCCCCAACCCAAGAGCAAGGCGCATGCCTCGAGCACAACCTCCTCGGATAGCTCGAGCTCGACAGCAAGGTCGGCCACGGTCACGCGACCATGACGATAGATAGCCGCGAGCACGCGATCGGCACACGAGACGTCGGTCGGATCCATACCGCAGATGGCAGCGTAGCCACCCAGCAGCAGCGGGGTCACGCCAAACTTGGTTCCAATGCGACGCGACGTGTAATGGATGTCAAAGCGGCAAGGCAGGCCCAAAAAGAACTCGGTCACACGGACGCCGCAGGCACGCGCCGCCAAAAAGTGGCCGCCCTCGTGCAAAAACACGAGGACGGAAAGCATCAGCAGGCCCCAAAAGACCGATGAGAGAACGCTCAGAACAGTATCCATAAAACGAAAAAGCAATCCTTATGGGTTAGGAACGGGTTGCGGCGAGCACCTGCGCAGCCTTTTCACGCGCCCATGCATCGATGTCGTGAAGCTGCTCAAACGAATCGACCGCCTGCATATCGTGGGAATCCATGCAGGATTCCACAATGCGATCGATATCGGTAAAGCTGCAGCCATCGTGCAGGAAGGCATCGACGGCGACCTCGTTGGCGGCATTGAGCACGCACGGCATGGTGCCACCCGTCTTGCCGGCACGTTCGGCCAGTGCCAGACAGCGGAAGGTATCCATGTCGGCAGCATCAAACGTGAGCTGCCCCAGCTCGCGGAAATCGATACGAGGCGCCGGGGTATCCCAACGCTCGGGATACGAGAACGCGAACTGGATGGGAATACGCATGTCGGAAGCACCGAGATGCGCCATCACGGAGCCGTCGGCAAACTCGACCATAGAGTGAATCTTGGACTGACGCTGCACGACCACGTTAATGAAATCGAGGTCGCAGTTAAACAGATGCATGGCCTCAATGCGCTCTAGGCCCTTGTTCATGAGGGTGGCGGAGTCGATGGTGATCTTGGCACCCATGGCCCACGTGGGATGTGCGAGGGCATCGGCACGCGTCACGCGATTGAGCTCGTCGCGCGTACGGCCAAAGAACGGACCGCCCGAGCAGGTAAGCCAAATACAATGAGCCTCGCGCGGGTCCTCCCCCAGATAGCACTGGTAGATGGCGGAGTGCTCAGAGTCGACTGGAATAAGCTGGCCCGGTTGTGCCAACGGCATAAGCAAGTCGCCACCGACGACGAGGGACTCCTTGTTGGCAAGGGCAAGGCGCTTATTAGAGGTCAAGGCCGCATGGCTCGCCTCGAGACCGGCGGCGCCCACAATAGCAACGAGCACGCAGTCGACATCGTCGCGACGCGCGAGCTCGCAAACCGCCTGCGCGCCAACGCCGAGCTTCGTTCCCTCGGGCAACTCCTGCAGCACGGCGTCATCGCCGTGAGCGACATCGGCCACGGCAACCGCCGGAACCGAGAACTCGCGGGCAGCGGCAACGAGCTCAGAGGTGCTGGAATTAACGGACAGCGCCGTCACCTGCAGGCGATCGGCATGCTGACGGCACACATCGAGTGCCTGGGTGCCGATAGAGCCCGTACAACCCAGGATGGCAACACGGAGGCGTCCATCGGGGCCATACGTCGTCTGGAATGACATTACAGCACGCCTCCGATCATCAAAAGCAGCTGAGCGGTAATGCAGCCAAAGATGAGCGAATCGCTACGATCGAGCATGCCGCCGTGGCCCGGGATAAGGTTACCGGAATCCTTAACGCCCACACCGCGCTTGATGCGCGACTCGATGAGGTCTCCGATAACGCCCAGGATGGACACGACCACGCCGCACAGCAGCGCATAGGGCAGGCTGAGCTTGTAGAAGTGCGTCGCCCACAGGATGAGCCAAATCAAAACCGAGCCCAGGATGCCGCCGACAAACCCCTCCCAGCTCTTTTTGGGAGAGATCTTGGGAACCATCTTGTGCTTGCCGATACGGCTGCCCACAATGTAGGCAAACGAATCGGAGACCCAAAGGGACGCGCAAACGCCCACTGAAAGCAGGGCGCCGGCAAAACCGGGCACGGCATCGCGCAGCAGCACGATAGCCGACAGCATAAAGCCAGTGTAGATGGGACCCATGAGCGTCACGGCCACATCAGAGATGCGGGTACGCGGCGACCAGACATACCAAATGCCCACAGCGAGCATCAGGGCAAAAAGCAGGGCATTCAGCAACATCGAATCGCCCAACGCCGACAGCGGAAAGAGTACGGCGGCAGCGATACCCATGCGCTCGTTAGCCATCTTGCCATCGAGCCTCGTCATACGGAAAAACTCATAACAGCACAGACCGCTCATGACGGAAACAAAGATGGCAGTGGGCACGATACCCAAAACCAGGCACAGGATAAAGACAACGGCGTAGACGATACCGGCGGCGGCACGGGTAATAAAGCCCGCCAGCCACGAACCGCTGCCGCTCTTCGCTGCAGGCGCTCCCGCAGTGGCAGCTTTACGCGCAGGCGTCTTGGGAGCAGATGCCTTGGGACGATCGGACACGATTAAGCCTCCTCGGTCTTGCTCAGTCCACCAAACCTACGGTCACGGCCCTGATAGGCCAAAATGGCATCGACAAGACCCCAACGATCAAAGTCGGGCCAATAGGTATCGGTGACGTAGAACTCGGAATAAGCTACCTGCCACAGCAGATAGTTCGAAAGGCGCAGCTCACCAGAGGTGCGAATCACAAGCTCAGGATCGGGAAGACCGGCGGTATAGAGGTGGGAAGCCAACATGTCGTCATCAATTGCGGCAGGATCAATCTTACCGGCGACAACGTCGAGTGCGATCTGACGGACAGCGCGGGTAATCTCGGCACGCGCGCCGTAGTTGACGGCAAGCGCCAGCGTCATACCGGTGTGATCGGCGCACTCGGCAAGACCGCGTTCAAAAACGTCGCGGGTCTTCTTGGGCAGCGCGGAAATATCACCCAAAAAGACAACACGCACGTTTTCGCGCTTCAGAAGCGGCAGCTCGTCGATGAACGTCTTGGCAAACAGGTGCATCAAGACGTTGACCTCATGCTGCGGACGGTTCCAGTTTTCGGTAGAAAACGCATAGGCCGAAAGCACGTCGACGCCCAGACGCACGCAGGCGGTAATAATCTCGCGAAGGGAGACGATACCCGCCTTGTGGCCCTCGGTGCGCGCAAGACCGCGCGACGTGGCCCAACGACCGTTGCCGTCCATGATGCACGAGATATGGTGCGGAATGTTATTGAGGTCAAGGTCGGAAAAACCGACGCCCGTAGGGGCGTCGGCAAAGTACTCGACCAGTTTATACTCGTCGTATTGCACCTTAGATCTCCATGACCTCGGCTTCTTTTTCCTTCAGAAGCTCCTCGACCTTGGCGACATACTCATCGGTGTGCTTCTGGACCTTGGCCTGCTCGCGACGGACATCGTCCTCGGTGAGCTCCTCATCGCGCTCGAGCTTGTTGTTGAAGTCGCGACGGATGTTACGGATAGACACCTTGGCCTGCTCGGCGTACTCGCGGCACTCCTTGACGAGCTCGCGACGGCGCTCCTCGGTGGGAGCCGGGAACGGAAGACGAACGACGGTGCCATCGGAGTTGGGGGTAATACCCAGATCGGAAGCGCCGATGGCCTTGACGATAGCATTGATGAGTGCCTTGTCCCACGGCTCGATGAGCAGCATGTGGGCCTCGGGGGTCTTGACGGCGGCAACCTGCGTGACCGGCGTGGGAACACCGTAATAATCGACGGTGATGTCGGACAGAATGTTGGCATTGGCGCGGCCGGTACGGACCTTGGAGAAGTTATGCTTGAGGGACTCGAGCGACTTGTCCATATGGGCGGTGATGTTCTCTGCCATGCTTAATCCTCCTGATAGACGAGCGTGCCGACGGGCTCACCCGAAAGCGCGCGCTTGACGGTGTCCTCACCATCGATGTTGAGGACCAAAATCGGCATACGGTTGTCCTGGCACAGTGCCGTAGCCGTGGAATCCATAACCTGCAGACCGCGGACGAGAACCTCGTGATAGGTAATCTTGTCAAAACGGACGGCGTCGGCGAACTTGACGGGATCCTTGTCGTAGATGCCGTCAACCTTGGTGGCTTTAATCAGAATCTCGGCGCCGATCTCGCACGCACGAAGAGCCGCGGCGGTGTCGGTCGTAAAGTACGGATTGCCCGAACCGGCGGCAAAAATAACGACGTTGCCCTTGGAAAGGTGGTTGATGGCGCGACGGCGAATATAGGGCTCGCAGATCTCGTTCATCTGGATAGCGCTCATCACGCGGCAGGGAACATCGTTATGCTCGAAGGCATCCTGCAGGGCGAGCGCGTTCATAACGGTTGCCAGCATGCCCATGTAGTCGGCCTGAGCACGCTCCATGCCACCGGCAGCGCCTGCCATGCCGCGGAAAATATTGCCACCGCCGACAACGACGCCGACCTCATGGCCAACGGCGAGCAGCTCCTTGACCTGCTTAGCAAGATGGTCGGTAACCTTGGGGTCGATGCCATATTGGCCGTCGCCCATCAGCGCTTCGCCGGAAAGCTTAAGAAGCACGCGTTTATATCGGATGTCGAACAAAGCGATCCTCCTTTAGATTGAACTCTCAACATTCTATCAAAGGCTCTAAGAAGAGCCATGAAAAAGCAGGCTGTGAGTAAAACCCACAGCCTGCTCATTACCAGCTACAAGAGCTTATTTACTCGCCACGGACCAGACGGTCAAAGGCAACGACGGTAATGGTGTCGCCGAGCTCCTTGGAGACCTGCTCAGCGTACTTCTTGATGGTGAGGGAGCTGTCCTTGATGAACTCCTGCTCGGTGAGCACGGACTGCTTGTAGAACTTCTCCAGACGGCCGACAGCCATCTTCTCCTGGATAGCCTCGGGCTTACCGGACTCGGCAGCCTGAGCCATGTAGATCTGCTTCTCGTGCTCGACGGTCTCGGCCGGAACCTGATCGCGGGTAGCGCAGATCGGGGCGACGGCGGCAACCTGAAGGGCAACGTCGTGAGCGAAGGTCTTGAAGGATTCAGCCTGAGCGGTCTCAGCCTTCTCGAAGGCGAACTCGACGAGGACGCCGATCTTACCACCCATGTGGATGTAAGAAGCGAGCGCGCCGTTCTCAGCCTTGCGGGCAGCGAAGCGGGAGATCTTCATGTTCTCGCCCATGATGTGAATCATCTCGGTGAGCTCGGAGGAAACGGTCTCCTCGCCCATCGGCTTCTCGAGCAGAGCGTCGACGTCAGCAGGCTCGGTGGTAGCGACAACCTCAGCGACCTTGGAAGCAAAGCCGGTGAACTTGGCGTTAGAGCCAACGAAGTCGGTCTCGCAGGAGAGCTCGAGCAGAGCGCCGGTCTTGCCATCCTCGGAGACGAACGCGGCGACAGCGCCCTCGTTGGTCTCACGGCCAGCCTTCTTGGCAGCCTTGGCAAGGCCGTTCTTACGCAGAACGTCGACAGCGGCGTCCATGTCGCCGTCAGCCTCGACGAGAGCCTTCTTGCACTCCATCATCGGGGAGTCGGTCATCTCGCGGAGCTGCTTGACCATAGCGGCGGTAATCTGGGCCATTGTGGTTCCTTTCAAAGAGATGAAAAAGAATTAACTAAGACTGATTTACTCGGCCTTGGGCTCAGCGGCCATCTCGGCCTCGGAGACCTGCTCCTTACCAGAGCCAGCGAGGCAGGCGTCAGCCATGAGCTCGCACATAAGGGTGACAGCAGAGATAGCGTCATCGTTGCAGGGGATGCCGTACTCGACCTCGTCGGGATCGGAGTTGGTGTCGATCAGAGCGACGACGGGGATGTTCAGGCGCTGAGCCTCCTTGATGGCGTTCTCCTCGCGCTTGGTGTCGATGACGAAGAGAGCCTGGGGCAGACCCTTCATGTCGCGGGCGCCACCGAGGTTGGTCTGGAGCTTGGTGAGCTCCTTGCCGAGAACAGCCTGCTCCTTCTTGGGGAGCACTGCCATGCGGCCGTCCTCGACCATGGCCTCGAGCTCCTCCATGCGGTTGATGCGGGAGCGGATGGTGACGAAGTTGGTCAGCATACCGCCGAGCCAACGCTGGTTGATGTAAGGCATGTTGGCGCGCTCAGCAGCGTTCTTGACGGCCTCCTGAGCCTGCTTCTTGGTGCCGACGAACAGCACGTTGCCGCCCTTGGCGACGTTCTTGACGAAGGTGTAGGCCTGGTCGGCGTCGAGGATGGTCTGCTTGAGGTCGAGGATGTAGATGCCGTTGCGCTCACCGAAGATGAACGGCTTCATCTTGGGGTTCCAGCGACGGGTCTGGTGACCGAAGTGGCAGCCGGCCTCGAGCAGGGTGCGGATATTAATCTTGGTAGCCATGTTAAACCTCCTGTGGTTTGCCTCCGCGCGGGGTCATCCTCCAAAACCAACCCGGACATGTGCTACCAAAGCCCGGGCACCACGGTATGAAGTAGCCGCGCGTGCGTGATAAAAACATGTTGCCGTGAAGCAACCCGATGAATGATAGCAGGAATGCATCTTCCTGCCAACCCGCAATCAAAACCACACACCTGAGTGCGACGCGGGACGTCCCAGCCACTATTCGCCGCGGGGATGGGCTTGAGCCACGGCACGTTTGAGCCGATCGGGCGTGAGATGCGTGTAGATTTGCGTCGTGGACAGGCTCGCATGACCCAGCAGCTCTTGAACCGAGCGCAGGTCCGCACCGCCCTCGAGCAAGTCGGTCGCAAAGGTATGGCGCATCGCATGCGGGGCGATGTCGGCCGGAATGCCGGCGAGCGTCGCCAGCATATGGAACCGCCGCCGGAGCATGGCGGCGCTCATGCGATTGCCGCGCGCCGATATAAGCAGCGGATGCGGCCCGGTAGCGAGGTCGCGGCGCTTTGCACGAGAGAGCAACTCCGGCCTCCCCTCCTCAATATAGAGACGCGTCACTTCGAGCGCACGACGATACAGAGGGACGATACGTTCCTTGCCCCCCTTGCCCCACAGGCGCAGCGTGCATTCGGACCAAGCGATGGACTCCACATTGAGTGCCGCGAGCTCAGAGATACGGGCGCCGGATGCATAGAGCAGCTCGAGCATCGCCGCATCGCGCAGTCCCGCGGGCGTCGAGGTGTCAGGCGTCTTGAGCAGCGCCTCGACCTGCTGGGTCGTAAGGACGCCCGGCAGGTCACGCGGCAGCTTGGGCGATGCGATCGCCGAGACCGCATCACCCTCGACAATCCCCTCGGCAGCCATCCACCGATAGAGCGAGCGAATGGCAGACAGATGCGCCGCAAGCGTTCGGGGAGCCACCTGGTCACGCGAAAGCTCGGCAAGATAGCGACGAATGGTGCGCACGTCGGCAGCAAAAGCATCGATATCCTCGCGCTCGCACCAGGCAGCAAAGCGCTCCAGCCTCGAGCCATAGGCCGTCACCGTGTTGGGAGAAAGTCCCTCGACACGTGCGATATAGGCGATAAACGAGTCGACGGTGTCGTACAGGTCAAAAGCTATGACCGGTCGCCCCCAAACAGGTCGGGGCGAGTGGCCAGATAGGCATCAAGGGCCTCGAGCGCACGGTCCGCATAGGCCTGGTAGCGGTCGCGCTTGCTGCGGCGCTTACCATCCTCGAGTGGCGGCACCAGGCCAAAGTTGACATGCATGGGCTGATAGCCCACGGTGGCAGGATCGGTCGCATAGCCCACGAGCGCACCCAGGGCACCCACACGCGGCAACTCGACGCCCGCGGCACCGATAGCCTCGGCATAGGTGTTGAGCGCCGCGAGCAGACCTGTCGCCACGGCTTCCATGTACCCCTCGGTGCCGGTGATCTGACCGGCCAGGCGCACGCCGGTACCGGGCACGGCAAAGGTGCCATCGAGCACGTGTGGGGCGTCGACAAAGGTATTGCGGTGCATGACACCGTAGCGGAAGAACTCAGCGTTCTCCAGGCCCGGCACCATATGGAAGACGCGCTTCTGCTCGCCAAAGGTCAGGTTGGTCTGGAAGCCCACCAGATTATAAGCGGTCTTCTCCTTGTTCTCGGCACGCAGCTGAATCGCCGCCCAGGGGCGACGTCCGGTACGCGGGTCGGTGAGGCCGACGGGCTTCATGGCGCCAAAGCGAATGGCGTCCTTGCCGGTGCGCGCAACTTCCTCGGCAGGCTGGCAGGCTTGGAACAGATCGCCGCCCTCAAAGTCTTTGAGCACCACGCGGTCGGCCGTGGTAAGCGCCTCGATAAAGGCCTCGTACTCCTCCTTGTTGAGCGGAGCGTTGAGATAGTCGCCGCTCCCCTGCTCCTCGTAGCGCGACTGCGAGAACAGCACGTCCATATCGAGCGTGGAGGCATCGACGATCGGCGCCGCCGCATCAAAGAATGCCAGGGCATCGCCACCGACGAGCTTCATAACCTCTTCGCTCAGCGCCGGTGAACACAGCGGGCCCGCGGCAATGACCACGTGACCCTCGGGAATCTGTGTGACCTCACCGTGCACGACCTCGATATTGGGACGAGCGGCAACCTCGGCCTCGACAAGCTCGGAGAATGTAACACGGTCGACCGCCAAGGCGCCACCGGCGGGAACAGCCGCGCGATGGGCGCAATCGAGCAGGACTGAACCCATGCGCTCAAGCTCGGCCTTCAGCAAACCAGCCGCGGAATCCGGACGGGTCGACTTAAACGAATTCGAGCAGACGAGCTCTGCCAGGTGATCGGTATGGTGAGCCGGGGAGCTCACCTGGGGGCGCATCTCGCACAGCTTTACGGCAAAACCGCGATCTGCCAGCTGGATCGCGCACTCCGAACCCGCCAGACCGCCACCGATAACTGTCACCTGATCGAACTGCATCTGCAAACACCTTTCTAATTGACACGTTTTCCATTGTGACCGAAGGGTGTCTGGGCGTGAAGGGCAAACTTGGAGGGCGCATACCTTCCATCCATCATGCGCTCGATAAGACCCTCGAGTTCAAGCGAACCCAAGAGTTTGAGTACGCCGACAGCATCGAGCGAGACGAGCGCCGCGATGTCGTCGACCTTGAGCGGAGAGGCGATGAGCGCATGCATCACGGTCTGCTGCGTTGGATCCAGGTCGGCAATGCCGGGAGCATCGGGGCGCGAGTAGCGCAGGGTTCCGTAGATGCGTGAGATAGCCATCTCGATAGATTCCTCGTCGACGATGCAGCAGGCACCGTTCGCAATGAGGTAATTCGTGCCACGCGACTCGGGCGATAGGATCGACCCCGGCACGGCAAGAAGTTCGCGCCCCAAATCCATAGCAGCCTCGGCTGTGGAAAACGTCCCAGAAGGCATACCCGCCTCGGATACAAAGAGGGCTTGCGACAGGGCCGCGATTACGCGATTGCGGCGCGGAAAGGCGAACTTGCGCGGACCCATGCCCCACGGAGAGATCGACACGACCGCGCCACCCGTATCAAGCGTGCGCGTAATCAGCCCCGCGCTCGAACGCGGGTAGACCACGTCGGCGCCCGTCCCCAGCACCACAACGTGTTTGCCGCCGGCGTTGACCGCAGCCCAACCCGAGGCCTGGTCACAACCGACCGCACCGCCCGAAACTACCGTCACTCCCGCCTCAACCGCCACCTTCGCCGCAAGCTCTGCCACGGCAAGACCATACGGCGAGGCCTTTCGCGCACCGATGATGGAGAGCGCGGGCGTCGAAAGCGCCTCGGGGTTGCCGCGCACATAGAGCGTCTGAGGTACATCAGAAAGCTCCAAAACGGTCTCGGGATACAACGCGTCACCTGGATGCAGCTCGAAGGTCCCCTCAGCCATCATTGGTCCCTCCTTCCCTGGTACATCGCCGCCTCGAGCACGTGGTCCTGCGTCACCTGCTCGCTCTCGGCGACATCTGCGATCGTGCGCGCAATGCGAACAAGGCGCACGATGCCACGCCCTGTGAGATGCGTGCGCTTCGACAGGCCGAGCACACACTTCTCCGCCGCATCATCGAGCTCAAAGGTCGAAACGACGCCGTCAATGGACCGTGTCTCGTCATCCTCGGCCTCGGCATCCGCATCGTCCATGCGGGATTCGCGCCAAGCGCGAAAGGCGCGACCGCGCACAACGTAGTCACGTAACTCGGCCGACGACATGCCCTCCGCACCCTCGATAATCACTTGAGGGTCGGGACGGGTCACATCGATCATCATGTCGATACGGTCGGCCAAAGGACCGCGCAGTTTAGACCGATAGCGCTCGACCATCGCCGCCGAGCAGCGACACGGCACCTCGCGATCGCCCAAAAAGCCGCAGGGGCAGGGATTGCTCGCAGCCAGCAGCTGAAAGCGCGACGGGAAGGTAAAAGCCCCGTCGACGCGTACGATCCTCACGTAGCCGCGTTCGATGGGCTGACGCAGCGTCTGCAGCACGCCAGTGGGAAACTCAGCAAGCTCGTCCAAAAAGAGCACGCCGCCATGAGCAAGGCTGATCTCACCCGGGTGCACCGGGCGCCCGCCGCCGATAAGGCCTGCGGTCGAAATACTGTGGTGGGGACTGCGGAAGGGGCGGTGCCCCGCCAACAAGCCATCAATGTTCTCACCCAAAACCGAATGGATGCACAGTGCCTCCTGCTGATCCTCAACGGAAAGCTCGGGCAGGATGCCGGTCATACGGCGTGCGAGCATCGTCTTGCCCGATCCCGGAGACCCGATCATGAGCAAGCCGAGTTCTCCTGCCGCCGCAAGCGCCATGCCGCGTTTAGCGACTTCCTGCCCCAGCACGTCGGCATAGTCGAGCTCAGGCTCAAAGGTCGCCTCGACGCCCTCGGAATCCAGATAGTGCCGAGCCGCCTCGCCCATGCCATGGGCAAGTTGAGACAGATGATCGATAAAGCCGCAATCCACGCCCGTGAGTGGCACATGCTGGTCGGACCTGCCGGCGATAAAAGACAGCCCCATGTCGCGAGCCAATAGCTGAAACGCCACCTCGCCCTTGACGGGAAGCACCGTACCGTCCAGACCAAGCTCACCTGCGATAAGGCAGCGATCGAGGTTGTCACGGGGAATCTGCTCATCGGCCGCTAGAACCGCGATGGCGATGGGCAGGTCAAAGCCGCTACCTGTCTTGCGGATATCGCCGGGTGCCAGGTTAACGGTAATGCCCGAGCGCGGGATCTCGAACCCGGCGGAGCGCATCGCGCAGCGAATACGACCGCGTGACTCCATCACCTCCATACTCGGAATGCCGAGCATCTGGATGCCCGGAACGCCACCGGCAAGCGAGACCTCGACCGTGACGTGAATCGCCTCGACGCCGCGGATGCAGGCCGCGTGAACGGCAAACGTCTCGAACGCCATCACGACACCTGCCAATCGAACGCGTTGTACTGGTGCTCGATCTCGGCGATATGCCCGCCGCGGATGGTGACACCCACAGCATCGAAGCGAATCGCCTTGAGCGGATAATGCTCCATGAGATAGCAGCTTGCGATGCGGCGGTAGCGGCGTTGCTTTTGGGCGTCCACGGCCTCCTCGGGAAAGACCCGCGTGGTGCAATCCAGGGCGACGCGTCTCGTCTTGACCTCGGCCATCACCACGACATCGTCGAGCTCATCGAGCAGCACCAGATCGGCCTCGCCCTCGGTGCAACGATAGCCCTGCTCCAGCAAGGTGTAGCCGCGCTCGTTAAAGTAGTCGATGGTGATCAGCTCGCCCAGCATGCCTAGCTCGCGGGGACTGAGTCCCTTGATAAACTCGGGCGTCATCGCCCCGGAGTCGAGCTCGCCGTTTTCCCAACGCTCCTTGAGCTGCTGCGTCTTGCTCTTTTTGCTTGCGGCACTCATGGGGTCTCCTTTCCCGCACACTGCATTGCCCCGATGATGAGGGCACCTTTCATGCGGGTAAGTACCGGAAGCAAACCAAAAGCTGACCAAATGCCGTCAAAAAACGGGCCGTACGCAACAATGGTGTTGCATACGGCCCGCTACCAGCAGGTTTATAAAACCCCAGAGGTCCATGTCTCCACAATTGGCCTAGAAAAGGCGCTCAGTCTGCAGAAAGTTTCCGCAAAAGCTCACGCGGTGCAGCGGACAAAGTCCATGTTTGCGAATGGCCTCGATGTGCTCGGGGCTCGCATAGCCCTTCGACTCGGCCAGATGGTACTCGGGATACTCGGCGTCGTACTCGACCATCATCTCGTCACGCGTGACCTTGGCCATGATGGACGCCGCGGCGATGCAGGCGATCTTGGCATCGCCCTTAACCACATCGCGCTCGTTAGGAACGGCGCCCAAGGGGTTGCCATCCATAAGCACGCAATCGGGCTCGAGCCCCGTATCGGCCACGGCGCCCGCAACGGCGGTACGGATAGCACGGGCCATGCCCATCTCATCGATATCCTTAGGCGCGATATGGCAAAAACCGATCGCCGTCGCCACCTCGGCAATCTTCACTGAGAGCAACTCGCGGCGCGCCGGCGTGAGCTTTTTGGAATCGTTGATGCCCCAGACGCGCGGCTCCATAGGAAGGCAGACAGCGCATACCGTCAAAGGACCGGCCACCGATCCGCGACCCACCTCGTCGACACCAACGACCACTCCATCGCCGCCAAGCTCATGCATAAGCTCGTACATGTCATTGACGCGCTCGCGCTCGGCAAGCTCTTTGGCATGGCGTTTGAGGGCGCGTTCGCAAGCCTTGATCACCTGCTGGCGCGGGTCCTCGCGATAATGCTCCACGAGGGCGGGAATCTCCTCAAACGTGGCGCTCGCCAGCTCACCGGCAACCTGCGATGCCGAAACCGAGCTCGTCATGTTGGCCATACCAGGCCCTCCTTGCATGCAAATCAGATAAAAAGAAGGGCCACCCGAAGGTGACCCTTGTGTCCAAACGAGTGGACAGACGCTGCGATCTTCTTAGCGCTTCTCGGGGATGCGAGCAGCCTTGCCCACCTTGTCGCGGAGGTAGTACAGCTTGGCGCGACGGACGCGACCATGACGAACGACCTCGAGCTTGGCGATCTTGGGGCTGTGAAGCGGGAAGGTACGCTCAACACCGACACCGAAGGACATCTTGCGGACAGTGAAGGTCTCGCGGGCACCGGCGCCGGCCATGCGGATGACGTCGCCCTGGAAGACCTGGATGCGCTCGCGGTCGCCTTCCTTAATGCGGTAGTGAACCTTGACGTTGTCGGCGACGCGAACCTGAGGAATGTCCTCGCGGATCTGCTGACGCTCGATTGCGCGGATGTAATCCATGTGCAATTCCTTACTCTTCTAGAGGTGCCGTACCACCATGGCCGGCACGTAGTTGAACAAACGTATTCGAGTATACACGCGCGGGTTTCTGCTGCAAGAACAATTTTTTACGCAGACAAAAAGACAAAACCCGCACATGATAACCGCCCGTCTCACAAATGAGACGGGCGGCATGAAGGGGGGCTACACTAGGCGTCTACGCCCAAAACGTTAGGCGGGACGCTTGGCCTCGAGCTTGGCCTGGGCGGCAGCCAATCGCGCGAGGGGCACGCGGTAGGGCGAGCAGGACACGTAGTCCACGTCGGCCACGTTAAACAGGCCCTTGATGGACTTGGGGTCGCCGCCGTGCTCGCCGCACACGCCAAAGTGCATGTCGGGGTTGGTGGCACGGCCCTTCTCGACGGCCATGCGTACCAGCTCGAGTACTGCCGTATCGATGGTCTCGAAGGGGTTGTCCTTCAGAATCTTCTTATGCATGTACAGCGGGATGAACTTAGCCTCGGCGTCGTCACGCGAGAAACCGAAGGTCGTCTGGGTGAGGTCGTTGGTGCCAAAGCAGAAGAAGTCGGCATGGTGGGCGATCTCGTCAGCGACCATGCAGGCGCGCGGCAGCTCGAGCATCGTGCCCACGGGAATATTGAGCTCGACGCCTTCTTCGACGGAAACCTCGGCGATCACGCGCTCGATGACCTCGCGGGTCTGGACGTGCTCGGCCGTGATGGAGACGAGCGGAACCATGATCTCGGGACGCGGGTCGACGCCCTCCTTGATAAGGCAGGCAGCAGCCGTGGCGACGGCGCGAACCTGCATGAGCGGCAGATCGCTAAAGACGACGGATAGGCGCACGCCGCGCAGGCCGAGCATCGGGTTGGACTCGACCATGCCGTCGATGCGACGCAGGCGGGCACGCAGGGCGGCAAGCTCTTCCTCGCTGGCGCCAGCGGCCTCCTTCTTGGTGATGGCAACCTCGAGCTCGCGAGGATTATCCAAGAACTCATGAAGCGGCGGATCGAGCAGACGAACGACCACATCGCGACCGGACATGGTCTTGAACATGGCCAGGAAGTCCTCCGTCTGAACCTTGAGCAGATCGGCGAGGGCCCGCTGCTTCACGGCCTCATCGTCGGACAGGATAAAGCTCTGGATGATGTTCTTACGGTCGCCCAGGAACATGTGCTCGGTGCGGCACAGGCCAATAGCCTCGGCGCCAAACTCGAGTGCGAGCTCGGCATCCTCAGGGTTGTCGGCGTTGACGCGCACATGGTTGGCGTGGCCATCGGTCTCGTCCAGACGAATCTCGTCGGCCCAGGACAGGATGGTGTCCAGGTCGCCGGTGAGCTCAGCCGAAACCAGATCAACGGCGCCGTCGACGACGATGCCCTGGGTGCCGTCGATGGAGATGATGTCGCCCTCGTGCAGCACGCGGTCGCTGCCCTCGATGCGCACGACCTTCTCGGCAGCATCGATGTGGAAGCGCTCAACGCCGCAGACGCAGGGCGTACCCATACCGCGGGCGATAACGGCGGCATGGCTCGTCTTGCCACCGTGGCTGGTCAGGATGCCCTCGGCGGCGACCATGCCCTTCAAGTCGTCGGGGTTGGTCTCCCAACGGACCAAGATAACCTTATGACCCTCGTTTGCGCGCGCGACGGCGTCATCGCTCGAGAACACGACCTCGCCCACGGCGGCGCCGGGGCTGGCGTTCAGACCGCTGGCCAGCGCCTCGTACCTCTTGGAGGCGTCAAACTGCGGGTGCAGGAGCTGGTCGAGTTGCGCGGGATCGATACGGCTCACGGCCTCTTCGCGGGTGATCAGGCCTTCCTCGACCATTTCGATGGCGATGCGCAGGGCGGCGATGGCAGTGCGTTTACCCACGCGTGTCTGGAGCATCCAGAGCTTGCCCTGCTCGATGGTGAACTCGATATCGCACATATCGCGGTAATGGTCCTCGAGCGTCAGGAACACGCGCTCGAGCTCCTCACCTGCAGACTCGAGGCCCGGGGTGGCCTTGAGGTCGGCGATGGGCTCGGTGTTGCGGATACCGGCGACGACGTCCTCGCCCTGGGCATTAACCAAAAAGTCACCGTAGAACTCCTTGGTGCCGTCAGCCGGATTACGCGTAAAGGCGACGCCCGTCGCAGAGGTCTCGCCCTTGTTGCCAAAGGCCATGGCCTGCACGTTGACGGCGGTGCCGAGGTCGTCGGAAATGCCATGCTGCTTGCGGTAGATGCAGGCGCGCTCGTTCATCCAGCTGCCAAAGACGGCCTGGATGGCAAGGCGTAGCTGAAGCTCCGGGTCGTGCGGGAAAACGGGCTTGCCGTCAGCGACCTCGAGCTCGGGATACAGGGAGGCATCGACGTTCTCGGAGAAGATGCCCTTAAAGGTCTCGACGAGTTCCTGCAGGTCCTCGGCCGAAAGCTCGGAATCGACGCGAACGCCGGCGACCAGACGGGCCTGGGTCAGGGCGTTCTCGAACAGGTCGGCGTCAACGCCCATGACGACATTGGAAAACATCTGGATAAAGCGGCGGTAGCTATCCCAGGCAAAACGCGGGTTCTGCGTCTGCGCGATGAGGCCCTGGACGGAATCGTCATTGAGGCCCAAGTTGAGGACCGTGTCCATCATACCGGGCATGGAGAACGGAGCGCCCGAGCGAACCGACACGAGCAGCGGATCGGAGGCGTCGCCGAGCTTCTTGCCGCAGCGGGCCTCGAGGTCCGCCTCGGCAGCAACGATCTCATCGAGTGCGCCCCCGGGCCACACGTTGCCGGCACCGGAGTACTCGACGCAAGTCTGGCAGGTAATGGTAAAGCCACCGGGAACCGGCAGGCCGATGCGGCTCATCTCGGCAAGGTTTGCGCCCTTGCCGCCAAGCACGAAGTTCATGGACTTGTCGCCCTCAGTGACACAGGTGCCCTGGGCGTCGGTTCCAAAACGGTAAACCCTCTTGCAATCGCTCACGATACTTCCCCTTCCATGCACTTACGCGCACGACCGTGGTAACGAATCGACCCGCCGGATGCGGGCCGTGAGGGAACTATACGGCCGGATTTGAACGGGCTTGAGCAGAGGATACGCGGTTTGGTAAACGTGCTAAAACTGGCGGTAAACGGTAGGTAAAGTTGGTTACCTTATGAAGATACCACTACAATAAAAAAGCAGGTCAGATGCGATGTTTTTGCTAAATCGCTTTATCAAAATGCTACTAATATTAGGCGCGACTGGCGGCGCGGCGGGCGCGGGCTTCTTGGATTTCCTCCAAGTGGCTAATGATCTCGGCAGCGCTTTCCTCGATGGCCTTGCCGTCGGTACGCACCACAAAGCAGCCTAGGCGCTTCATGAGGGCACGAGCTTCCTCGAGCTCGCTGCGCACGCTCTCGGGCTCGGCATAGGAGCCGGCAACGGCACGGGCGTAGTCATCGCCCAAGCGGCTATCGCGAATCTCGGAAATAACGTCGACGGTCGAAATCAGGCCAAACAAACGCATCGGGTCGACCTCGTAAATTGACTTGGGCGGCTCCATGCCATGGGCCAACGGAACATTGGCAACCTTGTAACCTTGAAAGGCCAAAAACATCGACAGCGGCGTCTTGGACGTGCGCGATACGCCCAGCAGCACGATATCGGCACCCGACAGATCGTCGCAGCCGCGCCCGTCATCGTGCTCAACGAAATACTCCATGGCCTCGATACGATGGAAATAGCGGTCATCGGTCTTGTGAATCACGCCCGCGACGCCCTTGGGCGGTACACCGATGAGCGACGACAGCACGGCGAGCGTCGGGCCGATCAGGTCGACCGAACGGATATGCAGCATGCCCAGGTAATCGAGCACACGAGCACGTAGCGCCGGGTCGACGATGGTATGGAACACGGCGATATCGCGATGGTCGGCATCGACGCGCGGCCCCACAAATGACTTGACCTGCTCCACAGAAGTCACCTTAGGCAGGCGCAAAACACAAAAAGCCCCTTCATCAAATTGCCCGGACGCCGCAAGCACCACCTCACAAGCGGTATCACCGAGCGAGTCGGAGATAACGATAACGGTGGGACGAGCGGTGACCGGGCAATCCATGCGGGGCTCCTTTTGCGCTTATGCGCAGGCTGGCTTACTTTTTGCGAGCAAGCTCACCGATGTTTGCGATGCCGGAGAAAACGACCTCGAAGCGGTTGAGCAGCTTAAGGCGATTATCGCGAAGCTGCTCGTCCTTGTCCATGACCATGACCTCGTCGAAGAAGCGGTCGATGGGGGCGCGCAGGGCGGCAAGGGCGGCAAATGCGGCCGGGTAATCCTCGGCAGCAAGGGCGGCGTCGACAGCGGTCTGAGCAGCCTCGGAGGCATCGGCAAGCGCGAGCTCGACCTCGCCCATCAGGGCGCGGTCGTACTCCGCGCCCAGCTCGGGCTTGGAGATGTGCGCGGCGCGGGCATAGGCGGTCGCCAGGTTATCGAACGTCTCAGCGTCGTTCTTGCGGGCCTCGTCGAGGGCGGCGCAGCGGGCGAAGAAGACGGACGGGGCGATGATGTGCACCGCGGAGACGGCGGCAACGGTATCGGCCGGGATCTTTTCGTCGCGGGCCATGCTCACCAGACGGCCGTGGAAGAAGTCGCGAACCTGCTGAGCGACCTCGGCGGCGTCGAACTCGATACCCTGCTCGCTATAGAGCTCAAGGGCAAAGTCGATAAGCGACGTGGGATCGATCGGCAGACGGTCGCGCAGGATGTTGATGATGCCGATGGCGGCGCGACGCAGCGCGTAGGGGTCCGAAGAGCCAGTCGGGGGCTCGCCGATGGCAAAGATACCGGCAATGGTATCGAGCTTGTCAGCACAGGCCACGATGCAGCCAGCGGTGCCCTCGGGCAGATCATCGCCGGCGAAGCGGGGACGATAATGATCGCGGATAGCATGGGCGACCTCGTCGTTCTCCCCCATTGCGATGGCGTAGTAACCGCCCATCACGCCCTGCTGGCTCGTGAACTCGACGACGGCGTTGGACACCAGGTCGGCCTTGCACAGGTGAGCGGCGCGAGCCGCATCGGCGGCCAGATGGGCACCCAGGTGAGCCTCGCGGGCGATGGCGAGCGCGAGCTGCTCGATGCGCTCGGACTTGGCGAGCACGCTACCGAGCTTCTCCTGGAAGGCGACCTTGGCCAGACGCTCGCGGAACTCGTCAAGGGAGATCTTCAGGTCCTCCTCATAGAAGAACTTGGCGTCGTCCAGACGGGCGCGCACGACGCGCTCGTTGCCGTCGATCACGCGCTCGGCATTCTCGGGCTTGCTGTTGGAGACGACTACGAACTCACGCGTGAGCTTGCCCTCGCCGTCATAAATCGGGAAGTAGCGCTGGTTGGTGAGCATGGACTCGCAGATGATCTCGTGCGGGACCTTGAGGAACTCCTCATCGAAGGTACCGACAAGCACCGTCGGCCACTCGCAGAGGTTAATGACCTCCTCAAAGACCTTCTTGGGCGTGTCGACATGGCAGCCGGGGCGCGCAGCCTCGACCTCGGCGATACCGGCAAGGATGGCCTCGCGACGACGCTCGGCAGAGAGCACGCCGGCGTCCTCGAGCACCTGCTCGTAGACGGCGGGGCTGGCGACCACATGGTCACCGGGGCCCAGAACGCGATGTCCGCGCGTGGTATTGCCACTCGTCACATCGGCAAACGACACGGGCACGACGTCCTCACCCAAAAGGCAGCAGATCCAACGGACCGGACGAACAAACGTAGCGTGCTCGTGGCCCCAGCGCTGGCTGCGGTAGTTGGGCCACTGCAGGCCGGCGATAGTCTTCTCGCACAGAGACGTCAGGATCGGCGTAGCCGGAGCGGAGGGAATGTTCTTCTCGGCGAACACGTACTCGCGGCCGTCGGTGTCCTCGCGACGGACCAGGTCCTCGGCAGCCACACCGCACTTGCGGGCAAAGCCCTGGGCGGCCTTGGTGGCGTTACCGTCGGCATCAAAGGCAATGTTTGCCGCGGGGCCGCGCTTGACCTCGTGAACCTCGTCGGTCGCGGTGGCGACGTCGGCAACGAGCGCAGCCAGGCGGCGCGGGCTCGAGATCACGCGGACCTCGCCGTGGGCCAGACCGGCCTCGTCGAGACCCTTGGCGATCATGGTGCCAAGCTGCTTGACGGCATTGTTCAGCGGTGCGGAGGGCATTTCTTCCGTACCGATCTCAAACAGGAAATCCTTAGCGTCTGCCATGGCTTACGCCACCTCGCCTTCCTGGTCGGCATTCTCGTTGACTCCGGCGACCTCGGCCATGTAGGCCTCGCAGCACGCCTTGGCGACGGCGCGGACGCGCAGGATGTAGTTGGCACGCTCGACCGCGGACAGCGCGCCACGGGCATCGAGCAGGTTGAAGGCGTGGCTGCACTTCATGACGCAGTCGTACGCCGGCAGCGGCAGCTTGCGCTCCAGACAGGAGTGGCACTCGGCCTCGTAGTCGTCAAACTTCTGACGCATCATCTCGACGTTGGCGACCTCAAAGTTGTAGGCGCTGAACTCGCGCTCGTTCTCGAGGAACACGTCGCCATAGGTCATGGGCGTGCCGTCGGGCAGGTAGCTCCACACCAGGTCGTAGACGGAATTGACGCCCTGCGCATACATGGCGATGCGCTCCAGGCCATAGGTGATCTCGACGGGCACGGGGTCGACCTCGATACCGCCCACCTGCTGGAAGTACGTAAACTGCGTGACCTCCATGCCATTGAGCCAGACCTCCCAGCCAAGGCCCCAGGCGCCGAGCGTCGGGCTCTCCCAGTCGTCCTCGACAAAGCGGACGTCATGGTCGTTGGGGTCCAGACCGATAGCGGCAAGAGACCCCAGGTAAAGCTCCTGGGCGTTGACCGGAGAGGGCTTGATGAGCACCTGGAACTGATAGTAGTGCTGCATGCGGTTGGGGTTCTCACCGTAGCGGCCGTCGGCGGGACGGCGGCAGGGCTGCGCATAGCAGGTGCGCCACTCGGCGGGACCGAGCGAGCGCAGCGTGGTCGCGGTATGGAAGGTACCGGCACCGACCTCGGAGTCATAGGGCTGCATAATGACGCAGCCCTGCTCGCCCCAGTACTGCTGGAGGCGCAGGATGATGTCTTGGAAGGAAAGCGATGAAGCGTTCATGCCTCTAATATCCCCTCGTCGAAACGATTACACGGTTAGGTACTGTACTATAGCGGTTTTTAGTCGATAGCGCCGATGCGGTTGAACGGCCAGTAGCGCACAAGCGCCACTGCGATCAAATCGGAGCGATCGACGGGACCAAAATAACGTGAGTCGGCAGAGTTTTCGCGATTGTCGCCCATCACCCACACGCACCCGTCGGGAACCGTGTAGGGATAGCTTACCTGAGCGCCGGGCGCTTGGACCGAAAGCGGCCAGCTCATGCCCGTCGTATAGTCCTCGTCGAGCGCTTGGCCGTCAACGACCACCTTGCCATCCTGCAGGTCGACCGTCTGGCCGGCCGTGGCAATAACACGCTTGACAAGAACATCATGCTCGGAGGTGCCATCGGGGTTGTGAAACACCACGATATCACCCTGCTTGACGGGCTGACCGAGCTCGAGGCTCACCTTTTGTGCCAGGATCTGGTCGCCAATCTCGATCGTGGACTCCATGGAGCCGGTGGGCACCACAAAGGGCTCGACCACAAACGAGCGAATCAAGAAGGTGGCCACGAGCGCGATCGCGATGACCGCGATCCACTCAAAAGCGCCCCTCAACGCGGAATGCTGCGATGGAACCATCCTCACTCCTCGCTCTGCGAATACGAAGCGTCCAGAATCTCCTGCGCGTAAGCGCGCTCCTCGGGCGTGAGCCGCGCCGTCTCAATCAGATCGGGACGCCAACGACAGGTGCGCTCGATGGCGTTCTTACGACGCCACGCATCGACCTTAGCATGATCGCCGCTCACAAGCACCGGAGGCACGCCCTCGCCGTTGAACTCGGCAGGACGGGTGTACTGCGCGTACTCGAGCAGGCCTCCATCCTCGGCGGTCGAGAACGACTCGTCCACGTTGCTCATCTCGTCGCCCAGGGCGCCGGGAATCAGGCGTACGACGGCATCGGCAACGACCATTGCGGGAAGCTCGCCGCCCGTAAGCACGTAGTCGCCGATCGACAGACGCTCATCGGCATACGCATACGCGCGCTCGTCGACGCCCTCGTAGCGACTGCACACAAACAGCAGGCGCTCACTTTTGAGCAGGCGCTCGGCCACATGCTGCGTAAAGGGCTCGCCGCAGGGGGTGAAGAACACAACCGTGGGCTTGGGACCCTCTGCGCTAATGGCCTCGATGGCCTCTGCGATAGGCTCGACCTTCATGAGCATGCCCTGCCCGCCGCCGTACGGCTCGTCATCGACGGTACGATGGCGGTCGTGCGTCCAGTCGCGCAGGTTATACGCCTTAAAATCAAAAAGGCCGGCCTTGCGGGCGCGGCCCAAAATCGATGTGGACATGACGGGCTCAAACATCTCGGGAAAGACCGAAAGGGTCTCGATCAGCATGTTGTCCTCCCTACTTGTCCATATCGATCAGGCCGTCCATAACATGGACGGAAATTGTTCCTGTGTCGGGAAGATCGAGCACGACCTGCTCGATCACGGGAATCAGTACCTCGCCGTACCGATCGCCCTCGACAACCCAAACATCGTTAGCGGGCGTCGACATGATCTCGACGATCGTGCCGAGCGAACCGAAGCGCTCGTCGACCACCTCGCGACCCATCAGGTCGGTATAGGCAGCGTCGAGCGAATCGAGCTCAAAGTCGTCACGATTTGCCAGCACGTAGCATCCCGTGATGCCCTCGGCGGCCGTCAAGTCGTCAATGCCCTCAAACGAGACCAGATCGCCATCGCCCGTATCGGTGACGGACACGACCGTGCAAAAGCGGTCGCGCTTGAGCGCCGGCGGCGTCAGGGCGACGCGCATGCCCGGCTCTAATACAGAAGGAAGCCCCCGCAGCGGCTGCGCGAGGACCTCCCCCTTCCTTCCGTGCGGCTTGACCACACGGGCGATGTTTTTGTACTGGGACCTCAAGGTCCTAGCCCAGAACCTCTACCTCGACAGCAGTGTCGAGGCGAGCGGCCAGTGCACGGGCGAGCGTGCGAATGGCCTTGATGGTACGGCCACGACGGCCGATGACCTTAGCGACGTCATCCTCGGCGACCGAAACCTCAATCGTGGAGGCGTCGTCACCATCGATGACCTCAAGGCTCACGGAATCCGGGTCGTCGACGATCTGAACAACGAGATATTCGACGAGATCGGCGATGCGATCTGAGAGCATTGCCTCACCCTCGAGCTGTGCAGCGTCAACCTCAGGCACGATTTACTCCTCGGCGCCCTCAGCGGCCTCAGCGGCAGCCTTAGCGGCCTCGGCCTCTTTGGCGAGCTGCTTCTTGGACTTCTTGACGACGGTCTCGGTCTTCTCGCCCTCGTTGGCGGCCTTGACCAGAGCGGCGACGGCGTCGGTGAGCTGAGCGCCCTTGGACTGCCAGTCGGCGATCTTCTCGAGGTCGAGGTTGATGGTCTTGGGGGCGGTCATCGGGTTGTAGCGGCCAACCTCCTCGATGATACGACCGTCACGCGGGGCGCGGGAATCGGCGACGACGACACGGTAGTACGGACGCTTCTTAGCGCCGTGACGAGCAAGGCGAATCTTGACTGCCAAAGGAAACTCCTCCAACCAAGCAGCTTTAGGCTGCAACTACAAACAAACAGTTGAACATAATACGCCATCGACGCGGGCAGGTGAAGACCGTGAGACCAACTTCTTCGGTGTAGTCGAGGGCAAATCCATATCTTAGACAAGAATTCGGGATTTGCAAGCACATACACGCACCCCACATGAGCTGCGCGGTATACTCATGACATGGATAGACGCGAACATACATACGGTTATGAGGATGCCATGGGCGTCACGCCGCCTCCCTGGACGGGTCCGGCGGTGGGCCTGATGGACCTCGATGCGTTTTTTGCGAGCGTGGAGATGCTCGATCATCCCGAATGGCGCGGAAAGCCGCTCATCGTGGGCGGAGACGCCGATTCGCGTGGCGTCGTGTCCACGTGTTCGTATGAGGCACGTCGCTTTGGCGTGCACTCTGCCATGGCCTCGGCCGAGGCGCGGCGCTTGTGCCCGCAAGCCATTTGGACGCACGGGCACTTTGATCGCTACCGCGAGGTGAGCGCGCAGGTCATGGCGATTCTCGCCAACGAGACCCCACGTGTTGAGCGCGTATCCATCGACGAAGCCTTTATCGATATCACACCGGGTCGCTTTGCGCCCGAAGACCCGCTGTTGGTTGCGCGGCGTATAAGCGACCGCGTGGCAGCGCTGGGAGTGACGTGCTCCATTGGCGTGGGCTGCAACAAGACGGTTGCAAAGATCGCAAGCGAGCGGGATAAGCCGTTTGGGCTGACCATCGTGCGCCCCGGAACCGAGCAGCGCTTTTTGGCCGCGCTACCAGTGTCTGCCATGAGTGGCATCGGGCGCTCGGCCGAAGAGCGACTGCGCCGTATGCGCATCTACACCCTCGGCGAGCTATCACGTGCACCGGAATCCACCTTGGCCTCTATTTTTGGCGTCAACGGCGAACGCATGCGCCAGCGTGCGCTGGGACTCGAAATCTCTGAAGTCACGAGTCTCGATGAAGAGCGCGAGGTTAAATCGGTGAGCAACGAGCGCACCTTTGCTAAAGATTTGACTGAGCGTGGGGATATTGAGGCAGCGATTGCGCTGCTGGGCGAGTCAGTGGGACGCCGCCTGCGCCGTCAGGGACTAACGGGCGCCACAGTGACGCTCAAGCTCAAGTATTCGTATGGAAACGGTCGCTCGGTACAGCGCCGGCTGCCTCATCCGACCGACGATGAGAACATCTTCGTAGCAGTTGCGCTCGAACTGCTCGACAACATCTGGCAGGAAGGAATGCACGTTCGCTTAGCAGGCATCGGCATGAGCGACTTTGACCATCAGGGCGGCATCCAGACTGACCTGTTCTGCGAAGTCGACGACCGCGGAGCCCAATCGAGCGACCGTCGCGACCTCTCGGTCGCTATCGACGCCGTCCGAGACAAGTTCGGCGACACCGCCCTATCCTTCGGCCGCCAATCCCGCTTCAACGATTAGCCCCTTAAGCAAAAAGAAAGGCGGGCAGCTGCGGAAAACCGCAACTGCCCGGCGATATGCGTGAGGGTAGCTAAACCCCGTCTCAAATGAGCTACTAGAGGAGATTGAGGGGGAGCTGGGGGGCGTCTCCCCAGAGTTTCTCGAGGCGGTAGAAGTCGCGGGCTTCGGGAGTGAAGACGTGGACGACAACCGAACCGTAGTCCATGAGCATCCAAGTCTTCTGCTCGCGGCCCTCGATGGAGAACGGATGCTCGCCGCAAGCCTCGGCGACCTTCTCCTCAATCTCGTCGACGATCGAATCAACCTGGCGGTTGTTGGTGCCGGTAGCAAGGACAAAGTAGTCGCACACATCGGAAAGCTCAGTCAGGTCGAGCACCTGAACGTCCTCGCCCTTCTTGTCGTAGGCGGCCTGCGCGGCGGCGCGGGCGACATCCTCGGCGGCGACACCGCTCGCGGACAGCGAGGCGGCGGTGCGGTCGGACGTGGCGGCGAAGCTCTTGTGCTCCACATCCTTGAGAATCTGCTCGTCAGTCATGGTCTCGTCGGCCATGGAATACCTCTTTCTAGACGCACCCGAGCTAGCGTAGCTGGGCGTAATGGTTGTAAATCGTAATAGCCGTGGGATAAAGATAACGCCCGGACTGGATCACATAGACCAAACCCTGCGCAAAACAGGAGAAGAACAACTCATCGAGCGTCGACTCCCCCACCATCTTGCGCAGCGCATGCGCATAGTCGCCGTGGCGGTTGGGCTCGATGGCATCGGCCACAAAGACCACCATATCGAGCGGCGTCATGTCGCAAGCTCCCACGGTGTGACGGTCGACAGCCTGAAAGACCGCCGGCGACAGCCCGGGAAAAAGCTGCGGAAGCTCATAGGCGGCAACTGGGCCATGCAGCAGCGGTGTCGCGGCCGAAGGAGAGCCGGCAACCTTGATGCCATAGTGAAGCGCGCGGGCCACGAGCTCGTCATCGGAAAGCACCTTGTCCCAGTCGTGGATCAAGCCGGCGGCAGCGGCATCAAAGCGGTCAACGCCGTAGACCTCGGCCAGATGAAGCGCGGTCTCGGCAACACCCAGCGAATGCACATAGCGCTTGCGCTTATCCTTCATGCGAACATCGAGCAGCTCTTGAATGCGCTTGAGCAGTGCGCGCTCATCGCCCTCAAACTGATCCTCTACCGACAACGTAGACCCCCATCACTCAAAATCTTCTTGGCCCAAATCGGCATATAGCCTGCGTTTGCGAATGTAGCCGAGCACGGACTCGCTCGTAAGATAGCGCACGCTCATGCCGCGGGCAACTCGCTTACGAATGTTCGTCGAGCTGATCGCCAGCGCCGGAATCTGAATATAGCGCACGTCGAACGGCAGCCCCGACTCTTTGATTCGGGCACGCGCTGTATCGATATCAAAGCCCGGTCGTGTCGCCGCAATAAAGGTAGCAAGCTCAGCGATTCGTTCGGCATCATGCCAGGTCACGATATCGATAATCGCATCGGCGCCCGTAATAAAGTAGAGCTTTACCTGCGGCGGGTAAAAGTCGCGAAGGGCATGAAGCGTATCAGCCGTATAGGTTACGCCCGGGCGGTCGATCTCGAACCGGCTCGCCAAAAAGGCCGGGTTCGCGGCGGTGGCGAGGACCGTCATGGCATAACGGTCCTCGGCAGGCGTCACCGGCTTGTCAAGCTTAAAGGCAGGAGAGCCCGCCGGCATAAAGAGCACGGCATCCAAGTCGAGGGACTCACGCGCCTGCTCAGCGGTCACCAGGTGCCCGTAATGGATGGGATCAAAGGTGCCACCCATAATGCCGAGCCTAAACTCCTGCCCGTCCTCTAGAGGAAGCTCGGGCAGACCGATTCCACCGCGCAGCGACATGGCTTACTCGCCCTCCGAGGTCTCGGCATCGTCCTCGGCATCCGCCGCATCGACAACCTCGACGCCCTCATCCGCAGCATCGGCCACGTCAATGGCCTCGACGGCAACGTCCTCGCCAGCATCCTCGAGCTCTTCGTACTCCGAGAAGTCCTCGGCGCCCTCAAAGTCAAAAGCGCGCTGGCAAATGCGGACCTCGTCGCCCGCACGGCAACCGGCCTTCTCGAGCGCGTCGTCAACACCCATACGCGCAAACTTATGCTGCAGGTAAATGACGGCTTCCTCGTTTTCCCAGTCGGTCTGGATGACCATGCGCTCGATGGCACGACCGACCACGCGGAAGGCACCGGGCTCTTCCTGGACAATGCGGAAACGCTTCTCGCGCTGCAGGCGGCGACGCTCCCACTCATCGTCGCGCAGAACGACCGGCTCATCAGAGACCGCCAGCTCGGCGCGAAGCTTAGCCACCTGCTCGCCCACGGCAAGCATCAGCGTGTTGAGGCCGGCGCCCGTAACAGCAGACACGGCAAAGAACATATGGCCATCGTCGAGCGCCGCACGCTTAAGGTCGGCAATCTTGTCGGCCGTGCCCGGCGCATCACACTTGTTGGCAACGACGATCTGCGGACGCTCCGAAAGCTCGGCGCCATACTGCTCGAGCTCGCGGTTGATGATGCGATAGTCCTCGACCGGATCGCGATCCTCAAAACCACCCGTCATGTCGACGACATGCATGATTAGGGCCGTACGCTCAATGTGGCGCAGGAACTGGTGACCCAGGCCACGGCCCTCGCTCGCGCCCTCGATGAGACCGGGGACGTCGGCAACGACGTAAGAATATTCGCCGGCACGCACCATGCCGAGGTTCGGCACGAGCGTGGTAAACGGGTAGTCAGCGATCTTGGGGCGGGCGGCACTCATGCGCGCAATGAGCGATGACTTACCCACCGAGGGAAAGCCCACGAGCGCGGCATCAGCCATAAGCTTCATCTCGAGCTCGATCCAGTGCTCCTCGGCCGGCTCGCCGAGCTGGGCAAAGGCCGGAGCGCGGCGCACCGACGTCACAAAGTGCGTGTTGCCCAGGCCGCCGGCACCGCCGGGCGCCACGACAACACGCTCGCCATCGTGAACGAGGTCGGCAATCTCGAACATCGGGGTCTGCGTCTCGGGGTCGAGCTCGCGCACCACGGTACCCATAGGGACCTTGAGAATCAGGTCCTCGCCGCTCTTACCGTTACGACGGGCACCCTGCCCGTGCGTGCCGCGCTCGGCGCGGAAGTGATGCTTAAAGCGGTAATCGATCAGCGAAGACAGCTGAGCATCGGCCTGGATGACGACATTGCCGCCACGACCGCCGTCGCCGCCATCGGGGCCGCCCTTGGGGACAAATGCCTCGCGCCTAAACGACATGCATCCGGCTCCGCCGTCGCCGCCGCACACGTTAATGCGGCTGATATCGGTGAACTGTGACAACAGAATCGCCTCCTACAAAAAAGAGGGAGACCCTTGAATCCTAAAACTCAAGTGCCTCCCACATATGTGCTCTATGAAGGGTGAATTACGCGTTCGCGAGCGGGCGTACGCTGACCCTGTGCTTGATACCCTTGTGGAACTCAACGGTACCGTCGACCAGCGCGAACAGCGTGTCGTCCTTACCACGGCCAACGTTCTCACCCGGGTGGATGTGCGTGCCGTGCTGACGGACGAGAATCGTGCCCGTGGTTACCGTCTGGCCGGCATAGCGCTTCGTGCCAAGGCGCTGACCGCGGGAGTCACGGCCATTACGGGAGGAACCGAGTCCTTTTTTGTGTGCCATTGTGTATACCTACTCTTTCGTTACGAGTGTAATCTACTCGGCGACGGGAGCCTCGGCAACAGCCTCGGCCTCTGCCTTGACAGCCTTCTTGGCGCGGGACGTAGCCTGGACCTTCACGATCTTCAGCTTGGTGAGCTGCTGACGGTGACCCTTCAGACGACGATAGCGCTTGCGCTTGTGGAACTTGAAGACCAGCTGCTTCTCGCCCTTGAACTGCTCAACGATCTGAGCGGTAACCTTGGCCTTGGCCAGCTTGTCGGGATCGGTGACGATCTTCTTACCATCGTTGAGGAAGATAACCGGCAGGGTGACCTTGTCGCCCTCATTGCCCTCGATCTTCTCGACGGTGATGACATCGTCGGTGGCGACCTTGTACTGCTTGCCGCCCGTGTTAACGATTGCGTACATGTTTACTTGCCCTTCATGCATCAGTTAGTGCAACAGCCGAATATAGTAGCAGGCGAAAATACCCCCGTCAACGAGTATGTGGAGCAAATCCACAAGTTCGCACAGGTATGGGGCTGACGAGTCGGCCCTCGTCGTCCTCGCATGCTTGATTCTGACGCTCGACATCGTAGGAGCAGATGGTCACGAGGTCTTGCATACCGGTGGAAACAATAGGTGCATCCACGCCCGGGGTCAAGCCCTGCAACAAAACATCAGCAGCGGAAAGCAAAATTTCCGGACGCATGGAGCCCTCGTTGTCGGCATGGGTGTCGAGCATGAGCACCAAATGGTCCGGGCGCTCCCCCGCCGTGAGCTCATAGCCCACGAGCGTGTGATCCAAATCCAAGCGCTTGCTCTTTTTTCCGCGCGCGTAGTCGATGCCATGGTCCGCGCGCAGCGTGTCGAGCGCACGACGCACCTCGTCGGCGCTTACGGGCGCCTCGGGATCCAAGTGCAGGTCGATGCGATACGACAGGCGCGTGAGCTGTGCCGTCAACGCCGGCGTGCGCACGTCGATGTACGCCGCCTCAATGGGCGCCAGATCGGCCGGAGACGCCGCAGCCAGGCGCCCAAACGCCTCGTCGAGCGCCACGAACTCGGTCATAAACAGGTCATACCACTCGCAGGTCGACGACGTACCCACCGGTAGCGCCGAAGAGAAGCCCACGCGCATGTGCGGAGAGAAGCCCTGCGTGACGGCATAGGGAAGTCCCGCACGGCGCACGATGCGCTCAATGGTATGGATTACTTCGAGATGGCCCAGGTACTTAAGGCGATCGCGCTTGCCATAGCGAACACGAAGTCTAAAGAGCGAGGGGTTGTCGGTCAGGCGCTCACTCATGCGCGATCACCCATCAATACATTCTTGGCGTGGAGCGTGGGGCAGATCCCGCAGCCGGTGCACGACGTGCGGGTGCAGTCGGGAGTCGTGACGCCCTCGAGCGAGCGACGGTACTCGCGCTTGAGGAAGCCGCGCGTGCAGCCGGGGCTCACGTGCTCCCACGGCAGGCGCCAGTCCAACTCGTAGGGCAGGTGCACGAGCTCATTGAGGTCGATGCCGTTTTTGGCAGCAGCCTCCTTCCAGTTATCGAGCGAGAAATGCTCTACCCAGGCGTCAAAGCGAGAGCCCGAGCGCCAAGCGTCGATGATGACGGGCGTCATGTCACGACCGGCGCGGGACAGCGCGGCCTCGATGAGCGAGGTCTCGGCATCGTGGTAATGCACGCGGACGGCACGGTTGCGAACGCTCGTGATAAGCAGCTTCTGGCGACGCTTGACGTCGTCGTAGTCGAGCTGCGGGCACCACTGGAACGGCGTGGCAGCCTTGGGGATAAAGACCGAAACCGAGATCGACACCGAGATCGAGCCGCGACGAGCCTTGGGCACCACGGAACGACCGAGTTCCAGCACGTGATCGGCCAGATTGGCGATGGCCACGATATCCTCGTCGCGCTCGCCGGGAAGACCCATCATAAAGTAGAGCTTCATGCGGTTCCAACCGGCCTCGAAGGCCGCCTTGGCCGCACGGTCCAGGTCCTCCTCGGTAACGTTCTTGTTAATGATGTCGCGCATGCGCTGGCTGCCGGCCTCGGGCGCGAACGTCAGGCCGCCCTTCTTTTCGCCGGCGACCGATTCGGCCATATCCACGCCAAACGAATCCAGACGCTGCGACGGAATAGACACGCGAATACCCGTATCCTCCAGGCGATGGTTGAGCCTGCCGAGCACGTCGCGAATGCAGGAGTGGTCGGTCGTGGAGAGCGAGGTCAGCGACACCTCGTCATAGCCGGTCTTTTCCAGACCCTGAATCACCGACGAGACGATCTGGTCGGCCGAGCGCTCGCGCACCGGGCGATACGTCATGCCGGCCTGGCAAAAACGACAGCCGCGGGCGCAGCCGCGCAGGATCTCGATAGACAGGCGGTCGTGGACCAGCTGCGCATAGGGCACGCACGACTGCGACAGCGGATTCGTGGCGCCGAAATCCTCGACGACGCGCTTGTAGACCACGGTCGGCGCATCCTTACCCTCACGCGGCACGGTGTAGCCATGGGGCGAGCAGGGCTCGTCGTGACGAACCTCATAGAGCGACGGCACGTAGTTGCCGGCAATGGATGCGAGCTGCTCAACAATCTGCGCGCGCGGGACTCCTTCGTCACGCAGGCGGCGATGCAGCTGGCAGGTCTCGAGCAGCGATTCCTCGCCCTCGCCGATGAGGATAACATCGAAGAAGGCCGCGTACGGCTCGGGGTTGTACACCGAGGGGCCGCCGGCGATGATAATGGGGTCGTCCTCGGTGCGGTCGGCGGCTAACAGCGGAATGCCAGCGAGGTCGAGCGCCTCGAGGAAGTTCGTCACCGCCATCTCGTGCGGCACATGCAGACCGACGATATCGAACGAAGCGACCGGCGCGGCACCCTCGAGCGAGAGCAGCGGAATACCCGCCTCGCGCATGACGTCACCCATATCGGGCCACGGCACATAGCCGCGCTCGCAGGAGATGCCCTCGGCCTGGTTAAGGATGTTGTAGAGGATGGCGATGCCCTGGTTGGGCAGACCGACCTCGTACACATCCGGATAGATCAGGCAGCAACGGTAGTCGGCATCGGCCTTGGAAAGCGTGCCCCACTCGTGATCGATATAGCGGCTCGGCTTCTCGACCTTGGCGAGCAACGGCTCAATTAAATGAAAGCAGTCTTGATACGGAACGCGCAACGGAAAACCCCTAAGCAGCGAGATCGGATGCGTCTTGGTAGGACGCCATAGGACGGGTAGCGCCCGCGACCGTGGTCACCAAATCGCGAACGCGGGAGAACGTGGCAGTGACTACCTCGTTGGCACGGCTGTAGTCGACATCGCGCTCGTAGAGCGAAACGAGCGCACGGCCCATGCCATAGGTGCCCGCGGCAGCAGTGAGCGCCTTGACGGCAAACCCAATATGCGGCGTCTGCTTGACGAGTGCGCGGGTGACCGCGCGGATCACAAGACCGCCGGCAAGCACGCCCGCGACCTCATAGCCGCGCTCAGGCTTAATGCCGCGTCCAAAGACGGCAGCGAGCTCAAAGAGCATGCCCACCTGCGCCAGCGCCATAACGGGATAATCGGCGCCCGGCAAAAACACCAGCGCACCGGTCGCCATATTGGTGAGCGCGCACGAGGTGATGATACGATTGGCCGCCGCGATGCGCATAAAGGCAAAGTTCGCCGCAAAAGCCGTTTCCTTGTCGGTGCGATCGAGAATCCAGCGGGCAAGCGTCTCGAGCAGAAACGTCTTATCGGTTGCCGCCACCACGCCGAGCATGGGCGTGGACTCCTCGATAAACGGCACCTCCACAGCAGACTCGGCAAGCACGCACACGGGCGCGCCAGCGATCACGAGCTCCTGCACGGCACTCTCCAAGCGGTCGGAGCCGCACGAGAGCACCAGCACCACATCGGTATCGGTCTTTGGAGCAATTCGCTCCTCCCCCAGACGCTCGACGCGCACAATGCCCGAGGTCGTCTGCGGCACAAAGGCGTCACGCACCGTCTCGGCAAGAAAGCGCGAGGCGGACGAATCCAGATAGACCGAGACGCGCACCGGCGTATCGGATTCCTTCTTAACGGACGCGCCCATCTTAAAAGCGCGGGTCAGCTTATCTACGGGAATTTTCATGGCAAACCCCTCCAGCGGTTACGCGGCGCCCGAACGATGCCGCCATATGGATTGTACGATACCCACCGTCAGCAGCTGAATCATCATCGAAGACGAACCGAAGCTAATAAACGGGAGCGGAATACCGGTAATCGGCATCATACCGATGCACATGCCGATGTTTTCGAAAGTCTGAAACGCCCACATGCCAACGATGCCCACACACGAAAGACGCAAAAACAGCGACTCGCACTTAAAGGCGACGCGAATCGTCGAAAAGATCAGCAGCACGTAGAGGCACAGGAGCAAAAAGGAACCACAAAAGCCAAAGGTCTCGGACAGAAAGGCGAAGACGAAGTCGGTGTGGAACTCAGGCAGAAAGCCGCCGGCCGACTGCGTCGCATGGCCCAAACCCTTACCAAAGAAGCCGCCCGAGCCAACGGCGATAAGCGACTGCTGAAGGTTGTAGGCATCGTCCGAATCGGCATTATCGGGGTCGATAAAGACCGTCAGACGGTTCATCTGATACTGCTTGATGAGCACATCGTGGCCGAGCAACGAATCAAAGACCGAATCGAGCGCCAGGACGAGGGCCACCAGGCCCACGAGCAGGGCAAGAGTCGACAGCACCCATTCGCGGCGTGCACCGCTCATACAAATGACGATGGCGCCCGAAACCAGCACGACAAGGCCCGAGCCCAGGTCGCCCATGGCAACGACGGCCAAAAACGGAATGGACAGCATGCCGCAGAGCTTGACGTAGTCGCGAACGGTATCGATGCGACCGTTATACTGCGAGCCAAGCGTGGCGATAAAGAAGATGGTGATAAGCTTGGCAAGCTCAACGGGCTGGAATGTCAAGCCGATACCGGGAATCTTGATCCAGCCCGTCATGCCCAGACCGCCCGTATAGGACAGACCCGGAATCTTGGGCGAGAAGATCACGATCAGGTCGATGACGAGCAACGCCGTCGAGAAATTGGAAATACCGCGCAGGTCGGTACGCCAGACCAGCACCGCCAGCACCGCCCCGATGCCAATTCCCAGCAGATGGCGTGAGAACGAGGCATCAGCCTTAAACTGCGAAGCCGACCAGATAATGATGGCACCGTAGGCGACGAGCGCCACTGTAGCCACGAGCACACCGATATGCACCTTTTGACGAAACGTGCCGCGCGAGGCCGAAAGTTGCTTGTTGACGCGGTCCAGGCTGCTGCGAGAGCCGGTCTTGGTTGAACGGAACAGATCCGCCGGAGAAAAATCCATCGCAACCTCCTATCGAACCGAAGAATCGCCCGAGGCCGAAGAGGTATCGGGCTCGTCATAAATCACGCCGAGCACGTCGCGCACGATATGCATCGCGGTATCCGAACCACCGCCGCCCTGCTCCAGGACAGTAGCGATGACATACTTGGGATCATCGGCCGGTGCATAGGCGCAGAACCACGCGTATTCGTCCTCGCCGCTTTTCTCGCCCGTGCCCGACTTGCCGTAAACCTGCGGCGTCAGGGTGCCAAAGTGCGCCGCCAGGGACGTCGATGCCGTGTAAATCACGTCGTGCATGCCGTTGCGAACTAGAGCCAAATCCGAATCGCTGTTGATCTTGGCCTCCAGGCGCTTCTTCTTGCCCTTGCCGTTGTACTTATAGGCATCGCCGTCGCCATCGCGCGACACGGCAGATAAAAACACGTGAGGCACGTACTGTTTACCGCCGTTGGCAAGACCCATATAGGCGCACGCCATCTGCAGGGGCGTCACCAGGATGTCGCCCTGGCCGATGGCAATGTTGGTCATATCGCCGGCATTCCACTTGCGGTCCTCGGCAGAGGCGTCGGTGAAGTACGACTCTTTCCACTCGGCATCGGGAATACGGCCCGCGCCCTCATTCGGCAGATCGATACCGCAGGTCTTGCCTAGGCCCCAGCGACGAAAGACCTCCTGCAGACCCTCGGAATGTTGCTCGTCATAAAAGAACGCCTTGCCCATGTCGTAGAAGACGGGGTCGCACGAGTTGGCGATACCCGACTGCAGCGTCATGGTGCCGTGGCCGGAATGCAGCCAGCAGTACTTGCCCCACGACTTGCCCAGACCCGTCCAATAGCCCGTGCAGTTGGTCGTCTGCCCCGACGTGTAGGTTCCAAACTCAAGACCGGCCAGTGCCGAGAGCGGCTTGATGGTCGAGGCCGACATGTACTGTCCGCTAATGGCGCGGTTGAGCAGCGGGTGCGAACCCTTGTCATCATTGAGCTCGGTCCACACGTCATTTGAGACGCCGCCGATAAAGACGGAAGGATCGAACTTGGGCTCGCTCGCCATGCCCAGGATCTCGCCATTGTTGGGATCGAGACACACCACAGCACCGTTGCCGGCATTGCTGTAGCCAGTGGTCTTGGCAAGCTCGATGGCGCTCGCCAGCGCCGTCTCACAGGCCTGTTGGATCTTAAGGTCGAGCGTGAGTTTAATGTCGGAGCCGGCCTTGGCGGGCACGGCGCCGGCCTGACCGGTCACATTGCCCGAGGCATCGACCTTGACGGTCTGCTCGCCACGAATACCCTGCAGCAGGTTTTCGTAGTAGCTCTCAACACCCGCCTGGCCCACGATATCGCCCGACTGGTACGTAATCCGGCCAGCAGAAGCATCATCATCGCCAGAGGTTTTCTTATTCTGGGCCTCGAGCTGCTCGGAGGTAATGGTGCCGGTATAGCCCAAGATGTGACAGGCCGTCTCGCCATATGGATACTGGCGCTCGGTACGCTCGGCAATCTTGACGCCCGGGAACTCGCCGGCGTGCTCCTTGATATAGGCAACCGTGGAGCGGCGCACGTCCGTCGCGATGGTGTGCAGGCTCTGGGCGCCCTCGGAGTTGTCCTGGATATTGCGCAGAACCGCCACGTAGGGCATACCGAGCACGTTGGCAAGATGGCGAACCAGAACCTCATCCTCGGCAAGGTCGCGGTAGGCCACGACAGCAAGTGAGGGACGGTTCTGGACAAGCGCCACGCCATTGCGGTCGAGGATGCGGCCGCGCACAGCAGGAGTGGTAACAGTGCGAGTCTGATTGCTATTGGCCTGCTTCTCGTAATAGCCCGACGAGACCATCTGCATGCCCCACAGCTTGACGGCAAGCGCCGCAAACATCGCGCCCACACCCGTGGTGAGGATGGAAAAACGGCCCTTAAAGGCGGTCGCCGCGGTATTGCCCTCGCCCTCGGTGGCGCGCGGGGCCGTTCCATGCTGCGTATCGTAGGTAAAACGGGAATCGCCGCGACGCATGATGACCAGCGCGACCACGATGGCCACAACCAGCACGATACCGGCGATAATAACCGTCAACTGGGAAGACATCTACGGGCCTCCCCTATTTGAGCTTGCGGGTCTTGGGCTTAAAGCGCATACCCGTCTGGCGTCCGCCACGCGCGGAGAATCCATAGCCGGACTGCGGCACGACGCCGGACATCAAAAACGGAATGGCAACCAGACCCGTCAGGATCGAAGACGGCAGCGCATGGCCGAAGATCGCAACGACAAAGCTCGTCTCCAAACCCATAAACAGCAAGATGATGCTGTAGATCACATTAATGACGAGCGCAAAGGCACCCACCGTGATGCCACGCGCACTCGGGGTACCGCCCGTCTGACCGACGGCGCTGTGCACCAGGGCAAAAGAACCCACGGTCAGCAGGAGCGACATAACGCCCACCGGCACGGCAGCGGACAGGTCATAGAACAAGCCGCTGCAAAAACCGCACACGACGGCACGGGTCGGGTCGCCCGAGAACACGCTTAGGCACACCAGGATAATCATGAAGTTGACGCGACCGCCAGCAATGGAGATCTGCGGTGCCAGGCCTGCCTGCAGCAGCACGCACACGATGGCGGCGATCACAAACGTGCGGGAGCTCATCCCCTGCTCGTGTAGATCCATGGACATGCCCCCTATTCGCTCGAGCCAGAATCGGTCGTCTCGGACGTGTCGGAACCGTCATCCGAACTCTCGTCCTTCGTCTTGGTCGCAGCGTCGCGCGACGTTCCCTGCGGCGTGCTGTTGGCCGTGCTCACGTCCTCATCCGAAGCCGACTGTTCGTCGGTCAGCGAGGTGATGACCAGCACTTCCTCGTTGTTCTCGGCCGTGGTCTGGGCGCGCACCACAATGGTGTAGTACACGTCGTTTGCCGATTTCTCAACCGACGAGACGGTGCCAAGCGGAAGACCCTTGGGGAACACACCGCCAATGCCCGAGGTCACGATGATGTCGCCAACCTTAACGTCGGAATCGACGCTCACGTACTCAAGACGCAGCGTGCCGTCAGCCTGACCCTGCAGCATGCCCTGGGCGCGCGTATCCTGCACCATGGCGGACACGCCCGAGTTCTCATCGCCAATCAGGCGCACGGTGGACGTCTTGGCCGAGACCTCGATAATCTGGCCTATGACACCGGCAGAACTCGTCACGGGCATGTTGATGGTAAGCCCGTCGGCAGAACCCTTATCGATGGTGACGGTCGAGGTCCAGGCATCGCCCGAAGCGCCGACGATACGAGCTGCAGTGGACTTGAGGTTGTAGGTCGACTGCAGGCCGACCAGCCCCTCCAGACGCTCGGCGGTCTTTTGAGCCTCGGAGAGCTCAGCAACCTTAGAGGTCAGTTCCTCGTTTTGCTTCTTAAGCTCGTCGAGCGTGTCCTGCGACGCCGTAAGGTTAGAGAACACGTTGCCGATCGCATTGAAGGGAGCCGCCACAGCCGAGCCCACAAAGCGCACCGGCGAGGTAATCGTCGTTACGCCCGAACGCACGGCATGAATCGGTCCTGCCTCGCCCTCGCGGATGTAAAACGTGAGCAGCAACACCGAAATCAGGCTGAAAACAATCAACGGGCGCATACCCGTTGATTGTCGCTTGGTATTCAGATTTGTGGAGAAACCCGAAGATCGTGCCAAATGGAATCCACCTTTTGGAAATTAAGCATTGGTCTGGACGAAGCCGCCATCAAACGCATTGGCCTCGAGCACGCGGGCACAGCCGTTAACGACGTTATCGAGCGCCGTGGGGCTGACGTTGACCGAAACACCGGTCTCATCGCGCAGGCGCACGTCGAGACCGCGCAGCAGCGCGCCGCCACCAGTCAGCAAAATGCCGTAGTACATAAGGTCCGAGGCAAGATCGGGCGGCGTGGCATCGAGTGCGTCCTTGACGGCCTTGGCCATCTCGTCGAGCGGCTTGTTGAGTGCGCGACGAATCTCCTCGCTCTCGATGCGTACGGTCTTGGGCAGACCGGTGATCACGTCGCGGCCGTTGACCTCAACGTCGAGCTCGTCCTTGAGCGGCACGGCGGAACCGACCTTGATCTTGATGTCCTCTGCCGTACGCTCGCCGATGGCCAGGTTGTAGGCATCTCGAACGTGCGTGAGGATAGCCTGATCGAACTCGTCGCCGGCAATACGGATGGACTGCGAGACGACGATGCCGCCCATAGCAATAACGGCAACCTCGGTGGTACCGCCGCCGATGTCGATGACCATGGAGCCGGTGGGTTCCTCGACGGGCAGATCGGCGCCGATAGCGGCGGCCATGGGCTCCTCGATCAGGTAGGCCTGGCGAGCGCCAGCCTGGATCGTGGCCTCAAAGACAGCACGCTTCTCGACCGACGTGACGCCGGAGGGAACGCAGACGACAACGCGCGGACGCGGGGTCCACGGATAGCGCTTCTCGGACGCCTTGTCGATAAAGTAGCGAAGCATAGCCTCGGTAACATCGAAGTCAGCGATGACGCCGTCCTTCAGGGGACGAACGGCCACGATGTTGCCGGGCGTACGGCCGAGCATGCGCTTTGCCTCGATACCGACCGCCAGGATGCGCTCGTCGTTCTTGTCGATGGCGACGACAGAGGGCTCGCGAATGACGATGCCCTTGCCGCGCACGGAGACAAGCGTATTTGCGGTGCCGAGGTCGATGGCAAGATCGCCCGCATAGCTACCGAAGAACATATCCATCAAAGAAAACAACGCAACTCCTGATGTGTTGGATGATTGCTGGAAAACTACTAGCTCATGATACTAGCGCAAGCCCGGCACCTCACTTGCGGTGAAGCGCCGGGCAAAGCTAAATCCCATAAGGTCACTACTGGTTGTCAGCAGCCGAGAAATCCATATCGAGCGAGGAAACGGCCCAGCCGATATGATTGTCGGAGCGCACGAATTTGACGGTGTACTCCTGCTCGCCGCCCTTGGACAGCGATGCCTTCACCTTAGCGGTCGTCTCGGTCATGGACTGATCCATGCCCTCGACGGACACGGTGGCGCCCTGCGGAATCGAGGAGATGATCATCGACTTGGCGTCCTCGGACAGGCTCGAGGCCAGGCAAGACTCGGCCTTTGCGGTGTCACCGTCGCCGGCAGCCTGGAACAGATCGGTGATAACCGACTCCTGCGAGGGGAAGCCAAAGCCGCGCGTGTAGGCAAAGCCCAGACCGCCCGCAGCAATCAAAATGAGCAGAAGCAGCACGATGAAGACCTTGAGACCCGTGTGGCGATGGCGACGACGGACCTTGGCCTGCTTACGATCCTGACGGTCCTGCTGGACCATCTCGGACTCGGACAGCGTAAAGAAGCCGGTGTCCGAGGGATCGGGCATAAACTGACCGGTCGCGCCCGTAGGATCGAGCGGATCGACGGCAGGAGCGTCCATCGCGGGCGCCGGAGCCGTGGCCATAGCCGTCTGGGCAGACAGCGCGGCAAGCGAATCATGCACGCGGGCAAGCTCATCGGCCTGCTCGGAGGTGAGCTGGTAGATGCCATCGGCAGTAGCGGCGTTAAAGGCGTCGAGTGCGTCGGAGGGGCGGCCGGCGGCAGAAAGTGCCTGACCCATGCCGGCGTTGAGCGCACGCGTGTCGTCGCGGGGGCCGGCAAAGTCGATAGCCGTGCGGTAGGTCTCCACGGCATCCGCCGGACGGCCAAGCTTAATGAAGCAACGACCGAGCTCGCCGAGCGCGGCGGCAGGAGCCGGATTGGCGCCGTCGATGGCAGCCTGACGGAAGGCAGTACCCGCGTTGGCATAGTCGCCCGACTGGAACAGCGCGTTACCCAGGCCCAGATAGGCCTTGAACGGCGTGGCATAGGAAGCATCCTGCGTAGCGGCAGAAAACGCCTGGGCGGCCGTCGTGTAGTCGCCCACGGCGGCGAGCGCCTTGCCGCGGTTGGTGAGCAGCGCGCCGCGCTTGCCATAAGTGCCGTCGTTGAGGGCGGCGGCATAGGCCTCGGCGGCCTCGACATACATGCCCAGGTGCATCAAGGCGTTGCCACGAAGGTGATCGGCCTCGCCCATAATCTCATCGGGAGTCTTTGCCGCCCCAAGCATCTGGGCTGCAGCGGAAAAATCACCCGCGCGGTAAGCGGCGCGGCCCTGTTGGATCAGCTGGCTATTCAAGGAAGTCCCCTTTACTCGTGAACGATCTCGACATGGACGATCTCGTCGCCGGCACGCAGCTGCGAAATCACATCGAGACCCTCGACCGTGGTACCAAAGACGGTGTAACCGGAATCGAGGTTATGCTGGGCGCCCAGGCAGAAGTAGAACTGCGAACCCGCGGAATCGGGGTCCATGGAGCGTGCCATGGCAAGGGCACCATCGACATGGCTGTTGCGCGGATTGGTGGCAAACTCGCCCTTGATGCAGTAGCCGGGACCACCGGTACCGGGCATGCCGTCGGGGCCCTCAAGACCGGCAGCGACGTCGGCGCCGGACATATCGCGGGTATTGGGGTCGCCACCTTGGATAACAAAACCGGGCACATAGCGATGGAACTTAAGGCCATCATAGAAGCCCATCGTAGAAAGCTCGCAGAAGTTCGCGACATGAATGGGAGCGCCCTCGCCGTCAAACTTGACCTTGATGGTACCCTTCGACGTCTCGATAACGGCGCACTCGTCGCCGGCAAGCTGATACTCGGGCGTGTAGAGCTCTTTCTTAAAACCAAACATGTGGTTCCTTCCTCGTGCGTTTAAAGCATATTTGTACGAATTGTAGCAATAAGCATGCGCTTACATCAATTGCGCACGTAGGTTATGCCGACTATGGCGAACTAATTTTAGGAACGCTGCTGCGGCTTCCAGGAGCCCACGTTGGCGTCGTACTGATTAAGCGCGCTGTTGCCACCCTGAGCGATGGGCGCCAGGATCTCGCTTTGGTGAGAACTCATCGACTCGCCATCGGGAATGGCCAGCGAGATGTCCCAACTCTGGCAGATCACGTCGACGCGCTCATACATCCACTCGGCAAGCTGCTTTAAGTGGGCAATGTCGTCCGCATAGACCGTATCGTCCTGGTACTTAAGGTTGCTGAGCTCATCTTGCGTCTTTTTAATCTGGTCGCGCAGGGCGTAAGCACTCTGCGACAGCTCCTGACGGGTGGACAGCGGCGTTCGGAGATAGCCGTTGTTAAAGGAATCGATGACCTCGCCGATCTGGTCCTCGTCACCGTAGGACACGATGGTCTGATACAGACCGTCGAGCCTGGTATAGAGCTGATCATCGGTCAGCACGGTTTCTTCCTGGACCACCTCGGCAGAATCGTCTTGCTTGGTATCGTCCTCAGTCGCCTCGCCCTTTTGGCGCGTGGGGAAGGTGGTTTGTGCAGCTTGGCCAAACTGGTCGTAGAAGCCAGGCATGACACCCATGGGATCGGTCGTCACGAACCAATAGGCACCGCCGCAAACGACGGCAAGTACCGCGATGACGATGAGCGGCTTGGGGATATGACGCTTGTGCTTGTGATAGGCGTCCTCGTCGGGATGCACTTTGCGCTTGGGTTTTTGAGCATCGTCGTGCAGGGAAACGGGCGTGGGAATATCGACCTTGGGGATACCGAAATCCTTATCGAAAGCCGGCAGCACGCAGGTCTCGTTAGGATCGGCGGCGTCCGAAAGAACCGCGGCAGCCGAGGCGGGCGCATGAGGCACCTCGGTATCGATCTGCTCTTGCGTTAGGCGCGGAAAGCCCGCCGTGCGGCCCGCTGCCAGGTCGGATGCGGCCGCGTCCTCGGAGAGGATACCCGGAGCGGGGCGTCCGCATTTGGGACACGTACGATCGTGCGGAGAAAGACGGGCACCGCAGCCCTCGCAGAACACGAACTCGGTGTGCTCGGGGCCATCGCCCGGACCCACATAGGCGTTGCAGTAGGGGCAGAACGAGGCGCCGTCCTCGATAGTCTTAAGGCAATGCGGGCAGATCACGGCATCCTCTTTTCGAAGCAATTCAAACAATCGAGGTTAGAGCATAACATCGCCACGGCCCCACAGGAGCAAGGCACCAATTCAACATCGCCAGGGCGCGTAGTTACTTCTTCTTTTTGCTTGGCATCGAGACTTTGATGCCTTGGGCGGACTTGGTCACGCGAGAGCGCTTGGCTCCGGTACTCCTCTTTTTCTTGGGCTGGGCCTGGGCCACGCCCTCGAGTGCACGGGCCTCGGCCTCGCGAGCGGTGCGATCTTCGCGGCGCTGCGCCATGTCGGCGGCGACGCGCTTGGCAAAACGCTCGGCCGTCGAACCCGTCGAGCTCACCTTGCCGCCACCGCGACCCAGGTGGACGCGCACACCACGGCCAAAACCAGTTGCGGCATGACGACGACGCGGCTTGAGCGAATCCATCATCGTGGCGAGCTTAAAGAACACCGAGCAGGTAAAGACCACGATAACAGCCAAGATAACCATCTGGCCCATCGACAGGTTGGCAATAGACAGCAGCTCCGGGAATCCGATAACGCCCACCAGGATGCCGGCGACTACAAACACAAAGAGCACCACACGTAAGGGCGTGAGAGGCTGCGAGATGCGCCAGATCAGGCTGACGCTCGCCGCGCACGACGTAAGCAGGCACATCGTAGACAGCGTGAGCTGGCTAAAGCCAAACACGCGCGCCACAAAGATATCGAGCGTCGCAGCCAAAATGACCGCAATCGACGCCGGCAGTGCACGCTTGAGTACGTTGCTCAAAAACGCACCCTTCACACGAGCATTGTTGGGCTCCAGGCCCAACACAAAGCCCGGCGCGCCGATGCAGAAGAAGTTAATGAGCGTCATCTGGATGGGCTCGAAGGGGTACGGCGGCAGCGCGAAACACAGCGCCGCCAGGCCCATCGAGAACAGCGTCTTGGTCAGGAACAGTGAGGCCGAACGCTGCAGGTTGTTGATGGAGCGACGGCCCTCGGCCACCACGGCGGGCATCGAGGCAAAATCGTTGTCGACCAGCACGATCTCGGCCACGTTGCGCGCGGCATCGGAGCCGGCCGCCATGGCGACGGAGCAGTCGGCCTCCTTGAGCGCCAGCACGTCGTTGACGCCGTCGCCCGTCATGGCCACGGTGTGCTCGCGGCGCTTGAGCGCCTGCACGAGCTCGCGCTTCTGCTGCGGGGTCACACGACCAAAGACATGGTAGCGGTCCACTGCGGCATCGAGCTTGGCCGGCGTATCGAGCGTCGTGGCGTCCACATAAGCGTCCGCCCCCGGCACGCCCACCACGCGCGCGATCGACGACACCGTACGTGGGTCGTCGCCGCTGATCACGTTGAGGGTCACGCCCTGCTCGTTAAAGTAGCCGATGGTCTCGGCCGCCGAGGTACGAATCTCGTCGCGGATGGTCACAAATCCCACGGGCTCGGCCTCGCCCACCATATCCCCATCGGGCGTAAAGCCGTCCACGCGCGCCACCACGAGCACGCGGCAGGTATCGGCAAGCTCGGCGACACGGTTCTCGACCTGCGAAAACACACGCTCCGAAAGCACAAACTGCGCGGCGCCCATCACATAGGAGCCCTGCGCAAACGAAGCGCCGCTCCATTTTTTAGACGACGAGAATGGAATGACCGACAGCGGCTCGGACACCTCGACCGGGCGATCGGCGTAATAGTTGAGCAGCGCCTGGCATGTCTCGTTGGCATCGGCCGAGGTCGCACGTGCCACGTTAGCCAGCGCAAAATCGAGCACCGTGGTATCGACGGGAACAGCCGCCTCGTCCGAGTCCACGCCAAAGCCAACACCCTCAACAGGCAGCGGGTAGGTGCCCTCGACCTCCATACGACCCGAGGTAATGGTGCCCGTCTTGTCCAGGCACAGTACGTCGACGCGAGCGAGCGTCTCGATGCAGTAGAGCTGCTGCGCCAGCACCTTGCGGCGGGCCAGGCGCACCGTGGCGATGGCGAGCACCGACGAGGTCAGCAGCACCAGGCCTTGCGGGATCATGCCCAGCAGGGCGCCCACCGTGGACAGCAGCGCCGACGAAGGCACATGACCAGCCAACAGCTCGGAGAAGCACCACGAAAGCGCACTATCGCCCGGGGTTCCCGCGGCATCCCACAGCTCGCTCACACTCGAGGCAAACAACGCCAAACCGAGCGGGATCATGATGATGCTCGCAAAGCGCACGATGGCGTTAAGCGCGTTCATGATCTCGGAATTGACCTTTTTGACGTACTTCGCCTCGTTATTAATTTTAGCCACGTAGTTGTCGGCGCCGACATGGATCACGCGGGCGCGCAGCAGGCCCGAGTCGATAAAGCTGCCGCTCATGAGCTCGGAACCGGGCTGTTTCTTAATAAGGTCGCTCTCGCCCGTCAGCAGGCTCTCGTTCACGAGCGCCTCGCCCGAAACCACCACGGCGTCAGCGGGAATCTGGTCGCCGCGCCCCAGGCGGATGATGTCGTCGAGCACGATCTGGTCCAGGTCGAGCTCCACCTCGGCGCCGTCGCGCACCGCGATGGCCTTCTTGGAGGTCAGCAGCGTGAGCTTATCGACCATCTTCTCGGACCGCATGGATTGAATGACGCCAATAGCGGTATTGAGGAACACCACAAACAGGAACGTCAGATTCTTAAACGAACCGGTCAAAATGACCAGGAAAGCCAAGATCACGTTGATCAAATTGAACAGCGTGCAGAGGTTCTCGATGATGAGCTCTTTGACCGACTTGGTCTTGAGTTCCATGTTGCGGTTGATTTTACCGGCGGCGATACGCTCCTCGACCTCGGCGGTCGAGAGTCCGCGCTCGATATCCGTTGCTGCCATACCACGTCCCATCACGTCGCGTCGGTATAAGAAAAACCGCCCGGACCATGCGAGGTTCGGACGGTCTTACGTTCGATGGTGCCCCATGTTGGATTCGAACCAACGGCCTTCTGCTCCGGAGGCAGACGCTCTAATCCCCTGAGCTAATAGGGCCAACGTTTGGCATTATACCCAAGTGCACCACGGGCTATCAAAATAAAAGAAAAAGCTTTGCAATTCCGAGGAAGACGCGGCGCAACGGCCCACTTTAGAAGGCAAAAGCGAGTCAGATAGTATAAACTCTCATGCACCATATATACACGGCTCGCGATGCGGGCCGTTTTTGCAAAAGTTATCCATCGAGGTGAGAGGCACACCATGATTGCAATTTTAAAGCAGAGCGCCAGCGACGAGGCCGTCGGCCATATCGTCAGCTGGATTGAGAAAAAGGGCCTGAAGACCGATGTCTCGCGCGGCGAGAATGAGACGATTATCGGCCTGGTGGGCGATACGACCAAGATCGACCCGTTCCTGCTCGAGTCCATGGATGTCGTCGAGCGCGTGCAGCGCGTCTCCGAGCCGTTCAAGCGCGCCAACCGCAAGTTCCACCCCGAGGACTCCGTCATCGACTGCGGTCACGGCGTCAAGATCGGCGGCGACCAGTTCCAGGTCATCGCCGGTCCCTGCTCCGTCGAGGGCGAGAACCTCATCCGCATCGCACGCCGCGTGAAGGCCGCCGGCGCCACGATGCTGCGCGGCGGTGCCTACAAGCCCCGCACCTCCCCCTACGCCTACCAGGGCATGGGCCCCGCCGGCCTCGACCTGCTGTGCGAGGCGTCTGCCGAGCTCGACATGCCGATCGTCACCGAGATCATGGATCCACGCGACGTGCAGGTCTTCTTGGACAAGAAGATTGACGTCATGCAGATCGGCGCCCGCAACGCCCAGAACTTCCCTCTGCTCAAAGAGGTCGGCAAGACCAAGACCCCGGTCCTGCTCAAGCGCGGTATGTCCGGCACGATCGACGAGCTGCTCATGGCAGCCGAGTACATCATGAGCGAGGGCAACGACAACGTCATCCTGTGCGAGCGCGGCATCCGCACCTTCGAGACCCGCACCCGCAACACCTTCGACCTCAACGCCGTGCCGGTGCTGCACCACCTGTCGCACCTGCCCGTCGTCGCCGATCCCAGCCACGCCACCGGCTACACCCGCTACGTTGAGCCCATGGCGCTCGCCGCGACCGCCTGCGGCGCCAACGGCCTGGAGATCGAGGTCCACGACGAGCCGAGCCGCGCCTGGTCCGACGGCGCCCAGGCCCTCACCCCCGATCAGTTCGACGACACCATGCGCCGCATCCGAGCCATCCGCGAGGTTGTCTGCCAAGAGACCATGGAGTAGCCCATGGGTACGGTGAGAAACGCGCGCGTTAACCAGGGCGGCCCCAAGTGTGCCGGCATCGTCGGCCTTGGCCTCATCGGCGGCAGTTTTGCCCGCGGCTATGCGCAGGCGGGCGTCCGCGTGCTGGCCTGGGACCCCGATGACGATGTCATGACGGCCGCCAGCATGGGCACTGTCGCCAGAGAGCTCAACGACAAGACACTCGGCGAATGCGACATCATCGTCCTTGCCTGCTATCCCGAGGCATGCATCGAGTGGCTCGAGGCGCACGCCCAGGCGCTCGCCGACGCCACTGACACCGACGCCATCATGGGTCCCGTGGTGATCGACACCGTGGGCGTCAAGGGCATCGTGTGCGAGCGCGCCTTTGAGCTTGCCCGCGAGAACGGCTTTTACTTTGTGGGCGCGCACCCCATGGCGGGCACCCAGTTCTCGGGCTACGCGCACTCCCGCGCCGACCTGTTCCAGGGCGCTCCCCTGGTGCTCGTTCCGCCCGCGGTAGACGATGCCCTTAAGCTGGAGCTCTTGGGCCAGGTGCGCGAGATGGTGCGCCCCTTGGGCTTTGGCAAGTTCAGCGTGACCAGCGCCGCCGAGCACGACCGCGTCATCGCCTTCACGAGCCAGCTTGCGCACGTGGTGTCCAACGCCTACGTAAAGAGCCCGACCGCCCAGGTCCACCACGGCTTTTCGGCCGGTAGCTACCGCGATCTCACCCGCGTGGCGCACCTCAACCCGCAAATGTGGTCCGAGCTCATGATCGACGACGCCGACGCGCTCGCCTTCGAGATTGACCATCTGATCGAGTCGCTTGGCGCCTACAGCCGTGCGCTCAAGGACCGCGACCAGCGCTATCTGGAGAATCTCCTTGCCGAGGGCGACCGCATTAAGCGCGCGCTCGACGACGAGGCCTCCCACTAGACCACCTATCACGCCAGGTCGAAAGGACCGAAGCTTATGGCGATTACCATCGATATCGACACCGCACGCCCCTACCAGGTGCATGTTGGCACGTTTTTGCTGGAGCAGGCGGGACCGCTTGTGCGCGCCACTGCCGGCGGCACCAAGGCCGTCATCGTGACGGACACCAACGTGGGCCCGCTCTACCAGATGCCCGTTAAGCAGAGCCTGGAGGCATCAGGCTACGAGGTGAGTATCTGCACCTTCGAGGCCGGCGAGGCCCATAAGCGCGCCGAAACCTATGTTGCCATTTTGGAGTTTGTGGCCGAGCACGAGCTTTCGCGCTCCGACGTGATCGTGGCACTCGGCGGCGGCGTCGTGGGCGACGTGGCGGGCTTTGTGGCCGCCACCTACATGCGTGGCTGCAAGTTTGTGCAGATCCCCACGAGTCTGCTCGCCATGGTGGATTCGTCGGTGGGCGGCAAGACCGCCATCGACCTGGCTGCCGGCAAGAACCTGGCCGGCGCCTTTTGGCAGCCGAATGTGGTTATCGCCGACGTGGGGTGCCTGGCCACCCTTACGCCCGAGCAGTTCGCCGACGGCTGCGGCGAGGTCGTCAAGCACGCCGTGATCGCCGACCCAGAGCTTTTCGCCGAGCTGGAGAAGACCCCGCTCACGCTGGAGCTACTCAACCGCGATGTAGCCCGCGTAGCGCTCATCATCGCCCGCAATATTGACATCAAGCGCGCCGTGGTCGTTGCCGACGAGCGCGAGACCAACCAGCGCAAGCTGCTCAACTTTGGACACAGCGCCGGACACGCCGTCGAGGCCTGCGAGCACTTTGAGCTCGGACACGGCAACTGCGTGTCGATCGGCATGGGCATCATCACGCGCGCAGCGGCCCTGCACGGCGTTTGCGATGCTGCACTGCCCGGTCGTATTGAGGAGCTCTGCGCCCGCCATGGCCTCAAGACCCGCTGCGACCTAGATGCCGATGCCGTCTTTGCCGAGGCGCTGCACGACAAGAAGCGCACGGGCGACACCATCGACCTGGTGATTCCGCACGACATCGGCCGCTGCAGCATCGACCGCACGCCGCTTTCCACTTTCCACGAACTCATTGCCGAGGGCCTCGGCCAGAAGGGAGACGCATCCGCATGCTAGCCCGCATCACCCCGTCCCCGCTTAAGGGCACCGTTCCTGCCATCGCGTCCAAGTCGATGGCGCATCGCCTGATCATCTGCGCCGCGCTTGCCAACGGCGAGACACACGTCGCCTGCAACACCACCTGCGCCGACATCGAGGCCACGGTCCGCTGCCTCACGGCGCTCGGCGCTCGCATCGAGACCGTCGAGGACGGCTTCCAGGTCCACCCCACTATGAAGAGCGTTGAGTTTGGCCTGCTCAAGGCCCTTGCCGGTGGCACGCTCGACTGCGGCGAGAGCGGCTCCACGCTGCGTTTTATGCTGCCTGTCGCCTGTGCGCTGGGTGCGGAGGCCACCTTTGTGGGCCAAGGTCGCCTAGGCGCCCGCCCGCTCTCCCCGCTCTCGGACGAAATCATCGCCGCCGGCTGCGACCTGCAGGGTCTGGGCGGTTTTCCGCTCAAGACGAGCGGCCGCATGCGCCCGGGCACCTTTATGCTTCCGGGCAACGTGAGCTCGCAGTACATCTCGGGCCTGCTGCTGGCAGCCCCGCTGCTGGCCCAGCCCTCCTGCGTGCAGGTAACCGGCCTCATCGAGAGCCGCCCCTACATCAACTTGACAATCCAGGCCATGAAGGCCTTTGGCGTCGAGGTCAACGTCGAGCGCATTCCGGCCAAGGACGGCCAGCCCGAGGTCACGAACTTCCGCGTGAGCAGTGGCTCGTACCGCACGCCCGGCAGCGTAGCCGTCGAGGGCGACTGGTCCAACGCCGCCTTTTGGCTGAGCGCCGGCGCCATCGGCACCGACCCCATCACCGTCGAGGGCGTGTCGCTAAGCTCCGCACAGGGCGACCGTAACGTGCTTGCCGCGCTTTCGCGCTTTGGCGCCCGCATCGTGCGCTCCACCAACGCCGCCACCGTGCAGTCCGACAAGCTCGCCGGCTTTGAGATGAGTGCCCACGACATTCCGGACCTGGTGCCCGTCATCTCGGCCGTGGCCTCGCTGGCACAGGGCCGCACCTTTATCCGCGATTGCGCCCGTCTACGCATCAAGGAATCCGACCGTCTGGTCACCACCACCCGCGAGCTCACCGCGCTGGGCGCGCAGGTGCGCATTGCCGGCGATGACCTCATCATCAAGGGTGTCGATGCCTTCACCGGCGGCGAGGTCGATTCGCACAACGACCATCGCATCGCCATGATGGCCGCTATCGCCGCGAGCCGCGCCACCGGCGAGGTCGTAATCCACGGCGCCGAGGCCGTCAACAAGTCCTATCCCGATTTCTTCGACCACTACCGCCTGCTGGGCGGCAAGGTCACACTCGAGGAGGAATAGCATGTCCTCGACCTTTGGCAACGTCTTGCACTTAAGCATCTTCGGCCAGTCGCACTCCCCCGCCATCGGCTGCTCACTCGATGGCATCCCGGCGGGCATCGCCGTGGACCAGGAGCAGCTGCAGGCCTTCCTTGACCGTCGCGCCCCCGGTCGCGACGAGACCGCAACCAAACGCCGCGAGGCTGACGCCGCGCACATCATCGCCGGTGTTGTCGATGGACATACCACCGGCGCGCCCATCGCCGCGATTATCGAGAACACCAACACGCGCTCCAAGGATTACTCCGAGCTGCGCCGCAAGCCCCGCCCCGGACATGCGGACTTCCCTGCGCGCGTGAAGTATCACAACATGCACGATGTCGCCGGTGGCGGGCATTTCTCCGGCCGCCTAACGGCACCCCTGTGCATCGCCGGCGGCATTGCGCTGCAGGCACTCGAAGCCCGCGGCATTAAAGTGATGGCGCATGTGGCGCAGATCGGCGACATCTCCGACCTGCCGATGGACGACATGGTCTATCGCGAGGCCGACCGCAAGGCGATCCTTACGAACGATCTGCCGTGCATTGACGCCGCCGCAGCCGGCCGCATGCGCGAGGAGATTCTGGCCGCGCGCGACGAGCTCGACAGTATCGGCGGCATCGTGGAGTGCGGCATCTACGGGCTTCCCGCGGGCATCGGCGACCCCATGTTCGACGGCATCGAGAACCGCATCGCGCAAATCGCGTTTGGCATTCCCGCCGTAAAGGGCGTGGAGTTTGGCATGGGCTTTGCCGTGGCCGCCATGCGCGGCAGCGAGAACAACGACCCGTACCGCGTTGATGCCGAGACCGGCGAGATCGAGGTCGAGTCCAATAACGCCGGCGGCATCCTGGGCGGCATCTCCACCGGCGTGCCCGTCATGTGGCGCATGGCCGTAAAGCCGACGCCCTCCATTGGCCGCGAGCAGCAGACCGTAGACATGGACGCTATGGAAAATGCCGAGCTCTCGGTCCACGGCCGTCACGATCCCTGCATCGTCCCCCGAGCCGTCCCCGTAGCCGAAGCAGCCGCCGCCCTCGCCATCTGGGACGCCCTCCTCGAGGACACAGGCCAGCGCTAATCCGCCCACCCCAGGCAACGATTCACGAAAGGGGCCTCCATGGACCTTGCCGATATTCGCCAGGCCATCGATGGCATCGACGCCACGCTCCTCAACAGCTTTGTCGAGCGTATGGACATTGCCACCGAGGTCGCCAAATCAAAGATCGAGATGGGCAAGGCCGTCTTCGACCCCGCCCGTGAGCGCTCCAAGCTCAACAATCTCGCCAGCCGCGCGCCCGAGCGCTACGAGGCGCAGACCATCACCCTGTTCCGCCTCCTCATGAGCATGAGCAAGGCCGAGCAGCAGCGCTACATCAACGAGCTCAAGGGCATCACTGTCTCGCAAAAGGCACACGCCACGGCTGCAGCCTCCGACACGCCCTTCCCTCAAACGGCCACCGTTGCCTGCCAGGGCGTTGAGGGCGCTTACAGTCAAATCGCCGCGTGCAAGCTCTTCGACGTGCCGGATATTGCGTTCTTCGAGACCTTCGAGGGCGTCATGCGCGCCGTACGCGACGGGTTCTGCGAGTTTGGCGTGCTGCCCATCGAGAACTCCACCGCCGGCTCGGTCAACGCCGTCTACGACCTGCTCGCCCAGTTCGACTTCCACATCGTGCGCTCGCTTCGCCTCAAGATCGACCACAACTTGCTCGTCAAGCCCGGCACCAAGCTCGCGGACATACGCGAGGTCTACAGCCACGGTCAGGCCATCGCGCAGTGCGCTAGCTTTATCGAGTCCCAAGACCTGCACGCCACCAAGTACCCTAACACGGCCATGTCGGCCGAGATGGTCGCCAGCTCCGAGCGTACCGATGTCGCCGCTATCGCCTCGCGCAGCTGTGCCGCGCTGTATGGTATGGAGGTGTTGGAATCCAACATCCAGGACTCGGACAACAACTACACGCGCTTTGTCGTCATCAGCCGCGAGCCGCGCGTCTACCCCGGCGCTAATCGCACCTCGCTCATGATCACCACGGCCAACGAGCCGGGCGCCCTCTATCGCGTGCTCGAGCGCTTCTACGCACTCAACATCAACCTGATCAAGCTCGAGAGCCGCCCCATCCCCGGCCGCGACTTTGAGTTTATGTTCTACTTTGACCTGGACTGCCCCTTTGGCAGCAAGGCACTCGACGACCTGCTCGATTCCATCGACGACGTGTGCGAGAGCTTTACCTACTTTGGCAGCTACACGGAGGTGCTCTAGATGACCGATACCGCCGCAACCCGTCCCTATGGCGTGCTGGGCCGCGTGCTGGGCCACAGCTACACCCCGACCATCTACAAGGAGCTGGCGGGGCTTGAGTACGTGCGTTTTGAGCGCGAGCCCGAGGACCTCGCGGCCTTTATGAGGGGCGACGAGTGGGAGGGCACCAACGTGACCATCCCCTACAAGCGCGCCGTCATGGAGTACCTGGACGAGCTGAGCCCGCTGGCCGAGCGCATGGGCAACGTTAACACCATCACACGCCTGCCCGACGGCCGCCTGCGCGGTGACAACACTGACTATTTCGGTTTTCAGTGCCTAGTCGAGGAATTGGGCGTAGAGGTTGCCGGCAAGAAGGCTCTCGTGCTCGGAGCCACTGGCGGTGCAGGCACCACGGCAAGTATGGTGCTGGGAGATCTGGGCGCCATCGTTGTGCCCGTGGGTCGCACGAGCGAGGTCAACTACGGCAATATCGCGCAGCAGTCCGACGCCGCCCTGCTCGTCAACTGCACGCCTGCCGGCATGTTCCCCCACTGCCCCGACGCGCCTTGCACGCTCGAAGGGCTCGATGCGCTCGAAGGCGTTATCGACATTGTCTACAACCCCGCCCGCACGGGACTCATGCTCGAGGCCGAGCGCCGCGGTATCCCCTGCATCGGCGGTCTGCTGATGCTCGTGGCCCAGGCGGCACAGGCCGTCGAGCGCTATACCGGCCAGGTCACCCCGCGCGAGCGTATCCTGGACGTAACGGAGCGCCTGTCGCGCCAAGAGCAGAACATCGCCCTGATTGGCATGCCGGGCTCGGGCAAAACCCGCGTGGGTGAGCAGATTGCCCTGCGCACGGGTCGCGAGCACATCGACTTGGACGCCGCGCTTGAGAAGCGTCTGGGCATGCCCTGCGCCGACTTTATCGTCGAGCGCGGCGAGACGGCGTTCCGCGAACAGGAGACGGCTACGCTGGCCGACATCTCCAAGCGCAGCGGCCTGGTGCTTTCCACCGGCGGCGGCGTGGTCACGCGCGACGAGAACTACCCGCTGCTGCACCAGAATAGCCAGATCGTGATGCTCAACCGCAAGCTCGACGAGCTCGCCCACAAGGGCCGCCCCATCACCGCGCGCGACGGCATCGATAAGCTGGCCGAACAGCGCATGCCGCGCTATCGCGCTTGGGCCGACTACATCATCGACTCACGCGACTGCGCTGCCAACACCGCCCATGCCCTCCTCGACACCCTCCCACCCGCTCTCTAACCAAAACCACCACAAAGGGGACAGGCACCTTTGTGGTGGTTTTTCAACCGCAAAGGAAGCAACCATGAAAGCACTCGTCATCAACGGCCCCAATCTAAACATGCTCGGCATTCGCGAGCCGGGCATCTACGGCAGCGACAACTACGACCGCCTGGTCCAGATTTGCCAGGAAGCGGGCGCCGCACAGGGCTTCGACGAGGTCGAGGTCTTCCAGTCTAACCACGAGGGCAGCATCGTCGACAAGATCCAGGAGGCCTGCGGCAAGGTCGACGGCATCGTCATAAACCCGGCCGCCTATACGCATACGAGCGTCGCGATCCTCGACGCCCTCAAGGCCGTCGCCATCCCTGCCGTCGAGGTCCACATCAGCGCCGTCGAGACCCGCGAGGACTTCCGCCAGGTGAGCTATGCACGCCTAGCCTGCTTCGCCACCATCACCGGCGAGGGCCTGAAGGGCTACGCACATGCGCTAGAGATGTTGAAAGAGCATCTGCTACACTAATCCCTGGGACAAAGACATCAGATATGTTTGTCCCTAAACTAAAGTAACTGTCCAATCGACATACAAAGGAGCATATCCATGTCCCAGTACGATTACCTCGTCGTCGGTGCCGGCCTTTCGGGCGCCGTCTTCGCCAATGCCGCCAAGCGCGCCGGCAAGTCGGTTCTGGTCATCGACCGCCGCGACCACATCGCCGGCAACGTCTACACCGAGGACGTCGAGGGCATCCAAGTCCACCGCTACGGCGCGCACATCTTCCACACCTCCATGAAGGACGTCTGGGGCTACGTCAACCGCTTCGCCGAGTTCAACAACTACGTCAACTCGCCGGTAGCCAACTTCCACGGCAACATGTACAACATGCCCTTCAACATGAACACCTTCGCCAAGATGTGGCCGGGCGTCGTCACGCCGGCAGATGCCAAGGCCAAGATTGCCGAGCAGGTGGCCGCCGAGAACATCGGAGAGCCGACAAACCTCGAGGAGCAGGCGCTGTCGCTCGTCGGCCGCGACATCTTCGAGACGCTCGTGAAGGGCTACACCGAGAAGCAGTGGGGCCGCGACTGCAAGGACCTGCCCGCGAGCATCATAAAGCGCCTCCCCTGCCGCTTCACCTACGATAACAACTACTTCAACGACCGCTACCAGGGCATCCCCATGGGCGGCTACACCAAGATGGTCGCCAACATGCTCGAGGGCGTCGAGGTGCGCTGCGGCGTGGAGTACAAGGAGCTGGCCGCCGCCGAGCCCGATATCGCCGCCAGGACGATCTACTGCGGCCCCATCGACTCGTTCTACGACTTTAAGCTGGGCACACTCGAGTACCGCAGCCTGCGCTTCGAGACCGAGACACTCGACGAGCAGGACCACCAGGGCGTGGCCGTGGTCAACTACACCGAGCGCGAGGTCCCCTATACCCGCATCATCGAGCACAAGCACTTCGAGTTCGGCACGCAGGAGAAGACCGTCATCACGCGCGAGTACCCGGCGGATTGGAAGCCCGGCGACGAGCCCTACTACCCCATCAACGACGCCAAGAACGAGGCCCTCTACAAGCAGTACGAGGAGCTGGCGGCGCAGGAGGGCGACGTGGTCTTCGCCGGTCGCCTGGGCGGCTACAAGTACTACGACATGGACAAGGCCATCGCCGCCGCCTTCGAGCTCGTCCGCAACGAGCTGGGCGTGGTGCCGACAGAGGCGTAGGGAGCTCAACGACTCGAGAACGACAACCAAATTCGCAAGAAGCAATAAGCCCGGTGCAGCGATGCTACACCGGGCTTATTGTTGAGGGAGCACTGCACGCCCACATGCCCAAAAAGCAAAGACCCGGCATTATACCGGGTCTTCAAAAACTCTCTGGTGCTCCATGGCGGATTCGAACCGTCGACCTTGGGATTAGAAGTCCCCTGCTCTATCCAACTGAGCTAATGGAGCATAAAGCCGGGCGTCCAAGCGGGTACAAGTTCACACGGCCAATAAATTATAACCTACTTGAACTGGTCGTGGTACGCCTTGCAGACCTCGTCCACGGGACCATCCATGCGCAGATCACCCTTCTCGATCCACACAGCACGCTGGCAAATACGCTCAACCTGCTCCATGGAGTGAGAAACGAACAAGACCGTGACGTCGCCACTCTCAATAAAGTGCTGAATACGGCGCTCGCATTTCTGCTGGAAAAAGACATCGCCAACAGAAAGCGTCTCATCGACGATGAGAATATCGGGCTCGGTAATCGTAGCGATAGCAAAGGCGATACGCGCGACCATACCCGACGAGAAGTTCTTCAAGGGCATGTCAACGAAGTCTTTAAGCTCGGCGAACTCAATAATCTCGTCAAAACTAGCGTCGATAAACTCCTTGGTATAGCCAAGCAGCGCACCGTTCAGATAGATGTTCTCACGAGCCGTAAGCTCCGGGTCAAAGCCAGCACCAAGCTCAATCAGCGGCGCAATATTGCCGTGAACCTTAACCTCACCTTCGCTGGGCTCCAAAACGCCAGCGATGATCTTGAGCATCGTAGACTTGCCGGAACCGTTAGTACCAACAAGGCCAACGACCTCGCCACGATGCACATCAAATGAAATGTGCTTAAGCGCACGGAATTCCTCAAAGAACAGCTCATGCTTCGCGAGCTTAATAAAATACTCTTTGAGGTTCGTAAGCGACTCGGACGCCATGTTAAAGATCATGGTGACGTCTTTGACCTCAACAGCAAGGGGCTGCTTGCTGTAATCAATAGCAGATTCAGTCATGAGCAGCACTCCTTAGATGTAGAGGATAAACTTGTGCTCGGTCTTGTGAAAGACGGCGTAACCAATAGCAAGAGCAAGAATAGCCCAAACAGCACACAGCCCAAAGGTAAGCGCAGAAGGCACGGTATTAAACAGGAAGATATCACGCATAAACTGGAGGTAGTTGTACATGGGATTCACAACCACAAGGACCTGGATCCAATGTGCCATTTTGCTAATGAAGTCGGTTGTCCAGAAAATCGGCGTCAGATACATCCAGGCCGTGATAACAACGGTCCACAGGTGCATAACATCGCGGAAAAAAACCGCCAGCGCAGACAGCATCATGCCCAAGCCCATGCAGAAACACATGAGCAGGAGCAAGCAAACCGGCAGCAGAATTAAATGCCAGGTGGGAAGCACGTGGAACCAAAGCATAACCAAGGCGACGGCAACCAAAGAGAAGGCGAAGTTAACGAGCGAGAACAGCACCTTCTGCACCGGAAAGACCCAACGGTGCACCTTAACCTTCTTAAGCAGAGAGGAAGCCCAAATGATGGACATAAGCGCTTGGTTCGTCGACTCGGACATGACAGAGAACGTCACGTTACCGACGATCAAGTAAAGCGGATACATTTCGGGCGTAATAGAACCATTGCGACCTTGCGCGAAGATTGTCGAAAACACGATCGACATAACAATCATCATCAGCAGCGGGTTAAGCACGGACCATGCCACACCCAGAACACTGCGACGATATTTAATCTTAAAATCTTTGGTGACAAGCTGCTTAAGAATGAACTTGTCCTTTTCAAAATCATTTTTAGCGTGAGAGGCCGGTTTAGCCACCGCTTTCTGACTCTCTACGTTGTCAGCCACGGACCATCTCCTTGTCTCGTAAAACATAACAGTGGAAAGTATAGCCCTCCCACGTTGACGATAACTCACCGCAACAAATCTGGAGAACTAACCCATATCTAATCAAAGGGGCAGACGATAGGTATACTTTCGACCCGTTGATTCATTAAAGGAGGTCCTACATGGACTATTCGAATACCGCCGTCATAATCCCCTGCTACAACGAAGCGCTGACGATTGGCAAAGTTGTCGACGATTTTCATCGAGAGTTACCCGGTGCAACCGTCTTTGTATATGACAACAACTCGTCTGATGGCACTTCGCAAATCGCCAAGCAGCACGGTGCCACGGTGCGCCACGAGCCCAGACAGGGCAAAGGCAACGTGTGCCGCCAAATGTTCCGTGATGTCGACGCCGAATGCTATCTAATGGTTGATGGAGACGACACTTACCCCGCCGAGGCGGCAAAGGCGCTTTGCGAGCCCATCCTTAACGGCGAAGCCGATATGACCGTTGGCGATCGCCTGTCAAACGGCACCTATGCCGAAGAGAACAAGAGGGCCTTCCACGGCTTTGGCAACAATCTTGTTCGCGCCATGATCAAGTGGATTTACGGCTACAGCTTTGACGACGTGATGACCGGCTACCGAGCCATGAGCAGACCCTTCGTCAAGAGCTTCCCCGTTTTGAGCGAGGGCTTCCAGATTGAGACCGAGCTCTCCATCCACGCTGTCGATCACCGCTGGCGAATTAAAGACGTGCCGGTGGAGTATCGCGATCGGCCCGCAGGCTCCGAGTCCAAGCTCAACACCGTTAGCGACGGCATCAAGGTCATCGCAATGATTGGAACGCTCTTTAAAGACTATCGTCCGCTCAAGTTCTTTACCCTTATAGCGCTCATCTTCGCCATCATAGGCCTTGCCCTCGGAATTCCAATTGTTGTGGAGTACTTCCAAACCGGCTTAGTCCCCCGCTTCCCCACGGCCATACTTGCGGCCTCATTCATGTTCCTGTGTGGGTTGAGCCTAGCAACGGGACTAATCCTCGACTCAGTTGCAAAAGTCGAAAGAAAACAATGGGAGTTACAAGCCTATAAAACCTATTCAAAATAAGAAGAGGTCCGGACTTAATCCGGACCTCTTCTTATTTCAGACCTAAATACTGTTCCCAAAACTCTCGCGAAGTCATGTACGGCATGGCATCTTTCCATGCCCCCCTGGCACTCTTGCCCTCTTTACGATAGCGCGCCATCAGTTCGTGCTCTCGGCGGCGAATACTCTTGAACCGCGCCCGATCCATCGTGCGGACCGACCCCTTCTCGCGGGTCGGATCAAGAAATACCAGCGTCTTGCAACGCGTCGAATTGCCTTCAAGCGTACAGCTGCCATTCTTAACTGCATAGCCGGGCTTTCCGCGCAACAGCGCATCGGGAAGATAGTGTTTGTCGTAAGGAATAGATCTCCAATACTTCATAAATTTCGAAGGATGGAATTCCAGATTAACATTAGCGAGCACTTGCTCCGTAACCCCAGCCTTGCGAAGAAGCTCTGGATCCATTTCGGAAACAGGAATCAGCTTTTCGTTTAACTTACCCTTACCAATCATCGTCGCGGCGCCATCAAGCTTCTGGAGATACTCAGGGCCGCGCAGATAGTCCTCAAAGCCATCAAGGATAAACTCAGCAGCCTGATAATCCATATCGCGCAAGTTCTGACGTACCCCTCGCTGAATACGAAGGACAAACATTTTCTCATCAGCACAATCATCGAGTGAAATCATGGCAAAGAAGTTGCGGAAGTACTGGTAGCAGTCAACCGAAGCGCGGAAACGCCCCTCAAAGCTTGCATGCCACACGCAAATGCAATTCATGGTCATGTAGACAGGCTTATTGCGCATGCCAAACTCAACATCGTCACAGCGGATGAAGAAAGGCATGGGAAGACCGTTCTTTTCGATAGCCTTCACCGGAATGCAGCTATACCACCAAGCTCCATAGGCCTGGTCAACCTCAACACTCGTACGCTCGTTTTCGAGAATGTCAGCCAGCTTGCCAACATTCAGATCTTCTTTTACTCGACGATAGGCACCAGTAGTCGTCACATACGAGACATCCTCAAACTGACGAGTGGGATCCTCCATCGAAAGCATGGCGCCATTAATAAAGGCATCCTTATATTTGCCCCTAGCAAGAGAGAGCAGGTTGAACGTACGAATCAAACTCTCGGGCATGATAGAGACATCGTCATCCATCAAGATGATATGGGTGAACCGATCAGGAGTTTCAGTAGCCGCCATCATTCCACGCGCGAATCCCCCCGAACCGCCCGTATTGGGATTCGGGAGCACGGTGACTAGCCCATCGGAAAGTGATGCAGAATCGAGCGTCTGCCCATTGTCGACGACAAACATGTGGAAGTGGTCGCGAATCGGACCGTCCTCTTTGGAGATGCCTGCTTTAACGAGTTCAATATTCGGAAGAATGTACTGCTCATTCTTAAATGTAGTAGTAGAAAGAGCAAGATTGATCTGGTTAATTGAGTCCTCAGGAACATCAGTCAGATAAGAGGCGTTCAAGAGGTCTACGGAATAGCTCTCATCACTCTCAATCCTAAAACCGATCAAGTCGTAGCCGGTTGTATCGATATCGATATCGAGAACGCAAGGATCAACTTTATCGCCATCAAAAGGATAAGATTTAAGCTCGACGGGATTCAGTTCGCAAGATCTCACTCCATGAACGACAACCCGGCCCCTGCCAAATAAAGCCATATGCAAGACGACGCCGCCAACAGACGCATATTGATGCCATTTGCCAGCAGATAAGCCATTCACATACGTCAAAAAGTCAACGTTTCCATTGATATGAAGTGAATGAATGTCGTCATCATACGAAGCATCACCAGAGAGCACGCGATAGTAGAGTTCGGGAAAATCCTTTGCATGCTTTTCAACTTTAAGTACAACATTCGCAAGTTTAAACTGCATTTCAAATACCTTAATCAAAGCCGTTGTAACTACTAATTACATTCGACGACAAACTTTGCCATCGCGGAGCGAACATCAGGATCAGACAAAACATCCTTTGCAAAATGATCATGCCCGCAGATGTCCATAGGCATGTAAGGCCATCCAGGATAACAGGCGTCAGCGACCTTTTCCGCTTTCGCAGGAACCGAAAAAGAGAAACCGCCAAACGGATGCTTTCTTACGGGAAGAATATCGTTGCGATCCCAAATTATTATTCGCTTAGGGGCATCAAAAACGTTATCGATCGCGTATGCAAAATCGCCATGAGGCTCATCGGTCAACAAACCAAGTGCATGAGCCTTTTCGTTAAACGAATCGAATACGCTCTGGACAAGATCAATCTCCGCAGAAGAAACAACTGTTCTCTGAGCTTCCAAGTCAACATCCCCGCACTGCACGCTAAGACCACTGTCGGGATGAAACATCCAAGGATTATCTTTCCAAAAACTAAACTCATGTTCATTTTTGTCAAAGAAATCCATAAGCTCAATTCTGAGTTGCCTAAGTCGATCGTTCGCGCGCTTGGAATTCTCGGCCGCACGGTCGTAAATCGAAATGTCCACAAAACAAGGTATAAGCGAATTAGTTGAACAAAAGCGAACTTGACGGCACTTTACAAACCAGTCATATACAAGAGTGATTTGATATTCAGGGTCGTCTTTTAAAGCGGCAGTGAGCTTATCCACATCGGACCTAAGCATGCAGATATCAATATCGTCGTCCCAAGGAATAAAACCCGATCGAGACAAGGTGCCAACAAGAGAACCATAAGAAAGCCAGTATTGAATATTATTGGCAGCACAAATCGCGTCTAGCTTACTCATCAACGCCGCGTTTGCCTGCTGCATCAATCGAATATCACCCTCGGCGTCGGGCAATGCATCAAAGATTTTGCAACGGAGCTCAAAAGGGGTGAGATCGGGGTACGCACGTCGCGCTAACAATTCAAAGCGAAGCCTCATTTGTTCTGACAGACTTTGTTGGCGTTGCTTGAGCAATTCAATTTCTGGAAATAGCCGAGTATCGAATTTGTAATTGATATTCATATTGATACCGTTATCGGCCTGCTCAATACGGGCGAAAACCTCGTCAAAACGACGGTCCATATCCTCATGCATAGCATGCAACGATCGGGATGAGCCAGGGAGGATCTTTTTAATAGTAGAAAGCAAGGACATGGCTTAACCTTCGCAACAACAAACAATGAACGAAGCACAATTACTCATATGATACAAAAGAATGAGTGGGTCCCACCTTGAAACCCACTCACATGAAGACTACTCCGACGCCTCTTTCAAATACTGTTTCCAGAAATCGATCGAAGTAAAGACATCTCTATACGAAGCGTATTCGGTATAAATCTTATCTTTGTTACGCTTGAATTCCTTCTCGGCTTTACGAAAACGACTCCAAACCTCTTTGAATCGCTTCTTATCCATATGTCTAATGGCACCCTTTTTATTAGGCATATCTACCACAATAAGCGTGTCAACATCCCTAATTTTACCTGCGGGATAAACCCATCCCGCAGCATCAATAACAGCAACCCTACCGTTACGTTTAGCGGAGTCGTTAACAAAACGGTGGCCATTAATGGTCAGATAATCCTTAAATGCCTGCAGCCTAGACCTGTCGCCCCCAAGGCTCAGATTGCCAAAAGTCAGTTGCGTCAAGTCGACACCCAATTCTAGCGCCTGAGGGATGAGCTGCTCGATGGGAATCAATTGTTCCCTTTCACGATTTGCCGCCATAAAACGGGATTCAGCGACAGGATGAGAAATCCACTCCGGACCTCTCAAAAAATCTTCAAGACCTTTTACGGCAAGAGCAGCTTCATCGTAATTAAATTTCTTCAAGTCGAGCTCAACTTCACGACGAATCTCATAAAGAAAATCAGAGAGAGGCGCAGCGCCAGTTGTCGCCTGACTGATTAGCGTATTTCGGCTTACCTGATAACGCTCCACGGCAGCACTATACTTAAACTTAAAGGAATTATGCCAAACGCAGATACCATTCATGGACATGAACTTGGGCTTGCAGCGAAGCGCGTACTCGGCGTCATCTGAACGAACAAATAAAGGCAAAGGCAGCCCCTCGCGCTCAATCGTTGCGGTAGGTATAACGCAATACCACCAGCCAGCATACTGTTGGGCAGTGTCCTCATAAAGGCCAGTTGGGGCCTTATATATCTCGGTCTCAACGACATCATGAAGTGAGGTCATATAGCCTGCAGGCTTAAGGGGAGAAAAAGTTCCCTTAGCAGTAAAGAACCCTAAATCCTCGGTACGCAAATTGGGCTCTTCCAAGCTCATCATGGCACCCGATAAAAAGGCCTCAGCATATTCTTCTTTGAGAAGAGAGAGCAGGTTGAAAGTGCGGATAAAACTCTCGGGAAGAACCTCGACATCATCGTCCATCAGGAGAACATGAGTCGCTTTAGGATTCTGCTCAAGTGACTCAATCATCCCCCGAGCAAAACCACCAGACCCGCCCACATTAGGATTTGGATGAACAGTAACACGCGATGAATCCAGGTTTGCACTATTCAGCGAACGGCCATTATCAATAATGTGTACGTGGAAATGATCAGCAATCTCTTCATCAGAATCAATAATGTTCTTTTGTAAAAGAGATACGTTACGGACAATATAGTCTTCTTTTTTAAACGTAGTAGTTGCAAGTGCTAGCTCAACTGGATGAATATCCAGTTCTTCACAATCGCAATAATAATACGCATTCCGAATATTAACAGGGCCTTCAGTACTGATATTAAAAGCGTGCAGAATCTCTCCCTCACAAAGGGAGAGTTCGATTTCAGCTGTACTCCATTCATCGGATCGTTGCAAACTAACCGCAGAGCCATCAATTGTAGAAGGAATCCAAGAATAATTATTTGCATACGTCTGCTGAAGCGTTAAGGCGGAGCCGCAATACTCGATATGAAGATAAAACGCCTTTGCAGTAGTGTATTTTCGCCACTTATTAATGGATAGCGCATTAAAATATGTTGTGAAATCAACATTGGTCGATTTCATGATTTCAATAGCGTCATTCGAAGTTGGAATAACGAGACCCTCCGTTGCCCTATAGCAAAGCAATGGATACTGCAACATCGCATCAGATCCGTTAAAAATCAAATTTGCAAGTTTAAAATGCATTGAAAACCATCCAAAAAATTCCTGGTGCAACTTGGCAAAATGGCATAAATGCCCATGGCATTGTCTGCATTCTCACTGATTTTAAGAATGCAAACAATGTACTAAAGGCATCTAATCAAAATGAAGTTTTAGCTCTTCCTCCCAGTCGGGCATATGGAACCCAATCGACTCGAGCCTGGAAAGGTCGAGCGCGGAGTGGACCGGGCGCGGGGCGATGGGGCCCTCGGCGCCGGCGTAGTAGTCTGCGGTCGATACCGGCACGACCCTGTCGCCGTTGCCGTTGGCGGCCTCGAAGACGGCGCGGGCGATGTCGGCCCAGGACCTGACCGCACCCGAGCCGGTGCAGTCATAGGTGCCGTAGGGGGCGTGCGTCCCCAGCACGTGGAAGATGGCCTCCGCCATGTCGCGCGTGAAGGTCAGGCGGCCCAGCTGGTCGTCCACGACGGTGACCTTGTCCAGTTTGTCATCCGGGTCGGCGACGCGGTCTGAGAGCGCCTTCATCGTCTTGACGAAGTTGTGGCCCTCGCCTATGACCCAGGAGCTGCGCATGATGTAGTGGCGCGGGCACCCCGCCACGGCGATGTCGCCGGCGGCCTTGGTCTGGCCGTAGACGGACAGCGGGGAGAAGGGCTCCTCCTCGTCGTGGACCTCGGCCGTGCCGTCGAAGACGTAGTCGGAGGACACGTGGACCAGGGTGATGCCGTGCTCCGCGCAGGTGCGGGCGAGAAGCGCCGGCCCGGTGGCGTTGGCCTTCCAGGCGGTGGCGCGGCCCTCGGGGGTCTCGGCTTTATCCACGGCCGTGTAGGCGCCGCAGTTGATGACCGTGCCGTAGAGCGACCAGTCGTACTTGGAGTAGGCCGCCGGGTCGGACATGTCGAAGGTGTCGATGTCGCAGAAGTCGAAGTCCTTGGCGACGCCGCGCTCCTCGGCCAGCGCGCGCACCGCGCGGCCCAGCTGGCCGTCGCAGCCGGTGACGAGGGTGCGCCTCGGCGCCATGGGGACGACGTCCTTCAGCATCGGGTGGCTGAGGTCGGCGTCGGATACGGTGGCCTGGTCGAGAGGGATCGGCCACTCGATGGCGAGCTCCGGGTCGGCGAGGTTCACGAAGGTGTAGGTCCTCTTGAGCTCCAGCGACCAGTGGGCGTCCACCAGGTAGGTGTAGGCGGTGCCGTCCTCGAGCGCCTGGAAGGAGTTTCCCACGCCGCGCGGGACGTAGATGGCCTTGGAGGGGTCCAGCACGGTCGTGTAGACCTTGCCGTAGGTGGCGCTGCCCTCGCGCAGGTCCACCCAGGCGCCGAAGACGCTGCCGCGGGCCACGGAGATGAACTTGTCCCAGGGCTCGGCGTGGATGCCGCGGGTGACGCCGCGGCTGTCGTTGTAGGAGATGTTGTTCTGGACGACCTTTAGGTCCGGGATGCCCAGGGCGCACATCTTGGCGCGCTGCCAGTTCTCCTTGAACCAGCCGCGCGAGTCGCCGTGGACGGCGAGGTCGACGACCCTGAGGCCCCCGATGCCGGTCTCGGTGACCTTCAGGTCCTTCTCGAATGCGATGTCTGCCATAGGTCCATCCCCTCCTACTGGCCCTGTGCGCGGTATCTGGCCTCGGTGGCCTCCTTGGCCGGGCGCCACCAGGACTCGTTCTCGACGTACCAGTCGATCGTCTGCTTCAGGCCCCCGGCGAAGTCGGTGTGCGCCGGCCTCCAGCCCAGCTCGCGCTGGAGCTTGGTGCTGTCGATGGCGTAGCGGCGGTCGTGGCCGGGGCGGTCGGCGACCCAGTCGAAGTCCCCGGGGTCGCGGCCCATGGCCGTGAGGATCATGCGCAGGACGGTGATGTTGTCCCTCTCGCCGTCGGCGCCGATGAGGTAGGTCTCCCCCATGCGGCCCCTGGTGAGGATGTCCCAGACGGCCGAGGAGTGGTCCTCGGTGTGGATCCAGTCGCGGACGTTCTCGCCGCGGCCGTAGAGCTTGGGGCGGACGCCGTCGATGATGTTCGTGATCTGCCTGGGGATGAACTTCTCCACGTGCTGGTAGGGGCCGTAGTTGTTGGAGCAGTTGGAGATCGTGGTGCGGAGCCCGTAGGTGCGGGTCCACGCGCGCACGAGCATGTCGGAGCTGGCCTTGGTGCTCGAGTACGGCGAGGACGGGTGGTACGGCGTCTCCTCGGTGAACTTGGCGGGGTCGTCGAGCGCCAGGTCGCCGTAGACCTCGTCGGTGGAGACGTGGTGGTAGCGGACGCCGTGCTTGCGGACGGCCTCCAGAAGTCGGAAGGTGCCCTCCACGTTGGTGCGCAGGAAGGGCTCGGGGTCGGCGATGGAGTTGTCGTTGTGGCTCTCGGCGGCGTAGTGCACGATGGCGTCGTGGCCCGGGACGATGCGGTCGAGCAGGGCGGCATCGCAGATGTCGCCCACGACGAGCTCCACTCGGTCGGAGGGCAGCCCCGCGATGTTCTCGGGGTTGCCGGCGTAGGTCAGCTTGTCCAGGACGGTGACGTGGACGCCCGGGTGGTTGTCGACCACGTAGTGCACGAAGTTGCTGCCGATGAAGCCGCAGCCGCCCGTGACGATGATGTTCCTGGGTTCAAAGATATCGGACATGAGGGGTTTCTCCTAGTACTCGCGCGGGCTGTTGACGATCTCGCCGGCGGCGACCTTCTTCAGGTGCTGCCCGTAAACCGACTTGCCGTAGGCCTTCGCGGCCTCCTCCAGCTCGGCGGTCGTGATCCAGCCGTTCTCCCAGGCGATCTCCTCGGGGACCGACACGGGCAGGTCCTGGGAGTGCTCCACGGCGCGGACGAACTCCGCGGCCTCGTGGAGGCTCTCCATGGTGCCGGTGTCCAGCCACGCGTAGCCGCGGCCCAGGGTCACCACGGACAGCGTCCCCTCCTCCAGGTACATCCGGTTGAGGTCGGTGATCTCCAGCTCCCCGCGGGCCGACGGCTTGACCTCATGCGCCTTGGCGGCGACGTCGCCCGGGTAGAAGTACAGGCCGGTGACGGCGTAGGAGCTCTTGGGCTGGGCGGGCTTCTCCTCGATGGAGACGGCACGGCCCTCGCCGTCGAACTCCACGACGCCGAAGCGCTCGGGGTCGTCCACGTGGTAGCCGAAGACCGTGGCGCGGCCCGACTCGGCGTTCTGGACGGCGCGCGTCAGGTGGCGCGAAAGGCCGTTGCCGTAGAAGATGTTGTCGCCGAGCACAAGGGCGCACGGCTCGCCGGCGATGAACCCCTCGCCGATGGTGAAGGCCTGGGCCAGGCCGTCGGGGCTCGGCTGCTCGGCGTAGGAGAGGTTCACGCCGTAGCGCGAGCCGTCCCCGAGCAGGCGCTCGAAGTTGGGAAGGTCCGTCGGCGTGGAGATGACCAGGATGTCCCGGATGCCCGCCAGCATGAGGGTGGACAGCGGGTAGTAGATCATGGGCTTGTCGTAGACCGGCAGCAGCTGCTTGGAGGTCACGAGCGTGAGCGGGTACAGGCGCGTGCCGGACCCGCCTGCGAGGATGATGCCTTTCATTCAATCACTTCCAAAGTCAGTGAACGGAAAAATAAATCCGTTTAGCAATGTTCCTGATTGAGAGCGACAATTTACGAGCGGTTAAATCAACCGACGATATATTGATACCATCGAGTGAACAGATTGCTCGCACAAAATCAAACTCATCGCGTTTCAATTGCTCTTTTTTATCCTTAAAAAGTGAGTTCGTAGTAGATTCGTTGCACACTCTAAAATAGGAATAAATTGAGTCTAGATAGCAGACATCACTATTAAGTGATAGACGAATCCAATACTCCCAATCAGGGGAGTAACACAAAGAATCATTAAAGGGTCCAACCTTTTGCCAGCAATCTCTACGAAACATGACATTAGAAGGCTCTCCATAGATATTATGAGTTCGAAATGTCTTGCGGGCAAAATCAGAGCCTTTTAAAACCATATCCCGCTTAAAAGGTCTCCTCTTCATTGTAATGGCACCATTCGAATCAATAACACATGAAGCGCTGAAGCAGAGGGAGCACTTTGGATTAGCATCCAGTGCTGCAACCTCAGACTCAAGAGCCCCGGGTAACAAAATATCATCCTGAAAGAGGAAATGAATATACTCGCCAGAAGATTTCTCAATGGCATTATTCCAGTTTCCAACAAGACCGAGATTACTGGCGTTTCTAAATACCTTAATTCGAGAATCCGTTAGCTTGGAAACAATCTCAAATGTTCCATCAGTTGACTGATCATCGAAAATTAATAATTCGAAATCGCGGAAAGACTGGCTTAACACCGAATCAATTGCCTTCAAAATGTACTTAGCACCATTAAAACAAGGCATCAACACACTAACTTTAGGCATCCTTGTCCTCCTTATCGGACAAAAATTCCTCAATAAAATAGCGAGGACGATGCTTCGTCTCCATATAAGTCTTTCCAACGTACTCGCCGATGACACCCAAAGCCAAAAGTTGAAGTCCGCCAAGACACCAAATTGACATAATAATGCTTGTCCAGCCAACTTGTACATCGCCAATAAAATGACCAATTAAAAGATATACAAGTGCAAATAAACTAAAAATAGAAATGATTAAACCGGTGAGAGTAATTATCCTAATCGGTTTAGTACTAAAAGACGTTATACCTTCAAAAGCAAATGACAGCATTTTACCGAGCGTGTATTTAGATTCGCCGGCAAACCGTTTCCCTCGCGAATAATACACGCAGCAAGATTTGAAACCAACTAAAGGAACCAAACCACGAAGAAATAGATTAACCTCACGGAATTGAGACAATGCAAGAACAGCACGCTTGGACATCAATCTATAGTCAGCATGGTTATAAACAGCATCGACACCCAACGAAGACTGTAAGCGATAAAAAGACTGTGCGGTAAAACGTTTTAGAAAGGAATCACTAGAACGATCATTTCGTACACCATATACAACTTCATAGCCTTCGCGAGCTCTTGAAACCATTTCATCAAGCGCATTGATATCATCTTGTAAATCAGCGTCCATCGATGCTATTAAATCAGCAAACTCCGCTGCCTTGTGCAACCCAGAAAGTAAAGCCTTCTGATGGCCACAATTCCTAGAGAGCTTAAGTCCACAGAATAAGGAATTAGACTGATGAAGACTTTCGATGATCTCCCAAGTCTTATCGGATGACCCATCGTCAACTAACAAAACCTTACTGTTCTCATTAATCTGAGACAATTTTACTAAAGTGGAAAACTTCTCAAAAAGCCTTTTAGAGGTTTCCCGCAAAACGCTCTCCTCGTTATAACAAGGAACCACGAGATAGAGAATCGGCAATATGTCCATCTTTGTCATGCAAGCACCTATCACTTAAATGCCCAATACTTACTTAAAATATAATTAAGAGGATAAGTTACAAACAAGTTAAGCAGTGGACCAAGAATAGAAGAAATTCCAAGCACACTAACCCAAAAGTACAAAAGGATGTTGTTGATAATCAATCCAGTAAAAGCACTCGAAGCAAGTAGCTTGGAAAAACTTGAAATAAGTGAACTCAAATCCGATCTCTCATTATCAAAAACATATTTATTGTTCCAATAGAAGGAATTGATGACACCAGCAAAATATGAAACTATATTGGCGACAATATAGTTCACTCCAATAAAAAGGAGTGCCGCGTAGACTAAGTAAGAAACGATTGTATTTGAAAGTCCAACAATCGAAAACTTCAGAAATTGAATCACCGAATCTCGTTTCATTAAAGACCCTTTTCCTACTGTTATCTATAAAGGACATAAACAAAACAAGAGGTTCCATCATCGATTTGAGTATATCCGGGCAGTTTTTTAAAACCACTATATCCTAGTTCATCTTTCAGTTGAGAAAGAACCTCTTCTTCGCAGTCGTGATTATTCATGTAAACAACCAGATCATCAGAATCAATATAATTTCTATCGCAAAAACTGCTAATAGCTTTCTGATCAGGAATCAGCGCATGAATGCGAGACAATTTGGCAACTTCTAATAGCTTCGCAGTGAGCTGATAGTAATCATAAGAGACAAAGAGCCCCGTTGAACCCGCGTACTTCTCTACTGCGGCTTCATTGTCAGCAGATTTCGGATATAAATACAAAGCATTGGAAGAAAAGAAAACAGAATCTGCAGCAATAATTGAGCAAACAAATACAGCAGAAACTAAAATAGTCCCCCGAAAATTGAAATCAGTATTATTTCTATAGCGAATTTGCAAATATCTAAATAGATACAAGAACATTCCAAATCCAAATAACAGTAATCCTGGATATGCCAAGCATGTGTATCTTGACGAAGTAAAAGGAGATACATAGCAAGCTGTGACGTAAAAAACAAGGGATGAATTAAATAATAAAACTATATAAATCGACTCAGGATGCTCACGATTAATTTTTTTATTCCATAGCAAGTAGAAACAAAGGGCAATTGACAAACAGAAGCAGGCAATCAAAAGAAGCCTTGATCCGAAGAACAAATCAACGGACGACGACCCTAGAAATTGCCAAATTCGTCTTAGTAATACCATTACCCCTGATTGCGATGAGGCCGATTCGACATAGTGATTCCCAAACATGTTGCTTAATGCTGGAGGAAATATGATAAATGACAGACAAACCGATAAGACAATCGTGACTCCATATTTAAAGGAGAACCTCCACCCTTTTCTTGCCCAAAAATAAATAGTAAAAAAACAGGAAACAAAAAAGAGATAAATATAGAAATAGAAATGAGTTAAAAACCCCAATAAAGAAATAACAAATAGGCGGAAATAAACCGATCGATTGGCGAAGGAAGCATTAAACATATCGAATAACGCATCAAGAAATGCTAGGGCAAGTGTCACCAATAACAGATACATTCGAATGTAGGTCACTAGATTTAACGCTATGGGACAGAAAGCCCAAAGAGCCATTAAAATTAGGGCGACTGGCTTACTCTGAAACACTTTGTAAGAAAGCTTAAATAAAAATACTAAGCTGAGTGAATAGAAACATAGATTAGGAACCAAGCCAAACCATTTGCTAAATTCATTCGGAAACAGTGAGCAAACGGTATGAATAATGAAAAAATAGAGAGGAGGATGTGCGTCATTACTCAGATTATATAAAACCGAATCAAACCGAAACACATGCCCTGTATCAACTGTCAAATAAGACTGAATGAACGTAGGATCCATCCAGTTGGCATCCATATTGTTTTCCCAAAAAATATGTGGAAAATAAAAACTATTCGAGAGACCGAAAGTCCACAGCTCGTCAACATGAAACCCTGTTTTCAAATTGCAATAATAAATTGCGACTAATAACGCAGCCACAAACATTACAGCAAATAAAACGCCATAAAACTTGCATCGTTTTGCACATGAATTCATAAACGAGTCCCTATAATTAATTAGTAGCTAAACTAAAGGAGTTTACGAAAAATCATAAACTCCTTCAAGATTAAACTAATACAGTTGGACTAAACCACTGAATTACTGCAATAGCGGATAGATGATAGACTTGCATCACTTACTATTTATCAACCAACTTAACCTCAATCGCTTCCATATGTAGGGCCTCTCCAGTTGTACCTGCGCACTCGCCCGATTTAACCCAATCGAGCCAACCCTTACCCTGCACATGCGCCCTATAGACAACGTCATAATGCTTGGCGAGATCACCCGTAAGCTTAATTTCTACAGCTTCAATAGAAAGAGACTTACCCGTGGTGCCGGCCAGCTTGCCGTTCTTGACCCACTTTTGCCAGCCGATATTCTGAACATGAGCTCGATATTCGATGTTACCGGAATACCCGAGTTCGGGCTTGCTAATAGCCAACGCCTCAACAGCAAGATTTCGACCAGTTGTGCCCGCCGTCATGCCCTCATAAACAGGTTCCTGCCAACCAAGATTTGAAACATGAGCCGTTATTGAAAAAGTTTTCTGAATAGAGGGCTGACTCGTATCCCCTGGTGCAGGCGAACCCTTTTCAACCAAAACGACCTGGTATGCCTCGAGCCTCAAGCCAAACCCAGTCGTTCCGGCAACTTGATCATTGCAGGCCCAACCGAGCCAACCCTTATCCTGAACATGGGCTCGGTAGTAAACGTCGTAGCGATTTGCCATCTCGCCAGTAAGGCGAATTTGAATAGCCTGGACAGACTTGCTCTGGCCCGTAGTGCCGGAGACCTCCCCCTCTTTCGCATAATCTTGCCAACCGTAATCGGAAACATGCGTCCTGTACTCCAAGCCACCATCGTAGGGAGCATTCTGCAGGTTAAGAGTAACGGCCTCGACAGCTTTTGACTGGCCAACGGTACCAGAAGCATTTCCACCCTTGGAGGCCGATTGCCAGCCGTCATTCGAAACATGCGAAGTTGCCAACACGTCAAGAGGTCCTCGTGACACCTTAACAACGTCGTAGCCCGACTCGCCCTTCTTGAAATAAGTCAGAGCACCGCTATTGTGCGAATAGATCGCAAAGTCATAATTTGCCGAAGCAAGTATAGAATCCGAAAACTCTACGAGATAGCAAGAATCTCCCTGTTTGCAAAGGGATCTGATAGCAGCATCCGTGTCTTCGGTAATCGGAGAAGCAAACCAATCCATAATTGAATAATCGATGACGGCACCCGGCTTCAAGGCCTCGGCCTTCGCGGAATTCCAAAGTCCACCAGCAGCATCGGCACTGGCCGAGTTATACGTACTAGACCCATAACCAGAAAGACCGATCTCCGGATTAAAGAAGAGAATCAGCTCTGCAGCAACGGAAGAATCGACATCGGTAATGCCAAGACGGTCAAGCTGTTCCTGCTTTTGGGGATACATACCCGTCGGTGTGTTTGGATGCCCCTTGTAATAATACAAATAGTCATCGCCATAGATAACTTCGGTCAAATTGGCATAGTCGTCAAAATTCTGCTCGTAAGAAACGTACGTTCCAAGCAGCATCATCACCTTTTTGCCCTGTTGAGTCGCTGCATCAAAATAACCATCGTTAAAGTTGTACAGGGCCTTAAACGCTTGGACTGTATCCTCTCCCCTATTCTGCAGGCTCGTAAGCATGCTCGAAACGTTCATCTTCTTAACGTTAGGATCGGATGCAATCTTATTCGCAAAGGCATTATCGTCACCACTCGTAAACAGATTCGTTCGAGTCATCCACCACTGAGTGTCAGGCTCAATACTCAGCACGGCATACATAGAATCCCAGTGATCGTGATAATCGCTATACGACTTTGAGACCTCACCGGTTTCGTATTCCTTATTCTTTGCAGCGTTCCATAGAGCAATCAGCTCCGCTTGCTTAGAATCCGGATCCTTAACGTCGAAGGCCGCGTTGGTAAAGACATATGTGGCAGATCCATCGGACAACAGCCGAATGGAGTATTGACCAGCGGGAATCTTATTGGCGTAAATCATCCTATGGATCAACGAGCAGGTGATGTCATTGATATACAGATTGAACTTTGCCTTGGGATTGATCTTGTAGAGCGCAGCGACATAATCCGCGAACGCCTGATAGCTCGAACTGGAAGCATTCTCCTCATGAGTCAGGTACGGAAGACCATACATCCCGGATGGAAGCGAGTTCCAGTTATAGGCACTTGGGCGATCGAGCATTACGATTGACGGAATGCTCGTTCCAGCAGAAGAGGTGCTGATATCCCAGAAAGCTAGCGAATAGAGAACAACGGGGAAAGAAGCGCTCAAAGGAGCAAGGTTGTACTCGCTCGCAGAAATGCCAATTGACTGATGATCCTCGTGAACGATATTTCCATTCTTCAAATACTGCAACGTAACGTCAAACGGACCATAATCGCTAAAATCAATTACACTGGAGCTAGAGCCCAGATCTCCGAGTGCAATCGTGCTTGAGACGGAACGGGTGACCCTCCCTCCATACGACATGGAGCCTGCTACCTTTATCGAATCAGCGATACCGAGTCGTTTTATATCCTCGACCTGCGGAATATTCAGGGTTACTTTAGTCGTCTCCCCAACCTGAGAAAGAGAGCAATTAAAGACATACGGGACATAGGCACCAGCGGTATCGCCAGGCGCCGCGTCACCCTTCTTTACAATGACGATCTGTATTGCTTCAACGGCATAAGACCAACCGGTGGTTCCAGCAGTCGACCCATTTGAGGTCCATCCAAGCCAGCCGAAATTAGAAGCATGAACGCGATAATACAGGTCATAAGAAGCTGCCCTGTCACCCGTCAACTTGAGCTCGACGGCTTCAATCTGAAGGCCCTTTCCCGTCGTGCCGGAGACAGCTCCATTAGAAACCCAATCCTGCCAGCCTTCATTTTGAACATGAGAGCGGTATTCGATACCAAGGTCCTCTGAATTCGGGAGGGAAACCCTGAGCGCCTCAAGCCTACGAGACTGGCCAGTTGTGCCAGAGATCGAGCCATTCGATGTAAACGTCGGCTCCCAGCCAATGCCTGAAATGTGAGATTTATAGTTGACATCCGGGACCGCCTCTTTGGGCTCCATGGCAACATCAAACGAAGGCGCCGTTTCATCGGCTACAACAGCAGTTTGATCCGAGGGGTCGGATTGGGTCTCTGGGACGGATTCATATTCGTTGGAACCAACATTTTGATCTGCCCAACAAGCCAAAGGGCTCAAAAGCAGCATCGACATGAAGCAGGAAATCAGAACAATAAATGCTCTAAATTGCCTTTTCAAAAGAATCGCCTCCTAGATAGACAGCCGTCAATAACCATACTATCGGGAGTTAGCTTCATTAATGCCACCAATTAGGTGAACGAAGAAAAAGGAGCCTTGTCCAACGGCAAGGGCCCTTTCCTGTTGCCAAGACTGCGGCAACAGGAAAGGGCCCTCTAACAAGCTCTCGTCGCTTACGAGAATGGCTAGTAGATTACCACCTTGGTAGCAAGGGGCACGTTATCCCAAATCCATTTAGCGCGATCGATGGGCAAACGCACGCAGCCTTGTGAAATATGCATTCCCATTCGGCTGTCCATGGGATTAAAAGTTCCCTGGTAGTACGGTATTGAATGGAACAGGTAGTCCCCATAAAACTGCGTGTAGTAGTAGCAGGTATACCCATGTCCAAACGAGTAGCCCTTGCCGGTGACGGTATACTCACCCGTAGGCGTTGGAGTACTAGGGGCGCCGGTAGAGCAAGTCCAGTATTGAGCGTAACTCCACGACCCGCGCTGTCCACGAAAAACTCCAAGGCGGCATGCTTGCCTGTCAACCATAATGAGCCAGCTTGTATTGCTCGAATATCTATTAGCCCGATTAAGCATAGTCATCATATCTGCCGGCAACAAAGGCTGGTCAGTAAACGGACGCGCAGTAGAGCCGGGAGCACCAGCGCCCTTGGGAACAATTTTCACTTGAACAGACTCGACTCTGCAGCCTATCCTAGACGTACCCGCAGGCTGCCCATTTGAGGTCCAGTCGAGCCACCCAAAGTCTTGGCAATATGCTCGATACCAAACATCAAAGTAGTTCGATAAATCACCGGTTAACCTAATCTTTAGAGCCTCGATACGCTTTGCACAGCCAACTGTGCCAGCGACATTCCCATTAGAAGTCCAGCCTTGCCAGCCCACATCCTGCACATGGGCGGAGTACTCAATACCGCCCGATACACTACTTGAGACATTCGACTTCAGTGCCTCAATAGCAAGCGATCTACCAGTTGTGCCAGCAACACCACCGTTGCCAACGGGATTCATCCAACCGAGCGTGGCGACATGCGCCTGGAGCGTTAGAGCTGGAGCCGAGATAAATGCGGGCGCAGACGATGCACCAGGATTTCCGCCCTTCACTACAAGCTTTATTTGGACAGCCTCTATCTGGATATTTAACCCGGTAGTTCCAGCGGAATCGCCGTTTTTGGCCCAACCCAACCAACCATAACCAGCCGAATGAACTCGATAGAAAATGTCATACTGATTCGCCAGGGGACCATTTATGCGCAGTTCAAGAGCCTGAATGGCCAACCCTTGTCCAACGGTCCCAACATAACCGGCAGACCGCCATTCCTGCCAACCAATATTGGCAACATGGGCTCGTGCCTCAATAAGAGAGCCATCATCCACACCGGCCAGCGACACATTCAGAGCTTGAAGCGAAAGCGATTTTCCCGTTGTGCCGGCATCCTGCCCATCTAAAACAGATGGAGACCACCCACGATTAGCGGAATGGGCCTGATAAACAACATGAGTGCAATCGGCGGAAGTATCGGAAACAAACGCTCCGTCCGTTACTCCGGGCGCGCCACTGCCTTTACCGATAATCTTTACTTCGACAGCCTTAAGAAATGAACCCGGTATCGTTGCTCCCGCATCCGCGCCATTACACGCCCAACCAAGCCATCCTTTTTTGGAGTCAAAACACCGATACCAAACGTCATAGGCATTAGACAAATCACCAGTAAGAGTCAATCTCACAGCCTTTAAAACACGCCCATCGTTTTTAGAGGTAAGCGCAGCACCGTCAGAAACAACGCCGCTCCATCCATTAAATTCATAGCAGCCTGAATAACCGATTGAACCTGAAGTCTCTTGATTATCAAACGAGATAGAAAGCGAGGTCAAAGGTTCAGAGCCACTCTCAGAACCCATTAAAATCGTTTTACCCTGCACAGTGCCCGAGCTATTGCCATTAAGGCTATACGAACTGCCACTCAGAACATCCGTAGCTCCAATGAAATGGTTCAACGTATCGCCGGGAGCAGAGCCGCCCTTTTCAACCAACAAAACCTGAATACCCTGAATGGCAGCACCTTTCCCCACCGAGCCCGCAGGAGACCCATTGGACGTCCAGCCCAGCCATCCGCCCAATTTGGGAGCATACACACGGTACCAAATGTCGTAAGTTGCAGATATCTCGTCATTCAGCTTAAACTGAACGGCCTCAATGGACCGAGACTGCCCGGTCGTGCCAACAGTACCTGAAGACCAGCTTTGCCAACCAATGCCAGAGACGTGCGCGCGAGAGGAAATAGAGCCTCCGTGGCCATACCAATTAACACTAAGCGACAGTCCCTCAATTGCATTTGTTGAGTCAATGACCCCCGATGTCTTTCCGTTCGCGACAACACCCATCCATCCAACATTGGAGACATGAGATCGATAGGAAACGGTAGGCGGTTCCTGGGAATGGTCCCTAAAGGCATCGCCTCGCGCTGGCGCATCTTGAGCATTTTTTGGAAGCACCTTTATCTGAATAGCTTCGACCTGATAAGCATAGCCCTGTGTTCCAGCAGGCTCACCATTCGAGGCCCAGCCAAGCCAACCAACATTTGCAGAATGAACGCGATACCAAATGTCATACGATTCAGAAAGACCGCCCGACAAAGATAGCTTGATCGCCTCGATGGCTCGCGACTGTCCAACTGCTCCAGATGTCTGCCCGTTACCCACCGGCTGAGACTCCCAGCCGATCCCGGAAATATGAGATTGGACCGAAATGCTGTCACTCCCCAAAGGGGTGCCATCTTGTGAAAGCAGATTGATCTTTAGGGCTTCGACGCGCTTAGCACGACCTGTTGTACCAGCCGTCATTCCATTTGAAACGGGAGTTTGCCAGCCAATATCCTGTACATGAGTCTGGTATGAAACAGAGCCAAAGACAGCGGATACATCATTTTCGGGTTTCGCCGAATCAATTGCATTGGAGGCAGGCTCGCTAGAAACGGATGAGGGAGAATCATTGTCTGACACAGTCGGCTGCTCGACTTCAACCCCCTGCTGTTCATCATTTAGGACGAAACTCTCGTCTTCCGAGCTGCTGGCGGCGCTATTGGAATAATCAGTAGACTCCGGCTGCACCGGTAAAGAATCAGCCCAGACAGAAAGGGGCGTCAGAAGACACTGAAGAATCAGTAATGGCGTCATTGCCGTTGCTAGCAGTCGTTGCGTCTTTTTCATTCGACTCCCCCATCAATCGACCATCTTTAGCATCATTATTTATCGTTTCGGCAATTGCTTAAATAACGAAAACGTGAATGGCACTTAAATAGAAACGAACGGACCGTTGCAAAACGGCCCGTTCGTTTTAACCAGAGTAACTGCTAAAACCCGTGCGAAAACATGACTTTCGATCAGCTATGCAAGCGGCACGTTGTCATACCAACCCCACTTTGGCTTATATGAGGTGGAATAATAATCCAGCCAGTACGCCATATCGAGCGTCCTGATCTGACCGACATTATCCATAACCTGGTTATTGCCAATATAGAGACAAACGTGACCGTAAATGCTGCCCATGCGGGTATGCGTATGCGAAGGAACGGCAATGACCATTCCGACTTTCAGCTGAGAATAGTCGGTGAATTTACAATAATCCCAGTAGTAATCGCAGGCATCTGTATGGACGTTCCTAAATCCGGCACGCTCGTAGATATCTGCAATCCACTCGGAGCACAATCCCGGGCCAGGAGACGGTACCTGTCGGGCAAGATCTACAATCTTCTTCTGCATGGGATTTGCAAATGCAGAAGGCTGCCCAAGCAAACACGGCGAAACGGTGCTCCCGGGGGCATTGGCGCCCTTCCTTGTAAGTCGAACTTGGACAGCTTGGACATGCATCCCATAGCCAGTGCTACCGGCAACGGCACCATTTTTAGTCCAACCAAGCCAACCGACATTATCAACATGGACCCTATACCAAACATCAAAATAGGTTGCCAAGTCACCAGAAAGAGAAATTTTAATAGCCTCAACCGAATTAGTTTCAGCAGTAGACGAAAGCTGCTCCCCGTTTGTCTTGCCAGAAGTCCAGCCAACATTCGAAAGATGCAGTTGATATTTAATCCCGCCGGCAACAGATGAAGTAGTTTTAGCCGAAAACCCGGTGATGGAAATTCCCTGACCAGTTGTACCGGACACCTCTCCGGCCGAGACAGAATTCTGCCAAGCGCCTTTCACCTGAGAGGAATATGTCACCGAAGGTATTTCAAGATGGGAATATCCCGATGTATCAGGATGGGAAGCACCCTTCTTAATGAGCTTAATCTGAACAGCCTCGAGAGAGCACGACATACCGGTGGTGCCGGCCTCCTCGCCGTCCTTGGCCCAGGCCATCCAGCCGATGTTGGAGGCGTGCACGCGGTAGTAGAC
>NZ_JBCOIQ010000003.1:145216-183681 GCF_040926185.1 Collinsella aerofaciens
ACGGCCTCGACGGCGCGGCCCTGGCCGGTGGTGCCGCCCTCGGAGGCCGAGGGGGTGTCCCAGCCCTGCCAGCCGATGCCACTTACATTGGCGTTAATTTGCACAGAGCCGTCTTCAACAGGATTCAAGATGCTGACCTTAAGATCCTCCACTGATTTAGACTGCCCCGTTGTGCCAGCCGTAGATCCATCGCGCTTGCTGCTCATCCATCCAATATTCGAGACATGCGCCTCATACTGAATATGCATCTTTCTGTCATCTACGTTCAGAAGAGAACCGTTGAAGCAGTAGTTCATGTCACAGCGTCCGTTAACGCCCGGGACATTGCCACTGCTTGAATACTGCCAGAAACTGTAGCTGCCAGCATAATCGCAACGCCAATTATATTGAGCGACCCAATGGTCATAACCGCTCAACGACGGAGAATTCAGGTAGTTGTTAAGCCAGTTAAGGTTCGCATAGATACCCGACTTAAAGCCAACGGCCTCCATACGGTTGCAAAAAGCCTGCGCAATCTGAGTAAGCTTATCCTTGCTGAAATCCGGATCTTGCAAGATATAGCTGTCCTCAAGGTCATAATAAACGGGAAGCGACGGATGATGGCCACCGAGCCAAGCAAGTGTCCTGTCGGCCTCTTTATTGGCATCCTCTACAGAACGGGCATAGGAGTAGTAATACACGCCATAAGGAATGCCGAGACGTTCACATTCAACAGCGTTTCTTTCAAAAGAACCGTCAGGTTTTCCGTAAACCGGACCGACCTTGAGAATGGCAAAATCAATCCCCGCGGCCTTAACCTTATTCCAATCAACAGTTCCTTGATGATTGCTGACGTCGATGCCGCGTGCAACAGCGCCATTGGGCAAAGGATCGTCAGTTAAAGACTGCGCATCGATGTCGCCATTGTCCGAATCGATAAGCACGCCGTTTTCGAAACGCCAAGAGTTCGGTTCCAAAGAGTCCGCTTCGCAGGAATTCATCTCAGTGGAATCATCGGTTGGAGCTTCACCGTTTGACTCGTCAACACCAGATTCTTCAACGCCAATTCCAGGCTGTTCGCCGGAATCCGAATCTGTTTCCCCATCAGGACGAGCAGCATTTGCATCGTCACCATACCATTCGGTTACACCCTGAGAACCCGAGGCATCGTCCTGCGCTCCCTGAGAACTTGCACCTTGAGATTCGTACTCGATCGATGTTTGCGAGACCGACTGCGAGGCAGCGGCGGCCTGGACTGACAGCGCATACGCGCTGTAAGGCTGAATGATTTGCGACCAGCCCATCAATAGCGTACAAACCAAAGCCGCAGACGCTTTGAGACGTTTCATGTATATCCCCCGAGACATTGACCACATGTAAAGACCGAATAGCCGCTATATTACCGCACTTCCATACGGGCAATTAAAGCTTAGAAAAGCAACGTTAAGCATACAGTCAAAAAGAGGCGCTCCTACAACGGAGCGCCTCAACAGACTCTATGCGAAAGGCCTAGCGGCACCGATTACACGACCTGGAGCATTGACCGAACGCTCGGTCACACCGATCCCCGGCCACGAATCGATAATTCGACCGTTTCCGATATAGATTCCAATATGGCCCTGGTAGTAGACCACATCTCCCCTCTGCATAGCAGAGGTGCTAACTGGCATAAACGTGTTGTTGCGATACCAGTTCATGGAATTGTATGTCTGCTCGGGCAACCAACGATGGTTATAGGGGTTATACCAACCCATATCCATGCCTGTCGCATACAGACATTGCAGTACCAAACCTGAGCAATCAACCGCATCCCCCGGCCAAGAAGACCAAGGCTCGATATAACGCGTTCCGATATATTCACGAGCACGCTGGACGAATGCGTTGATGCAATCCAGTCGCGAAGCATTGTAAGGAATTCGAGAAGGCGTGACATACGTGAAGTAACCGGTGCAATACGAAGGAAGCTGCACGCTATTGCAACTAACCTTTGGATAAGATCCCGGGGTCTGATACCCCATATAACGATAGGTCTCAAAATACGAATCAGACATAGAGCCTGGTGCGGAAGCGCCCCTGGGGACAATCTTTACCTGTAAAGCCTGAACAGGAATGGCAAGCTTTGTGGTGCCCGCCGGTGATCCATTTTTGGTCCAGCCAAGCCATCCGTAATTTGACACATGGACGCGATACCAAACATCAAAGTAATTCGAAACGTCGCCAGTCAAGTTAATCTTAACGGCCTGGATTTGCTGCCCTTGGCCAACAGTTCCCGATGTAGCCCCGTCCGCAACAGCAGACTGCCAACCGATATTGGATACATGGGCAGAATACGAAATGCCGCCACTCATGGAACTATCAGAAAGGGACAGTTGCATTGCCTCCATGGCACGGTTCTGCCCAACCGTTCCAGCAACACCGCCATTGCCAACAGATGCTTGCCAGCCAAGACCGGAGCAATTTGCCTTAGCAGATAGACCGGGAAGCTGGATCAACGCAGCATGATCTTGAACGGGAGCGTCGGACGAACCCTTGGCAACCAACTTAATTTGAATTGCCTCGGCTTGCTTAGACAACCCAACGGTGCCAGCTGCGGCGTCATTTTTAGCCCAACCAAGCCAGCCATAATCCGCCGCATGAACACGGTAGTAAATATCGTATTTTGAAGCGTCTTTGCCAGATAGCCTTAATTAAACCGCCTGAATTGCGAGACCCTTGCCAACAGTGCCAGCGTAGGAAGCACCCGAGACGTATGGTTGCCAACCGATATTCGCAACGTGTGCCGACACTTCGACGGAGGCATCAATACCCTGCGTCGAAACATACAACGCCTGCAGAGAACGAGACATACCTGTCTGACCTGCAGTTTCGCCATTGCCAACGGGAGCCAACCAGCCTGCAGAAGCAACGTGCGCTTGAGAAATAAGACCGATTCCGGACGCCTCGATAAATGCATTGGCAGTGGAGCCAGGCGAAGACTGACCCTTACCTACAAGTACAACATCGATACCGCACAAACCGGAAGAACCACCAGAGACGCCACATGCCTGACCATTTGACGTCCAGCCCGTCCAGCCATTACCGGAATCGTATACTCGATACCAGATGTCATAATTGGCAGCGAGCTGGCCGCTCAGCGACATTTTTATCGCTTTTATGGGTGCACCGGATACCGCCTTGGCAGCACCGCCATCCGATACAGAAGCACCCCAGCCTGAATATGCATCCATAACGGCATAGGAAATTGATCCGTCATCAGTCTGGCCAGCAACGCTTAAGGCAATAGAGCTCAGCAGTTTAGCGCCCTTGCCCCCGATCGTGGCCTTTTGACCAGAAGAGGAGCCAAGACCCTCCCCAGAAACGGCCGATCCGGAAACCGTAACAGCATCTGGATCGCCGATAAAAACCTTGTCCGAAGAGCCGGGAGCTGCTCCGCCTTTCTCCACAAGGATTACCTTAACCGCTTCGATAGCCCTGCCTTTACCGGCAGAACCAGCGGCAGCTCCATTGCAAGCCCAATCAAGCCAGCCTATACCCGAGACATGAGCACAGTACCAAATATCATATTTTTCAGCTGCCTCACCGGTTAGACGAATCTGGACGGCTTCGAGACGCTGGGACTTACCAGTCGTTCCACAGCGCCCCTCAGACCACTGCTGCCAGCCAACATTAGAAACATGGCCACGAAGCTCAATGGAGCCCGAGTGACCATACCAGCCAAGCTGAGCCTCAAGAGCCTCCATGGGGAGGCCCCTACCAGTTGTCCCGGCAACAGATCCGCCACCTACGGGCGACATCCACCCAATATTCGACGTATGTGAGCGAACAGTGATTGAGGCAGGTTCATCGCTACGGCTCTTAAAAGGACAGGTGGTGTCGCCCGGGGCGGGGTCGCCCTTGGGCAGGACCGCGACCTGGACGGCCTGGACGGCGCGGCCGTAGCCCGCCGAGCCGGCGTCGGCGCCGTCGCACGCCCAGCCCAGCCAGCCGAACTCGGCGGAGTGGACGCGGTACCAGACGGCGTAGCGGGCCGACAGCTCCCCGGACAGCCTGACCCTCAGGGCCTCGACGGCGCGGGACTGGCCGGTCGTGCCGGCGGTGCCGCCGTTGCCGACGGCGGCCTGCCAGCCGACGTTGGAGACGTGGGCCTCGACGGACACGGCGTTTGCAATCTGTTCTTGAGAGGTGGCTCCATCCACTTCAAGTGAGATTTTCAGCGCCTCAAGATTCAAGCCCCTACCCGTCGTTCCGGCAACCTTGCCCGAACCAACCGGATCCATCCAGCCAATATTCTGCACATGGGCAGAAACACTAACGTTTTTGACGGTGAGCTGATTGCTAGAGGCAGAGTCAGCGGCAGCGGCTTCGTTAGTCTCCCCCGATAAAACCTGCTGCGCGTCTTGAGGCTCGCAATCTACGGAGCCAGCATCCGATTCTTGCCCCTCAGAGATCGGCTCAACTTGATTGGAAGAAGAGCCTTCAAGATGAAAGCTGCTTGAATCATCAGATCCGTCAATTGAATAATCGGCATATGCAGCAGTCACGGCCCATGATTGACTCATGAACAGCGCAACAACCACAAGTATAGAAACGGACACATCTAAGAGACGCTTCACGATTCCACCTTCCTTCGACTTCGACGGCGCTTATTTTATGACGACCGCCTGAGCTCCTCGTTGCGTGTATAGCGAAGCAATGCGCTGAGCTGAGTTAGAGACATAGCCAGCGAGTGAATCGGCAATGTAAACGGTACCTAGGGAGCGATTAAAGCCTCTTAAGACAACGGTGTGAGAGTTGGTATAGGTTCGATAAACCCTTCCGCCGTAAGCCTGGGTCGCATAGCAACTTCCCAGGTTTTGCATACCTATCGTTGACCAAATAATAACGGGATGTCCAGCTTCCAAGTACGAATAAAGGTCATAGAAACCAGTACCGGTCACATCGTAGGCTCGCAAACTACTGCCACTACTAATCAAGAAAGAATTAGCGGTATTGGTCAGTCCGGGAGCAGATATGCAGTTCCCATTCGAAGCGCTATGAGGATTGCCCAAAAACGCCGTAACAAAATCCCAACTGCTCTTAGGCATATACGCGTCTGCAATGACGGTTTTACCCAAACCAAATCCGTAATAGTTAAGCGCATTGGTCAATGCAACGGACTCGCAGCCAGTCGGAAGCTCAGGGTTCTGCATTGTACAAGGGACGTTGAGAACAACCGAATTCGGATGCAGCGGGCGGTCCCTGTACGCGCCGTCCGTCGGGCCCGGGGCCGCCGAGCCCTTCGCGAGGACGCGGACCTGGAGTGCCTCGACGCGGTAGCCGATGCCGGTCGTGCCGGCGCGGGCCCCGTCGCTGGCCCAGCCGAGCCAGCCGTAGTCCTGCACGTAGGCGCGGTACCACACGTCGTAGTACTCGGAGAGGTCGCCGGTCAGGCGCATCTTCACGCACTCGACCGCCCTGCCCTGTCCGGTGGTGCCCGCCACGGCGCCGCCCGAGACCTCGTCCTGCCAGCCGACGCCCGAGACGTGGGCGCTGTAGGACAGGCCGCCGGAGACCGGCGAGGAGACCTCGGCGGCGATCGCCTCGACGGCGCGGGCCTGGCCGGTCGTGCCGGCGGTGCCGCCGTTGCCGACGGCGGGCTGCCAGCCGACGCCGGAGACGTGGGCCCTGAGGCTGAGCGAGGGGACGGAGAGCTCGGCGGGGGCGCCCGTCGAGGGGGCGTCGCCGCCCTTCTCGACGAGGACGACCTGGAGGGCCTCGGCCTGGACGCCGAGCCCCTCGGTGCCCGCGGCCTCGCCGTCCTTGGCCCAGCCGAGCCAGCCGTAGCCGGCCGCGTGGACGCGGTACCAGACGTCGTAGCGCTCGGAGACGGGGCCGGAGAGGGACACCCTCACGGCCTGCACGGCGCGGCCCTGCCCCACCGTGCCGGCGTAGGAGGGGGCGGAGGCGGCGTCCTGCCAGCCGATGCCGGCCACGTGGGCCGCGACGGAGACGGAGCTCCCCTCGCCCGCCCCCTCGAGGGAGGCGCGCACGGCCTGGAGCGCGAGGCCCCTGCCGGTCGTGCCGACGTCCTCGCCGCCGCCCACCGCGGGCAGCCAGCCGCGCTCGGCGACGTGGCCCTGCAGGACGAGCGACGGGCCGGAGGCGGCGCCGGAGACGTAGGCCCCCTCGGCCGGGCCGGGGGCGCCGGAGCCCTTCGCGACGAGGGCGACCTGGACGGCGGTGAGGCCCGACGCGCCGGACTCGACGCCGGAGGGCTCGCCGGCGCTCGCCCAGCCGAGCCAGCCGCGCGCGGAGTCACAGGAGCGGTACCAGACGTCGTAGCGTTCCGCGAGGCCGCCGGACAGCTCGAAGCGGACGGCCTTGAGCTGGAGCCCGCCGCCCGAGGCGCCGAGCTGCGCCCCGTCGGAGCTGGCCTCCCCCTGCCAGCCGGAGCCCAGCAGCAGGCCGCGGTAGCAGACCGACCCGTCGGACTCGAGGTTGTCGACGGTCGCGGCGACGGAGCCCAGCACGGGCCCCCTCTCGGAGCCGAGCGTCAGGACCCCGCCCGAGAACGACGAGCCCGCCGGCGAGCCGGAGACGGAGAGGGACGACCCGGACAGGCGCTCGCCGGCGCCGCGGAAGGCCCCGCCGGCCGGCCCCGGCGCGGCGCCGCCCTTGGGGACGAGCACGACCTGGACGGCCTGGACGGCCTTCGACAGGCCGACCGTGCCCGCGGACGCGCCGTCCTTGGCCCAGCCGAGCCAGCCGTAGTCGGAGCAGTGAACGCGGTACCAGACGTCGTAGGACGAGGCGGCCTCGCCGGAGAGCCTGAACTGGAGCGCCTCGACCGCCAGGGAGCGCCCGGTGGTGCCGGCGGTCCCCGAGGTCCAGCCCTGCCAGCCGACGTTCGAGACGTGGGCCCTCACCTCGAGGGAGGAGGATCCGTGCCCGTACCAGGAGACGGAGCCCGAGAGGGCCTCGAGGGCGCGGCCCTGCCCGGTGGTGCCGGCCACGGCGCCGTCCGAGACGGCGCCCTGCCAGCCGATGCCGGCGACGTGGGCGCGGTAGGAGACCGAGGGGGGCTCGGAGGACCTGTCGACGAAAGGCGTGGAGGTGTCGCCCGGGGCGGGGTCGCCCTTGGGCAGGACCGCGACCTGGACGGCCTGGACGGCGCGGCCGTAGCCCGCCGAGCCGGCGTCGGCGCCGTCGCACGCCCAGCCCAGCCAGCCGAACTCGGCGGAGTGGACGCGGTACCAGACGGCGTAGCGGGCCGACAGCTCCCCGGACAGCCTGACCCTCAGGGCCTCGACGGCGCGGGACTGGCCGGTCGTGCCGGCGGTGCCGCCGTTGCCGACGGCGGCCTGCCAGCCGACGTTGGAGACGTGGGCCTCGACGGACACGGCGTCGGCGCCGAGGGGCTCGCCGGTCGAGGCGTCGGACAGGACGAGGCGCAGCGCCTCGAGGGGGAGCCCCCTGCCGGTCGTGCCGGCGACCTCGCCGCCGGCGACGGCGCCCATCCAGCCGATATTGGAGACGTGGGCGGAATAAGACAGCGAGACGGCAGTGGCCCCATCGGACTGCGCGGCCTCCGCCTGGCCCCCGTCGGCCTGGGCGGTTTCGGCCTGGGCGCCGGACTCCCCGCCGGCGGGCTGCGCCTCGCCGGGGAGCGGCTGCGTGTCCCCCGCCGCGGCGGGGGCGGCGTAGGCCGCGGGCCCGCACAGGGCCAGGGCGGCCGCGACCGCGAGGACGGCGGCGGCCCCGGAAACTCGTTTCATGGAGCGTTTCATGGAAAATCCCCCTAATCTAGCAACGGTTTAGAGTCTACTAGATTGGGGGGACGGGGGCCAAGCCGGATGGACTATTTGCCATTTGGCCAATGAGTGTTTACCGACGGCTGAAAGCAGCGTGGCTCAAAAATCAGTGCCCACCCAAAACTCTTTTAAACGAAGGACTCTCACTGTCAATCAAACTGTTCCCTATTGCATAAACAAGATCACTTGCCTCGTCTTTTGAGAAGCAGTCAGTATCTTCCATTTGCTTCAGCTGTTCATAAATACTGTCAAGGAATTCCTTCTTCGATAGGCTCTTATCGAATAACAGGCCTTTGTTCCCTTTTCGCATTGCGCTAATTCCAGCGTTTCTAATGAAGTAAAAGCAATTACGAATATCGCTTTCATAAAGAAACACGTCGATAAAATCAGTCTCCAGCATGTCTTGCAACGGACCCGGATCACGAACGTAAAGAAACGATACCGCCTCTCCAGCAAGGAACCCATCAAAGGAATCGCAATAATCGCCGCGAAATAAGCCCGGCCGCATAGTCAAGCGATGTATGCACGGCTTTAATTTATTAATAAGTTCCCGATGGAATTCAACAGATAGGACATCCATAGACGGCCTCTCAATCCTTCACCTATCTAACGTTTCTAATAACTTCAACAAGCGGTGCCGCTAAACAAATAACTAAATAAGATCGCAGAAGCCATTGCCAAGAACACGCTTGCCAATGAACCCAGCAAATAAACCTCAGCGAAATCCTTGTCACTTTCCAGCTGCTTAAAGCGCGCGATACTTTTTGCAGTAAAAATAAATGCAATAGCCGAATATTGGTTCAGCAGGGAAAGCGCCGCGACAATCAGTCTTTCAAATATTCCAATCCACTTGCCTGAATGTGCGGTTGTCGTATCCGCCGACTGCTCAACACCCGGGTTTCGAAGAGATTGGAGCACCTTTGCAATAACAATGCTACAAGGGCGTCCACAAAAGCACAGTGTCGAAATCCAAGAGAGCTCCGCTCCACGAGCGCCCAAGAGATTCGAAGCAATTGGCCGCATGGCCCACAAATAGCAACATAGAACGCTCAATATGAGCAGAATTATAATGTGCAGCACTTGATCGGCCAGAAAACTACCGACCGGCGAAAGGTCAAGTCCTGCAAACGCTCTTCTCAGGCTGCCATCGATAATCCAATGTGAAAGGGCAAATACTGTAAAGGACGCAGCAATGGCGGTTGCACTCGCCTCAAACAGAAGAGCTACTGTTGCTGCGGCGCCGGCCGCGTAAACTAAGCAGTGCATGGCAAGGGCAATTCTGCTGTATTCCTTCTCGCCTGCCATCTTATTCGACTGAAAATAAAAGTCGAACAGCATATGAAACAGAAGGAAACACCCGAATACTCTCATGCCATCTCCAGCTCATTAAGGAAATGAACGGCGAAAGCAGCCAGCTCTCTTTCTCTTACAACATTCGCGAGTCTAAGGCTTTTCTCAAGCCCCTGCCTCGTCTTCCCCATCGCAACGCCCATTTGCCCCGCAAGCCCTACATGACTAGCCCTGATGCTATCTACGTTGAGGTTGAGCGAGCTGCCCAACGCCACTGGCGCGCAATCGATCGGATTGCTTTTAGCGCCATACTTTTTGCCTATACGTGTTTCGAAGAGCTCAGTATACCTTTTGCTCAAAGTCGCGTCTGTGCCCTCGTGCAGCATTAGCGGCCGCAGCAACTCAACAACCTCGCAGTAATTACGCTGCGACTCGTTTCTGCGATCGATTATTTCCAGACAGCCCGCCGCGCATAGCTCTTTCTCACGCGAAACACCCGAAGCATCAATGATCTTCAAATTACTGTACTTATCTTTTTCGGACGCAGCAATTGCTCTGCGTGCACGATGGTATGCCGACCCGTCTTGCTCCGTCGACAATGCAGACTGCATCCGAGTTTTCCATTCTCCAACTCCGATACCACCCCTAAGATCAACCGTCTGGACGAGTATCTTGATAAATCTATATGCCAAGAAAGCGCCAGCCGTACTACGAAATAGGCCCTGCAATTCATCGCCCGCACTAAACATAAGCGGCATTTCGAGCTCAGTTTTAAACAGCTCGTTTGTGCAGTCCATAGCGTTCGCAAGATCTTCCTGCGCGCTTTGCCTCCTACTGTCCGAAAGACATCTCGAATGTCTCATATCAACCATGAGGGCCGAATAGCTATTGTTCATCAGGCTTCCTTTCCTCATGGCGATTATAGCAACTATTTTAGTTGCTTTCGCTCATTTGCAACGGTTTTAGTTTCTTTATGGCGGATGCAACTGAAATCGTTGCATTGTAATAGGCTATAATTCTTCCAAATCGCCTAGAGAAAGTGTTTGAATGCTGACCGTAATCGTGCCTACCTACAATGCCGAGCCGTATCTTTCTCAGGCTATAGGCAGTCTATTAAACGAAAACAAAATCGAGCTGGAGATCCTCGCCATCAACGACGGATCCACCGATAACTCGCTCGCCGTTATGCAAGAATTCGCTGCGCGCGACTCACGCGCTCGAGTGATCGATAAGGCAAACCAGGGTTACGGCGCAACCTGCAATCTGGGCATTCGCGAGGCAAAGGGCGACTGGATTGCCATCCTCGAGCCCGATGACTGGATCGAGCCCGGAATGTACTCCGACATGCTTGCCTTTGCCATGCGCGAATTTGGCGATCCGAACAAGCTCGATATTATCGAGACCCCGTATTGGATCATTCGCAACCCCGATACCCCCCAAGAGGTCAAACTACATTGCGCATATCGCGGTCGCATTAAACCGCATCGGCAACCGTTCACCATTCACGACGCTCCACACCTGCTGGCCCATCATCCGTCCATTTGGTCGGCAATCTATCGTCGCGACTTCCTGATGCAAAACAATATCTGGTTTAAGGAAATCCCCGGTGCGGGCTGGGCCGACAATCCATTCCTTGTCGAAACGCTCTGCCAGGCAAAGGCGATCGCTTACTGGCCCAAGCCGTATTACTGCTACCGCGAGGAAACACCCGAAAAGGCAGCCGCCCTGGCCAAGCGTGATCCCCTGATGCCGTTTAATCGCTGGAACGACATGGTCGATATTCTTGAGCGGCTCAACGTCACCGACCCCGCCGTTTGGACACCCCAAATCACACGTGGCTTCACCTATATGGGCATCATGATTGAGCACACCGGAATTGATGGCCACCCCGAAATCGAGCGGGCGATCCACAGGATGTTCGAACGCATGCCGCAAGAGCTGGTATTTGCCAATCCTCGCATTACCCCTGCGGCCAAAAAGCTCTATGCCGAGTATATGGGCATCGCCAACCCTAAAATCAGCTACTGCGCATACGCCAAGGACCTCGTGGGCGAGGGCCTGTATAACGTATGGAACAAGGGGCCCAAGCAAACTCTAAAAATGATCACATCGCACTTTGGTTCATACAACGCACGCGCTGGAAAATAGTCTGATGGGCAGCAAAACAAGCAGAAACACCTCCATCGAAGCGCTGCGCTTGGTAGCGGTCGCTGGCATCGCGGTATTCCACACGTTTCAGTGGACCTTCCAGGCCGTCTGCATCAGCGTGCCGGAATATGCACCGCTCGCCGCCTTCCCCTATTCGGGACTGCTGGGGTTCATTAACTTGCTTGGCTGCTGGGCCAACGAGGTCTTCTTTATGATCTCGGGCTATTTTCTCATCGCTTCGGCCGCGCGTGCTTGGGACGGTGGAGCAACGTGGAAGTCGCAAATGCAACGGACGGCGCAGCGCCTTGGCAAGGTCATTATGCCCACTGCGTTTTATTGCCTCGTGGCGCTCGCGTGGTCCACGGTCGTCTCACCCATTCCTGATGTAGCCCTCAACACGCACAACTGGTATACCCTGGGACTCGAGTTCATTTGGGTCTATGCCGCCACGGTCTTCATGGCGCCATGGTTTGGACTAGCAAGGAGTCGACTCCCCCGGAAGAGCTACACGGCGACGGTCATCGCCGTTGGCATCCTCGCATTTGTTGTTAACGGGTATTTAGCCGCTATGAGTGCGACAAGCGCCGGCGAGTTTTCTTGGCTCCAAAAGTTCATGAGCGCCGTCACGTACGTAGTCGCGTTTTTGATCGGCGGACTGCTCCGCGACGTTACCGATGTCATGGATTCGGACAGGGTGGGCGCCTTGGGCATGCGCTCGCTCGTAACGGTTTTGGTGCTCACCATCATCCTGGAAGGAGCACTCTCCTTCACCGACAACCTCACAGCGATGACAATCCTCTCCTACAAATCGACCTCGCTGATCTCGTTTGCCCTCGCTGCCGCCTGCCTGCTCTTTGCGGCAACCCGACGCAGTGCCTCAGGCAATCCGCGGACTGCAGGTGTCATCGTCACCTTATCGACCGCCACGCTTGGTTTCTATGTGATGTAGTCACTCACCAGTAGCCTGTGGCGTCCCGTCTTCAATACGTTGCTCGCAAACATACCGGTCAGCCAAAACAGCCCGGTAGCTATATACATCGTCACGGGTACCGTCATTAGCATCGTCTTTGCTCTGGCACTTCTCATCATCGATGCAGCCAGAAGCTTTATCGCTCGCAAGCTCAAGCGGCAATAGACACGCTGCCGTCAGACGCTAAAGCCGCTACAGCCGTGGCAGGTTCCTGCGTTTTATTCAAAGCTTGCCGTCAAGGTGCGCCGAGCCTTTACAATAGGACAGTCCCAAGGACGTATTCGATAGCTTCCGTGCAGCGCATGCGCGCCGCGCGTGAAAGGATATATTGCCCCATGCCTTCAACCCTTCCCGCCCCCATCGACAAGCTCGCCATCGTCGTCGTTACGTACAAGCGCCAGGAACTCCTGGCCAACTTGTTCGACTCCATGACCGAGCTCACAGCAACGCCCTGGCGCATCGTGATTGTCGATAACGAAAATTCGCGCGAGACCGAGGCCATGTGTACCGCATTCAACGAGCGCCTGGCCAACCTGTGGGGCATCGACACCGAGCAGCCCGACGCGCAGGGCGGCACCGACCGCGTTATCTACGCCCCGCAGCTCGAAAACGGCGGCGGTGCGGGCGGCTTCTCCGCCGGCACTAAATGCGCCTACGACTTGGGGGCCCAGTGGTTCTGGGTCATGGACGACGACGTGCTCGTCATCCCCGAAGGCATCGAGCGCTTGGCCAAGTGGACCGAACGCTACGACGTCATCCAGGGTTCGCGCCTGGACTTTGACGGCGGCGCCTTCTTTTGGCAGTACCAGCTCATCCTTTCGCTCGGCATTCCCAACCCTGTCGCCAAGTGGGACCTGGGACCCGAGGGCTACCGCGCCATGAACCAGCTGTGCTTTGAGGGCGGCATGTTCTCGCGCCGCGTGGTCGACAAGATCGGCCTGCCCGATGCGCGATTCTTCATCTACGGCGACGATGCCTGCTACGGCTATGTAGCCAGCCAGCACTTCCCCGCCGCCGTGGTCGCCGACGTGGTGCTCAAGCGCGCCCGAGCCGTCTCTAACTGGGACATTGCCGGCAAGCGCCAGCTCAACTCTACGAGCGACACCAACCGCTACTACATCATGCGCAACCGCGGTTATCTGGCACGCTACATGCAGATCTACGGCGACTACCACCCTGTGCTGTTCCGTCTGGGCAACGCCGCGACCTTCTGCAAGGAATTCATTCGCTTGGCTGCCGTTGACAAGTGCTTTAAGACCGGCATTCCGGCGCTGCGCCGTGGCATGAAGGACGCCCGCAAGATCGTTAAGGATCCCAACTGGAAGCCCATGCCGCCCCTGAAGGACGCGGAGTAGGGGGGGGCGCCCCTTCAGCATCGCCCCCCTACAGCCGCTGGTACACCGTAGCCACATGCTGTCCATCAAACCCAAACCCCCAGCGCATGCGACCCACGCCGGGGCGCGGCACACGGATTTCGTCGATGCCGTCGCGCTCTATGTCGAGTAGCGACTGCACGGCCAGCAATTCCAGGGCCAGCGCATCCACACCGGGGTCATACATCAAGTTAATCGTTATCAGCGGGCGCTCGCCCAGCATGCCAATCGTATCTGCTACGTCGAACACAGCACCCGTAGGGAAAACCTGGATGTCCCAGCGACCCGCGCCACACTTTCGCCTCGAGGCAGGATTGGCATAGCCCGGCAAGCCAAAGCAGAGCCCCTGCAAGAGCAGATGATATGGCAGCGGTGTATCTGGGTCGGTCGCACCGATTCCCGCATCTCCCAAGATGCGGCTTAGCGCCCGCCTCACGGTATCCTCGTTCCCATGGCACAGCCCGTCGCGAAACGCATCGACGTCTCGAATGTCTTCTGCAGCGCACTCAAACCACTCAATAATCACTAGACGCAAGGCCTGGCGAAGCTCGTTATTGGGCAATCGCAAAGCACGGAAGCGATCGCCATGCTCTGGCTCCTCAGTCATATCCGTCGTGAGAAAACCGGACAGATACAGCGCTGTCCACATGCCATCGTCAGGCGAGACATCTGGCTCTGCAGTGCCCAAACAAAGCGGGGCCTCAGCGCACCCATGGGCCTCGAGCAAATCAAACAAGACCGAAAGGCGGTCGAGATTCCACCCGGCAACTACCCTACTCAGGCAATCGGCATATCCATACAGATCGGCACGCACAGGCGCCGTGCAGCCTCGGCCCAGAAAACCGATCACACGCTCTGGACTCGAGCAATAGGCCCTGCCAAACCGATACCCCTCGAGCCATTCACGCGCATCATCCAGGTATTCCCCGCGCCCAGCATGATTCAAAAGAGCCTCGGCCTCGGCATCCGAAAAGCCGAACCAACGGTCACACCAGGTCGAAAGCGGCGTCGTCAGACAATACGAGCAGCAGTGCAAAGAAAGCGCCGCTTCGGCAGGGCCGGGACACTCCCCCATCAAACACGTCAGCCGCAACGAATCGCGCGTAGCAGCAATGGCGTCGAACAGCACGCGATCGAATAGATCTGCCGGATCGGCGCCGGAAGCGTCCCTCGCGCTCGCACGGCAAGAGCACGCCCCATCGTACCCATCAACGAGCAATACAACCTGCTCATCGTAGGCAATCTCCAGCAGCTCTATGAGCACACCGAGCACCGAGTCAACCTCGTCCGCGCTCGCCACGCCACGCGCGACACGTTCGACGTGACGCACCTTATCTCGAGCTAAATCCGGAGCCTCCAAGAGCGCCAACAAGCGAGCGCACTCGCCCGAAAGGGCATCGTGCACGACGCCGGCAACAGCGGGGCCACGCCTCGCAGCGCCAGAAAAGTCCAGCGATATCACCGGATAGCAAGCGTACTCATCCCGATAGCGCCCGCCGTCCGCATCCCAAATCTGAGCATCGGCAAACGAGATCCGACCGGTGCGACCGACCGCTGGACGCTCCAGAAAAGCCCTGAGCATCGACAAGTTCATGCTCTTGCCAAAACCCTCGGGTCGACAGCACACCACAACGGACGCGTCGCAGTCCAACACATCGGCAATAAACATGGTCTTGTCGACCAGCGTGCAGCAACCAAGAGCCTCCGCATAGTCGTGCATGCCAATGGGCAAAGCCGCATCGTCGGCACAGCCGATCAAGCGCACGCCAAAGCCAGCAGCACAATCAACATTTGCCTGTTCAGACACCAAAACGTTCCCCCTAAATCGCTGCACGATGCCAATTGTAATGACCGCCTCGCGCGTACCGACGACGCCGCGCGAACATATCGGGCAACGGTAGCAACAAGAGGTGTGAGGGGGCATAACTAATCGTTGCACAACAAAACGGGGCCCGATGCATTCGCACCGGACCCCGTCCCGACTCTTTAGTTATCTGGCAACCGAGAGGCTACTCCTCCGAGCTGTCCTCCCCAGAAGCCTTCTTCTGCTGATCGAGCTTATGCTTACCACTTACGATAGACGTAGCACCCAGTGTGGCCAAGCTCGCGCTGGCAAGGCTCGCCATCACGATCAAGTCGCCCGTCTTGGGCATGTTGCCGCCAGATGACTTGGTTGTGGTGGTCGTGGTGGTTGTAGTGGTAACCGTTTTGGAGTCATTTTGCTCCTGGACTTGGTTGTCAGCACCGCTCTTGTCGTCGTCTTCGGACTGTTTCTTTTCGCCCTCGGTCTTGCTCTCGTCCTTCTCCTGTTCGGACTTGTCGCCCTTCTCCTCAGAGCTAGAACCCTTATCGGATTCAGCCTTCTCGGAAGCCTTGTCCTTTGAGTCGCCCTTTGCGGCCTCGGTCTTTTCCATGGAAACCTGATCAGAGTTGTCCTTGTTCTGAGTCGAGCCATTATTGACGCCAGCCATCAGCGAAGAGCCCAACGTAGAACCAAGCTGCACGGAGAAAGAAGGCTTCTTGTCCGGCGAAGCAACGGGAGCGTCCGGCGCCTTATTCGAGTCGTCCTTGGAAGCATCGGAATCAGGGGTTGCGTCAGAGCCGGAGCCGTTGTTAGAGCCGGTGCCAACGGACGAATCGCTCGAGCCGGTGGATGAGTTAGAGGTGTCAGCGTCGGTCGAACCAGAAGCGTCGCTGTCCGTATTGCCGGCAGAGCTTGGAGACGAATCACCCGCAGCAGAGCCGTTCGAATCGGAGCCGTTCGAGGTAGAGCCGTCGTTGGTAGTGCCACCAGCAGAGCCATTACCGTCAGCATCGGTCGAGGGCGCATCCATCTTGTCATCGTTGGCATCGTCACTCGAGTCGTCATTCGAATCAGGTGTCGGCGAGGGCGCCGGTGTGGGCTCGGGCTGCACGGGCGTCGCGGCGGCAGCTTCGTCCTCAGCGATATAAACCAAGCAGTCCTTTAGCTCATTCTTATAACGGTTCTTCCAGCCCTCATGATACTGGGGCTGGCTCGAATACTTGGTGGCGACATTGTTGACCACGCTATTGGAGAGCGCCGTCACAAACTCACGGTCAGTCATATCATTAGAAAGATTCGCCCAGCGGAAGAAGTCCCTGCAGCCACCGGTGCCACACATGTTGGTGATGCTCCACACCATGCCCTTGACGCAATCGGCACGGCCCGAAATATCAATACCAAGGCCGCTCTTGAGCCACGCCTCGGTCACCGCATAGTACGAGTTGTACGCATAGGCATCTTGAAGTGCTGAGAACTCAACAGGATCGGTGTTGTACGCACCTTGGAAGGCATCCTGAGCGATACGGCCCAACTCGGTGAGCTGGTCGTTCTCGTACATGGCATTGCTCGTGTTGGAAATCTCGCTGCCGCGATCAATCGCATCCTTGAGCATGCAGTATTTTTCGGGGTTGTAGTTGTAGGCCTGCTTCATAAACGGGATGAGCGACCAACGACGGTCGAACTGGTAATAACCCAGCGCGTTGTAGCCGTCGCCATACGAAAAGCCCTGGTTGTAGTTGCCATGGCTCTCGTACTTGGTAAAGTACTTCATCTCGGGAGTCACGTTGACAAACGAAACGCCCTGGACCGACCTCAGCACGCCCGAGAAGGACTGTTGGGTGTAAAGGCCCTTATCGATATCGGTGGCATCCGAGGCAACGCCCGGCGTGGGCTCCTCGGCGGCGGCGGGTGCCGGCGCGGAAACGGCACCAAACGAAAGCGCCAGCGTCAGGCCCGCGACAATCGCAGAATGCTTGGGCTGCATAAGATCCTCCCTGCATTGGTGTAGTTAAAGTGCAGTTTGCAAAGATAGATTTAAGTATTGCAGCTCGCCCGTTATTGCACAACAACCCCTCGGTAAACGGCAACAACCCTCCGCGAAATCTTAAAGAATTAGACAAACTGGTCGTCGGACGCCAACAGAAGCTCGCCGTAACGTTTCGTCAGCCCGTCTCTCAACTGACAGAAAGCGGGAATATAGACGTTCAAGATGCGCTGAATCAAATCTTGAGCGAGCTTGTTGTCGTAGATATGGACGTTCGTATTGCGGTCTCTGAGCATATCCAGCCAGGCTGCCTCATCAATAAAGTCGTAGAATCGGTAGGACTCCTTCAAGATGGCGCGAGGAGACCCCGACGCGGCAAGCGTGGCGCCCTCATACTCGAGCAGACGCTTAAGGAGCGTAATTGAGAGACCGAAAACCTGCTCATAGATATACGCACATCCGGAGACAACATAGTCGTTATCGAAATCTTGGAATCGAGCTGTCTCTAGCAGTGCCAACCGCGAATCAAAGGCTTCGTACGACTTCACGAAAGCCAGCCCCTACAGCTTAATGTCAAAGTTGATCTCGGGAACGGCGGCCAAGTCGGCCAACGTCACGCCGTCGACGTACTTTTCGATCACGTCGTCCAAACCGCGCCAGAACTTGACGGTCGAGCAAAGATCGCTGCGAGTGCAGCTGTTGTCGATGCCATCGCACGCCACTGGAGCCGTGCTGCCCTCGACGGCGCGCAGGATGTCGCCGGCACGCACCTCGGCTGGATCCTTGGCCATCATGTAGCCGCCGCCCTTGCCGCGCACGCTCTTAAGCAGGCCCGCCTTCATAAGCGGACGAACCAGCTGCTCCAGATACTTTTGCGAGATATGCTCGCGGTCGGCAACCTCGCGCAAGGCAATCTTGCCCTCGGCGTCGCCCAGCGCCGCGATATAGATCATTAACCGGAGGGCATAGCGGCCCTTGGAAGAAATGAGCATACCTACCCTCCCATCGCATCTGGGACAACATAACCAGGTTTGTTTGTCCCAAATTTAAAGTAAGTGGGACAAACACAACAGGTTATTTTGTCCCAGAATTTGAAAAGTCGAGTGGATTAGTCGGGTTTTCCCTTGACTAACGCCGAACCCATAGTAACTTTATTCCGAGAAGATTCCTAGGGTTTAGTACACCTATGAGTACACCATATACAGAGAGGGACAGCATGAGCGCAAATCCGCTGCTTTCCATCGAAGGTCTGACCGCCTCCGTGGACGAGAAGACCATCCTCCACAACGTCAACCTCAACGTCGCCGCCGGCGAGACCCACGTGTTGATGGGTCCCAACGGCGCCGGCAAGTCCACCCTCGGCCACCTGGTCATGGGCGACCCCGTTTACACGGTCAACGACGGCCGCATCGTCTTTGACGGCCAGGACATCACCAAGCTCACCACCGACAAGCGCTCGCGCGCCGGCCTGTTCCTGAGCTTCCAGGCCCCGGTCGAGATTCCGGGCGTGCCGCTGTCGAGCTTTTTGCGCGCCAGCATCGCCGGCCGCCCCGGCCTGGAGATGAAGGGCAAGGAGTTCCGCCGTCGCGTCAAGGAACTCGCGGCCGAGCTCAACATGGATACCGCCTACCTCAACCGTGAGCTGGGCGTGGGCTTCTCGGGCGGCGAGAAGAAGAAGGTCGAGATGCTCCAGCTTTTGCTGCTGCAGCCCAAGCTCGCCATCCTGGACGAGACTGACTCCGGCCTGGACGTCGACGCCCTTTCCACCGTCAGTCATGGCATGGACGCTTACCGCAAGAGCTGCGACGGCTCCATGCTCATCATCACGCACAACACGCGCATCCTGGAGCACCTGGATGTCGACCGCGTCCACGTTATGGTCAAGGGCCACATCGTGCGCGAGGACGACGCCTCGCTGATCCCCTGGATCGACAAGAACGGCTTTGAGACCTTCGAGCGCGAGGCCGCCGAGCAGCGCGCCCAGGCCGAGGCCGCCGCTGCCGAGCAGCAGGCGTAAAGGGGCGACGCAATGACCAAGAACCGCACCGAGGTCGCGGACATCGACCGCAGCCTCTACGACTTCACCTTTGGCGAGGAGGGATTTGAGCGCCTCGACGCCGGCATCACGCCCGACATCGTGCGCGAGATCAGCGCCAAGAAGGACGAGCCGCAGTGGATGCTCGACCTGCGCTTAAAGTCCCTCGAGATCTTTAATCGTTTTCCCGACCCGACGTGGGGCCCCTCCATCGAGGGCCTGGACATGGATAACATCGTCACCTATGTCAAGCCCAACACCGACCAAAAGCACGACTGGGAGTCGGTGCCCGACGACATCAAGAACACCTTTGAGCGCCTGGGCATCCCCGAGGCCGAGCGCAGCTACCTGGCAGGCGTCGGCGCGCAGTACGACTCCGAGCTGGTCTACCACAACATGCAGGACACGGCGTCCAAGATGGGCATCGTCTACTCCGGTATTGAGGAAGCCCTGCATGACCCGCAGTGGGAGCCGCTCATCCACGAGAAGTTTATGACGCTCATCCCGCCCACCGACCACAAGTTTGCGGCCCTGCACGGCGCCGTGTGGTCGGGCGGCTCGTTTGTCTACGTGCCCAAGGGCACCAAGTTGGACTTCCCGCTGCAGAGCTACTTCCGCCTTAACGCCAAGGGCGCCGGCCAGTTTGAGCACACGCTCATCATCGTCGAGGACGATGCCGACCTGCACTTCATTGAGGGTTGCTCCGCGCCCAAGTACAACGTGGCCAACCTCCACGCCGGCGCCGTCGAGCTCTTTGTGGGCAAGCGTGCGCACCTGCGCTACTCGACCATCGAGAACTGGTCCAAGAACATGTACAACCTCAACACCAAGCGTGCGCGCGTGGACGAGGACGGCGACATCGAGTGGATCAGTGGCTCCTTCGGCAGCCACGTGGGCTACCTCTACCCCATGAGCGTGCTCAACGGCCGCCGCGCCCGCTCGAGCTTTACCGGCATCACCTTTGCCGGCGCCGGTCAAAACCTCGACACCGGCTGCAAGGTCGTGCTCAACGCACCCGATACCTCGGCAACCGTCGAGACCAAGGGCATCTCTAAGAGCGGCGGTATCCAGACCTTCCGCAGCTCCATCGTGGCCACGCCTAAGGCCGAGGGCTCCAAGGCAACCGTGAGCTGCCAGTCGCTGATGCTCGACGACCAAAGCCGCTCCGACACTATTCCAGCCATGGACATCCGCGCCAAGAACGTCGACATCGGCCACGAGGCCACCATCGGACGTATCGGCGACGACAAGGTGTTCTACCTGATGAGCCGCGGTATCTCGGAGGAAGAGGCCCGTACCATGATCGTCAACGGCTTTGCCAACCCGGTCTCCAAGGAGCTGCCGCTGGAGTACGCCGTCGAGATGAACAACCTGATCAAGCTCGAGATGGAAGGAGCGATCGGATAATGAAACAGACCACTAACACCGCTGCTACCACCCTTGAGCAGGTCAACGCGATGCCGGCCGCCACTTGGGGCTGGCTGAAGATGAATCAGACCAAGCTCGAGCTCTCTGACGAGCTTACCGCCGCTCCCACCGAGGCCGTTGAGGTCGAGGGCTTGGACGAGCAGTTTACTGGCGTGGCAGACGCGTTCGAAGCCGCCATGGACACCATGGCCGAGCGCTTCCCCGAGCGCCGCGCCTCCGCCCCCGGCGACGCCGCCGACCGCGCCCGCATCACGCCCGAGACCGAGCTCGACGTGCCCGCCACCTCCATCTACCAGGCCGGCGCCATCAAGCTCGAGGAGGAGCTCTCCCCTGCCGAGGCCTTCGAGACTGGCATGGGCGAGGCTACCTACACCTACCTGGCCGACCACGCCACCAAGCGCGTCGTCATCGATGTGCCCGCATACAAGCACGCCACGGTTACCGTGCGCGTGAGTGGCGTCGACGCTGCCGCGGCCATCGCCGCCATCGATGTCGTCGCCCGTCCGCAGGCAACGCTCGACCTGCGCATAGCCCTGGACTCCCCCGTTGCCGGCCAAGGCGTCGTGGGCTCCGCGCTACGCGTGTGCGCCCACGAGTACGCCACCGTCAACGTGACCTGCACGCAGACGCTCGACGATAGCTGGATCGCGCTCGACGACACCGGCCTGTTCCTGGACGAGGGCGCGCGCGTCAACGTGCAGCACACCGTCCTGGGTGCTGGCGCCAGCGCCACTGGCCTTGCCGGCGACCTGCTGGGCGATACCGCCAAGGTGACGATCGATACCGATTACCTGGGCGCCCGCGAGCAGGTGCGCGACTTTAACTACGAGCTGCGCCACCGCGGCCGCAAGACCGAGTGCGAGATCGACGCCAACGGCGTGCTGACTGGCACGTCCAAGAAGGTCTACCGTGGCACCATCGACCTCGTGCACGGCTGCAAGGGCGCAACCGGCACCGAGCGCGAGACGGTGCTTTTGGCCAACAAGGGCGTCGACAACAAGACCGTTCCCGTCATTCTCTGCGACGAGGACGACGTCGCCGGCAACCACGGCGCCACGATCGGCCACGTCCGCGACGAGCAACTGTTCTATCTCGCCTGCCGTGGCCTTGACCAAAACGCCGCCGAGGACCTGTTCATTCGCGCCAAGCTGGAGGACGCCGCGCTTTCCGCCACCGACGAGCGCACCCGCGCAGCCGTCGTCCGCTTGGGCAACAACCTGATCAACAACTTTGAAGAGGAGCTCGCATGATCGACACCGAGCACGTTAAATGCGATACCTGTACCGCACCGGAGCCTATGGAGCTCGACGCCAGTGACGAGGCCTCGCGCGGCTGGCCTACCGTCGACATCGAGACCAATCCCTACAAGGCACAGTTCCCGCTTTTCCAGCAGCACCCCGAGATCGCCTTCCTCGATAGTGCCGCCACCGCGCAGCGCCCCGCCTGCGTGCTCGACGCCGAGCGTGACTTCTATCAGCGCATGAACGCCAACCCCCTGCGCGGCCTGTACTCACTGTCCGTCGAGGCCACCGACGCCATCGCGAAGGTCCGCCAGCAGATCGCCGACCTCATCGGCGCCTCACAGGCCAACGAGGTCGTCTTCACCCGTAACACGAGCGAGTCGCTCAACCTGGTCGCCAAGAGCTTTGCACCCACGGTGCTCGAGCCCGGTGACGAGGTCGTCATCACCATCATGGAGCACCACTCCAACCTAATCCCGTGGCAGCAGGTCTGCCGCGAAACCGGCGCCAAGCTCGTCTACCTCTACCCCACCAAGACCGGCCAGCTCACCACCGAGGAGGTTCTTGCCAAGGTTGGTCCCAAGACCAAGATTCTGGCCGTGGGTCAGGTTTCTAACGTGCTGGGCGTCGAGAACCCGGTCAAGAACCTCGGCAAGCTCGTCCACAAGTACGGCGGCTATCTGGTCGTCGACGGCGCGCAGTCGCTGCCGCACATGCCGGTCGATGTGGCCGACCTGGGAGCCGACTTCTTTGCCTTTAGCGCACACAAGGCCATGGGCCCCATGGGCATCGGCGTGCTGTGGGGCAAGATGGACCTGCTGAACGCCATGCCGCCCATGCTCACCGGTGGCGAGATGATCGACTCTGTCACCGAGCAGGACGCCGTCTGGGCGCCCGTCCCCGAGAAGTTCGAGGCCGGCACGCAGGACGCCGCCGGCATCTTCGCCACGGGCGCCGCCTTTGATTACCTGGTCAACACGGTGGGTTACGAGAACATCCAGGCCCGCGAGCAGGCACTCGTCCACTATCTGATGGGCGAACTCATGCAGCTCGACTTTGTCCAAATCATCGGTTCCATCTACTGGGACAACCACCACGGCGTTGTGAGCTTTAACGTCAAGGGAATTCACCCGCACGACGTCGCGAGCATCATGGACATGGACGGCGTCTGCATCCGCGCCGGCCACCACTGCGCGCAGCCGCTGCTCACCTGGCTGGGCGTCGAGAACCTTGCCTGCTGCCGCGCCAGCGTGGCCTTCTACAACGACAAGGCCGACATCGACAAGTTCATCGCCGGCCTGCATCACGTTTGGAGCACGTTCAATGGGTAATCTGTACACCTCCACCACGTTTATGGAGCACAACTCGCACCCCGACTATAAGTACGAGATGGATGCTCCCACGCACGAGCACGACGGTATCAACCCCAGCTGCGGAGACGAGCTCACCTTGCAGCTGCGTGTCGAGAACGATGTAATCGAGGAAGCCTCGTTTACCGGGCACGGCTGCGCCATAAGCCAGGCCAGCGCCGACATCATGGCCGACCTCATCACCGGCGAGACCGTCGAGGAGGCGCGTCGCTTGGCGGGACTCTTCCTCGCCATGATCCGCGGCGAGAAGCTCTCCGAGGACGACCTGGAAGACCTGGACGAAGCCGCCCAGCTCCAGGACATCTCGCACATGCCCGCCCGCGTCAAATGCGCCGAGCTCGCCTGGCGCACCCTCGACGGCATGCTCGAGGGGCAAACAAACCAGTAGCTTATGCCCCGAATCCAAGGGTTTTGATTGCCGAGCCGCCCGATACGGGCGGCTCTGTTTTTACCTAATGAGCGCGGTGGCACAAAGTCCGCGCGTCCGGCGCCCCGTCTGACATTTGCCACACAGCCAGACGCGAACACGGGCGTTTTCCACAGCACCAAAGGCCTGCGGCAGGGCCCCGGGCCCGCCAAGCAATGCGCCAAGCCCCGTTCTGCGAAGCTCCGACTCGCTTCGCGCCTGCCGCAGACGGGTCCCATAGGGAGCGGCGTGCATTTTTGCGAGTATTCAGCACGCCAAGCTGTGTGTATACGCATCGAAAGCGTTAATCAACATCTTCAGGCGCATATATATTGTGTTTAGAACAAGCATCGCGGTCTGACGGGACGCAGACACGTGCTTCGGGGGCGCAACGGCAGGGATCAATAGCTTCGGGGTCCGCATGTTGCAAGATTGCGTCGGTGCCGACAGCACCACGATGCTGAAAACTCCGTTTTTTGCACGGCGCAGACGGGGGTAGGCACGGGCAAACCCGGACTGAGCCGTTATTTTATGCAAGATGGCGATTGTTCTATGCATATTAAGAAGTGCAGTTACCTCACCAAGCTTTTGAACGCTGGTTGCGGCGTATGGACGACCCCAGCTGCGGTGAAAAGGCGACCTTACATCACGTTTCCGCCAGCCCGCATCGCCGTTCGCGCGCGGGCGCGCACGATACGAGAGACGGTACTTTTGCCAATCCCGGTATACCGCTCAATCTGGCGCACCGTAAAGCCGGCATTGTTCAATCCAACAATAACAGTATCGCGCTGCGCCGGCGGTGCAGTTTTAACCCCGTTGAGCGGAACCCCGAGACTCTTCGCCAACTTGCCGGCAAAGACATTGCGTTCCCACTCTGTCTCTTTCATATCGCACAGCGCTGGCTTGCTGCCGTCGGGCGTCGAAAGCGAATAGGCAATAAAGCCCTCGGCAGAACCAAAAAGCTCAAGCACGCAAGAAGGATCAGAAAATCCCCTCGCGACATCAGCCGCGTCACCGTCGTAAGCGCACAAATGCTCCGCAAAGCTACTCCAGGGATAACGCTCGATTAGGCTAACGCCCGCCTCCTGCGGATCGGCGTGTACGGAGCGAATAGCCTCCATCACCTGCCAGTCGGTATCGAGCGAGCGCCGGTCAAAACGGTTCTGGAACAGATGGCCTGTGCGCCTCGTGCGTTTATTGAACCGCCGCGCGTACGTCAAAAGCAGCCGGTGCATCGCCGCGCTCATCCTGTCCTCGTAATCTGCAAGCACCAAATGCACGTGATTGCCCATAAGGCACCAAGCGATAACCGTCACACCCTCCTCGCGGCAGCACTCGCGCATCAGCTCCAAAAACTCCCACCGGTCCTCATCGCCCTCAAAGATGAGCTGCTTGCCCGTACCGCGGGCACAGACATGGTAAAAGCCGGTAACCGTTCTCCAAACGCGCTGCATGGCGCTCCCTTCGCCGGGATCTGCTTGCCATCCAATACAGCACGATTGAAGCGTGCCATCAAAAACATTCACGCAAAACAATACACTCGCGCGGCCAAAGGCAGTAATCAGGCGGCGAACGGCATCGTTGCAACAGGTCAACCCCCGCAATGCTTACAAGAGCTGACCAATAGCTTGCCCAAGACGGACCCCCTCTACGGAAGTTCACGACCACAGAACATAGAGTTAAACCGTTTCAATTAAAACTTCCGGACTTCTCGCTACGAAAACTGAGCCGTTCGCCGAATATTCCGTGCATTTCGCGGTATTATAGGGGCTGCATGTCATGTCCCTTTCGAAGGGTCGCCCGGCAATCGCCAGCCACGGCCCCCAGACGGGACGCCAACACGATAGAGAGGAGAGGCATGCAGTACTCACAGGAAGTGGAGAACATGTGCCCCGTTGCCAAGGGTGCATACCACGGCCCCGCACCCATCCCCGAGGAGGGCAAGTGGGTCCAGGCTAAGGAGATTTCCGACATCTCCGGTCTTACGCACGGTGTGGGTTGGTGCGCACCTCAGCAGGGCGCCTGCAAGCTCACGCTGAACGTCAAGGACGGCATCATCGAGGAGGCCCTCGTTGAGACCATCGGCTGCTCGGGCATGACCCACTCTGCCGCCATGGCTTCCGAGATCCTTCCCGGTAAGACCATCCTCGAGGCCCTCAACACCGACCTCGTCTGCGACGCCATCAACGTTGCTATGCGCGAGATCTTCCTGCAGATCGTTTACGGCCGCAGCCAGACCGCGTTCTCCGAGGGCGGCCTGCCCGTGGGCGCCTCCCTCGACGACCTCGGCAAGGGCCTTCGCTCTCAGGTCGGCACCATGTTCGGCACCAAGGCCAAGGGCGCTCGTTACCTCGAGCTCGCTCAGGGCTACGTCACCCGCATGGCTCTCAACGACAAGAACGAGATCATCGCATTCGAGTTCCTGAACCTCGGCAAGTTCACCGACGCCGTCAAGGCCGGCAAGACCCCCGAGGAGGCCATCGCTGGCGCTATGGGCCACTATGGTCAGTGGGAGAACGCTGCCAAGTACATCGACCCGCGCACCGACGAGGAGACTCACTCCGTCGCCAGCGTGTTCCCGGTTCACGAGTAGAAAGGGAGGGAAATAACTATGACTGTTACGTTCGAAGGTTACGAGCGCCGCGCTGACAAGATCAACAAGTGCCTCGCCGACAACGGCATCGCCTCCCTCGAGGAAGCTCTGCAGATCTGCACCGACAAGGGCTTCAACCCGCGTGAGATCGTCAACAACACCCAGTCCATCGCCTTCCAGAACGCCGAGTGGGCCTACACCCTCGGCTGCGCTCTCGCTGTCAAGCGTGGCGCCAAGTCCGCTTCTGAGGCTGCCGCCATCATCGGCGAGGGCATCCAGGCCTTCACCGTTCCCGGCTCCGTCGCCGAGGACCGCAAGGTCGGTCTGGGCCACGGCAACCTGGGCGCTATGCTGCTCTCCGACGACACCGAGTGCTTCGCCTTCCTGGCAGGTCACGAGTCCTTCGCTGCCGCTGAGGGTGCTATCGGCCTGGCTCTGAACGCCAACAAGGCTCGCAAGAAGCCGCTGCGCGTCATCCTCAACGGTCTGGGCAAGGACGCTGCTCAGATCATCGCCCGCATCAACGGCTTCACCTACGTGAAGACCCAGTTCGACTACTTCACGGGCGAGCTCAAGGTCGTCGAGACCATCCCATACTCCGATGGTCCCCGCGCCGCCGTCAACTGCTACGGCGCCGACGACGTCCGCGAGGGCGTTGCCATCATGTGGCACGAGAACGTCGACATCTCGATCACCGGTAACTCCACCAACCCCACGCGCTTCCAGCACCCCGTCGCTGGCACCTACAAGAAGGAGCGCCTCGAGGCTGGCAAGAAGTACTTCTCCGTCGCTTCTGGTGGCGGCACTGGCCGTACCCTGCACCCGGACAACATGGGCGCCGGCCCTGCCTCTTACGGCATGACCGACACCATGGGCCGTATGCACTCCGACGCCCAGTTCGCCGGTTCTTCCTCCGTGCCTGCGCACGTCGACATGATGGGTCTCATCGGCATGGGCAACAACCCCATGGTTGGTGCCACCGTCGCCTGCGCTGTCGCCGTCGAGGAGGCCCTCAAGGCCTAATCGCGCCCGCGCGATGCTCATATAGTTGAGCTTTGGAGCCGCTACCTTTCGAGGTAGCGGCTCTTTTTGTTTGCCCCGTCTCAAATTGGTTACTCTTATTAAAGGGTCCGATGTATCAGTTGTGGTGAAATACGGACTGAATTGCATCCATACAGGCCAAAACAGTCCGTATTCCACCGCAACTTATCAAATGGGCCGACCGAAGTGGCCGAGTCCACCTGACGCCCACCTGCCATATTTGCCCTTTACCGATTTGCCGGGTCTTTGCGGCCCCATTGCCGATCACCCGTGCGACAATGCGCCGGACGAGAAAGGAATCCGATGGAATCGACTGATGTACTGGTAATTGGATCTGGCATTGCGGGCCTTTGTGCCGCCATCGAAGCGGCACGCACGGGCGCAACCGTCGCTGTGGCAAGCGCCGGCAAGACCATGAGTGGATCGAGCTTCTTCCCTGGAACCTGGGGCCTAGGGCTTATCGGACCCGTTAACGAAGACGACGAACAAGACCTCATCGACACCATCCAGACCGTCGGCGGCGGTGTCGCCGACCCCGAGCTTGTCCAGACGTTTGTCCACGGCATTCCCCAGGCAATTGAATGGCTCGAGCAAGACCTGGGCGTTGAGCTCAAGCGTCCGCAAAACGCTGAGAGCGCTCAGCAAAAGCAGTTTATCCCCTGCTTTGACCACAAGACGCGCATGTGGCGCGGCCTCACCCGCAAGCCCCTTGAGGACGCTCTGACAGCCCGGATCGAGTCGCTCGGCATTCGCCTGCTCCCCCGCCATGAGCTTATCGACCTTATTGAGGACACGAACGGCAGAATCACCGGAACCGTGCTCTACAACCTCACCGAAGATCGAATCGTGCCCTTTGCTACCAAAGCCACGATCATCGCAGCCGGTGGCACGGGTGGCCTGTTCGAGCGAAGCCTCACTTCCGCCGACGTGCTCAGCTCATCACAGGCCATCGCGCTGGCGCACGGCGCATCGCTTACTAATATAGAGTTCATGCAGATGATGCCCGGCCTCATCGAGCCCAAGCGAAACCTGGTCTTCAACGAGAAAACCTGGCGCTACGTACATGTAGACCAGCCGGCAGATATTGCCGACGACAAGCTGGACGACCTGCTCGAGCAGCGCTCTGGATATGGTCCCTTCACGTCACGCTTGGCCTCCCGCGCTATCGATCTCGTCATCGATCAGGCAGGTGTCGAAGGCCTGGCACTCCACTACGACTTCCCCCGCGAGGATGTCCCAGAGTTTGTGCAGACCTTTGCCACCTGGCTGCAAGACGAGCACGGCATCGCCCCGACTGACGAGATGCGCGTTGCGATGTATGCCCACGCCGCTAACGGCGGCATCAAGATCGATAAGACCGCGTACACGGGCGTTGAGGGTCTCTACGCTTGCGGCGAGGCGACAGGCGGCATGCACGGAGCCGACCGCATTGGTGGCTTGTCAAGCGCCAACGGCATCGTGTTCGGGCGCATCGCAGGCGCATCGGCAGCCCTTGCAGCGCAGAAAGAGCCTAAGACAGCCCTGAAGGCGGATATCGCCCTCCCCCAGCACGGCATTGCCACAACAGATGCCGAGCGCCTGACCCGCAGCCTTAAGCACACGATGAGTACCTATTGCATGATCAACCGCACCGAAACAGGCCTATCCGAAGCACTACACGAGCTTGAGGGCTTGAAGACGGAGGCAACGACCTTGAGCACACAGAAAGCCCAGGACAGCGAAATCGCTGCCCTCGCCCGCCTTCAGTCGCAGATTCAACTAGCACAGGAAATGGTCAAAGCCATGCGCAAGCGAACCGAAAGCCTCGGATCGCACTATCGAACGGACTAAACTGGACACCCATCTAAAGCAGAACACACCTAATCGATATCTATGGGCCCCGTGAGCTCGAGGTGGCACGGGGCCTATTCGTGTCCGCACGGCAGCGTATCCTAATTCTGAATACAGAGCGGGCAAAGCCCGCACAGACAATAGACCAGCGAGGAGGAGATATGGACAGTAGTGATATCGAGAAGTGGCGTGTCAAACTTGATAGCTACGCCAATGTGGAAGACGGCGTTGAGTATTGGCTCGCACGCGATTTAATGGAACCCATGGGGTACACTCGATGGGAGAACTTCGCCGAAGTTGTTAAGAGGGCAACAGTCTCATGCGAAACAAACAAAACTCCAGTTGATTCCCATTTTCGTGACACCACGAAAATGGTAACTGCCGGTGTCGCCGCTCGCGCGGTTAAAGACTACAAACTTACGCGCTATGCATGCTATTTAATCGCACAGAACGGAGATTCAAACAAGCCAGAGATCGCGCTCGCCCAGGCATACTTTGCCGTGCAGACGCGCCGCCAAGAGCTCATAGAGCAGCGCTTCGCAGAGATTCAGCGCTTGCAGGCGCGCCACTCGCTATCCGATTCAGAGAAACAGCTCTCGGGTATTGCGTTCAAACGCGGCGTGGACTCCAAAGGATTCGCGATCATCAAGTCGAAGGGCGATGAGGCGTTATTCGGCGGCAGAAGCACGGCGGAAATGAAGCAGCAGCTCGGCGTACCCAAGAGCGCGGCATTGGCGGACAGGTTAGCCGATGTCCTCATCAAAGCAAAGGACCTTACGAACTCGATGACGGCCTTCAACGCCGAGGAACACGACCTGTACGGCCTGGACCAGATCAAGCAAGAGCACGTCGAGAACAACACAAGCGTGCGTGGCAGCCTCATCGACCGCGGAATTGTCCCCGAGAACCTACCGCCTGCCGAGGATACAAAAAAGCTCGAGCGTCGCGTGAAGGCAGACGAGAAGAAACTCAAGGAGGGTACTGACGGTTTTACCGATCCCCAGGGTAGGCTCGATCTGTGAAAGCGGCTGTGCCCTTTCGGGTTCGACCCCATGCGAGGTCAACAAAAAAGCGACCAGCCGAAGCCAGTCTCTTTAACATGCTTTGGTGGGCCGTCAGGGGGTCAGCCTGCTGCGCAGGCGGCCGCTGCGGCGCCAAGGCGCCTTGCGCGCTACGCTGGTAAATGCTTACGTATTTCCTCAGCTCCGCGCCCTTACGGGTTCGACCCCATACGAGGTCAACAAAAAAGCGACCAGCCTGAGCCAGTCGCTTTAACAATCTTTGGGTGGGCCGTCAGGGGGTCGAACCCTGGACCTTGGGATTAAGAGTCCCCTGCTCTACCAACTGAGCTAACGACCCAAAGCTAAAGTCCGTTGTGGAGGACTTTAGAGGAGATATCGTGTGGTGGGCCGTCAGGGGGTCGAACCCTGGACCTTGGGATTAAGAGTCCCCTGCTCTACCAACTGAGCTAACGACCCGATATCAACACGAAGCAAGAACTGGGGTGGGTAAAGGGACTCGAACCCTCGACCTACGGGACCACAACCCGTCGCTCTAGCCAACTGAGCTACACCCACCGTGTCCTGTGCGCTTCGCGCTCGACTATTATTGCAAGGAACGCCACGCGATGCAAGCCCCAATTTTCAAGAATTTTGAAAAGAGTTTTTCGAGACCATTTCGAGCAAATCCCACCGGTTTCATAGGAGTAAACTTGCCCCACTGCAAATCCTCGAAAGGACCGTCATGAAAGAACTCTCCAACCGCACGGCAAGATTTACCGATTCGGTCATCCGCCGCATGACACGCATCTCCAATAAGTACGGCGCTGTCAATCTCTCGCAGGGCTTCCCTGACTTCAATCCCCCGGCGCAGCTGCTCGATAGCCTCAGCACCATCGCCGCCGATCCCAAGCCGCTCTATCACCAGTACTCCATCACCTGGGGCTCCCAGGCCATGCGCGAGGCGCTTGCCGCCAAACAGGAGCACTTTATGGGCATGCCGGTGAACCCCAACGAGAATATCGTAGTCACCTGCGGCTCCACCGAGGCCATGATGGCCGCCATGATGACGGTCACGAACCCCGGCGACAAGGTCGTCATCTTCTCGCCGTTCTACGAGAACTACGGCGCCGACACGATCCTTTCGGGTGCCGAGCCCATCTACGTGCCGCTCAACCCGCCCACATTCGACTTTGACCGCGAGACACTCGAGGCGGCCTTCCGCGACAACGACCCCAAGGCCATCGTCCTGTGCAACCCTTCCAACCCCTGCGGCAAGGTCTTTACGCGCGAGGAGCTCACCTTTATCGCCGACCTCTGCAAAAAGTACGACGCCTACTGCATTACCGACGAGGTATACGAGCACATCGTCTACGCGCCCCACGAGCACGTCTATATGGCCACGCTGCCCGGCATGTTCGAGCGAACCATCAGCTGTAGTTCGCTGTCTAAGACGTACTCCATCACCGGCTGGCGTCTTGGCTACACCATTGCCCCGGCCCAGATCACCGAGCGCATCAAGAAGGTCCACGACTTCCTCACCGTGGGTGCCGCCGCTCCCCTGCAGGAAGCTGTCGTCACCGCCCTCAACTTCGACGACAGCTATTACCAGGAGGTCCTCGACCTCTACACCGCCAAGCGCGACCTGTTCTGCCAGGGGCTCGATAGCATCGGTCTTGAGCACAACGTGCCGCAGGGCGCTTACTACGTCATGATGGACATCTCTGAGTTTGGCTATGACAGCGACCTCGAATTCTGCGAGGATCTCGCGTCCAAGGTGGGCGTGGGCGCCGTTCCCGGCTCGAGCTTCTTCCGCGAGCCCGTCAACCATCTGATTCGTTTCCACTTTGCCAAGCGGGACGAAACGCTTAACGCGGCACTGGAGAACCTCAAGTCGCTACGTGATAAAATCAAGCCGCGCGGGTAAGGACGGCCCGGCAACTAAAGCAACCAAAGAAGCCTCGCACCGCCCGCCACGTTGCGAGGCTTCTTTTTATAGCGCTTTCTTAAATGGTTTAGAGCCCTATACTTTAGTCACGGAGCAACTCGTCCCAGAGAGAGGAATACTATGGCAGAACAGCAGCTTATCGGAGCGCTCGAGGCCGGCGGCACCAAGATGGTCTGCGCCACGGGCTATGCAGACGGTACGGTCCTGGAGCGTGAGCAGATCGCGACCACGACCCCGCAGGAGACCGTTGAGGCCGTCAATGCATGGTTTGCCGACAAGGGCATCGCCGCGCTGGGCATCGGCGCCTTTGGCCCCACCGCAGTCAACCCTGCCTCGCCCCAATACGGCAAGATCCTGGAGACGCCCAAAACGGCATGGCGCTACTTTGACCTGCTGGGCACTATCCAAAACGAGCTCAATATCCCCTGCGGCTACGACACCGACGTCAACGTCGCCTGCCTGGGCGAGGTCACCTTTGGTTGCGCCCAGGGCCTCACTGACGTTGTGTATCTGACCATCGGCACCGGCGTGGGCGCCGGCGTGCTCTCGGGCGGTAAGCTCGTGCACGGCATGATGCATCCCGAGGCCGGCCACATCCTGGTCACGCGCGACCCGCGCGACACCATCGGCGAGCACAGCGGCTGCCCCTTCCACGACAACTGCCTCGAGGGCCTCATCGCAGGCCCCGGCGTTAAAAAGCGCTGGAATGGCAAGAGTGCCGGAGACATGGCCGATGACCCGGAGGCCATGGATCTGCTCGCGGGCTATCTGGCACAGGCGCTCATGACCTACACGCTGTGCTATGCCCCGCAGAAGATCATCATCGGCGGTGGCGTTGCCGATCACACCCCTATCGTGCCGCTCGCCCGCAAAAAGTGCGCCGAGATGCTCAACAGCTACATCGTCACGCCCGAGGTCAACGATATCGACACCTACATTGTCAACAACAGCCTCGAGGGCAAGCAGGGCATCATGGGCTGCCTGGCCCTGGGCGCACAGGCGCTTCAGTAGCAGACGCACCCACAGGGCGTGGCGCGCTCGGCAAATCCAACCTACGGAACGACGCCACCACGCCCCATATAAGCCCTCAAATAAAAAAGGCCGCCTAGGACCAAACAATACGTCCTAGGCGGCCTTTTTGGCACATATGAGCGATCGTAGTAGATATCGGAGCACAACGCCCGTTGCCGCTCCACAGCAGTCGATCATCACATCGGTGATCATGCCGGCGCGTCCCGGCACAAAGAGCTGAATCGTCTCGTCGATCGAAGGAATCAGCAGCAGGAACACCGCCGTGGGCAGCAGCACGTCAAAGGTGCGCCGGCCCTCAAAATCAAAGGCGTGCGTTGCCAAGATGCCGAGCACCATATACTCGGTAAAATGCGCGCACTTGCGAACAACAAAGTTGGTCACCCATTCATATGGAAGTCCCACGCCGTGCAGGAAACCGCGGATAGCTTCCATGACCGTTAGGCTCAGCGAGCCCGACCCCGAGCCGGGAACCAGCGAATTGCCCCAGATCAAGAGCGCCATCAGGCAGGTCACGACCGCCCATTTTCGATTGATCTTAACCATGCAGAAGTTATGCCTCCGCGCGGAGCGGCGCGAAGCTGGCGGTACCGCCCTCGATAACGCTCAGGTAGGCACGGCCCGTACGCTTGGCGGTAGAGGACTGCAGGCGCTCGATCTCCTCCTCGAGGATCTGATTGACGCGCTCGTGACGACGGTTTTCCATAATGCCGGCGGCAATAGCCTCGGCCCGCTCGATGCTCTCGCGCGAGATACGGGCAGTATCCTCGGGGAACACAGCGCTGTGACGGCCGACATAGGCGGGGGCAGCAGGCTGAGGGGCAGCGACGGGAGCGGGGGCTGCAACAGGAGCAGGCTCGTCAATCTCATCCAGAATCGCGGTGGCGGCGGCCCACATGTCCTCGTGGCCCGAGTAATCAGCCATGGGGACATCAACCTCGAGTGAGGCATCCGGAAGGTCGCCGGTGTCGATGCGATCTTGGGCATCAATCGATGCGGTGATGGCTGCAGGCTCATCGAGGTCATCGAAATCGATATCCGCGGCACCGGAGATGATAGGCATGCTGGCGAGGTTTACATTGTACGGCGCAGCCTCAGCCGCCTGCTGCTGGGCAGGAGCGCCCCACAGCGAGCTTTCGGCGGCACGGCGGGCGGCAACGGCCTCCTCGTCCGCAGTCATGGCTTCATCAACGTACGAATTGTCGGCAGAAGCGTTCGCGTCCGCCGAGGTAGCGCTGTAGGCGTTATTGGCTGCCGCGTTGGCGACGAGTGCCACGAAAGCCGCCGTGCTGCCCGCAGGGGCGGCCTGGGAGCCAGACACGGCGCGTGCCGCGGCGGCGATGTCGTCGCGATTGAAGGAGCCGGTCTGCCCGCCGTTGGTGAGCTCGTCGATGGCGACTTGATAGACGTCGCGCGAGTGTGCAGGGTCGCAGCTCACCGGCGAATCGTCGTCAAGCATACTGTCGATCATGGACCAAGCCTCGTCCTCGTCCATAGCATCTGCGGCTCGAGCGATGGTAGGGACACCATCATCGGCATGACGGCGCTGGAACGCACCAGTCAGGCCGGAAAGGAATGCCGAGGTAGACTGCTCCGCCTGAGCCTGAGAATCAGAAGCCGCAGCGTAAGGAGTCGCATCCTGCTGCTGAGCTGAAATCGAGGCGGTCTTGAACTCGCTTTGATGCTGATTGAGATTGGCGGCACCGCCCATGGCATCGGGCTGGAACAGACGCTCTTCACGCTGCGCACGATACTCGGAGATACCCAGCGAGGCGGCATAGATGCCCACGCCCGCCACCGCGCCCACGGCGAAGGGAACCGCACCCGCCACGACCGTCTCGTTCACCGACGAAAACGGCAGCGTCGCGGCATACATAACCACGGGAGCGGCAAGGCCGATCCCGCACGAAAGTCCGGCAAGGACTGCTCGTTGTGTTGCATCAGAAGAAGCCATGAGCTCTCCCCATCTTCCAGCACCCAAATCGCATCATTCAGTTGGCTGCGCGAGAGAAGATGAAGCGGGGCTATGCCCCAAAGCAACGGTATATGGTTCGTTTCATCTGCGTTTTCCGTCGCGAAGCTTAAAAGCTATTATGCGAAACCGCCCTGTCGATTGCAAGCGACGATGTCGGATTGAAACGGGAAACCTGCTGCTCGTCGGTCTTACGGTCAAAAATAAGCGCGGAGCGACGCTATGGAAAAGGGCCGAGGCTCAAAGCCCCGACCCTTTATCGCATTGATGACTATCGCTGCGCGTGGATGACAACCTAGAACGTCTGCTCGTAGTCGCTGTGTTTTTTGGCCGAACGCACCAGGAACTCCTGGTTGGTGTTGGTGCCCTTAAGACCCTTGATAAACGATGCGGCCGCGCGCTCGGTGTTGTTCATGCCTGCAAGAATGCGACGCAGACCAAAGACAAACGGACGCATCTGCTCGTCGACCAACAGGTCCTCGTTACGCGTACCGGAGGCAACGGGGTCGATAGCCGGGAAGATGCGGCGGTCGGCCAGGTCGCGGTCGAGCTTAAGCTCCATGTTGCCGGTGCCCTTGAACTCCTCGAAAATGACCTCGTCCATCTTGGAACCGGTGTCGATGAGGGCAGAGGCCAGGATGGTGAGCGAGCCGCCGTTCTCGATATTGCGGGCTGCACCCAGGAAGCGCTTGGGCGGATACAGTGCCGCCGAATCGACGCCGCCCGAAAGGATGCGGCCCGAGGCAGGCGCCGCCAAGTTGTAGGCGCGGGCGAGGCGCGTGATGGAGTCGAGCACCACCACGACGTCGCCACCCAGCTCTACGATGCGCTTGGCGCGCTCGATGACGAGCTCTGCCACGCGGGTGTGGTTGTCGGCAGGCATATCGAAGGTCGACGCCACAACCTCACCCTTGATGGAACGCTGCATATCGGTGACCTCTTCGGGGCGCTCGTCGACGAGCAGGCAGATGAGGTGCACCTCGGGGTTGTTAATCGAGATAGACTGGCAGATCTTCTTGAGGATCGTGGTCTTGCCGGCCTTGGGCGGGGACACGATCAGGCCGCGCTGGCCCTTGCCGATCGGTGACACGATGTCGATGGCGCGACCGGTAATAGAGTCCTTGCCGTGCTCCATGCGCAGCGGCTCGTTGGGATAGACCGGGGTGAGGTCGCCGAACTTGGGACGGTTGCGAATCTGCTCGGGGTCCAGACCGTTGACGGTCGTGATTTTGGCGAGGCCGGCGCGCTTGTCGCCGCCGCGCGAAGGACGCAGCGAGCCCTCGATGACGTCGCCCGTGCGCAGGCGCGCGGAGCGGATGAGGTAGGCGGGCACGAAGGCGTCGTCGTTGGACTTCATGTAGCCATGGGCGTGGATGATGCCGGAGCTGTCCGGGCGAATCTGCAGAATGCCCTTGATGTCGCGGAAGCCCTCGGCCTTCGCAGCGGTGACGTAGATTTCCTCGACGAGCTCGGCCTTCTTCTTGCCGGTCGTCTCGATCTCGAACTCCTTGGCCTTCTCGCGCAGCTCGGCGACCTTCATGGCCGCGAGCTCCTCGCGCGAAAGCGTGGGCTCGGTGGGGGCGGCGTTGCGCTCCTTGTTGCGCTGTTTGCGATCGCGCTGGCGGTTGCGACGGTCGTTGTTGCGGTCGTCCTTGCGCTCGTTGCGCTCGTCGTTGCGCTTGTGCTGGCGGCGGTTGGGGCGAGCGCCGTCTTCGGCCTCGGCGGGCGCGGCGCCATCGGTTGCGGCGGCGCCGGCATTGGCCGCAGCGACGTCATTGGCCTCGGCGCCGGAATCAATCTGCGCTTCGGCATCAGCCTGCTGCTCGGACGCCTTGGCCTTAGCGGACTTCTTACGACCGCGCTTGGGCTTCTCGGAAGCAGACTGTTCGACGTCTTGGGGCTCGGCGGCATCAGTCGATGCATCGGCGGTCGTCTCGGCGGAATCCTCGGACGCACCCTTCTTGGCAGCCTTGGCCTTGGACGTGCGCTTAGCAGCAGTGCGACGGCTGCGACCGGGACGGACATCGGCGGGCTCGGCATCGGCGGGAGCGGCCTCGGAAGTCGTAGCATCCTGGACGGGTGCATCGGCAGCGGTTGCAGACTCGGCGGTCGCCGCAGCATCCCGAGCGGCGGCGGCTGCGCCTGCGGCCTTCTCTGCCTCGACGAAGGCCTTGGGCTTGCGACCGCGACGGTGCGGGCGCAAAGCCGGATCGACAACGGGAACTTCGTTGGCCTCGACAGGCGCAGCGGGCTCAACAGGCGATGTGCGCTCCCCTGCCGCGGAACGGACCGAAGCCTCAGTGAGCTCGGGGGCTACCTGTTCCGCAACCTGCTCGGCCTTAGCAGCCGTGCGGCGGCGTGTGCGCGGTGCCGGCTTCTCGGTCGGCAGGTCGGCGGCAGGGGTCTCGGTGGCGTCAGGCGTCTCGGGCACAGACGGAGCTGCAAGCTCGGTCAGAGCCGCGGCCTCGCGCTCGGCAGCACGACGGCGGGCGCGCACCACCTGAGCCTCGCTAATCTGCGCCAACGCACGTGCCTGCGCGACCTCATCGGAAATCGGCGCCGAGGAGTCAGCTGCAACGGTGCGCTTGGCGCGCGTCGTGCGCGTGGTACGGCGCTTGGGCTTGGTGACCTCCTCGCCGTCAGCGGCAGGCTTGGCCGTGCGGCGCGTGAGCTTGGGCTTTGCCGGAGCAGCCTCCTCACCAGTTGCAGGCGCAGGCGTCGAAGCAGCCTTAGGCGTCTCAGGAGCCGAGGCTTGCGCGGGCGCCGCGACCTGGTCCGACGCAACCGGTGCAGCGGGAGCGGCCTGCGTCGTCGTTATTTCGTTTTCTTGCTGTTGATCAGACACAGTGTTTGCTCAACTTTCTTTTCAAGCCCTGTGATCACATGCTCCCTGCATAAACCTTCAGGGCGGCTAAACAGTCTAGTTCCGTTCGAAACGACGGACATCATTAATCTGTATCGAGATGATTGCGTCAACTACGCAGCGTTAGTGTAACACAACCGCCGCCACCTGCAACTTAGTCATTGGGGACGTTCTTAAACGACCAGTCAAAAGGTACACTCTTTGATTTACCGCCCACAAATCTGACCGCCTCCGCCAAAACTATGGCGGTTTACTACGATGAATCGCTCAACCGCGACTACTCCGAAACCGGTTGAACTAAAACCGACGCTCCTATAAGTTGTCAATAGGCAGTTTGCGGGAGCGCTCCCTTCAATTCGCACAGGAGCTCGTA
>NZ_JBCOIQ010000040.1:0-1636 GCF_040926185.1 Collinsella aerofaciens
CGGCATGCCCCCGCGACCTCGCGCCCCGGTCCTCAGAGCTGCCACTTGTACCCCATCCCCCAGACGGTCGCGATCGGATCGGCGCCGGCCTCGGAGAGTTTCCTCCGGGCGCGGCTGACCTGCATGGATATGGCCGCGTCGTCGGCGTCGCTCTCCCAGCCGAGCACCGCCTCGCGTATCTGCGCGCGGCTCATGACCTGCCCGGGGTGGCGGGCGAGGTACTCGCAGATGGCGTACTCGGTGGGCGTGAGCGGCACGGCCTCGCCGCCCACGGCGAGGTCGCGCGCCCCGAGGTCGATCCGCACCTCCCCGAAGGAGAGGGCGTGCGAGCGCGGCCGGCGCTCACGGCGTAGATGGGCCGCGACCTTGGCGCGCAGCTCCGCGGCCCCGAAGGGCTTGCGGACGTAGTCGTCGGCGCCCAGGCCGTAGCCGGCCACGGCGTCCTCCTCGGCCACGCGCGCGGTCAGGAAGATGATGGGCCCGTCGAAGTCCGGGCGGATCTGCCGCACGAGCTCGAAGCCGTCGAGCCCCGGCATCATGACGTCGCAGAGCACGAGGTCGAAGCGCGAGAGGTCCATCCCAGGGACCGCCGTCGGGTCCGCTGCCTTAACGACCTCATGGCCGTCGCGGCCGAGGACGCGCGCGAGCGCGTCGAGGATCGCCCGCTCATCATCCACTGCCAGTATCCTCGCCATGTTCGACCTCCTGAAACCCTCGTCGGAATTGTACTAGCGCCGCGCTCAGCGGTCCAGAGCCCCGCGCGCAGCCGCGGGCGCCTCGGCCGCGTCGCACGCGCGGTAGCGCACGCCCGAGCCGCCGCGCGCCTCGATCTCGAGCCAGCCCTCGCCGTCCGACTCCCGCCCGAAGAAGATGAGCTGGAGCTCTCGGACATTGCCCCTGTCGTCCGCCGCGTCCACCAGGTAGACGTAGTTCGCCCCCGCCCCGGTGGCGTCGGCGTAGGAGCTCGCGTGGCTACCGGGCTCGGGCGCGGGCGCCCACATGGCGATCTCAGGGTTGGGCAGCACGCGGTCGGCGATCGAGCGCGGCGCCGACCCCCAGCCGGCGTCGAGCAGGGCATTCCCGCCCAGGACGAGCGCTGCGGAGAGGAGGGCGAGCACGGCGGCGAGCGGCTTCCTACGCATCCGCCCTCCCGTCCTCGAAGCGGCAGAACCAGGCGAGAAGGACGGCGGCGGCTGCCAGGGTGAGCACGAGGCTGGCGAGCGCAGTCGTGAGGAGAGGGCCCGCCGCGCGTGCGGCGTCGATGAAGGCCTCCACCCCGAGCGACCCCAGGCGCGCGGGCCAGGCGAGCGGCACCCAGCTCAGGGGCGTCACCAGGGCACCGGTGAGCTCGCCGGTCATGAGGCCGTGCGCAAGTCCGCCCACTGAGAAGAACGCGAGGAGCATACCCGCCGCGCCGGCGCCGATGGCGGCGTTGCGGCCGAGGCGCAGGGCCACGCCGAGCCCCAGCGCGTAGAGGGGCAGGCTGCCCAGCACGATGCCCGCCCAGGAGGCCGCAAGCGGAGCGGGCCCGAGCGGCAGGCGCCCGGCGACGGCGAGCACGGCCCCGAACACGCCGAGCGCCACGGCCAGCGCGCCCGCGCCGAGCGCCGCAAGGGCGAGCAGCTTCGCCGCGACG
>NZ_JBCOIQ010000041.1:0-1575 GCF_040926185.1 Collinsella aerofaciens
GTGTTGGCTAAAATGGGTCGGCCGGGATTGGTCAATCTCGGCCGACTATATTTGGCTAAAATAATCCGACGCTAACATCTTTGCTAGTCGCCGCGCTTTGTCCTCCTCAATGTATCTTTCGAGCAGGATAAGCAGGTACTCAATATCGCGCTTCCTATTTGACTCTTCAAAGTATTGCTTGTACTTGTTCCATGAGCCATTTTCAAAAGAGTCGCGGTTGAACTCATCGAGGAAACACGCATACTTCTTCAGCAGATGCGCATTGTGGATATTGTTTCCGATTTTGTAGATGCTCACTAGGCTTGAGATGACGGGGATGTCCTTCAAGAACTCGTTTTGGAGAATTTCGTCCAGGCCAACCTCTGCGATATTCGAAATAAGTTCGAGAGAGTCGCTGCAAATAGTCGGCCTTGCGTCGTCTTGCAAGCGCGATAGACCGGCCTTAGTTGATTCCTCTGCGTTTACCATAAGATTACCTTTCATAATAATTTGCCAGTTTTGGCATGCGTTTGCAGCGCCGCTTTTCTGAAAGTGGCTCCAATTTAAATGCCATCCCCCGAATAGGCGCTCAGGTTCGATTCAACAAGTGCATTGGTTGAAAAGAGCTTTAGACCCCCTTCGCGGTAGAAGTCGCCTGTGCAGAGCAACCAAATCATCTTGTCGAGCTTGCAGGCAGTGGACTCGGGGTCCACGCCGCCCTTCCGCGCCGCGCGCGCGGCTTCGAAATGGCAACGAGCCACTTCGGCCTCGCTGTCAGTGGTAGCGTAAAACTGAACAGTATTCAGCTGGCCGTTGACACAAACATCGACGAGTGGCTGCTGAACAAGCTCGACGACCTGATCAGGGCGATGCAGCTCGAGCTCATGGAGCTGCACCACGGTTCGTCCTCGACTGTCTTCTGCACGCAGTGCAGGTCGAAGGGCTAGGCAGGAGCCCCCGAGGCTTTTCCTAATTCTAGGTGTTAAAGTCGATTACTGTCTGCCGTGGAATAGCCTCCACTTTTCGTCTTCGATGTCTCTTTCAATTGAAGACCTCACTTTTAACAGCCATTCTCTGTGTTTTAAATATTCAACACCTGCGGGCAGCTGAGCAGCAATCGATTCAATCGCCTCAATCTCCTTGAGCTTTGCTGGAATAAAGCCTTTTTCTGGAGACCCGCTCATTGAAGATCGACGGAGATCCAAATCGTTGATCGATATCTCGTCTTTATCGAGCGACAGAATGAGGGTGATAGCCCTGACCCTCGCCTCGTCATTGCAATCGGACAAGGCCCAGCTAATTCTATCGAGACTATTTGCGTCGGCGATCCTTTCGCGGATGATATATTCCAGGCGCTCCCAAAAAATATCGCTCGAGAGCGCATTTGCGTCACGAACGGGAAACAAAGCGGCTATTTCAAACCTACCGAGTGGTTCGCTCAGCACTTCATCGATCAATGCTTTCAGCAGATTCCAAGCACGATTGTCCTGGACGGTCCAAAACGAGCTGATTCTTCGCATGAGTATTTGCTCGCTTGAGCACTGTTGAATATCGCGAAACAGCACCGCCGATATCGCGCTTGGGCACCGGGGCCGA
>NZ_JBCOIQ010000004.1:0-151131 GCF_040926185.1 Collinsella aerofaciens
ATTACGAGCTCCTGTGCGAATTGAAGGGAGCGCTCCCGCAAACTGCCTATTGACAACTTATAGGAGCGTCGGTTTTAACTACTGGGAATCGGATTTTGAGAACCGAGGGGATATTTAGACCATGAGCACTAGGGACTTTTTTAAGAACTCCGTCTTGGAGGCGTTTGGCAAGGTCGACCCTGCCAAGATCGGTCTTTCGCTGCTCGTGGCGCTTGCCATGGGCATCCTGATCTATTACGTGTACAAGCGCTTTTTTACCGGCGTGGTGTATTCGCGCAGTTTTGCCGTGACGCTCGTGGGCATGTGCGTGCTCACCTGCATGGTCACGCTCGCGATCTCGACGAACGTGGTCATCTCGCTCGGTATGGTCGGTGCTCTGTCCATCGTTCGTTACCGTACGGCGGTCAAGGACCCGCTCGACCTGCTGTATCTGTTTTGGGCCATTACGACGGGCATTACGGCCGGCGCCGGCATGTATGCGCTCGTGGGGCTCACGGCCGTGGTGATCGTGGTGATGATCGCTGGCTTTGCGAGCCACCAGGACAAGGCGCGCGTGTACATGATGGTCATTCACTACACGGGTCAGGCCACCGGCGATGATATCGTGCGTGCATTTGGGCGCACTAAGTTTTCCGTCAAGTCCAAGACGATGCGCGGCGACAAGGTGGAGATGGCCGTCGAGGTGTTCTCGGACGGTGTGGATATGCCCTATGCCGATGCCATCCGCGCACTCGATGGCGTGGATGACCTGACGCTCATCCAATACAACGGCGAGTATCACGGGTGATTTTGTTCCGGCGTTCTAACGAACGCCGGACCGCTTGACGCTGCGCGGGCAGCTGCCGTGGCGATCTGCCGCTTAAACCGTCGCTCGCGTACATAAAGTACGCGTCGCTCCTCTTTCGCGGCACCTCGCTACGGCAGCTGCCCGCTCGCTAGTTATCCTCAACCTGGAAAGCTTATTTGGTTCGGTTTTAATTAAGGGATGGTGCCGCGTGGACGTGCAACAGCTAGAAGAGGCCTGGGCTATAAGGGCTGGTGCGCGTGAGGCGCGTCTTGTTGCGGCCTCGCATGTGCCGGCAGCGCTGTCGCAGCTGGGGATTGTGCGTCCCGGTGACCGCCTGGTTGCGTTTGCCGATGACTTTGCCGATGCGTTTGTGCACGGCTTTGATTGCTGCGATGTCGCGCTGGTGGGTTCGCCGTCCGTCGAGGCGTTTGCCGCCGCGTCCGAGGGTTTTGATGCTTCGTTTGATGTCGAGGGACCGCACCTGTGGTGGTTCGTCAACTCTATCGGCGGGTTTGGTCTGCGCGTCCCCGATCTTCGCGCTCTGGGTCGCGTGGCTCGCGAAGCCCGCGCGCTACTTGTGGTAGATAACACCGTGGCGTCGGCTTTTGGCTGCGATCCGCTGCGGCTGGGTGCTGCGCTGTCGCTCGAGGCGCTCGATCGCGTGTGCGCCGGTATGGCTCCGCGCAATCTCGTTGCCGCTTCGGTCGCGCGCTCGCAGCTCAAGCGCCATCGTGTGGATGCCGCTGCCGAGTGCGCGCACGCCCTGCTTGAGGGCTGTGGCTTGGCCAAGCTTGATTTGACTGCTGATGAGGCTGCTGTGCTAGAGCGGGGGCTGGACTCGCTCATTTTTCGCATGCAGGCTCACTTCGATCGCGCCCGTGCGCTGGCCGAGTATCTGGCCGTCAACGAGATGGTGCGCAACGTGCGCTACCCCGGACTGGGCTCGCATCTCGACCATGCGCTTGCAACGGGAATCCTCGAGCACGGCTTTGGTCCGGCAGTTGAGTTTGACCTTATTGAGCGTAGTGCGGGCGAGCTGTTCGATACTTTGCCGGGGGAGTTTCGCGCATCGCCCGCCGGCGGCGTAACGACGCGCCTTTCGGCCCCACGCGGCAAGCAGGGGAGCGCCGTCCGCCTCTTCGCCGGCACCGACGACCCCCTGGTCGTAGCGTCCGCCCTAGACAACGCCCTTCGTAAATTAGCTACCCTTTGATGCTGGCGATGAGGGCGTTGGCTTTGGTGGCGATGACGTTGTTGATGTCGGCCTGCAGCTCCTCGTAGACCGCTATGGCTCGCTCTCCTGCGGGCGTGAGCGTGGACCCGCGGGCGCCGTCGCGCTCGATGAGCTTGCAGCCCAGCTGTCCTTCCGCCTCGTTCACAATGCGCCAGGCCTTGGAATACGCCATGCCCATGCTCTTGGCGGCGCGGTTGAGCGAGTGCTCGCGGGCAATACCCTGCAGCAGCAAGACGCAGCCGTGGCCGAACACGCCCGGCAAATCCTTGTCGCACGCTTGAATGACCAACTTTGCCGTCGTCTTGTACTTCATACGCTCCACGTCTTCCCGCTAAAGTGTTTGCTGGGCAAACGCAAAGCCTGCGTCAAACCCTCGTGTGCTCTTCTTAAATCATGCATTGTAGCAGTCAAAGTGCGTTAAGATACTTCCCCAGTATTGGGCGCCCAAGGTTGGGCTGGGTCCTACGAGGCCTGCAGCCGACCGGTCGCATGGAAAAAGGAGAAACATGGCTACGTTCTTTCCCGGTGAGTCCCACACGTTTTCGGAGTATCTGCTGGTCCCTGGTTACTCGTCCTCGCAGTGCATCCCCAACAACGTCTCTCTTAAGACGCCGCTAACCCGCTTTAAGCGCGGTGAGAAGCCGGCAATCACCCTGAACATCCCCATGGTTTCCGCCATCATGCAGTCCGTCTCGGGCGTCGACATGGGTGTCGCGCTCGCTACCGAGGGTGGCCTGTCCTTCATTTACGGTTCCCAGAGCGCCGAGTCCGAGGCCGCTATGGTCAAGGCCGTCAAGGATCACAAGGCCGGTTTCGTTCAGTCCGATTCCACGCTGACCCCCGACATGACCATGGAGCAGGTCATCGAGCTCAAGGAGAAGACCGGTCACTCCACCATGCCGGTTACCGACGACGGCACCCCCAAGGGTAAGCTCCTGGGCATCGTCACCAGCCGTGACTATCGCCCCAGCCGCGATGACCACCAGACGAAGGTCTCCGAATTCATGACCCCGCGTGAGCAGCTCATCGTGGGCGACAAGAACATCAGCCTCAAGGTTGCCAACGACGTCATCTGGGACAACAAGCTCAACGCCCTGCCGATCGTCGACGACAACGATCACCTTATGGGCATCGTCTTCCGCAAGGACTACGACAGCCACAAGACCAACCCCAACGAGCTGCTCGATGGCGACAAGCGCTACATGGTCGGCGCCGGTATCAACACCCGCGACTATGCCGAGCGCGTGCCGCTGCTCATCGAGGCCGGTGCCGACGTTCTGTGCATCGACTCCTCCGAGGGCTTCAGCGAGTGGCAGAAGCGCACCATCGAGTGGATTCGCGCCAACTACGGCGAGGCCGTCAAGGTCGGTGCCGGTAACGTCGTCGACGCCGAGGGCTTCCGCTTCCTGGCCGACTGCGGTGCCGACTTCATTAAGGTCGGTATCGGCGGCGGTTCCATCTGCATTACCCGTGAGACCAAGGGTATCGGCCGTGGCCAGGCCACCGCGCTGATCGACGTCTGCCGCGCTCGCGACGAGTACTACGAGGAGACCGGTGTCTACGTGCCCGTGTGCTCCGACGGCGGCATCGTCTACGACTACCACATGACGCTCGCCCTTGCCATGGGTGCCGACTTCATGATGCTGGGCCGCTACTTCGCCCGCTTCGACGAGAGCCCGACCGAGCGCGTCAACGTGAACGGCCAGTACATGAAGGAGTACTGGGGCGAGGGTTCTGCGCGTGCCCGCAACTGGCAGCGTTACGACCTGGGCGGCGCCGCGAAGCTCAGCTTCGTCGAGGGCGTCGACTCCTACGTTCCCTACGCAGGTTCCCTCAAGGACGGCGTGGGCGGCACGCTCTACAAGGTCAAGTCCACGATGTGCAACTGCGGTGCCCTCTCGATCCCCGAGCTCCAGGAAAAGGCGCGCCTGACCCTGGTAAGCTCGACCTCGATCGTCGAAGGCGGCGCCCATGACGTAGTCGTGAAGGATTCTCAGCAGTCCGTATCTTATCGATAAGGTAAGAGCCTCACATAAAGGTTGAGTTTCAACCACGTTATTTAGATAAAGCGAGATGCCCGCAAGTCGCAGGCATCTCGCTTGTCGTATTTGCTAGAATCATCCAAGTTAACCCTAGGGTCGGGCGGCTAGGCTTTGCTCGCTGCAAGTTCCGCACGAGCCGAAGGCCACTTAATGTGGCCTTCGTGCGAGCAGGACTGTCCGCAGCAGTGAGCAAAGCCTAGCCGACCGGCCCCAGCTAAGATTAAAGGAGCTGATATGTGCGATTGCACAGATCATAAGGACGAGATCCCTGCCTACGACGCGCAGGCCATTGAGTCCCGGTGGATGAAGGCCTGGGAGGACTCCAACCTCTTTGCCGTCGACACCGACGACAGCAAGCCCAAGAAGTATGTGCTCGAGATGTTCCCGTATCCGTCGGGCGACCTGCACATGGGCCACGCGCGCAACTATACCATTGGCGATGCCATGGCCCGTCAGGCCCGCATGCGTGGCTTTGACGTGCTGCACCCCATCGGCTTTGACGCCTTTGGCCTGCCTGCCGAGAACGCCGCCATCAAACACAACACGCAGGCTGCCGCCTGGACGTATAAGAACATGGATCAGGCGCTCGCCACGATGAAGCGCATGGGTTTCTCCTACGATCTGGATCGCATGGTCAAGACCTGCAGCCCCGACTATTACCGCTGGGGCCAGTGGATTTTTGAAAAGATGTGGGAGCGCGGCCTGGTCTACCGTAAGAAGAACCCGGTCAACTGGTGCCCCACTTGCAAGACCGTTTTGGCCAACGAGCAGGTCACCGAGGGCAAGTGTTGGCGCTGCGGCACCGAACCCGAGAAGCGCGACCTGGAGCAGTGGTACTTCAAGATTACCGAGTACTCCCAGGAGCTGCTCGACGACCTGGAGAAGCTCCCCGGTTGGCCCGAGCGCGTCAAGCAGATGCAGGCCAACTGGATCGGCCGCTCCGAGGGCGCCGAGGTCGACTTTACCCTGTGCGACCAGGATGGCGATCCCATCGAGGGCGATGAGGGCAAGATCACCGTCTTCACCACGCGTGCCGATACGCTCTTCGGTGTTTCCTTCTTTGTCCTGGCTCCCGAGTACGCCGGCCTGCATGAGCTCGTCGAGGGCACGGAGTACGAGGAGGCCGTCACCAAGATCGTCGAGGACTCCAAGCATATCTCTGCCGTCGAGCGTGCCCAGGGCACCCTCGAGAAGCACGGTGCCTTTACCGGCCGCTACGTCGTGAACCCCGTCAACGGCGAGAAGGTCCCCGTGTGGGTTGCCGACTACGTCGTGGCCGACTACGGCACCGGCGCCGTCATGGCCGTTCCCTGTGGCGACCAGCGCGACTTTGAGTTTGCCCGCAAGTACGACCTGCCGATCGTGCCGATTATCCTGGACGATGACGATCGCGCTGCCGTCGAGGTCAGCGGCGAGACCATCGATACCTTCCATGCCGAGACCGTCGACTGGGATTGTGCCCACGCTGCCGAGGGCACGCTGGTCCAGTCCGGCAAGTACACCGGCATGCGCGGCGGTAAGCACTCCGAGGGCGAGGCTGCGATCGTGGCCGACCTCGAGGCCATGGGCTGCGGTCGTCGCAAGGTCGATTTCCGTCTGCGCGACTGGCTCATCAGCCGCCAGCGCTATTGGGGCAACCCCATCCCGGCCATCCACTGCGAGCACTGCGGCATCGTGCCCGTGCCCGAGGATCAGCTGCCGGTGACGCTACCCGAGAACCTGGACCTGGGTGCAGGCGAGACCCTCGCCGAGTGCAAGGAGTTCTACGAGACCACCTGCCCGGTCTGCGGCCGCCCGGCCAAGCGCGAGACCGATACCATGGACACCTTCACCTGCTCCAGCTGGTATTACCTGCGCTATACCGATCCGCACAACACCAAGCTGCCCTTCTCTCGAGAGGCCGCCGATCGTTGGATGCCCGTCGATAACTACATCGGCGGCATCGAGCACGCCATTCTGCACCTGCTCTACAGCCGCTTCTTTACCAAGGCACTGCGCGACCTGGGCCTGCTGAGTGTGGACGAGCCCTTCACCAACCTGCTGTGCCAGGGCATGGTCAAGGACGAGAACGGCGACACCATGTCCAAGTCCAAGGGCAACGTCGTGCCTCCGAGCTCGGTCATCGAGCCCTACGGCGCCGACACTATGCGTTTGGCGATCCTGTTTATCGCTCCGCCCGAGAAGGACTTCGACTGGGATCCCAAGGCCGTTGAGGGCGCCAACCGCTTCATCAAGCGCGCCTGGCGTATCGTTTGGCAGCTCGTCCAGTCCGGCGACGCCAACGTGGCCTTCGACAAGTCCGCGCTCGACGAGGTTGCGATGAAGCTCTATCGCGAGCGTCACCGCACCATCGCCAAGTGCACCGAGGACTTCGATCGCGGCCAGTTCAACACCGCGATCTCGGCCGTCATGGAGCTCGTCAACGCGGCGAGCGCCTACCTCAACGCCACCGAGGATACCGCCCGCGACAAGGCGCTGTGCTACGGCGTGGCTAAGGATATCGTGAGCGTCCTTGCTCCCATCTGCCCGTTCTGGGCCGACGAGCTGTGGCACGAGGCGCTCGGCTGCGAGGGCAACGCCTACACCGCCGCCTGGCCCGAGTTCGACCTGGCCGAGTCCGTTGAGGACACGGTGCAGATCGTGGTCCAGGTGCTCGGCAAGGTCCGCGGCCGCGTCGACGTGGCCCGCGATGCCTCCAACGAGGAAATGCAGGCTGCCGCCGAGGCCGCCGTCGCCAAGTGGCTCGAGGGCAAGACGGTCGTCAAGGCCATCTGCGTGCCCGGAAAGCTGGTCAACCTGGTGGTCAAGTAAACGCCACGCGCATAGTTGACGTGTTAAAGATGAGGGGCGATTCCGCTGGGGTAGTCCCTCGTTTTTCATGTACCTGTCCTGATGCCTGCGGTCAATTGTCTTCTTCTTGTGGAGAAGCTGTGCGCACGCTGTCCTGCAGATTCGTACTGTGCTTGCACGTTTCCGCAGCTATTGGTATAGTTTGCTTGCAAATGAAGTTGTAATTGAAAGAAGTGGGGTTTCGGCCCCGCTTCTTTTTTGTATGGATGGAGGTGCCGCAATGGTCAAGACCAAGACCGAGCAGGCGATCATCGACGCGCTCGAGGCCGTCGCTCCCCAGCACGATGTCGACATCGTCGACGTCGAGCTCGTGGGTGCCACCAAGGCCCCCTGCGTGCGCGTGCGTATCGAGGGTGCCGAGGGTCAGAGCCTGTCGCTCAACGACGTCACGGCCAACACCAAGTGGGTCGGCGATGTGATTGAGGAGCTCGACCCCATCTCTTCGAGCTATACGCTTGAGGTGTCGACCCCGGGTATGGCGCGCCCGCTGCGCCGCCCGCGTGACTTTGCCCGCTTTGTGGGCGTGAACTGCGAGCTCACCTCCACCGCCACCGAGGGCCGTCGCAAGTACGCCGGTAAGATTGCCGCCGCCACCGAGACGAACGTGACTCTCGAGCTCGAGGACGGCGAGTCTGTCACCCTCGATTTCTCTGATGTTAAAAAGAGCAAGTTGAAGCCCACCTACGACTTCAAGCCCGCGAAGGAAGGAAAGTAAGATGGCAGCATCCGACATGATGTCCGCCCTGATGGAGCTTTGCCAGGAGAAGCACATCGACCAGCTCTACCTGATCGACCGCCTGGAGCAGTCGCTCGCCAAGAGCTATGCCGAGATCCTGCATCTTGAGTGGGGCGCCAAGGTGACCATCGACCGTACCACCGGCAAGATCTACGTCTACCGCCTGGAGCCGATCGACGATTCCATGGACGAGGAGGGCAACTTCACCGAGTTCGAGGAGATCGACGTCACCCCCAAGAACACGAGCCGCATCGCCGCCCAGCACGCCAAGGCCGAGATCAACGCCATCGTGCGTAACTCCGCCCGCGAGCAGATCTACGAGGAGTTCTCCGGCCGCATCGGTGACCTCATCAGCGGTACCGTGCTTCAGTCCACGCCCGACTTCACGATCGTCAAGATCCGCGAGGGCGTCGAGGCCGAGCTTCCGCACTTCGATCAGCGTCGTTACGAGAACGAGCGCAACGAGCGTCCGATGGGCGAGCGCTACCTGCACAATCAGCACATCAAGGCCGTGATCATCGACGTTCGCGACCCCAACTCCAACCTGCAGCCGGTTCGTGGCGAGCACAGCCGTCCGCCGATTGTCATCTCCCGTACCCACCCCGAGCTCATGCGTCGTCTGTTTGAGCAGGAGGTGCCCGAGATCTATGAAGGCACCGTCCAGATCAAGTCGATCGCGCGCGAGCCCGGCCAGCGCTCCAAGGTCGCCGTCCACTCGCTCGACGACCGTTTGGATCCCGTGGGCGCCTGCGTCGGCCCCAAGGGCAGCCGTGTTCGCGCTGTCGTTGGCGAGCTCCGCGGCGAGCGCGTCGACGTCATCCTGTGGGATGCCGATCCTTCCGTCTACGTCGCCAACGCCCTGTCGCCCGCTAAGGTCACCCGCGTCCTCATTGACGAGGAGAAGGCCTACGCCGGCGTCATCGTGCCCGACGACCAGCTGTCCCTCGCCATCGGCAAGGAGGGCCAGAACGCCCGCCTCGCCGCGCGCCTGACCGGTTGGCACATTGACATCAAGTCCGAGACGCTTGCCGCCGACATCCTCAAGAACGTTCCCGTTCACGAGGAGCCCGCCGCCGACCTGATCGGTGACGAGGAGGACGAGGACGTCCGCCGCTGCGAGTACGTGTCCGAGGACGGCATCCAGTGCCGCAACCAGGCTCGTCCCGGCTCCCGTTTCTGCGGTGTCCATGACACCGACGCCTTCGATGATGCGGAGGACCTGATCTAGCGCGCGGTCGCGCCGGGCGGGTCCCGGCGCGTCTCCCACGCTCGTTCAGTCTCTAGGCACCCAAGGTGCCAGAAAGGGTAGGTGAAGTCATATGGCAAAAGTCCGTGTGTCCACCCTGGCCAAAGAGTTCGGCATGACCTCCAAGGAACTGATGGGTCATCTCGCCGATATGAAGATTCCCGCTAAGTCCGCTTCCTCCACCTTGGAGGACGCCTATGTCGCCATGGTCCGCAAGCAGCTCGCCTCGGTGATCGAGGCCCGCGCTCAGGAAGTCGAGGCCGCCAAGCAGGCCGAGGAGCAGGCAGCTGCCGCCGAGGAGGCCGCTCGCGCCGCTGAGGCCGAGCGCGAGCGCATCGCCGCCGAGAAGGCCCGCGAGGAGGAGCGCCGCCAGTTTGCCGCAGCCCAGGCTGCCGAGGAGGCCGCCCGCGCCGAGGCCGAGGCCAAGAAGAAGGCCGAGCGGGAGCGCCTTGCTCGCGAGAAGGAGGAGGCTGCCCGCGAGGCCCAGCGCCGCGCCGTTCCCGCTTCCGATTCCGGTTCGCGCTTCCGTTCGCTGCTCGACCAGATCGCCGCACAGGAGACCGTGCTCAAGGAGAAGAAGGACGCCGAGGACAAGGCCAAGGCCGAGCGCGCCGCCGAGCGCGGTAACCGTCGTGGCGGCAACAACGACCGCCGTGGTGGCCGTCGTAACGATCGCAACGCTTCCGACAACAACTCCGAGCGCAACGCCTCCGAGAGCCGTCCGCACAGCCATCGCACCAACGCCAGCAACAACGTCGCTGCCGGCATGGACTTCCCCAACCCCGATAAGCAGGGCAAGGGCAAGAAGCGCAAGGGCGGTCACAACAACGAAGAGGACCACTACAGCCGCATGGCTCGCGAGGCCGAGGAGTATAGCCGCGAGAAGGTGCTCGAGGAGGCTCGTGCTGCCGTCGAGGAGGCCTCTCGTGAGTCCACCGGTCGCCGCAAGAAGCGCAAGGAGAAGCGCGAGCGCGAGGCTGCCAAGGCTCAGGAGGAGCGCAAGATAGAGGAGGCGCTGGCCCAGGGCGTGAACCCCGAGGAGCTCGACGCCATCAAGGTTTCCCAGGGCGTTACCGTCCAGGAGCTTGCCGAGGCACTCGACGTTCCGGCCAACGACATCATCAAGCGCCTGTTCCTGCTGGGCACACCGCTCACCATGACACAGTCCATGTCTGACGACCTCGTCGAGCTCGTTGCCGACGACCTGGGCCGTCAGATCAAGATCATCACCCCCGAGGAGGAGAACACCTTCTCGTTCTACGACGATCCCGCCGACCTTAAGCCGCGCGCACCGGTCGTCACCGTCATGGGCCACGTCGACCACGGCAAGACGTCGCTGCTCGACGCCATCCGTCACACCGGCGTTGCTGCCGGCGAGGCGGGCGGCATTACGCAGGCCATCGGCGCTTCGCAGGTCATGATCAACGACCGCAAGATCACCTTTATCGATACCCCGGGTCACGCCACCTTTACGGCTATGCGTGCCCGTGGCGCCAAGGTGACCGACATCGTCATCCTGATCGTCGCCGCTGACGACGGCGTCATGCCCCAGACGGTCGAGTCGATCAACCACGCCAAGGCCGCCGGCGTACCCATCGTCGTCGCCGTCAACAAGATCGATAAGCCGGGCGCCAACCCCGACCGTGTGCGTCAGGAGCTCACCGAGTACGGAGTCATCCCCGAGGAGTGGGGCGGACAGAACATGTTCGTCAACATCTCGGCCAAGCAGAAGATCGGTATCGACGAACTTCTGGAGACCGTGCTGCTCCAGGCCGACGTACTCGAGCTCAAGGCCAACCCGGACACCTTTGCCTCGGGCAACGTCCTCGAGGCCAAGCTCGACAAGGGCCGCGGATCGGTCGCTACCGTGCTCGTGACCCGCGGTACCCTGCACGTGGGCGATACGCTGGTCGCCGGCCTTACCTACGGCCGCGTCCGCGCCATGCTCGACCCCAAGGGCCGCGCCGTCACCGAGGCCGGTCCCTCCGACGCTGTCGAGATTTTGGGCCTGCAGTCCGTGCCCAACGCCGGTGACGAGTTCCGCGTGTTCGAGGACGAGCGCGAGGCACGCGCCCTGGCCGATGAACGTTCGCTCAAGGCCCGTATCGAGGAGCAGAGCCGCGTCAAGCACGTCACGCTCGAGAACCTCTTCGAGACCATCGCCGACGCCGAGGTCAAGGAGCTCAACCTGATCATCAAGGCCGACGTCCAGGGTTCCATCGAGGCTCTTCAGGACTCGCTCGACAAGATGGATCAGTCCGAGGTCCGCATCAACACGATCCACTCCGCTGTCGGTGCCATCAACGAGACTGACGTCGTCTTGGCCGACGCCTCCAACGCCATCATCATCGGCTTTGGCGTCCGTCCCGACGGTAAGGCCCGCTCCGCCGCCGAGCGCGAGGGCGTCGAGATCCGTTGCTACGACGTCATCTACAAGTGCCTCGAGGAGCTCGACGCCGCCCGTATCGGCATGCTCAAGCCCACCGAGGTCGAGGTCGCCACGGGTACCGCGACTGTCCTGGACACCTTCAAGGTGCCCAAAGTCGGTATCGCCGCCGGTGTCCGCGTCGAAGAGGGCGAGATCGCCGCGACCGATTCCGTGCGTCTGGTGCGCGACGGCATCGTGGTCTTCAACGGCAAGATCGCCTCGATGCGCCACTACAAGGACGAGGCCAAGAGCCTCAAGAGCGGTTCCGAAGGCGGCATTGGTCTGGAGAACTTCCAGGACATCAAGCCCGGCGACCAGATCGAGGGTTACCGCATCGACCAGGTTGCCCGTACCGAGTAGGGGGTAGCGCTATGAAGCAAACGCAGGCAACCCGCCGTCTGGGCGAGCAGCTTCGCGAGAAGCTCGGTTATCTCCTGCTCTTTGAGGTTTCCGATCCGCGTCTCGACCTGGTTACTTTGACTGCGGTCGAGGTCGCGGTGGACCGTTCGTTCGCGCGTGTGTACGTGTCGTGCGATGCGAGCCGCTACGACGAGGTCATGGAGGCGCTCGCTAGCGCCAAGGGCCGTATTCGCAGCCTGTTGGCTCGCTCGCTCGATTGGCGTGTCACGCCCGAGCTCGATTTTCGCATCGATCGCTCGACCGATGAGGCCGAGCGCATCACGCGTGCGCTGGAAAACGTTCCCGCCACGCTTGCGATCGAAAAGGACGAGGACGGCTATCCGATAGCGGATGCCGCCCAGGAGGCAGCTTTAGATGACTAATTCCGCCGACCTCGCCTCGTGCGAGTCTGCAGATATTCAGCGACGCATCCTCGAGCTCATCGAGGGTGCGTCCTCCATTGCGATTTCGGGACATACTTCTCCCGATGGCGATGCCTTGGGCTCCGTATTGGGTCTGGGCCTTTCGCTCATGAAGTTTTTCCCCAACAAGGACATTGCGCTGCTGCTGGCAGACGATGACCCGGTTCCTCGCATTTACCGCTTTATGGAAGGCTCCGATCGCCTGGTGCCGGCATCTGCGTACGCCGGCAATCCTGACCTGTTCATCTCGGTGGACGTACCGGTCGTCGAGCGCCTCAATAATTCCGCCGAGGTGCTTCGTCGCTCCAAGCATGTGGTGTGCTTCGATCATCATCCGGCGCGCGAGGAGTTTGCCGAGCTGAGCCTGAGGCGCGTCGATGCCGCGGCCTGCGCCATGATCATCGACCGCTTTTTGGACAATTGCGGCATTGTCGCACGTGATGGCGTTGCGACCTGCCTGCTGTGTGGCTTGGTTACCGATACCGGCCGTTTTCAGTACCAAAACGCCGATGCCGCCGCGTTCCATGCGGCCTCGCGCCTGGTGGCGCACGGTGCCGATCCGGCGCGCGTTGCGCTCGAGGTCTACCAGAGCATGCGCGTTGAGTTTTTGCACCTCAAGTCCATTGTCATGGGTCGCATTAAGACGGTCGCGCATGGGCGCGTGGCGTATAGCTATGCCTACCAGAGCGACCTTGAGGCCTGCGGTGTCACCTCGGACGAGTGCGACGGCCTGGTCGATGTGGTGCGTTCGGTGATGGGCGTCGAGGTCTGCATGTTCTTAAAGGGCATTGAGGGCGATACCAAGGTGCGTGGCAACCTGCGCTCCAAGGGCGACCTCGATGTGTCCGAGATTGCTGCCAACTTTGGCGGTGGCGGGCATCATGCCGCCGCCGGCTTTTCCAACAACGGAACAATTCGCGAGACGCTCGCCGTGGCACTTCCCATGCTGGCCGAGCTGGTGGGGGAGGATCCCGCTTCGGTGACCGTCGAGCTCTAACTTATTGGATGGTACATGGCTCGTCGAACGCCTTCTCAATTGAATATGCTGCTCGCCGTCGATAAGCCGGTGGGCTGCACGTCCCATGACGTGGTCTCGCAATGCCGACGCGCCCTCCATGAGCGGCGCGTCGGCCATGCCGGTACGCTCGACCCCATGGCATCGGGTGTCATGGTTGTGGGCGTGGGTCAGGCCACCCGTCTGCTGGGCATGCTCACGCTCGATACCAAAAGCTACGTCGCCGATATTTCGTTTGGCGCCGAGACGAATACCGATGATGCGGAGGGCGAGGCGGTCCGTACGGTGGCTGTTGCCAACGAGCTCCGCGATCCTGCCTATGCGCGTGAGCAATTGGCCTCCATGCTGGGTCCGCAGATGCAGGTGCCGCCGGCGTTTTCGGCTATCTCGGTCAATGGCGTTCGTGCCTACAAGTCTGCTCGCGAGGGCAATGCGGTGGACCTACCTCCGCGTCCCGTCGAGGTCTATGCCGCCGACCTGATCGCCGTGGGCGGCGAAGGTGATACGTGCGTGTGGACCGTGGCGTTCTCGGTGAGCAAGGGAACCTATATCCGAGCGCTCGCTCGCGACCTGGGCCGCGCCTGCGAGAGCGCCGCGCACATTTCCGCGCTGCGCCGCACGGCCTCCGGTATTGTTTCCGTTGGCGCCTGTCATGCGGTTGAGGAGCTTTCTCCCGAGTCCGCGGCGGGGTTTGCACTGGATCCCATTGCGGCCCTGGGCGCCACACGTGTTGACTTGCCGGGCAATCTTGCCGACGACCTTCTCTGCGGCCGACGCATTCCCGTTGAGCGTGCGCTTGCCGATTTCGATGCCTCGAAGGCGCCGTTTGCGCTGGTGCTCGATGGGGGACTCAAGGCGCTCGCCCGCATTGAGGGTGGCCGCTTTGTCATGGAGCACGTGTTTCCGCAGGCAATCGGCGGTGTTCGATGATGTTGTCCGCTCGCGAGCTCGCGCGTATCTTTTTCGCGGGCGAGTCGGACGAGGCTCGCATCGTTACTGCCGATGTGTTTGATAAGTGTGAGCACCTGGGTGCCGCATCGATTGCCATCGGCGTGTTCGATGGCGTGCACCGTGGACACCAGGAGCTCATTGCGGCGCTTGTCCGTGATGCCCGTGCCCATGGCTGCAAGGCGGTCGTAGTTACCTTCGATCCCGACCCGGACGTCGTGGTGAGCCCTTCGCCCGCTCAAAAATTGATGACGACGGCCGACCGTCTGCATGCCCTGGCTCAAACTGGGGTCGATGCGGTGGTGGCCGTTCCCTTTACGCCTGAGGTTGCGGCGCTTGACCATGTTGCTTTTCTCTCGCTGGTGTCGCGTCTGGTCGACATTCGATCGATTCGCGTTGGCAGCGACTTTAGGCTGGGTCGTGGCGGTGCTTCTGGTGTTGCCGAGATGCGCGCCTGGGGTGCCGAGCACGGCGTTGACGTGTACGGTCACGACCTGCTTTGCGAGGGCGGTGAGGCCATTTGCGCCACCCGTATCCGTCATGAGCTCGGACAGGGCCATGTGGAGCTTGCTGCTGAGTTACTCGGCCGCCCGTATATGGTGCGTGGCGGTGTTATTCGCGGCCGTCACGAGGGTTCTGGCATGGGCTTTCCCACGGCAAACCTGCAGGTTCCCGACGGCATTCAGGTGCCTGCCGATGGCGTGTATGAGGGTCTGGTGCTGGTCGATGACACCGTGTGGCCCGCTGCCGTTAACGTCGGACTGCCGCCGACGTATGCCGACGATGCGGCATCTGCACATCTTGAGGCTAACTTAATTGGTTATACGGGCGACCTGTACGGCGCTTCCGTTTCGCTTGCGTTTACGCGCTGGCTGCGTCCCTCGCGTGTGTTCGATTCGCTGGATGAGTTGATCGCGACCGTCGAGGGTAATATCGAGGACATTCGTCATAACTTGGGTGAGCAGGGGGTGAGCATCCGTGATTAGTGATGAGGAAAAAGACCAGGTACGCGCTGCGTCCGACCTCGTTGCCATCGTGCAGGAAACGGTTGAGCTCAAGCCCCGCGGCCATGAGTTTTGGGGCTGCTGCCCCTTCCATGGCGAAAAGACGCCGTCCTTCCACATTATTCCCGCCACGCAGGTGTGGCATTGCTTTGGCTGCGGCGAGGGTGGCGACGTCTTCACCTATATCATGAAGCGCGAGAACCTGAGCTTTCCCGAGTCAATCCGTTATTTGGCCGATCGCGCAGGTATTGAGCTGCACGACACCGGAGATCGCCGCGAGCGCGGTACTAAGCGTGCCCGCATCTACGATCTGTGCGCCGAGACCGCCCAGTTCTACCACACCATGCTTATGCGCGGTAAGGACGGTCGTCCGCGCGAGTACTTTGCCAGCCGCGGCATGGGTGGCGACGTCTGCCGCCGCTACTGCCTGGGCTTTGCACCAGGCCGTAACGCGCTGGTGTCGCACCTGTCCCAGGCGGGTTTTACCCCGCAGGAGATGATCGACGCCAATGTTGCCGTGAGCCGCGGGCGCGGGCAGCTTGCCGACCGCTTCTACGACCGTGTGATGTTCCCCATCTTTGACGAGCAGGGTCACAACATTGCCTTTGGCGGTCGCATTATGGGCGACGGCCAGCCTAAGTACCTCAACACCGCCGAGACGAGCGTGTTTCATAAAAAGCGAAACCTCTACGGTTTTAATTGGGCCAAGGAGTTTATCGTCGCGCAGGATACCGCCATCGTGGTGGAGGGCTATACCGATTGCATCGCCTGCTGGGAGGCGGGGATTAAAAACGTTGTCGCCACGCTGGGCACCGCGCTCACGGAGCATCATGTAAAGACGCTCACCCGCTTTGCCAAGCGCATCGTGTATATGTTCGATGGCGATGCCGCGGGCCAGAAGGCCGCCCGCCGCGCGATTCAGTTTATCGAGCAGGATTCGATGGACCTGCGCTGCGTGGTACTGCCCGACGGCAACGACCCTATGGAGTTTATTACGGCGCACGGCGGCCAGGAGCTGCAGGCGCGCATCGACGCGGCCGAGCCGCTCATGGACTTTGTCTACCGTTCGCTGCAGGAGTCGAGCGACATCACCACGCCGGGCGGTCGCGCCAAGGCGCTCGAGGATGCGCTGACGCTCATCTATCCGCTGCGCGATAGCTATATGATCGACACGTACTTTATCCAGATTGCCGACCTGCTGGGTTTGGATCTGGAGACCGTGCGCGCGAGCTCGGGCCGTGTGTTTCGCGATGTCGCCAAGCGCGAGGATGCGGAACGACGTCGTGAGCAGAACTATGAGCGCCAGCGGGCAAAGGCTGAGCGGTCCGGTAGCGCGGGCGGTCGGGCGTCGGGTTCTCGCGATGCCGGTCGCGGTGCTTGGGCATCGGGCGCGACGCCGCCGGTGTCCGCGCCGGTCGAAGAAGAGCCGTACGACTACGTCCCGCTCGATGCCTACGATGCCGCGCCCGTGGAGGTTGTCGACGACCTGCCGCCGATCGATGTGCCTGATGGTATGGGCTCTGTTCCTGTGCCTGATGGTTCGGACGCACCGGCTACGGCGGCGCCGATGGTTCTTACCGATCTTGAACGCAAGTCCTTGGCGGGGGAGCGTGAACTGCTGACCATGCTCACGAGCTACCCCGACCTGTTCCGCACGTATGCCGATCGCATCTGCTCCATCGAGTGGGTTGACCCACGTCACGAGTCCATCGCATGGGCCGTTCTGGCAACGCCACCGGGAACCGATCCTGCAGCCTGCATGGATGCGGCGCGCTCGGTGTGTCCCGAGGCGGCAACGCTTGTGAGTGCCGGGCGCATCTCGGCGACGAGCAAGCACCCCACCGAGACGAACATCGTGTTTATGCTCGATACGCTTGAGCTCTACACCATCAAACGCCGCATGCGTGCCGCACAGGCCAAGCTGCGCCAGGACCGTTCGCTCGATGATGAGGCCCGTCGCGCGCTAACCATGCAGGCCGCGCAGGATTCGCAGCGTCAGCGCGAACTGCAAAAGTCAATCGGCGGCGTGGCGGACCCGTTCCGTTTGATTGGCCTGGAGGCCGCAGGCACCGAACAAGCCTAGATGTTGTGGTCAACCAGCGTATTCTCGCCTATATCCAGCCCTCTTTTTGGGTATAGACGTCAATGTGTGTGCTAAAGTATTGAGTCCTGTGGACTATGAAGGGAGAATCTGTGCCAAAAAAGACTGAGAGCACGGGTACTGGGCTGGAATCCTACGTTGCAAAGCTTATGGGCAACGGCTCAAACAGGACTTCGGTAACCGAGGACGAGATTCAGGTCGCCCTGAAGGATATCGATGTTTCTGACGAGCAGCTCACCGCGGTGTATTCCGCGCTGCGCAACAGCGGCATCCAGATTATCTCCGCGAGCGGTAACGACGACGCCCCCATGGACGTCGACGATGACGATACCGATTCTGATGCCGACGATTTCGATGACGACGACGAGCACGATTCCGGCTCGCTCGACGATCACGAGCTCAAGATGGCCCGTCAGGCCGACGCCGAGATGGGTTCTTCCAAGAGCAAGAAGAAGCGCACCGTGCGCACGTCCCGTTCACGCTCCCGCGTGCGCGGCATCGATGCCTCCACGGTGATGCTGACCGGCGACCCGGTCCGTATGTACCTCAAGGAGATCGGCAAGGTCGACCTGCTGACCGCCTCCGAAGAGGTCGATCTGGCCATGAAGATTGAGGCCGGTCTTGAGGCCACCGAGAAGCTCGAGGCTGCCGAGGCAGGCGAGCTCGAGCTCACGCGTACCGAAATGCGTCGTCTTACGCGCATTGAGAACGTGGGTCTCGAAGCCAAGCAGGCACTCATCAGCGCAAACCTGCGTCTGGTCGTCTCCATCGCCAAGCGCTATGTCGGTCGCGGCATGCTGTTCCTGGACCTTATTCAGGAGGGCAACCTCGGTCTGATCCGCGCCGTCGAGAAGTTCGACTACCAGAAGGGCTTTAAGTTCTCCACGTACGCCACGTGGTGGATCCGTCAGGCCATTACGCGCGCTATCGCCGACCAGGCCCGTACCATCCGTATTCCCGTGCACATGGTCGAGACCATCAACAAGCTCGTCCGTGTGCAGCGCCAGCTCCTTCAGGACCTGGGTCGCGACCCGACCCCCGAGGAGATCGGTGCCGAGATGGACATGAGCGCCGACCGCGTTCGCGAGATCCAGAAGATCTCGCAGGAGCCCGTGTCGCTCGAGACCCCCATCGGCGAGGAAGAGGATTCCCAGCTGGGCGATTTCATCGAGGACTCCCAGGCTATCGTTCCGCCCGATGCGGCCAGCTTCTCCATGCTGCAGGAGCAGCTCACCCAGGTGCTCGATTCGCTTGCCGATCGTGAGCGCAAGGTTATCGAGCTGCGCTTTGGCCTTGTCGACGGACATCCCCGTACGCTCGAGGAGGTCGGCCGCGAGTTTGGCGTCACGCGCGAGCGCATCCGCCAGATCGAGTCCAAGACTCTGGCCAAGCTTCGCCACCCGAGCCGCTCGAGCAAGCTCAAGGACTATATCGAAAGCTAGTCAAGCAAGAGGCGCCCTCAAGCACATCCGCTTGAGGGCGCTTTCATGTAGTCGTTGGGGACGTTCTTGAATGACTGGTCGTTTAAGAACGTCCCCAATGACTAGGTCGGAAAATTTCTTAAAAAAGTTCTTGCCCTGAGCTGATTCGTCCGTATAATAAACTTCGTTGCTTGAGAGCACGCACCTATTCCTCGGTAGCTCAATGGTAGAGCACGCGGCTGTTAACCGCGCTGTTGTAGGTTCGAGTCCTACCCGGGGAGCCAGGTTGTAAAACCCGTCGCTTATGCGGCGGGTTTTTTCATGCCGCGATCGCTGTTCGCGAACGTTACCGTATCAACATTTCGTGTCGAGGATGTAATCCCGAGGCCCGCCACCTCAACATGGCGCGGTCGTTGTAGAATATTCCAATGATTGCTCCCACGAGATGGTGCCGCGAGCACCAGATAAGGAGATTCTTGTGTCTGAGACCATTAACGGCAGCCTGAGCGTCTCGAACGACGTTATTGCCGATATTGCCGGTTATGCCGCGATGACGTGCTATGGCGTCGTCGGTATGGCCGAACAGCTCCAGGGCGCCGAGAGCGTGCGCCTGCTTGCCGGTCAGCGCCTCCGCAAGGGCGTGCTTGTCTCCGCCGACGAGAACGGCCTTACGGTCGATCTTCACGTCGTGCTCGAGAACGGCGTCAACATGAAGTCCGTCTGCCACAATCTTTCGAGCTCCGTTGCCTTTACCCTGCAGGAGATCGCCCAGATCGATCCCGCCAGCCTTAAGATCGGCATCCATATCGACGCGCTCAAGAGCCGTCTGAACTAGCATCCGAAAACGGAGATTCAAATACCCATGATTGCAAAGACCATTCGCACCTGTTTTCCGATCGCTGCGGCTGCCGTTTCCGACAAGGCCGAGGAGATCAACAAGCTCAACGTCTTCCCCGTACCCGACGGCGACACCGGCACCAACATGTCGCTCACGCTCGCCTCGGTGACCAAGGAGCTTTCCGCCCTTCCCGCCGATGCCGATATGGAGGCCATCGCCGGCGCCATCACCCACGGCTCCCTGATGGGTGCCCGCGGTAACTCCGGAGTCATCACCTCGCAGATTCTGCGCGGCGTGGCCGAGGGTCTTGTCTCTGCCGACGAGCCTATTACGTCCGCCAACATTGCCTTCGCCTTCCGTCGTGCCGTCAAGGTTGCCTTCCAGGCTGTCCGCAAGCCCATCGAGGGCACGATCCTCACGGTCCTGCGCGATGTCTCGACCAAGGCCGATGAGTGCGAGAAGAAGAAGTTCTCGGCCGAGGATGCGCTCGATGCTATCGTCGTCGAGGCGTACCAGTCCGTCGCCCGCACGCCCGACCTGCTGCCCGTTCTGAAGGAGAACGGCGTGGTCGACTCCGGCGCCTTTGGCTTCGCCATCTTCCTTGAGAACTTTGTGGCTGCAGCACTTGGCCGCAGCACCGTTGTCGAGGATTTCTCCGCCACGTTTGATTCCGCTGTCTCTGCCCGCGACGCGGCCCTTGGTCGCGTTGAGATCGAGGCCAACGACGATTGGGAGGGCTCGGAGTTCCGCTACTGCAACGAGTTCCTGTTTAAGGCCGACGCCCCGTTTGACGAGGACGAGTGCCTTAAGTTCCTGGGTTCCATGGGCGACTGCGAGCTTCTCGTGGGCGCCTATCCCGACTACAAGATCCATGTGCACTCCAACACCCCCAACCTGGTGCTCGAGCACATGCTGCAGCTCGGTCAGATCTATGAGGTCTTTATCCACAACATGGAGATGGAGGCCCACGACCGTACCGCCAAGATCCACGAGGATCAGGAAAAGGCCGCCGAGCCCGCGAAGGCCCTGGGCTTTGTCGCCGTTGCCGCCGGTTCTGGCGAGGCCGACATCCTTAAGTCCCTCGGCGTCGACGTGATCGTGTCGGGTGGCCAGACCATGAACCCCTCGACTGCAGACCTGCTGGGCGCCGTTGATCAGGTTAACGCGACCTCAGTCATCATTCTGCCCAACAACGGCAACATCCGCATGGCTGCTGAGGCTGCCGCTTCTGCCTGCACGGACAAGAAGGTTGCCGTCGTTCCCTCCAAGACCGTTCCGCAGGCGTTCTCCGCGCTGTTCGCGGTCCTGCCCGATTCCGAGCTCGAGGACGCCGTCGCCGCCATGGTCGACGCCATCAGCGAGGTTCGCGATGGCGAGGTCACCCGCGCCGTGCGCGACTCCAGCGCATCTGATGGCTCGCCGATTCACTCTGGTGACGTCATGGGTATCATCGCCGGCTCCATCGACGTGGTCGGCTCCGACGTGAAGCAGGTCACGCTCGACTGCATCAACCGCATGCAGGAGGAAGAGGAGGGCGACGCGCTGACGATTCTGGCCGGCGAGGAGCTGTCTGATGAGGCCTTCCAGGAGATCGTCGACGCTATCGAGGAGGCTCAGCCCGACTTGGAGATTGACGCCCATCGTGGCGAGCAGCCGCTCTATCCCGTGATTTTCTCGATCGAGTAGGCATCTCGTCATGTCCGAGCTGTGCTCCGTGCCGCGCGTCTCGGAGCGCTTTGCCCAGAGCAATGCGCTCGACGAAGATATCGCGCGACTCAAATATGTTTCGGGTAAACGTGAGGAGGCCCTTCGCCGTCTGGGAATTAGGACGGTGGGGGACCTCCTTCTCCATATCCCTCATCGATACCTCGACTTTACCCGTTCGTGGTCCATCGAGATGGCGCCCATCGGTACCGTGTGCACCATCATCGCCACGGTCGATCGTATCGTCCAAAAGCAGCCGCGTCCGCGCATGCAGGTTACCGAGGTCTCACTCGTTGACGAGACAGGCGTGCTGCAGGTCGCCTTTTTCCGCCAGCCCTGGATTGCCCAGCAGCTTAAGCAGGGCGACCGCCTGGCCGTGATGGGCAAGGTTGAGTTTGCCTACGGTTTTAAGCAGATGGCCTCGCCGCACTTTGAAAAGCTCGAGGAAGGGCGTGCCGCGGGCACTATCCTGCCGGTCCATTACGTGAGTGATGGCGTGAGCCAGGCGTGGATGCGCCGCATCGTAAGTGGCGCGCTCGAGGTCGTCGGCAATCCGTTCGATCCGATTCCCGCGCCGCTGCGCGCAAAGCGGAAGCTCATGAGCAATGCCCGCGCGTTGCGTTCGATCCACTTTCCATCGAGTATGGCAGAGCGCGATATCGCGCGCGCACGGCTTGCCTACGAGGAGTGCCTCTACCTGCAGCTGGCGCTGCGCCTGCGCAACGTCGGCGGCCTGGTCGATGTGGTTCCCTATGCCCACACCGCGGGCGAGCACCTGGCCGCGCTTAAGCAAGCCCTGCCGTTTTCGCTGAGCGACGAGCAGGAGACCGCGTTCCAAGATATCCTGCGCGATATGTGCGATGGTGGGCGCGTGATGAACCGCCTGCTGCTGGGCGATGTCGGTACCGGTAAGACCGCCGTTGCCGCCTGCGCTCTGGCTGTGGCTGCCGATAGCGGTACGCAGGCCTGCGTTATGGCGCCCACGGGCGTGTTGGCGCGCCAATATGCCGATAAGACCGGCCCTCTGCTCTCGCAGGCGGGCATGTCCTGGGCGCTTCTGACGGGTGCCACGCCGGCCTCAGAGCGCGAGCAGATCCATGCCCAGCTTGAATCGGGCGAGCTCGACGTCCTCTTTGGAACCCACGCGGTGCTTTCGGATAACGTTGCGTTCAATCATCTGTCGCTTGTCGTCATCGACGAGCAGCACCGGTTTGGCGTTGGCCAACGCAACGCCCTTCGCGCGAAGGGCCCCGGTGCGGACCTGCTCGTTATGACGGCGACACCGATCCCGCGTACGCTGGCGCTTTCGGTCTACGGCGATCTGGACACGAGTATCATCCGCCATCGGCCCGTCCCTGGCGCTGGCGTGACGACACGCGTGCTCACCGAGTCGAGCCGCGACCTCGCCTATGGCGCCATCCGCGAGGCGCATGAAAAGGGTCAGCAGGCCTACGTGATTTGCCCGCTCGTGGAGCCGAGTGACTCGGCCGATGAGCTGGAAGACGTGCCCGGTATTGCTCGCGACGACGAGGGCCGCGTAACCGTCCCCGTGCCACTGCACGATACGGCAACCGAGCTCGACCGCCTGCGTCTGGCGTTGCCGGGTCTTGCCATCGAGCGCCTTCACGGCCGCATGCCGGCGGGGGAGAAGGACCAGGTTCTCGATGCCTTCAAGCGTGGCGAGATTGACGTGCTCGTCTCGACTACGGTGGTCGAGGTGGGCGTCGACGTGCCTAACGCCACCGTCATGGTCATCGAGAACGGCGAGCGCTTTGGATTGGCTGCCCTGCACCAGCTGCGCGGCCGCGTGGGCCGTGGCAGTGTGTCGGGCACGTGCCTGGTCATGACGCACTCCAAGGGCAACGGCGGTGCATCGGCGGCGCAAGACCGTCTCCAGTCGCTCGAAAAAACCTCGAATGGCTTTACGCTCGCCCAAATGGACCTGCGTCTGCGCCACGAGGGCGAAATCCTGGGGTATCGCCAGCACGGCGGCGTGACCCTGCGCTTTGTGGACCTGGATGCCGATGAGGACCTTATCGAATGGGCCCATTTGGACGCGGTCGAGCTCTTGCGGTATGCTTGCAACCTTGACTCTGTGGCGACGCGTCCCTTGCGCGACGCGGTCGCCATGCGTTATCGACATATCTTTAAGGAGGTCAGCGGAGGATGAGAATCATCGGCGGCGAATGGCGCGGTCGTAAGATCGAGGAGCCCCGTGGTCGCGATGTCACCCGCCCCACGACTGATCGCGTGCGCGAGGCGTGCGCATCTATGGTCATGTCGGCATTCGATTTCGATTTGGACGAGGTTCGTGTGCTGGACGCCTTTGGCGGCTCCGGTGCCTTAGGGTTAGAGATGCTCTCTCGTGGGGCCCGCTCGCTCACGACGTTTGAGATCGATCGCAACGCCGCGCGGCTCATTACCAAGAATATCGAGTCGCTCTGCCGTGACCGTGCGCGTTGGCGTGTGGTCACGGGCGACATGCTGGCAAGTGCCTCGCGCGGTCGTGTGCCGGGCGGCCCCTTTGATCTGGTCCTGCTCGACCCGCCCTATGCTTTTGGTGCCGAGCCGGTCGAGGAACTGCTGCAGAACCTGGCTCAGCAGGGTCTGCTTGCACCTGGCGCTTATGCCCTGTTTGAGCATGCCGTCGCCGATGCGGGCGCGCATCCGGCAGACTTTGAGACTGTACGTGAGAAGCGCTACGGCATTACCTCGGTCGACCTGCTTCGTTGGGTCGGCGATGACGATGGTGAGGGCGATAGCGCCGGCACCGATGCTGACAACAACGATGCTACGACGTTTCAGGAGGATGCTCATGAGTGACACTATCAATCGCGTGATCGTCCCGGGCACCTTCGATCCCATCACGTTTGGTCATATCGACGTCATCCGCCGCGCCCGCCGCATCTTTCCCAGCGTGATCGTGGCTGTTGCCGAGTCGCAGGGTAAAAACGGCGTGGGCACCACGTTTATGCTCGATGAGCGCGTGGCGCTGGCCCGCGAGGCGCTCGGTGATATCGACGGCGTCGAGGTCCTGCCCTTTACCGGCCTCTTGGTCGACTTCGCTCGCGAGCAGGGGGCGGGGGCCGTGGTCAAGGGCCTGCGCGCCATGACCGACTTTGAATATGAGCTGCAGCAGGCCGACCTTAACTATCGTCTGGATAGCGAGCTGGAGTCCATCTTTGTCATGAGTGCGCCGCAGTACGGCTATATCTCGAGCTCGGTTGTTCGCCAGATCGCCTCGCTCGGCAGCGATGTATCGACGTTTGTCCCGTCCAACGTGGTCGAAGCGCTCAAACATCGCTTTTCGTGACGTTTCTTATTGCCTGGTGGCATGTGGTAAACTAGCACGATGATATGTTACCTATGAAAGGAGACCGGATGCCGGGCGAGAATTTTCCTGGCGATAGGATCGTCAGCTTGGTCGATGAGCTCGAAGGGCTGATCGAGGAAGCCAAGCCGCCTTTCGGCAAGAACGCTCAGTTCAAGGTCATCGACGCCGACGTGTTCTTCAACATCCTCGACGAGATCCGCATGAGCTATCCCGAGGAGTGGCAGAAGTCCCGCCGTATCCTTAAGGAGCGCGAGGAGCTTATGGCTTCCGCCGCCGCTCAGGCCGATTCCATCATCGCCGACGCTCAGCAGCAGGCCCTCACCATTGCCGGTGAGCAGGAGATCGTCCGACTTGCGCAGCAGCAGGCCGACGACATCCGCGATCGTGCCCAGCAGTACGAGCGCGAGACGCGTTATGCTGCCGAGGACTACGCAGAGCAGGTCTTTACGCACCTGGAGGAGAACCTCAAGAGCCTGACCGGCACCGTTACCCGTTGCCGTCAGCAACTCAACGAGGGTGCCGCCCAACAGAATGGTCAGTGGTAATGGCTGAGTTCCCGAGCGTTACCGTCGATCTTTCCGAGCAGCTCGAGTTTCCTGGAGATTCGTATCCGCTGACCGGTAAGGTCGATGTCGCCACCTACACGGTGGGCGAGAAGGAGTACCAGCTACAGGACGGCATCGACTACGACGTTGTCTTTACCAATGCCGGTACCGGTGTCTTGCTCACGGGCATGGTCCGCGCGCACGCCACCGGCGAGTGCGACCGTTGCCTGGAACCCGCCTCGTTTGATATCGCCGGCGAGATCGAGGAGTTCTACCTCTTTGAGGAGCCCGAGGATCCCGAGGCCTACGAGGACGGCTACGAGCTCCTGGGTGAGGACCGTCTCGTCGATCTGGGCGAGCCCATCAATGACGCGGTCGTTATGGACACGCCGTTTGTGGTGCTCTGCAAGCCCGATTGCCGTGGTCTGTGCCCCACCTGCGGTTGCAATCTCAACGTCGAGCAATGCGATTGCGCCGCCCAGGCAGAGGCAGAATGGGCCGCTGCCACGGAAAATCCATTTGCAGCATTGAAGAATCTCAAGCTCGATGAGTAAAACTGTGGTAGTATCGCTACTTGCGCGTAATCGCCACACTGGATAGTTCATAAGGAAGGTCACTATGCCCGTACCTAAACAAAAGCAGGGTCGTATCCGCACTCACACCCGTCGTTCCGCCAACATGAAGATCTCGGCTGCGGCTCAGTCCACGTGCCCCCGTTGCGGCGCTGTCAAGCTTCCGCACCACGTGTGCCCCAGCTGCGGTTTCTACAAGGACCGCGAGGTTATCGTTACCGAGTAACGGTATACTCTGGATGCGATGCCGTTCCAAATGGAACCACAATGGCCGGCTCAATGAGTCGGCCATTTTTGTATAAGGAGCATGTATATGAGTAACGTTCGCGTTTGTGTAGACGTTGTGGGCGGAGACGAGAAACCTCAGGTTGTTCTCGATGGTATCGAAGCTGCGCTTGCCGCCGATCCCGATATCGAGGTCTTGGCAGCTGGTCCCGCCGAAATCGTCAATCCCTTTGCAGCTTCCCATGCACGTGTTGAGGCCCTTGAGGCGCCTGACGTTATCGCCATGGATGACGATCCCATTCGCGCCGTGATGACCAAGCGTAAGTCGTCGATCGTGCTTTCTTGCCGCGCCATTAAGAAGGGCAACGCGGATGCGTTCTTCTCCGCCGGCTCCACCGGTGCCATGACCGCCGCCGCCACCGCCTATGTGACGCCGTTTAGGTATCAGGCCGAAGGCAAGAAGCAGCCGGTGCGCCCCTGTCTGACCAATGCGCTGCCCAATCGCGCCGGCGGTCTGACGGTGCTGTGCGACATGGGTGCCAACCCCGATGTGGAGGTCGATGACATGGTGCGTTTTGCTCAGATGGGTAGCGCCTATGCTCGCGTCGTCCTGGGCATCGAGCATCCCCGCGTGGGCCTGCTTGCTAACGGCACCGAGGACGAGAAGGGCTCCAACTTTACCAAGGCCTGCTTCCCGGCCATGAAAGCCGCCGTTCCCGGCTTTGTTGGTAACTGCGAGGGAACGGACATCACCTCCGGTAACTTCGATGTCGTCGTTGCCGATGGCATGTCGGGCAATATTGCGCTCAAGGCCACCGAGGGCGCTGCCAAGTTTTTGCTGCAGGAACTCAAGGGTGCCTTTATGTCTTCGCTCGGCACCAAGATCGCCGCGCTGCTCATCAAAAAGCAGATGCGCGAGATTAAGGCCAAGCTCTCTGGTGATGCCAAGGGCGGCGCGATTCTTTTGGGCTTGCGCGGCGTGGTCCTGATCGGCCATGGCGCCACCTCGGTCGAGGCTGTTAAAAACGGTACGCTCGCGGCGGCCGAAGCCGTGCGCGCCGGGCTGGTCGAGAACGTCGCCAACTCTATGGACGGTATCGTTTTATAACAGCGGCGTTATGCGTCTCGGGGCGTGCGTCGTGGGGTAGAATCAGAACCGTGTCTTGGTACCGCCCGGGCGGTACCATTCTTTTGGTATTCATGCACTATGAGAGGAAGCGCTATGGACCGCTCCGAAATCTTCGACAAGATCGCCGAGGTCGCTGCTGACGTTCTGGGCGTCGATGTTGCCGAAATTAGCGATGAGACCACCTTTGACGACCTCGATGCCAACTCGCTCGAGCGCCTGCAGCTGGTTACGGCTATCGAGGACGAGTTCAACCTCGAGATTGATGACGAGACCCTGCTCTCGCTCAACTCTGTCGCCGACGCCGTCGACGCCATCGAAAACGCCAGGGAGGCCTAGGTCTTGGCTTTGTCTGAACGACTTACGCGCGCCCAGGAAATCCTGGGCCACGAGTTCAATAATAAGGTGCTGCTGCGCGCGGCCCTTACACATCCCTCGGCAGTCGAGGGCCAGCCGGTTTCTGCCAGCTATGAGCGCCTTGAGTTCTTGGGCGATTCCATTTTGGGCGCTGTGGTCGCACGCTCCCTGTTTGAGTCCTATCCGGAGTTTGACGAGGGCAAGCTCACGCGCCTGAAGGTGTCGCTTGTCTCGGGCGCTACGCTGTCCGAGGTTTCTCACGAGCTGGGCATCGACGACATCATCATCTTTGGTGCCTCCGAGACCGGTACCGGTGCGCGCGGCCTGCATTCGGCCCTCGAGAACGTCTATGAGTCGCTCGTGGGCGCGCTGTACCTGGATGCCGGCTGGGATGCCGCGGCAGAGTTCATTCACCGTACGCTTAAGCCGCATTTGGCTTCCGAGCGTGCCGAGCATCCTGCGAACCCCAAGTCGTTTTTGCAGGAGTGCGTGCAAGCCGACGGTCACGAACCCCCGGCGTACAAGCTCGTTGGCTCCGAGGGCCCGGCGCATGCGCCCACCTTTACCGCCGTGGTTTTGATCGATGGTATTCGCCAGGGTCGCGGCTCCGGCTCCTCAAAGAAGGAAGCCGAGGGAGCCGCCGCGCTCGAAGCGCTCGACCGCATGGGTTACACCACCAACGGCGTGATTCTGAACAAGAAGCACGTGTAAGCGAGGAACCGTGTATCTCAAGTCCCTCACGCTCAAAGGGTTCAAGTCGTTTGCCGACCGCGCCCATATGACGTTTGAGCCGGGCCTGACCGTCATCGTCGGTCCCAACGGCTCGGGAAAATCGAACATCTCCGACTCGATTCTGTGGGTCCTGGGCGAGCAGAGCGCCAAGCAGCTGCGCGGTCAGGCCATGGAGGATGTCATCTTCTCGGGCTCGTCAGCGCGCAAGCCGGTGGGTGTCGCCGAGGTCACGTTGGTGCTCGATAACTCGGACCATATGCTGCCCGTCGATTTTGACGAGGTCGCCATCACCCGTCGCATGTATCGCTCGGGCGAAAGCGAGTACCTCATCAACTCGAGTCCGTGCCGCCTGATGGACATTCAGGACATCCTGCACGATTCCGGCCTGGGCAAGGATACGCATTCCATCATCAGCCAGGGCAAGCTCGACGCCATTTTGCAGAGCCGCCCCGAGGAACGCCGCGCCCTCATCGAGGAGGCCGCCGGCATTTCCAAGCACAAGCGCCGCAAGGAGCGTGCGCTCAAAAAAATTAAGTCGATGGACGAGCACCTCACGCGTGCCCGCGACATCAATAAGGAGATCGCCCGTCAGCTGCGACCGTTGGAGCGTCAGGTCGATCGCGCGCGCAAGTACAAAGAGTTGTCCTCGCGCGCGAACGAGCTTACGCAGATGCTGGCCGTCGATGAGCTGCGTTCGCTGCAGTCGCAGTGGAACGACCTGGAGAGCCGCTCCAAGGAGGGCGCGGCCGAGCTTGAGCTTGCGCAGTACCGCTTGGGCGAAAAGGAGCGCGAGCTCGAGAAGCTCCAGGTCATGCTCGAGGAAAAGGGCCTGTTTGTGGGCGACCTGGGCGAGCAACGCCGCCATATGCAAGATGTGGTCGGCCGCATTAACTCCGACATGCGCCTGCTCGAAGAAAAGGGCCACAACATGGTGTCGCGCCTGTCTGACATGCGCGGTCAGATTTCGAGCTCCGAGCATCAGCGTCGTCGCGTGGTCGAGGAGCTTGAGGACGCGCGTGCGCAGCTTGAGGAAGTGACCGGTGCGCATATGCAGGCCCAGGAGGACGTTGACGCCGCTGGTCCTGCCGCCGCCGAGCTCCACGAGCGGCGCGTGGCGCTCGACAATCAGATTTCGAAGCTTACGCGCGAACAACGCGATGTGCAGCGCGTAGCCGATAACGCCGCGCTCGAGCTCGCCAAGGTGAAGGATTCCTTGAGCAATGCCGAGGTCGAGGACAACATGTATGCCTCGCGCCTGGAGCAGATCGATGAACAGCTCGAGGAGGTCACGGCCTCGCTCGAGAGCCGTCGCGACCGCGCCGAGGAGCTTGAGGGCGCTCTTGAGGAAGCGCGCCAGGCCCAGGCCGATGCGCGTGAGGCCACCGAGGTCGCCCGTGCAGCCCTGAAGGACTTGCGTAATCGTGAGAGTGAGGCGCGCAACAAGCTGTCCGAGGTGCGCTCGGAGCTTGCCAGCCAAAAGAAACTCGATGCCCGCATGGCCGACAGCTCGCCGCTCGTGAGCCGTCTGGTGGGTGCGCTGGGCGATGATGTTTCGGGCCGCCTGGGTGACGTGCTCGAAGCCCCGCGCGAGCTTGAGGGCCTGGTTGAGCAATTGCTCGCCGGCGATATCGATGCGCTGCTGTTTGATGACGCCGCCACGCTTGAGCGTGCCGGTCGTGCGGCTCTGGACCAAAAGAAGGCCTCGGGCGAGGCACTGCTGGTGGCGCGCGGCGTGAGCGGCTCTACCGCCGCTGAGGGCGCTGCCGGTACCCGCCTGGTTGATCGTCTGTCCGTGCGCGCAGGCTACGGACCCGTCGTCGAGGCGCTGCTCGGCGGCTATTACGTAGTGGACGATCTTTCTGCCGCGCTTTCGGCGCCGGTCGTTGACGGCGTGACTTACGTGACCCCCGATGGCGCCCGCGTCGCCTGCGGCGGCCTGGTGCGTGTGGGCCTCGATGCCGGCGAGGCGTCGGGTGCTCTGGAGCGTAAGCGTCGCATTCGCGAGCTGGAGGGGCTTGAGCCCGATTTGGCCGCTGTGTTTGAGCATGTGTCGGATCAGGTCGTCGAGGCCAATGCGGCCGTTGAGGAAGCGCGTGCCGCTGAGGGCGATGCCGCCGGTGAGATTGCCCGCCTTGAGGGCGAGCGCCGCTCCCTGTTGTCCGAGATCGGCCGTCTGGAGCAAAGCGCCAACAATGCCGAGGTCGAGCGCGTGCGTATCTCCAAGCGCCGTGAGCAGGCTGCCGAGGCCGTTCGCGCCGCGCGCCCGCGCGTGGACGAGCTCACCCGTTCGCGTGACGAGGCCCGTGCGCAGGCAAGCGATCTGGGCTTGCAGATTGCCGAGGCCAACGACGAACTCGACCGCGTTCGCCGTGACGATTCCGAGGCTGCCGGCAAGCTCGCCGACGCCAAGGTTCGCCTAGCCCAGACGAGTGAACGCCTGCGTTCGCTGAAGGGCCGCGTGCCCGACCTGGAGCATCGTCTTGAGGGCATCGACCGTCGTATCCGCGGAACACGCCAGGCCTCGCGCTCGCTCGAGCTGCTGCGCCTGCGCGTCGATCCCATGCACGAACGCTATTCTGCCCTGTTGGAACGCGCGTCGGATTGGGCAGCGCGCCTGCGTGACCAGGCCTCTCTGGAGGAGGCGGACTCCGCTTCGCTCAAGAAGACCATCGAGGATGCCAAGGCAGAGGTTGCCCGCGCTAAGGAGCGAGTCGATACCGCCTCTGCCACGCAAAACGAGTTCAAGGTCGCACGCGGCAAGCTCGAGGTGCAGGTGGAGGCGGCCATCAAGGCCATCACCGCCGATGGCACCACGGTACTCGAGGAAGCGCTCATGCTTCCCGCGCCCACCGACCGCGACGCCGCCGAGCGCGAGCTCAACCAGCTTGTGCGCCAGATCAACAACCTTGGTCCCGTTAACCAAGTTGCCATGGAGGAGTACGAGCAGCTCAAGCGCCGCGCCGACTACATCGAGGAGCAGCTGGCCGATCTGGAGAGCGCGCGCAAGGCGCTCACCAAGATCACGGTGGCCATTGATCGCAAGATGCGGAAGGCCTTCCTGGTGACGTTTGAGAAGGTCGACGCGAACTTCCGCGAGATCTTCGCCATGCTGTTCCCGGGTGGACAGGCGCATCTGGGGATGACCGACCCCGAGCACCCGGCTGATACGGGTATCGAGGTCGTGGCGCAGCCGCGCGGCAAGCGCATCACCAAGATGATGCTCATGTCGGGTGGCGAGAAGAGCCTGACGGCGCTCGCCCTGCTCTTTGCCGTGTACCGCACGCGTACGGTGCCGTTCTATGTGCTGGACGAGGTCGAGGCGGCGCTCGACGACGCCAACTTGTCCAAGCTCATCGGCGCCCTTGATGTACTGCGTTCCGATACGCAGCTCTTGGTCATTTCGCATCAGCGCCGTACTATGGAGGACGCTGACGTCCTCTATGGCGTCTCGATGCAAGCCGACGGCGTCAGTCGCGTCGTCTCGCAAAAACTCGATCGCGAAACCGGAAAGGTCGTGAATGCATAATGGGATTCTTTGACGCTCTCTCGCGCGGACTTGAGCGCAGTCGCGAGGCCCTCAACGAGGTCTTTTACTTTGGCGGCGAGGTCGACGAGGATTTTTGGGAGGACTTGGAGGACACCCTCGTTATGGGTGACATGGGTGCCGAGGTCGCCATTCAGGTCTCCGATGACCTACGCGATGCCGCGGCCAAGAAGAACCTCAAGACCGCTCCTCAGCTTCGCCGTGCCCTGGCCGAGCAGCTCGAGCAGCACTTTGTGCCCATCGAGCGCGATCCGTTTTCCGATACGCCGAGCTGCGTGCTGTTTGTGGGCATTAACGGTGCCGGCAAGACCACGACGGTCGGTAAGATCGCGAGCGCCATGGCCGCCCGCGGCAAGAACGTCGTGATCGGTTCGGCCGATACCTTCCGTGCTGCCGCTATCGAGCAGCTCGATGTGTGGGGCCAGCGCGCTGGCGTCCCCGTCATCAAGCGCGACCGCGGCTCCGACCCGGCAAGTGTTTGCTACGACGTGCTCGACGAGGCCGACAAGCGCGGCAGCGACCTGGTGCTTATCGATACCGCCGGCCGTCTGCACACGAGCCCTGAGCTCATGCGCGAGCTTGCCAAGGTGGTCAATGTGACCCGTAAGCGCGCCGCAAATATGGCCGCCGGTCCCATGCCGGTTTCGGTCGTGCTTGTGATCGACGCCGCGACGGGCCAAAACGGTCTGAACCAGGCGCTCGAGTTTAACGAGGCGCTGGGCCTGGACGGTATTATCATGACTAAGCTCGACGGCACGGCTAAGGGCGGTATCGCCATGGCCGTGGCCGAGAAACTCAAGCTCCCGATCCTGCGCGTGGGCGTGGGCGAGCAGGTCGATGATCTGCAGGAGTTCAATGCCAAAGATTTCTGCCGCGCCCTAGTGGGCGAGTCCAATTAAGGAGTGACTAGTGTTTGATTCCCTGAGCGATCGCCTCAACGACACATTTGACCGCCTGCGCGGCAAGGGCAAGCTGACCGAGGCCGATATCACCTCGGCCATGCGCGATATTCGCATGGCGCTGCTCGAGGCCGACGTCAACTTTAAGGTCGTCAAGGAGTTCGTCGCCAAGACCAAGGAGCGCTGCATGACCGCCGAGGTTATGGAGTCGCTGTCGCCGGCGCAAAACGTCGTCAAGATTGTGCTCGACGAGCTCACCGAGATGCTTGGCTCAACCGAGAGCAAGCTCGTCTTTAGCAACCGCATTCCCAATGTCATCATGCTTGTGGGTCTGCAGGGCTCCGGTAAGACCACGGCTGCCGTAAAGCTGGCCTACCTGCTCAAGAAGCAGGGCCGCTCGCCGTTGCTCGCCGCGTGCGACGTCTACCGTCCCGCTGCTGCCGACCAGCTGGCCACGCTCGGTGGCGAGATCGGCGTACCGGTCTTCCGCGGCGACGGTGCGCACCCGGTCGATATCGCCAAGGGCGCCATCCAGGAGGCCGTCGACCACCTGCGCGACGTGGTCATCGTCGATACCGCCGGTCGTCTTCAGATCGACGAGCAGATGATGCAGGAGGCCGTCGACATCAAGAAGGCCGTCAAGCCCGACCAGGTGCTGATGGTCGTCGACGCCATGACCGGCCAGGACATCGTCAACGTCGTCTCGACCTTCGCCGATCGCACCGACTTTGACGGTGTGATCATCTCCAAGCTCGACGGCGATGCCCGTGGCGGCGGCGCACTTTCGGTGCGTCAGGTGACCGGTAAGCCCATCAAGTTTGTGAGCATGGGCGAGAAACCCGATTCGCTTGAGCCGTTCTATCCCGATCGCATGGCCAAGCGCATTCTGGGCATGGGCGATGTTGTCGGCATTATCGAGAAGGCCCAGGAGGCAGCCGATGCCGAGCAGCTCGAGGCTGCCGAGCGTATGCTGCGCGAGGGCTTCACCATGAACGACATGCTCGACCAGATGAAAGCCGTCAAGAAGATGGGCGGCATGAAGGGGATCCTGGGCATGCTCCCCGGTGGCCAGCGCGCCCTCAACCAGATGGGCGGCAACCTGGACGAGGGTATCTTCGATAAGAACGAGGCCATCATCATGTCGATGACCAAGGAGGAGCGCCTGCGTCCCTCCATCATCAACGGCCAGCGCCGCGCGCGTATCGCCAAGGGCGCCGGCGTAACCCCCACCGAGGTCAACAGCCTTATGAAGCAGTGGGGCGAGATGAATAAGATGATGGGCCGCATGCGCACGATGGCCAATCAGGCACAGGCCGGCGGCAAGAAGGGCAAAAAGGGTAAGAAGGGCAAGAGGATGCGCATGCCCAATATCCCTGGCCTGGACGCTATGGGTCTGGGCGGCATGGGCGGCTTGGGTACGGGCGGTCCCAAGTCCGATATGGAGCTGCTGCGCCAGATGGAAGCGCAGATGCGCAACAAGAAGTAACGACTGGTTGAGTCGTGTATGGCGAAGGCCGCCTGGATGGTATTCCAGGCGGCCTTCGCCGTTTGTTCGCCGTTTGTTCGCCGTTTGTTCGCCGTTTGTTCGCCGTTTGTTCGCCGTTTGTTCGCTGGTTGTCGCACGCGTGGAAGCGCGTTCTCGACGAGGTGCTTGCCGCTAGTGGCAGCCGCAGCCTTCGTGCCCGTCATGGTCGTGGTGACCGTGGCAGCCGCAGGACTCGCCATGCTCGTGGATGTGCTCGTGATCATGTCCATGGCAGTCGCAGGTGGCCTCGCCGTTCTGTGCGAGTGTGCCGGCAATGAGGGCCTCGACGCAGGCATCGCAGCAGCCCTGGGCGCCCGCATAGACCGTGATGCCGGCTTGGGCAAGCGCGTTGATAGCGCCGCCGCCGATACCGCCGCAAATGAGCGTGTCAACGCCACCGTTGGCAAGCAGGCCCGCCAAGGCGCCGTGGCCGGTGCCACCGGTGCCTACGACCTGCTCGTTGAGCACCTTGCCATCCTTGATGTCGTAGATCTTGAACTGCTCGCTGCGGCCAAAGTGCATAAAGATGTTGCCGTTGTCGTACGTCGTTGCCACCCTCATGGTGTCGACCTCCTTTGCTGGCCATGCGGCCGTTGTCGTGGTGATGGGGGAGTATGCGATATTGCCGCCCTCGATAACGAGCGCCCGTCCGTTGACCAGCGCATCGGCCACCTTGCGATGCGCGCGGCTGCAAATGGCCGCCACCGTTGCGCGGGCGATGCCCATCTGCTGGGCGACCGCCTCTTGGTTGAGACCCTCCAGGTCGCACAGGCGCAGCACCTCAAGCTCGTCGACGGTCATGTCGATGGCATCACCGCTGGCCAGGCCATCGGGGGTAAAGCCGCGGTATTCGGGGATGATCCCGACGCGGCGCAGTTTTTCGCGTCTTCCTGCCATGCACACTCCAAATCTGACATATGTCAACAATAGAATAGCGAACGTGCGGATTTGCGCAAGGAATTTCTGGCATATGTCAGAAAATGAGGGCTTATGTTTGGGCTGTGGGGCCGCGTGCGCCTGGGCTACAATGAATCTCGCTTGTAGGCGACTGACAGGAGGGTCAATGAGCAAAGCTGATCAACAGTTTGTAACCATGTGCCGCGATATCTTGGACCATGGCACCACCACCGAGGGCCAAAAGGTCCGCCCGGTGTGGGAGGACGGCACCCCTGCCTATACCATTAAAAACTTTGGTGTCACGGCGCGCTATGATCTGCGCGGGGAGTTCCCCGCGCTCACCCTGCGCCGTACGGCGCTTAAGTCTGCCATGGACGAGATTCTGTGGATCTATCAAAAGAAGTCCAATAACGTGCATGACCTCAACAGCCATATCTGGGATGAGTGGGCCGATGAGACCGGTTCCATCGGTAAAGCCTACGGCTATCAGATTGGTCAGAAGAGCCATTACGCCGAGGGCGACTTCGACCAGATGGACCGTGTACTGTACGACCTTAAGCACACGCCGTATAGTCGCCGCATTATGACCAATACGTACGTGTTTAGCGATCTGTCCGAGATGCACCTTTATCCATGCGCCTACAGCGTGACCTATAACGTGACGCAGCGTCCTCAGGACGACAAGCCGACGCTCAACATGATTCTCAACCAGCGCAGCCAGGACATTTTGGCCGCGAACAACTGGAACGTGTGCCAGTACGCCATTTTGCTGATGATGGTCGCGCAGTCGGTCGATATGATTCCCGGTGAGCTGCTGCACGTGATCGCCGACGCCCATATCTATGATCGTCATGTCGATATCGTCCGCGAGCTTATCGAGCGTCCGCAGTTTGCGGCACCCAAGGTAACGCTCAACCCCGATGTGCATGACTTCTATGCGTTTACGACCGATGACCTGATCGTCGAGGGCTATGAGCACGGCCCTCAGGTCAAGAACATCCCCATTGCGGTGTAGGTGACGCGCATGACGTGTAAGCTTTCTGCCATCGTCGCCGTGTGTGACGACTGGGGTATTGGCTGCGAGGGCGATATGGTGGTGTCCAATCGCGCCGATATGCGCCATTTTGTGGCCTGCACCAAGGGCTGCCCGGTTATCATGGGACGCAAGACGCTGCTGAGTTTTCCCGGCGGGCGTCCTCTCAAGAACCGCCGCAATATCGTGCTTACGCGCGATATAGGCTTTACCCGCGAGGGCGTCGACGTGGTGCATAGCGTTGACGAAGCGCTCGCTGCGGTTGCCGATGAGCCCGTTGCCTGGGTGATCGGTGGCGGCGATGTCTATCGGCAGTTTTTGCCGTACTGCGTGGAGGCCGAGGTCACTCATGACCACTGCGTGCATGTCGTGGACACGTACTTTCCCGACTTGGACGCCGATCCCGCGTGGGAGATTGCGCAGCGTAGCGGGGTCGCGACGATTGCCGCCGGTGAGGGTGACGAGGGCGTCGATTATGAGTTCGTGACGTATCATCGCGTTGAGGCGTAAATCGTCTGGCGTGAACGGTATCATCGGGTTGATTGAATGCATGGGGCGGCGCTTAGCGTCGCCTCGTTTGGTATAGATGTGCTGTAAAGAAGGGTGCGGGCTGGCTGCTATGACTGATGCCGTTGAGGTTCTGCGAATTGATTCGCTCGAGGACGAGCGGCTCGATGCCTATGTGCGACTGACCGAGCGTGAGCTTCGCTGCGTGCTGGAGCCGCAGAAGGGCATTTTTATCGCTGAGAGTGCCAAGGTCATCGAGCGTGCGGTTCGCGCCGGATATGAGCCGGTGAGCTTTCTTTTGGGCGAGCGCTGGCTCGACCAGATGATGCCGCTGTTTGACCAGCTTGTCGTGCGCGAGGGAGCGGGTCCGGTTCCCGTGTTCGTGGCCTCCATGGAGCTCATGGAGCAGCTGACGGGCTTTAACGTGACGCGCGGTGCGCTCGCGGCGTTCCGTCGCCCGCGTCAGATTCCGGTAGCCGAGTTCTTAGGCGGCGTCGTCGAGGCGGCGGGGGAGCGCCCGGTGCGCGTGTGCGTGCTCGAGGGCATTGTCGACCACACCAACGTCGGCGCGATTTTCCGCTCGGCGGCTGCGCTGAACGTCGATGGCATTTTGGTGAGTCCTACGTGCTGCGACCCGCTGTACCGTCGCTCGGCCCGCGTGAGCATGGGCACCGTGTTTCAGGTGCCGTGGACGCGCATTGGCAGCGAGGCTCGTGTGTGGCCGCATGATGGTCTGAGCGCGTTGCACGATGCCGGTTTTTCGTGTGCCGCTATGGCGTTGACGGACGATTCCGTATCGCTGGACGATCACGTGCTGCAGGAGATTGACCGCTTGGCAATCTTTATGGGTACCGAGGGTGCCGGCTTGGGCGCCAAGACCATTGCCGGCTGTGACCACGCGGTGCGCATTCCGATGGCGCACGGGGTCGATTCGCTTAACGTGGCCGCGGCGAGCGCCGTCGCCTTTTGGCAGCTGTGCCCGCACGTGAGCAATGAGTATAACTACCAGCCGGGTTTGTATCACTAGGCAGATATTTCGCACCTGGCTCTGATTCGGGGTGTTTCGGTCGACGCCAGTCGGTGCTAAGCTGATATTGGCTTTGGTCTTAAATTGCCGTTTTGTTGTTTAACATACGTTGGCGGGGAGGGCGTGTGGCTAAGAAATCTACGGCTATCGATGTAACGCAGGGTGTCATTTGGCAACAGCTGCTGTCGCTGTGCGTCCCCATCTTCTTTAGTTCGTTTTTTCAACAGGCTTACACGCTTATCGGTACGTATATCGTTGGCCAGTTTGGCGGCAAGCTCGCGCTGGGCGGCATTCAGGCCACGATGGTTCTCACCGAGCTCTGCATTGGCTTTTGCGTTGGTGTTGGCGCCGGCTGCGCGGTCATTACCGGTCAGTATTTTGGCCAGCACGATGATGAGCGACTGAGTCGTTCGGTCCATACAGCCATGACGCTCGCGCTGGTGGGCGGTATCGCTTTCTCGATTCTTGGCATAGTGTTCGTTGAGCCCATGCTGGTGCTTATGAACACGCCGCATGAACTATTGGCCGAGGGTGTGGCCTATGCTCGCTGTTATTTTGCCGCGATGGTTGCGGCACTGCTGCTGAATATGGGAACCGCACTGCTGCGTGCCGTGGGCGACACGCGCGGGCCCGCCGTGATCATTGCCTCTGGCTGCCTTGTTAACGTGGTGCTGGATATCATCTTTGTCGCTGTGTTGCATATGGAGGCGCTGGGCTGCGGCATCGCAGTGGCGCTGACCATTTGCTCCAATGCAACGATGATCGTGTTGCGCATGATGCGCGCTCCGGGTGCATGGCGTCTTTCGCTGTCTAAGCTCGGTATCGATCGCGGTATTTGCAAGAGTATGATCTCGTGTGGTCTGCCACTCGGTTTTCAATCGGCTGCCTATTCGATCTCGAACGTGCTGATCCAGGTGTCGGTTAATTCGTTTGGCGCCGATGTCACGACTGCTTGGGGTCTATCTGGGCGCCTGGATGGCATTATCTGGATGGTGACCGAGGCGCTCGGCGTATCGATCACTACGTTCTCGGCGCAGAACTTTGGCGCGCGCAATTACGAGCGAATGCGCAAGGGATATCACACGTCGCTCGTGCTGTCGTTTATGCTCATTGGTGGTCTGTCTGCCGTGCTGCTGGTGTTCTCGGGTCCGTTGTCGCGTCTGTTTGTCGACGATGCTTCGATATCGTCGTACACCACGACGATTCTTCATTTCATCGCGCCGTTCTACGCGATCTTCTCGATTATCGAAAACGCGTCGGGCTCCATTCGCGGTGCCGGTGTTAGCTTACAGCCCATGCTGCTCACGATTTTTGGCACCGTCGTGCTCAGGGTGATCTGGGTGTTTGCGATCATGCCCTTCGATCCGTCGCTCGAGCATCTTCTGCTGGTCTACCCCGTAACCTGGCTCATTACGGCCACGATGTTCACCATCTACCACCACAGCGGCAACTGGCTAGGTCGCGCCACCGCCTAGCTCATCCGTCAGATACCCCTGATAAGTTGCGGTGAAATAGTTCCTGAAAAGCCCTTGCGGACCGTCAAACAAGTACTATTCCACCGCAACTTCCTTATGAGCTGTAGGTGTTGGCGGAAAACGAATCAATTAGTATTCGATGCCTTGGCGGGCTAGGAGGCCTTCGTCGAAGTAGTGTTTGACGGGTCGCATTTCGGTGACCAGGTCCGCGAGGTCTGCGAGGGGCAGCAGGCCGCGGCCGGTTAGCACGAGCTCCGTGGTGGCGGGCTTTATCGCAATCAGTTCCTCGACATCCTCTCGCGCCCCAAAGCAGCCTTCGTCTTGCCCTTGCCGTCGCCCGTATAGATCTGAACCTTGCCGACTTCCAGTGATGCCATATCTGTCCTTTCGTGCCCGGCGTCGGTTTATCGTCGCTCGGGTTGGGTATTCTAGAAACCATTATCAACCCCAGTAGATGGAGTTCAAGCAGATGGAGATGGATGACAACAAGCGTAGACGGAATATGATCCTCTACGTGCTCATCGCCTTCGTCGTCTACCTCGTGCTCTCGACCGTTCTGTTCCCCAACATCGGTCACACGCAGCAGATTACGAAGACCGATTACTCGACGTTTGTCAAAGCACTCGATAAGAAGAGTGTCGACAAGGTCGAGTACAACACGGACGATTACTCGATTTATTACACCAAGAAGGGCGAGGACGAGAATATCGCCTATAAGACGACCGGTGTGCCGAACGATGCGGGCTTTACCGATCGCGTGCTTGAGTCTGGCGCTTCGCTGGAGTCGGTCGTTCCCGATAAAAACTCGGGTTTGATGACCTACTACCTGCTCACACTCATTCTTCCCATGGCGATTTTCTTCCTCATCGGTTGGTGGCTCAACCGCCGCATGAAGAAGGCTATGGGCGATGACGGCCCGTCGATGAACTTTGGCGGCGGCGGTTTTGGCGGCGGCGGGCTGGGTAAGTCCGGCGCGCGCGTGATCGCCTCCAAGGACGTGGGCGTGACCTTTAAGGACGTCGCTGGCCAGGAAGAGGCCAAGGAATCCCTCAAGGAGGTCGTCGATTTTCTGGAGAAGCCGCAGCGCTACGAGGAGATTGGCGCCAAGCTGCCGCGCGGTGCTCTCCTTGTTGGCCCTCCGGGTACCGGTAAGACCCTGCTTGCCAAGGCTGTTGCCGGCGAGGCCGGTGTTCCGTTCTTTAGCATTTCGGGCTCTGAGTTCGTTGAGATGTTTGTTGGTCGCGGCGCTGCTAAGGTTCGTGACCTGTTTAAGCAGGCCAAGGAAAAGGCCCCGTGCATCGTCTTTATCGACGAGATCGATACCATTGGTAAGAAGCGCGATGGCGGCGGCTTTAGCGGCAACGACGAGCGCGAGCAGACGCTCAATCAGTTGCTGACCGAGATGGATGGCTTCGATAACCACAAGGGTATCGTTGTCCTCGCTGCCACCAACCGTCCCGACAGCCTCGATCCGGCCCTGCTACGCCCCGGTCGTTTTGACCGCCGCATCCCCGTCGAGTTGCCCGATCTGACCGGCCGTAAGAACATTCTTGAGTTGCATGCCAAGAGCGTGAAGACGCAGCCGCCGATCGATTTGACCGCGATTGCCCGCGCCACGCCTGGTGCCTCGGGCGCCGATTTGGCCAATATCATCAACGAGGGCGCCCTGCGCGCCGTTCGCGAAGGTCGCAAGCGTGCAACCCAGGACGACTTCGAGGAGTCGGTGGAGGTCGTCATTGCCGGCCAACAGCGTAAGTCCACGGTGCTTTCCGACCACGATAAGCAGGTCGTTTCCTACCATGAGATCGGCCATGCCATTGTTGCCGCTCGCCAGAAGGGCTCTGCGCCGGTCACGAAGATCACCATCGTGCCACGCACGAGCGGTGCTCTGGGCTACACCATGCAGGTCGAGGAGGATGAACGCTTCCTGACCACACGCCAGGAGGTCCTGGACAAGCTCGCCGTCTACTGCGGTGGCCGTGCGGCCGAGGAGCTCATCTTTGGTGAGATGACGACTGGCGCCGCCAACGATATCGAGCAGGCCACCAAGCTCGCCCGAAACATGGTGACGCGCTTTGGTATGTCCGACGAGTTTGGCATGATGGCGCTCGGTACCGTCCAGAATGCGTACCTCAACCAGGATACGTCGCTCACCTGCGCCCCCGGTACGGCCGAGCGTGTGGACGCAATTGTCGCCAAGTTGATTGAGGATGCGCACGACCGCGCCCTGCAGATCCTCAAGGAAAACAAGTTCAAGCTCCACGAGCTGGCTCGTTATCTGTACAAGAAGGAGACGATCACGGGCGAGGAGTTCATGAATCTCCTCACGCGCGAGAACCCGCTGATGCCCAAGCAGCAGTAACGCCGCGGCCGAGCCAGTAAACGCCGACGCCCCATTTGAGCAGCTTTCTCAAATGGGGCGTTTTGCTTGAGGGGGATGGAAATGAAGATCGTGGTGAGTGCCTGCTTGATGGGCGAGAGCTGCAAGTATAACGGGCTCGACAACTATCATCGCGAGTTGGTCGAGGCCTGCGAGCGTACGGGGACCGAGGTCCTCTTGGTGTGCCCTGAGGTCTTTGGCGGCCTGCCCACGCCGCGCAGGCCGTCCGAGATTGTGAACGGCGAGGTCCGTACCTGCGAGGGTGCCTCGGTCGATCGCGAGTTTCGCCTGGGCGCTCAACGTGCGCTCGATATGTGCGAGCAGGCGGGCGGCCCGTCCGAGATTGCTGCGTGCGTCTTGCAGGACCGCAGTCCCTCGTGCGGCGCGGGTCGCATCTACGACGGTACCTTTAGCGATACGCTCACCGCGGGCAACGGCGTCTTCGTTGATCTGTTGCTGCGTCACGGCTATCGCGTTATACCAGCTAGCGAGTTCGACCCCAGCATGCTGGAGCAATAAAAAACCACCACAAAGGTACTGCTCCCTTGTGGTGGTTTTGGGTTAGAGCTAGAGGGTGTGGCCGTAGGCGTTGGCGGCCTTGATGGCGGCGGCGAACTTCTCGTCGGTGAAGGGCTCCGGGTTGCCCTGCTTCCACTCGTTGGTGGCATGCGCGAACTCGCATAGGGCCGGGATATCCGCCTCGGTAAGGCCGACCTGCTCCAACGTCACAGGCAGGCCCATCTGCTTGTTAAATGCGGCGTAGCGTTCAAGGTTCTCGGTATCGCCCGTATAGGCAAACAGCACGAGCACACCCAGGCTCACGACCTCACCATGCAGATACGTTCCCTCGCGCGGGATGCTGCAGGTGGCGTTGTAGAACGCGTGCGCCACGCTCGAGTTGTAGTAGTAATCGTTCTGGTTCGTGAGGTTCGAGACATAGCCCGTGTTGACCACGATGTCGAGCGCGATTTGCTTGACAGCCTCGCTCGACAGGTCCTGGCGCACGTCCTCAAGACCCTGGACGCCATAGGTAAACAGCGGCTCGGAGCAGGTGTGGGCGAGCGCCAGGCCAAGGCCGGCCGTGTGCTCCAGGTTGCCGGCGCTCGTGGCGTATTCGACCTCGGGCTGCTTGGACAGGGCATCGCCCACACCGGCCCAGAAGTACTCAGCCGGAGCCTCGGCGATGATCTTGGGGTTGATGAAGATGTGCGCCGGGCGGTTGGGATACGAATAGCCCTCGAGCGAGCCATCGTCGTTGTACACGACGGCAATGGCTGTCGCGGCGGAGCAGTTGGAGCAGATCGTCGGCACAGTAAAGACGATCTTCTTGAGCTCGATGGCCGCGGTCTTGACGGTGTCGAGCGCCTTGCCGCCGCCGCAGGCGATGAGCACGTCAGCCTCCTGGCAGGCAGGGGAGTTCACGACCTTGACAATGTTGGCGCGGGTGCTGTTGGTGCCGTAGACGCGCGTCTCCAGAACCTTGACGTCCGTATCCGCAAGGGCGGCCTCAATGCCAGGCAGCGCCGCTGCCAGTGCGCGCTTGCCGCCAATGATGGCGACCTTGGTCGCTCCGTACTCGGCCAGCGCGGCGGGCAACTCGTCAAAGCAGTCCTCGCCGACGGTGTAATCGCTCATTCCAATGGTGCGCATGGCAACCTTCTTTCGTTCGATAAAGTGCTTTCAGGTATTTTGCTCCAAGAGAAGGTCTGTGTCCGCGAGAAATTTCTAAAGTATGAAACCAATGTTGAGGGTTTTTCGCCGGCGGCGACCGTGCTACCATACAGCGCATAAGCGTTGATGGGGACGAGTAGTCGGCCATCCGCATGCCACAGAGAGCGGGGAGTGCTGAGAACCCGCGCATGCGACCGATGAAAATCACCCCGGAGTTGCGGTCCCAACGGACGTGCTGCACAGGTTCGTCTTAGTAGACATCGCCGAGATGGTCGTCGATACAGGCCAGCCGAGTAACGGATGCGAGCGCGCGGCGACGCGGGTGAGGGCATCTAAGCTGGGTGGTTAAGCGAAGAGCTTTGTTCGGGCTGTCTGCCCGTTTTGTGGCGCTTCGTCCCAGCTTGCAGGGACGGGCGCTTTTTGGTGCCCAGAGGGCGTGCGCGCCCACGACAAGAAAGGGGTACCGTGGCAAACGAGTACAAGCAGACGATGAATCTGCCCAAAACCGGATTTCCCATGCGTGCCGGTCTTTCCAAGTCCGAGCCCAAGCGACTCAAGGACTGGCAGGACAACAAGGTCTACGAGCAAGTTCTGAAGAAGAACGAGGGTCACAAGAAGTTCGTGCTGCACGATGGCCCTCCGTACGCTAACGGCCCGATTCACATCGGCCACGCCATGAACAAGATCTCCAAGGACATGATCAACCGTTACTGGATGATGCAGGGCTGCGAAGTTCCCTATGTCCCCGGTTGGGACTGCCACGGTCAGCCGATTGAGCACAAGGTCGAGGAGAAGCTCGGCACCGAGAAGTTCAACCAGACCTCCACGGCTAAGATCCGTGAGCTTTGCAATAAGTTCGCTGTCGAGAACATCGAGCTGCAGAAGGCCGGCTTCCGTCGCCTGGGCGTGCTCGGCGATTGGGACAACCCCTATCTGACGCTCTATCACCAGCATGACGCCGCCGACATCGAGGTTTTCAAGGCCATGTTCGACAAGGGCATGATCTATCGCGGTCACAAGCCCGTTCACTGGTGCAAGCACTGCCATACCGCACTTGCTGAGGCCGAGATTGAGTACTCCGACGAGACGAGCCCGTCCATCTTCGTGCGCTTTGAGATGACCTCCAAGCCCGCCGGCCTCGAGAACTTCGACGGCCCGGTTGACTTCATCATCTGGACGACCACCCCGTGGACCATCCCCTCCGACCAGGCCGTTTCCCTCAAGCCCGGCGCCGCCTACGTCGCCGTTGAGCACGACGGCCGCGCCGAGGTCATGCTCGAGGACCTGGCTTCCAAGTGCTGCGAGGAGTTTGGCTGGGAGTACACCCCGGTTATGGTCGACGGCAAGCCCTATGTGGTTCCCGCCGAGACCTTCCACCACATCCACTACAAGCAGCCGATCTTCGACGGTGTCGAGGGCGTGGCGCTGCTGGCCGATTACGTCGGTGTCGACGACGGTACCGGTATTGTCCACAACTCGCCCGGCCACGGTGTTGACGACTACTTTGCCTGCCTCAAGGAGGGCATCACCGACATCTGCATGCCGGTCGATGACGACGGCAAGTTCTACACCGGTGAGGAGTTTGGCACCGGTGGCCCCTTCAGCGGTATGGACACCGATGAGGCCAACCCACACATCATCGAGTTCCTGCGCGAGCGCGGCACCCTGGTCCTCGAGAAGAAGATCACGCACAGCTATCCGCACTGCTGGCGCTGCAAGCACCCGGTGCTCTTCCGTGCTACCGACCAGTGGTTTGTCTCGATGGACAAGACCGGTTTGCGCGAGCAGGCTGGCAAGGAGGTCCGCGAGAACGTCAAGTGGTATCCGGCCCACGCGGCCAACCGCATCGGTGCCATGGTCGAGCAGCGTCCCGACTGGTGTATCAGCCGTCAGCGCAACTGGGGCGTGCCTATCCCCAGCTTCACCTGCACCGACTGCGGCGAGAAGGTTATGAACGACGCCACGCTCGACGCTGTCATCAAGCTCTTCCACGAGAAGGGCTCTGACGCCTGGTTCACCGACGCTCCCGAGAGCTACCTGGGCGAGGCCTGCGTCTGCCCCAAGTGCGGTGGCCATCACCTCAAGGCCGATAAGGACATCCTCGACGTGTGGTGGGATTCCGGCGTTTCCTGGAAGGCCGTCTGCGAGTACCGTCCCGAGCTGGAGTATCCGGCGGATGTGTACCTCGAAGGCTCCGACCAGCACCGCGGTTGGTTCCAGAGCTCGCTGCTCACCTCGGTGGGCGCCAACGGCCACGCTCCGTACAAGGCGGTTGTCTCGCAGGGCTTCACGCTCGACGGCCAGGGCCGCAAGATGTCCAAGTCGCTCGGCAACGTCATTGACCCCAACAAGGTCTGCGACGAGATGGGCGCCGACATCATCCGTCTGTGGGTTGCATCCGTCGATACCAGCTCCGACGTGTCAATCGACCACGAGATCCTTGCTCGTACGTCCGATGCCTACCGTCGTTTCCGCAACACGCTGCGCTTCCTGCTCTCCGAGCTCGAGGGTCAGTTTGAGCCTGAGACCGACGGCGTCGCCTTTGCCGACCTGCTGCCGCTCGACAAGCTCATGGTTGCCCGCCTGACTCAGGTCCAGGCCGAGGTCGACGACGCCTACGCCAGCTACGAGTTCCCGCGCGCCTACCGTGCGCTCTACGACTTCGTGGTTACCGAGCTCTCCAATGTGTACCTCGACGCCTTGAAGGACCGTTTGTACTGCGAGAAGCCCGGCTCGCTCGGGCGCCGCAGCGCCCAGACCGTGCTTGCCGAGCTCTTCTCGATGCTCATGCGCGACCTGCAGCCGATCCTGTCCTACACGGTCGACGAGGCCATGGCCTATGCGCCCGCCGGCTGCGTCGATCACCAGAAGTACGCCGCGCTGCTCGATTGGTACAAGTCGCCCATTACTGTCGACGAGGCCAATGAGTTTGAGGGCGTGCTCGAGGCTTCGCTCGAGCTCCGTAGCGCCGTGACCAAGGCCCTTGAGGATGCCCGTTCTGCCGGCACCTTCACCAAGAGCCAGCAGGTCCGCGTCAAGGCGGTCGTTCCCGCCGAGATGTATGCGCTGTTGACCGGCGACAAGGCCGTCGACCTGGCCGAGTTCTACATCGTCTCCGATGTTGAGCTGACCCAGGGCGAGGAACTCTCCGTTGCCATTGAAGCTGCCGAGGGCGAGTGCTGCGACCGTTGCTGGAACTACCGCACCACCGTTGGCGAGTACAACGGCCATGCGCATATCTGTAAGCGCTGCGCCGACGCTTTGTAGGTTTCGGCGTTCGTAGAACGCCGAAACCTACCGACGCTGCAAACGCCCCTAAGCGGCAATCTGACGTTCAATCGTCGGTCGCGTACCAAAGTACGCTTCCCTCCTCTTTCACGTCACCTTGCTCGCTTAGAGACGTTTTCGCTGTTGGTGACGGTAATGCGGCGTTTCTATTGTTTAGTTGTTGGGGACGTTCTTAAACGACTAGTCAAACAAGAACGTCCCTAATGACTACCTGTGTCACATTCAAGCGGCATTCTGTTTTTCGGAATGCCGCTTTCGTTTTTAGCTGGTTATTTCGCTAGCGTTGGTGAATATGCTGCGCGTTTGGCGTTTGTCACTATAAGATGATTACTTGCATTAAACGGAATTCGATGTTCTTGAGGGTAGGGGATTGATTTGGGTCGTACTGGGGATATGACGCCGCCTTTGCGTTGGCGGTTGGGTGTTGCTGGTGGGGTGGCGCTCGTTGTGCTGCTTGTTGACCAGCTGACCAAGCTTGCGGTTCGTGCCGTGGGCGACGCATTGCATGTGACCGTCATCCCCGGTGTCATCGACTTTATGTTTGTCCGCAATATCGGTGCTGCCTTTAGCATGGGTGAGGGACATGGCATCGCGTTTGCCGTGCTGGCGTTGGCGGTCATTATCGCTATTGCCGTGTACCTCGTTCGTGCACCCCAGCTCGCCCATCTTGAGGTTGTGGGCATGGCGATGGTTGCGGGCGGTGCTATCGGCAACGCTATCGATCGTTTGGCCTTTGGCTTCGTGACCGATTTTATTGCCACCACCTTCATTGACTTCCCTGTCTTCAATGTGGCCGATATCGGCATTACCTTGGGCGTCGTGCTCGCCCTCTTTGGCTACATGTTCTTGAGCCCCGCTGCCCGTGAGGTCGATGCGACCGCTGAGCTCAACGCCCGTGACGAGGCCCGCGCTAAGCGCAAAGCCCAGCAGCGTGGGGAGCGTGCCCGCAAGATTCGCGAAAGGAATGAACGCTAATGGCCGACATCCATATCCTTGTTGCGGATGATGCCGCTGGTCAGCGTCTTGACGCCTACCTGGGCGCCAATGACGGCTGCCCCACGCGTTCTGCCTGCGCGCATCTGATTGAGGGCGGTGCCGTTTGTGTCAATGGCGAGACCTGCCTGTCTAAAAAGTACGCCGTGCGAGCCGGCGACCGTATTTCGGTCGATTTGCCCGAGCCGCACGATCCCACCGATGTGATTCCCGAGGCCATCCCGCTCGACATTCGCCATGAGGACGACTATCTCATTGTGCTCTCCAAGCAGCGCGGGCTGGTGTGCCATCCCGCCCACGGCCACGAGAGCGGCACGCTTGCGAACGCCTTGGTCTACCACTGCGGTATCGATCATCTTGGTACCGTGCAGGGTGAGGACCGCCCCGGCATCGTGCATCGCCTGGATCGCGATACCTCGGGCCTCATGCTTGCGGCAAAGGACGACGACACGCAACGCGCGCTTCAAAATCTCATTCGCACGCGTACGCTCGACCGCCGCTATATCACGCTTGTCCACGGGCACATCGCCATGGACGAGGGCACCATCAATACCGGTATTGCCCGATCGACGCGCGACCGTGTCAAGATGGCGGTTTCTGACGATCCTTTCGCCCGCCAGGCCATTACGACCTTTAAGGTCCTCGAGCGCTTCGATTCCATGCGTTTTGACGACGGCTATACGCTCGTTGAGTGCCATCTGTTTACCGGTCGCACGCACCAGATTCGCGTGCATATGCGTCATATCAACCACGCCTGCGTGGGCGATCCACTCTACGGCAAGTGCGATGCGCGCGCCGACCAGGGCCTGACCAGGCAGTTCCTTCATTCCTGGCGCGTGGCGTTCGACCATCCCGTGACGGGGGAGCGCATTGAGTGCCGCGACGAGTTGCCGTGGGATCTCGCTGCGGTTCTCGACGATCTGGCTCCGCGCTCGCTCGGTCGCACGGCCGTTGGAGATGAAATCGTTCCGCAGCTCGGTCTTCTCGAAGCCTAGCCAGTATTAGGTGGTTTCTTGAACTCGGTAAGCCTGCGGTAAGATATACGATTGTTTACGTTACGCGTTGCTGGGAGCCTGCATGCTCGCCTTTTTACAAACCAACACACCCATCGTGATCTTCAACCAGATTGTCGTTACGCTGCTCACGGTCTGCTTTCTGTACCAGGTGGTCTTCTTTGTCATTGGCGCTCTTCGTGGCGAGGTCGCGCCTCCCAAGGCCAAAAAACTCCATCGCTATGCCTTTTTTATCGCGGCGCATAATGAGGAGGCCGTGATCGCCAACCTCGTTCGCTCCATCAAGGACCAGGATTATCCGTCCGAGCTCATCGAGGTTTTCGTGGTCGCCGATGCCTGCACCGACAACACGGCGCAGCTCGCGCGCGAGGCCGGTGCTATTGTTTACGAGCGCAATGACCTGGCCCGCAAGGGCAAGAGCTGGGTCATGGACTTTGGCTTCGACCGCATTCTCAACGAGTATCCCGACACGTTTGAGGGCTACTTTATCTTCGATGCCGATAACGTTATCTCCCGCGATTACGTTTCCAAGATGAATGATGCCTTTGACCAGGGCTTCCATGTGGTCACGAGCTATCGCAATTCCAAGAACTTCGGCAGCTCGTGGATCTCGGCTGCTAATGCCACGTGGTATCTACGCGAGGCGCGCTTCCTCAACAACGCGCGTAATATCTGCAAGACGTCCTGCGCTGTTTCGGGTTCGGGCTACCTCATCTCCGCCAGCGTTATCGAGGGCATGCACGGTTGGCAGTTCCACACGCTGACCGAGGACATTCAGTTCACCACGTTCTGCGCCATTCACGGCATTCGCATTGGCTATGCGCCGGCGGAGTTCTTTGACGAACAACCCGTGACGTTTAAGGCGTCCTGGAAACAGCGCATGCGTTGGACCAAGGGCTTCTACCAGGTGTTCTTTACTTACGGTAAGCACCTGGTCAAGTCGATCTTCCGCTACCATCGCTTTGCCGCCTACGACATGTTCATGACGATCGCCCCGGGTATGCTGCTGTCGCTCATCTCGATGCTCGCCAATGCGACGTTCCTGATCGTGGGTGGACTCTCGCACGGCTTTTTGGCTACCGAAGTCGAGATGCAGGCCTGTGCCGCTTCGCTCATTATGACCTTCGCCATGATGTATCTGACTTTCTTTATCCTGGCGCTGCTCACGACTATCTTTGAGTACAAGCACATTCACTGCGCGCAAAAGTGGCGTCTGGTGACTAACCTGTTTACCTTCCCGATCTTTATGTTCAGCTATATCCCCATCACGGTGGCCGCGCTGTTCCTGAAGGTCGACTGGGTGCCGACGCAGCACGCCGTCAACGTTACCCTTGACGAGGTCATGCAAGGCGCCAAATAACCACCACCAAAACCACCGCAAAGGGGACAGGCACCTTTGTGGTGGTTTTTGCTTTTGCGATGCAGCTCGAGGAGGAGTCCGATGGTCTATATCCCGTTTTGGATTTGCATCTTTGCCGGCGTGGCAATTGATGCCCGAGAGCGACGGTTTCCCAATGGGCTTGCCGGCGCATGTGCCGTGGCGGCGTTGGCGGGCGTTTGGCTCGACAGGGGCGTTAACACTGCACTTGATCATGCCGGTCTTGCGGTCATCGTCTACCTTGCCCTTGTGCTTACTGAGTCGCTCTGGCGGCGCCTTCGTCAAGCCCCGGGGATTGGCATGGGGGACGCCAAAGCACTCTTCGCGCTTTGCACGCTCGACCCTATGGGCGGCATCGTGGCATTTGCCGTTTCGCTCCTGGTCCTGGCCCTCTCCTGCCTCTTCACAAAATCACGCTCCCTGCCATTGCTCCCGTTTTTGGTGCCGATTTTTGCCATAATCGAGGTCGTGGGCTGCACTTTGTAACCGATTGCGCATCCTTCTTAAGGAGCATGCCATGGCAACTAATCAAGAAACGGCCGTCATTAAGGCGCGCATGGACCGTATTCCTTCGGCGTTGTCGCCCGAACTGGTCGAGCGCATTGTCGCCGATCGTGCTTCGGGCTATGTCAACCCGTATCGTTGCAACGACGATCAGGTCATTCGTCGTATTGATCGCACTACCGACAAAGGCACGCTTATGCGTCCGGCGTTTATGCGCGATACCGAAAAGATACTTCATCTTCCGGCGTACACCCGTTATGCAGGTAAAACGCAGGTCTTTAGCTTCCGTAGCAATGACGATCTGTCACGCCGCGGTTTGCACGTGCAGCTTGTGTCTCGCATTGCGCGCGATATCGGTCGCGCCCTGGGGCTCAATTGCGATCTGATCGAGGCGATTGGCCTGGGCCACGACTTGGGACACACGCCTTTCGGCCATGTCGGCGAGCGCTTCCTCAACGATATCTATCATGAGCGTACGGGGCGTTATTTTTTCCATAACGTGCAGTCGGTCCGCGTGCTCGACACGCTGTACGGCCGCAACGTGTCGCTCCAGACGCTCGACGGCGTGCTATGCCATAACGGCGAGTACGAGCAGCGTGTGTTTGAGCTCTCGGACATGAGCTCCTTTGACCAGTTTGACCAGACGGTTGAGGATTGCATTGCCACGGGCTATAGCGCAATTGAGCATCTGCGTCCCATGACGCTCGAGGGCTGCGTCGTTCGCATCTCGGATATTCTTGCCTACGTCGGTCGTGACCGTCAGGATGCGATCGCGGCGGGCCTGCTTTCGCCCGACGCTTTTGATGATGGCCGGGGCGGTGCCTACAACAGTTGGATCCTCACGCACGCCTCCATCGATATCGTTGAGCACAGCTATGGCAAGCCGCGTATCGAGATGAGCGAGGACCTGTTTGAGGAAATCCGTCGAGCCAAGCGCGAGAACTACGAGAAGATCTATAGTAAAGGCGGTATCGAAGGCGACTCCGAAGCGGAGCTGCGCGAGGCGTTCGAAAAGCTCTACGACCGTTGCCTGCGGGATCTAAACAGTGGCGACGAGTCCTCTTACATCTTTAAGCACCATATTTCGCGCATTGAGCAGCAGCTTTCCTACTACGATCGCACCTATGCCTGGCAGGTCGACAAGGATCAAGCTGTGGTGGATTATATCGCGAGCATGACGGACGGCTATTTCTGCGAGCTGACGAGTAAGCTGTTCCCGGGTCTAAAGTTTCCGCACCGTACCTATATTAACGAACGGTAGTTCGTATCTTTTCGGTATACTGTTGACGAACAAAGCTTTTGATTGATGCATGGGATGGCTATGGACGACCTTTTTTCTGTCTCGACGCGCGAGCGTTCCTTTAAAAATGCGCCGCTCGCGGTGCGCATGCGTCCCAGTTCGCTCGACGAGTACGTGGGTCAGCAAAAGGCCGTCGGTAAGGGCTCGTGGCTGCGTGCCGCGATCGAGCACGACGTGCTTTCGAGCGTGATTCTGTACGGGCCTGCCGGTACGGGCAAGACGACGCTGGCCCACATTATCGCCAACCATACCAAGAGCGAGTTTGTCGAGGTCAGCGCCGTCACGGGTACCGTGAAGGACCTGCGTCGCGTGATTGATGAGGCCAAGACGCGCCTGAATACGTACGACCGTCGCACCATTCTATTCATCGATGAGATTCACCGCTTCTCTAAGTCGCAGCAGGATGCCCTGCTGCATGCAGTTGAGAACCGTACCGTCATTATGATTGGCGCTACGACGGAGAATCCGTACTTCGAGGTAAACTCGGCGCTGCTCTCACGTGGTCGCGTCGTGGAGCTTGAGCATCTGAAGGATGAGGATATCGCCACGCTTATTGAGCGTGCGCTTGAGGCACCGCAGGGCTTGAACGGTAAGTTCTCGGCCGATGAGGATACGGTCAAGACCATCTGCACGCTGGCAGCGGGTGACGCTCGCTCGGCGCTCACGACGCTCGAGCTTGCGAGCGAGATTGCCGTCACGCGTCCCGACACCGAGGGAACGCCAGCGCCCGCGGCGGGGGAGCGCTATCCCATCACCGTGGATGACGTGAAGATCGCCAACCCGCGTCGCGGCTTTACGTATGACAAAAACGGCGACATGCACTACGACATCATCAGTGCGTTCATCAAGTCCATGCGCGGTAGCGACCCCGATGCCACGATCTATTGGCTCGCGCGCATGATCGATGCTGGGGAGGATCCTAAGTTTATCGCTCGCCGCATTATGATTCACGCTTCTGAGGATGTTGGCAACGCCGACCCGCAGGCGCTTTTGGTGGCGCATGCCGCGTTTAAGTCTGCCGAGGTCATTGGCTATCCCGAGTGCCGCATTAACCTGGCTCAGGCTGCACTATATGTGTGCTTGGCGCCAAAATCCAACGCGTGTGAGGCTTCGATCGATGCGGCGCTGGCCGATATCCACAGCAGCGGGCTTCGCGAGGTGCCGAGTTATCTGCGCGATCGCCATCGCCCGGGCAGCGATGAATACGGTGTATACAAGTATCCACATGATTATCCCGAAGGCTGGGTCGATCAGCGCTATTTGCCCGAGGGGCTGGAGCGTGGCGCGTTCTGGCAGCCTGCGGGTCGCGGCTGGGAAGAGTGGCGCGTAGAGCAAAGCGAACGCGACCGTAGCGGGAATGCACCGAAGTAGCTGCTGATAATTTTGTCCCACGTTGCTGCTCTTGGCATGTTCGGTCCCCTTTGGGGTACCATGAAAATCGTCTGTATTTCGATTCCTCCGGGAGGCTTGTATGAGTCCCATTCAAATCGCCCTGCTGCTGCTCGCCGTTGCCGGCGTGTGGGCCATCGCTGAGCTCGCGCTTACCCTGCGCAAGACCCGCAATGTTGTCGACTCGCTCGATAAGACCGTGAACGACCTCAACAACACCATCGCCGAGGCTCAGCCTGTGGTGGCAAAGCTCGATGGCGCTGTCGATGAGCTTACGCCGGCACTTGCCCAGATGGAGCCGCTGCTTAAGTCGAGCAAGACGGCAGTTGATGCCCTTACCTCCAATCTCGTAGAGGTCGAAGCCGTGGTTCGCGACATTTCTGAGGTCACCGGTAGCATGGCCGAGGCCAGCAATGCTGTGTCGAGCGTGACCGACTCTGCCGCCGGTGCTGTGCAGAAGCTCTTCAATAAGGTGAAGGCTCCTGCAGCCGACGCCGATCGCAAGCTCGCCGCTGCCGCTGCGGAGGCCGAGCAGCCTACCGAGCGCGTCCTAATTGGCGAGGACGAGGCCGCCGCGGGCGACGATGATGGTCAGAAGTCTGTATCCAAGCCGGCTCAGTATTACACCTATACGCCCGCCGAGACCTCTGAGGAGTCCTGCGATGAGTAGCGAAGCAACCTGCCCTATCACGCTGACCGTTGCCGGTGACCCGCGTCTCGCTCGCCTTGTGCGCATGACGGCAGCCAACGTTGGTGCCCTGTGCTCTATGTCTGTCGATCGCATCGAGGACATCCGCATGGCTGCTGAGGAGGCTTTCATCTTTGGTTGCACCGCGGTCGACTGCGATGACATCACCATCAAATTCGATGTCGATGAGACCCACGTTGGCATGACTATTACCTTTGGCGACCAGGCTACGGTCGATGAAGACGACCAGGCTGCGGTGTATGCCGAGCTCATCCTCGCGAGCGTGTGCGACTCCTACGAAAAGACTACGGCGCCCCTGACGCTTTCCCTCGACCTCAAGGCGGATATCTAATATGACCGAACGTTCCCGGAGCGGCAAGACCGCTTGGGACAAGGAGAAAACCCGCGAGCTGTTTCGTCGTTACAAGGAGACCGGTGATCCGGACGCCCGTGAGCAGCTCGTCATGTCCCATATGAACCTGGTAAGGTTTCTTGCCAACAAATTTAAGAATCGCGGCGAGCCGCTCGACGACCTCATGCAGGTCGGCTATCTGGGCTTGCTCAAGGCTATCGACCGTTTTGATCCCGAGCGCGGACTCGAGTTCACGACGTTTGCGACACCCACTATCCTGGGCGAGATCAAACGCCATTTTCGCGACAAGGGCTGGAGTGTGCGCGTACCGCGTCGTCTGCAGGAGCTCTCGGCCAAGGTCAACCAGGCTACTGACAAACTTACCAACGAGCTGCAGCGTTCGCCCAAGGTTGAGGAGATCGCTGAGTATCTAGATGTGACTGTCGATGAGGTGCTGGAGGCCATGGAATCGTCTTCGGCCTATACCTCGGTGCCCATTGAGGCTCCTGGTGCGTCCGATTCCGACGATGCCCCCTCGATTCTCGACCGTTACGCCGACGACGACAACGAGCTCGACTTTACCGATGACCGCCTAGTGATCGAGGAAGCCATCCGTGATTTCTCGCCGCGCGAGCGCGAGGTGATCGAGCTGCGCTTTGTGAAGGGCATGACCCAGATCGAGATCGCCAAGAAGCTGGGTATTTCTCAGGTGCAGGTTTCGCGTCTGCTGCGCCGCACGCTTAAGAAGATTCAGGACAAGATCGACCCCGACGGAGTGATGATTCGTTCATGAGTGAGCACCCCCAACAAACCGATCGCGTGCTGCGCGACACCCGCATTCTGACGCTGCGCATTTGGGCTGTTGTCGGCTGCATTGTTATTGCTGCTGTCATCTTTAACCTTATGGGCATCCTGGCACCGGTTATCGAGTTTCTTGCCGTCGGCTCCATCATTGCTTTTGTGATGTCCCCGATCACCAACTGGCTCGAGCACCATGGTGTGAATCGCGGCGTCGGTTCGCTTATCGCGCTTATTGTTGTTGTTGCCGTGCTCGTCGGTGTCGTTTGCATCTTGTCGCCGATTCTCTTTGGTCAGATCATGGAAGTCCTGAGCCGCCTGCCCGAGCAGCTTCGTGTTGCGGGTGGCGATCTCAATGAGATGATCTCGCATGCCAAGACGCTCAATAACACGCCGCTCAAGGAGTATTTGGACGATAATCTTTCGTCGCTGGTTACCGTGGCATCGAAGTATGTGTCTCAGATCGCTGCCGAGCTTGGCCGCGGTGTGTTCCCGCTCATCACCAATACGGCCTCGCAGTTGTTCGTGATCTTCCTTGGTCTGGTGCTTGCCTACTGGATGGCCTGCGACTACCCTCGCATGCACCACGAGATTTGCACCATCATCGGTCAGGAGAAGGAGACCTCGTACCGCTTTATGGTCGCCATCCTTTCTCGCTCTGTCGGCGGCTACATGCGCGGTATGGTCGTGACGTCCATCTGTGGTGGTTTCCTCGCCTTTATCGGCTTCCTGATCATCGGCCATCCGTATGCGGCGCTCATGGCTATCTTCACTGGCATCATGCATTTGGTTCCGGTCGTCGGTCCTTGGGTGAGCGCAGCAATCGCCACGGTGCTCGGTTTCATGTTCAGCCCCATGTTGGCGTTATGGACGCTCATCGTGACGATGGTGGCCCAAAACGTCACCGATAACGTGATTTCGCCTAAGGTCATGCAGAGCTCGGTGCAGGTGCATCCCATCATGAGCCTCACGGCGCTCGTTATTGGCTCGGCACTCATGGGTCCCATCGGCATGATTATTGCCATCCCGCTGTGTGCGGCCCTCAAGGGTATCTTCGTGTACTATTTTGAGAATGAGACCGGCCGCCAGCTTGTGGCCTATGACGGCGCCGTGTTTAAGGGCACACCGTACCGCGATGCCGATGGCAATCCGGTCGCCGCCTACGACGCGCTCGGCGACGACACTTTCATCTACGAGTCCGAGCTCATCGGCAACGAGACTGCGCCCGAGGCCAAGGCCATGCCCAAGCCCGAGCTCGATAATCCCTGGATCAAGCTCTCGGGTTTGCAACCCGATGCCACGGGCTTCTTCAAGAACCCCTTTGCCAAGGACGATGACTCCAACTCGGACGACGATACCAAAACCGGCATCGACGGCTCCATGGACGATGATGACAACTAGCGGGGTAATTCGGATTAATATTCATACGCGCTAACATGCAATTTCGCTGAAGGGCCGGCATTGTGCCGGCCCTCTTTTTTGCACTTGCGCGGTGGGATGGTAATATCGTTACGTTTGAACTGTTTCGATGTGAAACCGAGGAGATTCCCTCTATGAGTGCTGACTACCCGTCAATGACTACGGCCGAGATCCGCTCCAAGTTCCTCAACTTCTTTGAGGAGCGCGGTCTTAAGCTCTATCCTTCTTCGTCCCTCGTCCCCGACGATCCTTCGCTGCTGCTTGCCAACGCCGGCATGAACCAGTTTAAGGAGTACTACCAGGGCAAGAAGACCATGAAGGAGATCGGCGCTATCTCCTGCCAGAAGTGCGTCCGCACCAACGACATCGATTGCATCGGCGAGGACGGCCGTCACCTGTCCTTCTTCGAGATGCTCGGTGACTTCTCCTTTGGCGGCGTCTCCAAGCAGCAGGCCTGCGCTTGGGCCTTTGAGCTCATTACCAAGGAGTTCAAGCTGCCGCTCGACCGCCTGTACTTCACCGTCTTTACCGAGGACGACGAGACCCACGATGTGTGGCGCTCCCTGGGCGTTGCCGAGGATCACATTTCTCGCCTGGGCGAGGACGACAACTTCTGGGCCGCTGGCCCCACCGGCCCCTGCGGTCCGTGCTCCGAGATCTACTTTGACATGGGCGAGGAGGTCGGCTGCGGCAGCCCCGACTGCAAGCCTGGCTGCGACTGCGACCGCTTCCTTGAGTTCTGGAACCTCGTGTTTACCCAGTACGACCGTCAGGAGGACGGCTCCATGCCGGAGCTGCCGCACCGCAACCTCGATACGGGCATGGGCCTGGAGCGCATGGCTGCTATCATGCAGCACAAGACTGCTAACTACGACGGCGATCTGATGCAGCACCTCATCAAGCTGGGCGAGGAGATCAGCGGCAAGACCTATGACGCCGACGATTACTCCGGCGCCAGCCGTTCTCTTCGCATCATCGCCGACCACTCCCGTGCCGTCGACTTCATGATCTCTGACGGCATCCTGCCCGGTAACGAGGCTCGCGAGTACGTCCTTCGCCGCCTGCTCCGCCGCGCCGTGTTCCACGGTCGCCTGCTGGGCATCGAGGGCGCCTTCCTGACCAAGTTTATCGACGAGGTCAACGCTCAGATGGGCGAGGCCTATCCTGAGCTGCTCAAGAACGTCGCGCTCGTCAAGAGTATCGTCGCCTCCGAGGAGGAGCGCTTCTCCACGACGCTCGACAACGGTCGCGTCTACCTGGATGAGGCCCTGGCAGCGCTTGCCGAGGGTGCTGTGCTTCCGGGCGATGTTGCCTTTAAGCTGCACGACACCTTTGGTTTCCCCATCGACCTGACCGTCGAGATCGCCGGCACCGCTGGCCACGATGTCGATATGGACGGCTTCACTGCCTGCATGGAGGACCAGAAGGCCCGCGCCCGCGCCAATGCCAAAGGCGACGTCTGGGGCAGCTTCAACGACGTTTGGGTCGAGCTTTCCGACAAGGTCGCCGCGACTGAGTTCGACGGCTATGACAACGATGTGATCGAGGGCGCCAAGGTTGTTGGCATCGTGCGCAACGGCGAGTCCGTCGAGTCCGCTGCCGCCGGCGAGGACGTCGAGGTTGTGCTCGACCGCACTCCGTTCTATGCCGAGATGGGTGGCCAGCAGGGCGATGCCGGCGAGCTTTCCGCCGAGGGCGTTTCGCTGACCGTTTCCGATACCAAGAACCACAACGGCCTGTATGCTCACGTCGCCCACGTTGCCGAGGGCACGCTGGCCGTCGGTGCTACCGTGACCGCCGCGCTCGGCGTCGAGCGCCGTGGCTTCCTGCGCCGCAACCACACCGCCACGCACCTGCTCGACGCCGCCCTTAAGCAGGTCCTGGGCGAGCACGTCTCCCAGGCCGGCTCGCTGGTGACGCCCGAGCACCTGCGCTTTGACTTTACGCACTTCGAGGCCCTGTCCTCCGAGCAGCTTAAGGCTGTCGAGGACCTGGTCAACCAGCAGATCTTCGCTTCCAAGCCGGTCGTGACCCGTGTCATGGGCATCGACGAGGCTAAGGCTGCCGGCGCTGTCGCCCTGTTTGGCGAGAAGTATGGCGACGTCGTCCGCGTTGTCTCCGTGGGCGCTGAGGACCAGCCGTTCTCCCGCGAACTCTGCGGTGGCACACACGCTGCCAACACCGCCGAGATCGGCCTGTTCAAGATCATTTCCGAGTCCTCCACGGGCTCCAATGTCCGCCGTATCGAGGCCGTGACCTCTAAGGGTGCCCTCGATTATATGGCCGACCGCCTGGCACTCGTTGACGCCGCTGCTACTGCGCTCAAGTGCCGCGTGGATGAGGTTCCCGCTCGCGTGGAGAACCTGCAGGCCGAGCTGCGCGAGACGTCCAATAAGCTCAAGAAGGCTCTGACCGGTGGCTCCTCCGACGCCATCTCCAGCGCCATCGAGGGCGCCGTCGAGCTCGACGGCTATAAGCTCGTTGTCGCTGAGCTCCAGGGCCTTGAGGCTGCCGACCTGCGCAACGTATGGGACACCGTGCATCAGAAGGTCGCCGGCCCTGTTGCTTGTGTCGTCGCCAGCGTGACTGAGAAGGGCACTCCGGCCCTGCTCGCTGCCGGCTCCGATGACGCCGTCAAGGCCGGTTTCCACGCCGGTAACGTGATCAAGCAGATCGCGGGTCTGGTCGACGGTCGCGGTGGCGGTCGTCCCAACATGGCCCAGGCCGGTGGCAAGAATGCTGCCGGCATCGCCGATGCCCTCGCGGCCGCTAAGACCGCGCTCGGCGCCTAAGAATCTAAGAGGTCGCTGTGGTTGCGCTCGCGCTGGACATAGGGGAGACCAGGATTGGCATCGCCGTCTCGAGCCGTGATGGCAAGATGGCGATGCCTGTCAAGGTGCTCCCGGCCGCCGAGGTCACCGGTATGGCCAAGACGTTCCGCTACCTGGTTGAGGACTATGAGCCCGACATCCTGGTAAGCGGACGTCCCCTGACCATGGCCGGTGAGCCCGGCCCTCAGGCCGAGCGCGTTGCCGCTGTGGCGCAAAAGATTGCCGACGAGCTCGATCTTCCGTTGGAGTTTGAGGACGAGCGTCTGTCCTCGCAAGAGGCCAAGCGTATCCTGCGCGAGCAGGGACTCAACGAAAAGCAGATGAGGGGCAAGATCGACATGATTGCCGCCAGCCTGTTTTTGCAGACGTGGCTCGATCGTAAAAACGAGGAGGTTTCGCATGCCTAGTGCTTCCGATCCGCGCCAGCCGAATCGTACACAGCAGCCGGCGTCGCGCCGTGCCCAGCCTGGCCAGCGTCCGGCACAGCCGACGCAGCGCGCAGCTCAGCCTGCCGCGCGCCCGGCGCAGTCCTTCTCTCGTTCGGCCCAACCTGTTCAACGGACGGGTCAGCAGCCTTCTGCTCGTTCGGTTCAGCATTCGGCTTCTCACGCGGCTCAGCAGCCCACTGCTCGTACGGCCCAGCCTGCAGGCGGCACCCGCTTTAAGCAGCAGGCACCTACCCAGCGAACGCAGGCCCCCCAATCGCATTCGCATCACGCTCGTGGTTCGCATGGCGTTGCTCCGGCGACCCGCTCGAGCTACAACACGCATGCTCGTCGCGGTGCTCAAAAGAAAAGCTCCCCGGTGCCTATGATTATCGGTGGCGTTGTTGCCGTGCTTGCGCTTGTCGCGATCGTTTTCTTTGTCGTGCCAGCCGTCAAGGGCTTCTTTGGCGGTGAGGGTGCGAAAGTCGTTGCAGGCCAGCAGGTTACTATCACGATTCCCGATGGTGCCTCGGGTGACAGCATCGCTTCGATTCTCTCCGAGAACCATATCGTAGAAAATCCCAAGGATTACTATGCGGCGGTGAAAAAGCTCAACGCCGATATGTCGCTCAAGCCTGGTGATTATTCGTTCACCACACTCATGGATGCGACCAAGGTTGTTCAGCAGCTCATGGAAGGCCCCAACGCGGGCTCCAATACGCTGACTATCCCTGAGGGCCTGACGGTCGATCAAGTCGCCGACCGTGTGGCTCAGGCCTACGACAGCATCTCTAAGGAAGACTTCCTCAACCAGGCCAAGGCCTCCAACTACGTGGACGACTATAGCTTCCTTAAGGGCGCCGCCAACGACTCGCTCGAGGGTTTCTTGTTCCCCAAGACCTATTCGTTGGGTGATTCGCCGACGGCCGATGGCGTGATTCGCGCTATGCTCGATCAGTTTAAGACCGAGTACAAGTCGCTTGACTTTGCGAGCTGCGAAGCCAAGATCAAGGAACGCTACGGTGTGGAGATGTCCGACTACGACATCGTCAACTTGGCCTCTATCGTTGAGCGCGAGGGCCTCAACGCCGATCAACGTGCGCACGTGGCCTCGGTCTTCTACAACCGTCTTGCCGGCAAGCTCGACGGTCTGCGCTATCTCAACAGCGATGCGACCATGATGTATGTCACCGGTGGCGAGGTTACCGCCGACGACCTGCAGAGCGATAGTCCGTATAACACCTATAAACACGAGGGTCTGCCGCCCACGCCCATCTGCTCTCCGTCGCTCGAGGCACTCAAGGCCACGCTTGAGCCGACCGACTCCGAGGACCTGTATTTCTACATTACGCAGGACGAGGAGTACTTCTCGCAAACCTACGAAGAGCATCAACAGTCTTGGAATTAACATGAGGATTTTTAGCCCCAAACGATACGTTGCCTCGGTCGATCGCATCGACCTTGATACCCTGTGGGCCGACGGTAAACGCGCCATTCTGCTCGATCGCGATAACACCCTCGTGCCGCGCGACACCGAGCAGGTTCCCACCGCGGTTTCCGCTTGGCTCGACGCCGCCCGCGCCAAAGGTTTTAAGCTGTGCATGGTGTCCAACAACTGGCATCGCGACCAGGTCATGAGCTCTGCACGCGAGCTGGGACTCGAGGCCATCAGCCACGCTATGAAGCCGGCGCCGTTTGCCCTCAAGGCGGGTCTTAAGCGCCTCGGCGCCACGGCCGACGAGGCGGTACTGATCGGTGATCAGCTCTACACGGACGTGTGGAGCGGCAACTTCGCCGGCGTCGATACCATCTTGGTTAAGCCGCAGGCGACGCAGGACCTGTGGTATACGCAGATCTTCCGTATCTTTGAGCGCCGGGCCCTGCGCGACCTTCCCTGCGAGGAATAGGTCTCGCTATGTCCCAGCACACCAAACACGGCTGCGACCATATCTTCTTTATCGGCTTTTTGGGCGCGGGCAAATCGACGCTCGCGCGAAACGTCGGAACCATGTTCAAGCGGCGTTTTATCGATACCGACCGCCTGGTCGTGCGCCGTTGCGGCAAGTCGGTAACCGAGATTTTTGAGACTGAGGGTGAGGGTCGTTTTCGCGAGCTCGAGACCTCGGCGCTCCGTTCGCTCCAAAGCGAGCGCAGCCTGTTGGTTTCGTGCGGGGGCGGTATCGTCGAAACGCCGGTGAATATTGAGCTGATGCACGAAATGGGTACGTGCGTGTACCTCGAGGGCGACTTTGAGGATTCGATTCGCCAGATTCGTCGGTCCGACACGCGCCCCGATTTTCGCTCTCCCGAGCATGCCGCGCGCCTGTTTGAGCATCGCCGTCCGCTGTATCGCCAGGCCGCCGACCTTACCCTTGATATTCGCAACAAGTCCTTCGAGGACGTTTCCTACCTTTGTGCCGAGATGCTTTTGGAGCGTGGGCTGCTATGATTCGCCGTCAACTGATCAATTTCCAAAACCGCAGTGTCGATGTCCGCGTCGGATTGGGCGCGTTCGATGAGCTGTCGCGCATGTTTTCCTCGGCTGTGGGCAAGCCTAAGCGCGCGATGGTCGTTTGGAACGACGACACGTCAGAGCGTTTTGGTGAGGTCGTCGAGCATGCGCTGGTCGACGCCGGCTTTGCCGTGTCGCTGCTCGTCCTCGATGTTTCGCCTGCCGGTGCCACGCTCGCCGATGCCGATACCGTCTTTGGCGCCCTGTCTGCCAACGGCGTTACCTGCGACGATCTGGTTGTCGCCGTTGGCGATGCCGCAACCTGCTCGGTTGTTAGCTGGTGCGCCAACCAGTGGTGCGGCCGAACCGAGTGCGCGCTGTTGCCGACGACCTTCGACGCCATGCTCACGGTCGCGACGACCATGAAGCCGCTCGTCGCCTCGTCGGCGAATGCGCTTCCCGCCATCGCGTTCCGTCCCGAACCGGGCTTGGTCGTGTGTGACCTCGACCTTGTTCGCGAGACGGACCCCGAGGACCTCAAGCTCGGCTATGTGGTACTTGTTGGCACCATGCTTTCGAGCAGTAAGTCCCGCTGGAATCAGTTTACTGAGACCGTCCCCGAGATTCTCGCGGGCGAAGAGGTCGCACTCGTCAATGCCGTTCAATGGTCTCAGACTGCCCGTAAAGACGTGCTGACGGCAACGAACCCGAGCGCCCGCCATGCTCTCGATTTTGGCAAAACGGGGGAGCGTACCCTGCGCGCCTGCTTGGGCGATGCCGCTTCGCAGGTCCCTGCCTACCAGCTGTTGTCCGAGGGCATGCGCTTTGAGGCGCGCCTTGCCCACGACGCCTGCGACTTCGATATCGATTACGTTTTTGAGATCGATGACTGCCTGGAGGACTTTGGTATCGAGGAGCTTGCCTTCGATCTGGAGCCTGCCGCATATATCGAGGAGTTCCGCAGACAGCAGTTTGTCCGCTCGAACCGCAGCATGTTGCCGCTGCCCGCGGCGCTAGGCGCCATTCGTCTAACGAGCGTTGAGGACGAGGTTCTTGAGCGCCATGCTCATGCCTACTTGGCTTCTCGCAAAGAACTTCTCTAAGATTTATTGACATCCATCGTCTTTCGTATCATGTTGAGGGGCGGGTTTTCAATCGGTTGCGGATCGCATGCGATTCTGTCGTTCGGTTGAGACCCGTTCCGTCTATATAGAGACAACAAGAAAGGAATCTGCATGTCTGAGTTTGCTGCCGGTCCTGCCGGTCGTATCGAGCGTGTCCGTGCCCTTATGGCCGAGCGTGGCTACGACGCCATCGTGGTGCGCGACGAGGCCAACCTTCGTTGGCTTACGGGCGTGAAGGGCGTCTTCGACTACACCTTCGAGTTCCCGCACGCTGCGTTTATTACGGCTGACCAGTGCCTGTTCCACACCGACTCGCGCTACCTCAACAGCTTTGAGGAGAACACGCCCGCCGGCAGCCCCTGGGTCTACGACATGGATGAGGGCACCATCCCCGGGTGGGTCGCCGGCAAGATCGCGGCCAACAACTGCCGCGTCTGCGCTGTCGAGGACGATATGCAGATTAATTTCTATCAGGGCATTCAGCGCGGCCTGGAGGACCGCTCCGTCGCCTGCATGCTGCCGTTGATGCACGACGACATCCACAAGATGCGCGCCATCAAGGACGCCGAGGAGATCGAGCTCATGCGCCATGCGCAGTCGATCACCGATGCCGCCTTCCAGCACATGCTCGGCTTTATTAAGCCCGGTATGACCGAGAAGCTGGTTCGCAACGAGCTCGAGAACTTTATGTTCGCCAACGGCGCCGACAGCCTCGCCTTCGGCTCCATCGTGGCGAGCGGTCCCAACACCGCCAACCCGCATGCCGTGCCGAGCGACCGCGTGATCGAGAAGGGCGATTTCGTTCTTATGGATTACGGCGCGGGCTACTGCGATTACCGCTCCGACATGACGCGCACCGTCGTGATGGGCGAGCCCACGCAGGAGCAGCGGGACCTGTACGCACTCGTGCGCCGCACGCACGAGGAGTGCGTCGCCGCCATCCATCCGGGCGTCGAGGGCAACGACATTTTCAAGCTTTCCAAGAAGATCATCGGCGATGCCGGTTATGGTGATTACTACAACCATGGCCTGGGCCACGGCGTGGGCATCGACATTCACGAGCTGCCCAACTTCAACCGCAGCAAGAACACCATCGAGATCGGCTCGGTTGTCACCATGGAGCCCGGCGTCTACCTGCCCGGCGTGGGCGGCGTGCGCCTTGAGGACTACGGCGTGGTCACCGAGAACGGCTACGAGCCCTTCACCAAGACCCCGCACGACCTGCACGTTATCGACTGCTAGTCTACTTCGGTAGATAGTTTGGGGCGGGGCGTCCGGATCGATTCGGACGCCCCGCGTTCTCTTTTTATGCGCTCGCTGCAGGTGCCGTCTGCAAGTGTATAATTTCTGTCGTATGTAATTTGGACGCCTGTGCGTCCTGCCCATAACAAGAAAGGTCGCTATGCCTACCATTTCTACCGCCGACTTCAAGAACGGCCTCGGTCTCCGCATTAAGGACAAGGTCTACACCATCGTCGAGTTCCAGCATGTCAAGCCGGGCAAGGGCGGCGCGTTTGTGCGCTACAAGACCCGCGACATCAAGAGCGGCCGCGTCGTCGAGAACACCTGCAACGCCGGCACCAAGTTCGAGAGCGTCATGCTCACCACCCGTGAGTTCCAGTACCTCTACAACGATGGTACCGACTACATCTTCATGGACAACGAGTCCTATGAGCAGGTTCCCGTTCCCGAGGACATGGTGGGAGAGAACTCCAAGTGGCTGCGCGAGAACGACATCTGCCAGCTGCTCTTCGCCGACGATGAGCTCATGGGCGTGACCCCGCCGATGTTCATCGAGACCACCATCGTCCAGACCGACCCGGGCTTTAAGGGCGACACCGTCCAGGGTTCCACCAAGCCGGCCACGATCGACACCGGCGCTGTCATCCAGGTCCCCATGTACCTCAACGAGGGCGAGGTCATCAAGGTTGACACCCGCGACGGCAAGTTCGTCTCCCGCGTCTAGCAACCAACTCTTCTAGGAGGACTCATGCCCCAGGAAATCAAGATTGACGGCATCGGCATTTCGCCCGATGTTCTGACCGCCATCGTCTCGCGCGCCGTGTCGGATGTCGAGGGCATCGCCTCCGTTGGCGTCAAGGACCTTGCCACCAACCTTGTCTCCATGATGCTCTCGTCCAAGGCCCCGGCTTCTGAGCCGGCGGTCGAGGCCGAGGTCGTCGGCGACAAGCTCGCACTCACCGTGCGCGTCGTGGTGTTCTTTGGCTATCCGTTCAAGAAACTCGCCGAGGCCGTTCGCGCCGCCGTGGTCGCCGCCATCGATGCCCAAGTGGGCGTTGAGGTTGAGCGTGTTGACGTTTGCATCGACGGCCTCGTTTTCCCCAAGGAGTAACCTTTGAGTCTTAAGGTTTATCGCGGGCGTACGCTTGCCCGCAGTCAGGCGCTGCAGCTGCTGTTCCAGGCCGAGGCCACGGACAGTCCGCTCGAGCGCGTCCTCGAGGGCGATTTCCTGATCTCGAAGGGTCCCCTCGACCCCTATGCGCTGGAGCTTTGCCGCGGTGCCTACGAGCATATCGACCGCATCGACTGCGCTCTGCGCTCCGTTGCCAAGAACTGGGATCTTATGCGCATGCCCGGCGCCGACCGCAATCTGCTGCGTATCGCCGTTTACGAGATGCGTTTCCTCACCGACGAGGAGGTCTCGGACGCCATCGTGATCAACGAGGCCGTCGAGCTTGCCAAGGCCTATGGCACCGACCAGTCCGCGTCGTTCGTCAACGGCGTGCTGGGCAAGATCGCTCGCAGCGAGGAGCTGCCGGGCGAGGACCTATACCAGGAGCTGCTGGCCGAGGATCGCGCTCGCGAGGAGGCACAGGCTGCCGAGGCTGCCGCTAAGGTTGCGGTTGCCCAGGCTGAGGCTGGTGTGTTGGCCGAGGATGCGGACGCTGCTGAGGCCGTCGAGGCCGACTCCGTCGAGGAGTAGCCATGCCAGAGGGTTCTGTCCGTAACTTTGATGAGATTTCGGACCGTCTGGATCAGATCATCGCTACCGTTCGCTCCAAGGATACCTCCTTGGAGCGTTCGCTCGATTTGTTTGACGAAGCGATTGAGCTGGGCTCCCGCGCGGTCGATATGGTCGACAAGTTTGAGTTGACGCCGCGTGAGGCCGACAAGCTCGAGCAGGAATACGATGAGGATGCGGCAAACGAATCCCAGGATAGCTAGGCCGCATCTCCGGATACGAATGGTTGATGGCATTCATGAAACGCGTGCGTCTTGATGACGAACTGATTTCACAGGGCATCTGCGCCGATCGCGCGGATGCCCTTCGCACTCTTATGGCCGGCTTGGTCTCGAGTGGCGGTGAGCGCTTGACTTCGCCGGGCCTTAAGGTGATCCCGGGGCTGCCGCTGCATGTGAAGGGGCGCATTCCCTATGTTGGCCGCGGCGGTCTTAAGCTCGAAGGCGCGCTTGATGCGTTTGGCATCAATCCGACGGGCCTTGCCTGTCTGGATGTGGGCTGCTCTACCGGCGGCTTTACCGATTGTCTGCTCAAGCGCGGAGCTGCGACCGTTGTCTCGGTGGACGTGGGTCGCGCCCAGTTCGATTGGTCGTTGCGCCAGGACGATCGCGTGACGCTGCGTGAGCGCACAAACGTGACGCAGCTGCCTGAGCTTGGCTATGCCGGCACTATCGACCTGGCTGTGTGTGATGTCTCGTTTACCAGCATCGCGAACATTATCGATGCGGTACTGGCGTGCCTGGCGCCTACGGGTGCATTCTGCACGCTCGTAAAGCCGCAGTTTGAGGCTCCGGCGGCGCTGGTGGGCGAGGGCGGCATTGTGACCGATCCCGCCGTGCGCCGCGATACACTCGTGGCGGCGGTTGAACTCTTTGCTGCCAAGGGCCTGTTCCCGGTCGATGTGTGCGTGTCGCCCATTCATGGTGCCAAGGGCAACGTTGAGTTTTTCCTGTACGGCACGAGATTTGACCCCGGCGATCGCTCGCAAGACGAGCTGCAATCCCAGGTATCGGTTATGAGCGAGAAAGCTGCAACGCTATGAAGGTCTTTCTGGTTCCCAATTACTACAAGCAAGAGGCGGTCGAGAGCGGCCTGATGCTCGAGCTTTGGCTGACTCGCCAGGGCTATGAGGTCGCATGGGCTGCCGACCAGCGATCCAAGATTCAGAGCACGCCTGATATTGACGGCTCCGATCTGGTCATTACGCTCGGCGGCGACGGTACGTTGCTGCGCGCTGCCCGCATCCTCAACCATCGTGAGATTCCTATCCTCGGTCTTTCCTATGGTCACCTGGGCTTTCTAACTGCTGCGAGCCCCGAGGAGCGCGACATCCTGCAGGTCGTGAGCGACGCCCTGTCCGGTGAGCTGCACGTGAGCCGTCGCGCCACCATCGCCGCGGATATCGTGTCCGTGCGCGAAGACGGTACGAAGGATGTCGTGCGCACCTTCGCCCTCAACGACATGGCGCTTACCCGCGGTCCGCTGTCCGATATGGTCGAGTTCGACATCACCGTTTCGGGCCACCATATCGATCGCTTGCGCGGCGATGGTGTGGTCGTGTCCACGGCAACCGGCTCTACGGGCTATGCCCTCAGTGCCGGCGGTCCTATCGTGAGTCCGGATTACACGGGCATGGTCTGCGTACCCATTGCGCCGCACACCATTCAGGCTCGTGCCTTTTTGACCTCGCCGAGTGATGTCGTCGAAATCTTTATGTCCGATGATCGCCCGAGCGTTCCGGCGATCGCTATCGATGGACAGTTTATTACCTGCGATGGCACCGTTGAGAGCGTGGCGGTGCGCCGCGGGCCCGGAGATGTGTTGCTGCTGGATTACGGCCCCGAGAGCTTCTATAACTCGGTGAGCCGCGTATTCTACGGAGTCCGTCATGATCGATGAGCTGCAGGTTTATAACATTGCACTCATTCGCGAGGCGACGCTGGTGCCGAGTGCCGGCCTGACTGTCCTGACTGGCGAGACTGGCGCCGGCAAGACCGCGCTGCTCTCGGCCCTCAAGCTAATTTTGGGCGAGCGTGCGGATTCGTCGACGGTGCGCGAGGGCGAGGCACTGGCGAGCGTCGAGGCGCGACTCTTCGACGGGCCGCACGACACGGAGGGGTTCACCGTACAGCGCAGCCTTTCTGCCGAGGGCCGCAGCCGCGTGAAGATTGACGGTCGCATTGCCAGTGTGCGCGAGCTTTCGGAGCGCGTCGGCGTGATGATGGATCTGTGCGGCCAGCACGAGCACCAGCGCTTGCTCGATCCGGCGCATCACGTTGCGATGGTCGATGCCTGGGCGGGACGCTCTGCGCTCGAGGCGCTCGAGCACTACCGTGCTTGCTTTAAAGCCTCGCGCGCGGCTGCCAAGGAGGTCCGTCGCGTCGAGGAGGCCTCACGTGCGCGGGGGAGTCGCGTCGAGGAAGCGCGCTTTGCGCTCGAGCGCATCGGCGAGGTCGACCCCAAACCGGGCGAGTATGAGGAACTCGAGGAACTGCTGCCGCGCTCCGAACATGCCGAGGTACTGGTTGCCACAGCTAACGATGCCCATGCATCGCTTGCCTCCGAAGGGGGAGCGCTCGACGCCGTGAACAGCGCCGTGGCAGAACTTTCCCGAATGGCTACCGTCGATCGCAAACTGGGCGACATTGCCGATGCGCTTTCGGATGCCTGTATCTCACTTGAGGATTGCGCGAACGAGCTTCGTGCCTATCGCGATGGCGTCGCCTTCGACCCGCGCGAGCTCGCTCGCATGCGTGATCGGTATTCCGACCTCAAGGGCCTGTTGCGTCAGTGGGGTCCCACCATGGACGATGTTTTTGCCATGCGCGATCGCTCGCAAGAGCTGCTGTCCTTGGTCGATGATGGTGATGAACAGATCAAAAAGGCGCGTGAGGCACTCGGGAGCGCTGAGCGCGAGTTGTTTGCCGCTGCCAAGGCACTTAAGCGCGCCCGCAATACGGCGGCCCCGCGCTTCTGTCACGAGGTTGGCCGCCAGATGGCTCGCCTGGAGATGGGCGGCGCCGAGCTCGTCTGGGAGTCGCGCGATCTTCCCCGTGCTGAGTGGACGCCCGTTGGTCCTTCGAGCTACGAGCTGCTATACCGCAGCGGTGCCGGTTTGACTCCACGTCCCCTGCGCCGCATTGCGTCGGGCGGCGAGCTCAGCCGCGTCATGTTGGCAAGTAAGGTTGTCCTCGGTAACGCGGACGGTGTCGATACGCTGGTGTTTGACGAGGTCGATGCTGGCGTCGGTGGCTCCACGGCGCGTGCGCTCGCGGGCGTGCTGGCAGATCTCGCCGCTACGCATCAGGTGATTGTCGTAACCCACTTGGCGCAGGTCGCCGTCATGGCTGACAAGCATTATGTCGTCAGCAAGGAACCGGGCGATGTTCCCCAGACGCATTTGGACGAGGTAACCGGTGAAGCGCGTACCGCCGAGATCGCCCGCATGTTGAGCGGCGATCAGTCCGAGGCAAGCTTGGCCCACGCGAAGCAGATGCTCGAAGAAACTCGAGGTTAGGTCGTATCAGCGGTGTTGGTGGGACAAAATGGACTGAAATTTTTGTCCCACTACGCGTTTTACTCAACGACCTTATCCGGCTGGATGAGCTCCTCGTAGTAGCTGATATGCTCGCGAGCGTCTTCAATCTCGGGCAGCAGGAAGTTGTAGATGACTTCGATGATCATCGTGGCGCTGATCTTAGAGAACGCAAAGTCGCCCGTTGTCAGCAGCGCTTCGTGGTTGACGGTGTTAAAAGTGTAGTCTGCCAGGCGCGCGAGCGGGGATTTACTGTCGCTGCTGATGACGACTACGGTTGCGCCGCAGTTGTGAGCCGCTTTTGCCATGCGATTCAGTCGGCGCGATTTGCCAGAGTTTGAGATTAGCACGATGACGTCACCCGGGCGTAACGTGAGCGCAAAGCCGATTGATGTCTCGCTAATGGTGCTCGCCATGCAGCGCAGGCCCAGCTGCGAAAACTTAAACGTCGCATCGAGCGCGACCGCGTTCGTATTGCCCACGGCGGCGAACTCAATAACGCCGGCATTCTTAAGCGCGTGTACAACTGCGGCCAACGTGTCGTGATCTATGCCGTCGATGGTCGCATTAAGCTCACTCACCTTGGCGGCGAGGATATTTTTTAGGCTCTGCTCCATATTGTCGAGCGAGACCTCGTCAGTCAGGCCCTCGTTACGCTGGCTTTCCAAATCCCTCGCCAACGAAAACTGAAAGCTGCGGAAGCTACCAAAGCCAAGCTTGCGGCAGAAGCGCGAAACGGTCGCCTCGGACGTGGCGGCGGCGCGCGAGAGCTGAGCGGCCGTGAGGCGTGGCGCCTCGGACTGGTGCTCCAATATATAGTCGACAATGCGCTGCTCGGACTCGCTGTATCCCTGATGGGTGCTAATGAGGGAAAGTGCGCTCTTGCTACTATCGGTCATGGATGGCTCCTGGTTGGCATGAAAATCTAATTTACTACGCCATGCCATAGTATACGGGCATTTTCAATTACAAGATACACCTTGCCGTTTCAAGTGTTGATGGTAAACTTTCACTTACCGTTTACGGTTATGAAAGAACCTTTCACCGGAGATTTGCACCTTAGCTCTTCTCACGCGGACGGTAGGTTGGTATCTTTCAGTTGTGGAAAAACGCGCATCGAAGTGCGTGTAGGGGAGCGCCCGCGGGCGCTGTACTCAAGAAGGAGGGACACATGGCTAAGTTTGACATCATCGCCGCGACCGGTTGCCCGACCGGCATTGCGCACACCTTCATGGCGAAGGAGGCGCTGGAGAAGGCTGCTGCCGAGCGTGGTCTGACCATTAAGGTCGAGACACATGGCCAGGTCGGTGTCGAGAACGAGCTCACCAAGAGTGAGATCGCTGGTGCCAAGGCCGTCGTCGTCGCAGCCGATAAGGATGTCCAGGCTGAGCGTTTCGCCTGCAAGCCCATGGTTTCCGTCGGTGTTTCCAAGGCCCTGTCCGTCGAGGCCGCCGGAAAGCTGATCGACCGCGCGCTCGCCGCCAAGGGCGACGACACGGTTGCCGCTGCCGCCGATGTCGAGGACGAGGTCGAGGAGAAGGAGTCCATCGGTCACGTCATCTACAAGCACCTCATGAACGGCGTCAGCCACATGCTGGTCTTCGTCGTTGCCGGTGGTGTTCTGACCGCCATTTCGTTCCTGTGGGGCATCACGTCCTTTGATTCGACGGCTGCCGACTACAACAGCTTTGCCGCGATGCTCAAGATTATCGGCGGTATCGCCATGAACCTCATGGTTCCGGTGCTCTCCGCTTACATCGCCGAGTCCATCGGCAAGCGCCCGGCGCTCGTCCCCGGCTTTGTTGCCGGTATGATTGCCATCCAGGGTCTTCCCATCAACGCCGATACCGGCATGATCGACGCTGGAGGCTCGGGTGTGGGCTTCGGCTTCCTGGGCGGCATCGTCGGCGGCTTCCTCGCTGGCTATGTCATCCTGCTGCTCGAGAAGGCTTTCTCTAAAATTCCCGCGAGCCTTAATGGCCTGAAGGCAATCTTCCTGTATCCGCTGTGCTCTACCGCCATCGTCGGCCTGGTCATGCTCGGTATTTCCGGCCCCATGGCTGCCATTAACCAGGGCATGATGGATTTCCTGCAGAGCCTCGGTAACTCCGGTCCGGTGATCCTTGGCCTGGCCATCGGCTGCATGTGCGCCTTTGATATGGGCGGCCCGGTCAACAAGGCTGCTTACGCTACTGGCACCTTCCTGCTCGGTACCGCTCTCGAAGCTGGCGTCGGCACCGAGACCTACAACTTCGGCACCAACTTCATGGCTGCCGTCTCCGCCGCTTGCATCGTTCCGCCGCTGATCACCACCTTCGCCGTCGTTGTCGGCAAGAAGTACTTCAGCCAGGAGGATCATGACGCCGGTATCGTCAACCTCATCCTTGGTTGCACCCACATCACCGAGGGCGCCATTCCGTTCATGACCAAGAACATCTGGCCCGTCATGCCCATCATGATGCTCGGTTCTTCCATCGCTTCCATCTTGACCATCTTCTTCAACGTTCACGATCCGGCGCCTCACGGCGGCTTCCTGGTCCTGCCTGTTGTCGAGAACGGTCCGCTGTGGGTCCTCGCGATCCTCATCGGCGCTGTGGTCGGTGGCATCCTGTTCGTGGCCTTCAAGAAGTACGACTTCGAGAAGAATCAGAAGGCCGCTCCTGTAGCCAAGCCCGTTGAGGCCCCCAAGGCCGCTGCCGTCGAGGCCCCCAAGGCCGAGGCTGCCGACTTCGTGAAGGTTGAGAACGTCTTTGTCGCCGAGGACTTCGCTTCTCGTGACGAGGCTCTGAGCTTTGTCTCCAACCAGGCCGTCAAGGCCGGTATCGCCGGCGACGCCGACGCCGTGATGAACGCCTTCCTGGCCCGCGAGGCCGAGGGCACCACGGGCATGATGGAGGGCTTCGCCATTCCGCATGCCAAGTCCGACGCCATCACCGAGGCCGCTGTCATCGTCGTCAAGGACGACTCTGGCGTGACCGGTTGGGACACCATGGACGGCGCTCCCGTCAACGTTGCCATCGCCCTGCTCATCCCGGGCGCTCAGGCTGGAACCACGCACCTCAAGATCCTGTCCAAGGTCGCTGAGGCGCTTATGGACGAGGACTTCCGTGCCACCGTCAAGGGTTCCACCGACGCCGCCGAGATCGCCAAGACGATCAACGCCCGTCTGGTCTAACCCCACGGCTAGCGATTAACATCGCCCCCTGTACAAAAGGCGAGGACTCCACCAGGAGCCCCCGCCTTTTTTCTTGCCCCTCCCATAAGTTGCGGTGAAATAGGGACTGTTTAACCGTTTCAACCCCAAATTCAATCCCTATTTCACCGCAACTTACAGAGATGGGCATAGAAGGTCCTATCTGCTGAGTCTTTAGCGCGGACAGATCGTCAGCTAGAATTCCTTTCGGCCGATATTACTCTGGACCGACTGAGTTTCCGCAGCTTGCTCGCCGTGCGGGGCGATTAAGTTTGTCGCGAGTTCCGCACGCAAAGGACAGCACTTAATGTGCTGTCCGTCTTGCGCAGGACTGTAGAGCAGCAAACTTAATCGCCCCGCACGGCGAGCAAGCGGCGAGCCCAGACATCTGTCCAATAATTCGTCCGAAACATAATGAAAAACCGTTTGATGTGAGTTAATATAAACAACGTCGTGAATCTGACTCCTGCCACATGCATGACAGGGGTTAAACACAAAAAGGAGTCAACTATGGTTTCTGAGAAGGCTACCCTCGTTAATCCTCAGGGTCTGCACATGCGTCCGGCTGGTCTGTTCGCCTCCACCATGGGCAAGTATGCCTGTGACGTGACGGTCGTCACCCCCGAGAAGGAGGTCAACGGCAAGTCCCCGATGGCCCTCATGGCTGCTGGTATCCCCTGCGGTACCGAGGTCGAGGTCAAGTGCGACGGCGCTGACGAGGCCGAGGCTCTGGCTGCTGCCATCGAGCTCATCAAGAGCGGTCTTGGCGAGTAGAACTCAAACGGGTCGCATGTTGAACAACTAAGTTCATATTTGGGGGCGCAGTGACCTGTTGTAAGGTAGCTGCGCTCTTTTGTCATGGATATGGCAAAACGCTTTATCACATGACACGGAGAGAGGAATGGGAATGTATCAGGGAGTCAACGCTTCCGAGGGCATCGGTATCGGCACCGTCATGGTCGCCGTCGATCCCGACTTGACGTTTGAGCCGCACGAGGTTGCTGATTCGGCAGCAGAGAAGGAGCGCTATCAGTCCGCTCTTTCGGTCTTCTGCGAGAAGACCCAGGCTCAGGCCGACCACATGAAGGAGACGGTGGGTGAGGCCGAGGCCGAGATCATGAGCGGACACATTGTCCTGGCTCAGGACCCGGGCATGACCGACGCCATTAACGCCGCCATTGACGGCGGCACCTGCGCCGAGCAGGCGCTCATGGACACCTCGACCATGTTCGAGAACATGTTCCTGTCCATGGACGACGAGATGTTCCGTCTGCGCGCGGCCGACATCGCCGACATCCGCACCGGTATTCTGGCCGAGCTGCTGGGCAAGGAGGTCGTCGACCTCTCCGTCCTGCCCGAGAACACTGTCGTTGTCGTGCACGACCTCACGCCGTCCATGACCGCCACGATCGATAAGGCCCACGTTGCCGGTATCGTTACCGAGACCGGTGGCCGCACGTCGCACTCCGCGATTATTGCGCGCGCCCTCGAGATCCCGGCTGTCCTTTCGGTTTCCAATAGCTGCACCGCGCTGCGCAACGGTATGACCGTTGTCGTCGACGGTGGCAAGGGTATCGTTGAGGCCGATCCCGACGAGGAGACGCTCGCCGCATACACCGCCAAGGCCGAGGCCTTCGCTGCCGAGAAGGCAGCCCTCGAGGCCTTCCGCGGCAAGCCGTCCGTGACTGCCGATGGCATCAAGAAGATCATCGCCTGCAACATCGGTAACCCCGATGACGTGCCCAACGCGCTCGATCACGACGCCGAGGCCATCGGTCTGTTCCGCTCCGAGTTCCTGTTCATGGACTCTGCTGAGCTTCCTTCCGAGGAGGAGCAGTTCAACGCCTACCGTAAGGTCGCCAGCGCGCTCAAGGGTGCTCCGGTCATCATCCGCACGCTCGATGTTGGCGGCGACAAGGAGATTCCGTATCTGCACATGGTCAAGGAAGATAACCCCTTCATGGGCTTCCGCGCCGTGCGTTACTGCCTGGCCAATCCCGACCAGTACAAGGTCCAGCTCCGCGCTCTGCTGCGCGCTAGCGCCTTCGGTGACGTCAAGATCATGATCCCGCTCGTCACCTGCGTCGAGGAGGTCTTGGCTGTCAAGGAGCTCGTCGAGCAGTGCAAGGCCGAGCTGACCGAAGAGGGTCGCAAGTTCAACGAGAACATCGAGGTCGGCATCATGGTCGAGACGCCCGCCGCTTCGCTGCTCGCAGACCGTCTTGCCGAGGTCGCCGACTTCTTCTCCATCGGCACCAACGACCTGATCGGTTACACCATGTGCGCCGACCGTGGTAACGACACCATCTCCAACCTGTACCAGGTTTACTATCCCGCCGTGCTCCGCTCGCTCAAGAACATCATCGAGAGCGGCGTGAAGGCCGGCATCATGGTCGGTATGTGCGGCGAAGCCGCTGCCGATCCGCTGCTCGAGCCGCTGCTGATCAGCTGGGGCCTGGAGGAGTTCTCGATGAGCGCTCCTTCTATCCTGCGCGCCCGCAAGACCATCAGCCAGTGGACCAAGGCCGAGTGCGACGAGCTCGCCGAGAAGGCGCTCGCCTGCAACACCGCAGCCGAGGTCAAGGCACTGCTCGAGTCCGCAGCTCGCTAATTTGGTATCAGAGGTAACCGCGTGGTTGGAATGGGCCGGCCACGCGGCCCTCACATATACAGGGGGTACTGTAAATGTTCTACACGCTAACCGCTAACCCGGCTGTCGACATGACGGTTTCGAGCTCTCCGCTCGAGCCCGATGAGAACGTCCGCACCGGCTCGGCCAGCTACACGGCTAACGGCAAGGGCCTTGACGTGTCCTTCGCCTTTAAGAAGATGGGCGTTGACACCGTCGCACTCGGCTTCTTTGCTGGCTTCACGGGCAAGTTCATCGTTGAGGAGGTCATGAACCTGGGTTGCCTCTGCCGCCCGGTCTGGACCGACGGTATCACGCGCATTAACACCTACGTCAACGATGGCCAGCACGAGTACGGCATCCTGAACCCGGGTGCTCCGATCACGCCGCAGCACCAGGAGGAGCTCTACAACATCCTGGACACCGCGGGCGATCTTGAGTGCCTGATCGTCTCCGGCTCCGTGCCTCCCAAAGCTACGCCCGACTTCCTGGCTCAGGTCATGGAGCACGCTCAGGCTCGTGGCGCCGACGTCGTCCTGGACTTGTCCTCCGACAAGCTCAAGGAGCTCGCTCACAAGAAGCCGCTGCTCATCAAGCCGAACCATCACGAGATGAAGGCCATCTTCGGCGTGCCGGTCGACACCGACGACGAGGTTCGCGTTGCCATGAAGATGGCTCACGACGCTGGCGTTCAGAACGTGCTGCTCACCCGTGGTAGCCGCGGCGACGCTTACTTCTCCAACGGCGAGGACATCTGGTACGCCAAGCGTGAGTTCAACATCAAGCTGGTTTCTTCCGTCTGCGCCGGCGATTGCACCCTCGCTGCGTTCCTGCACAAGTGGTACAGGGATCGCGACAACGTCGAGGAGGCCATGAAGCTCGCTATGGCCACCGGCGCTAACGTTGCCGAGTCCGTCGGCATTGGCGACTTTGGTCACGTCGACGAGTACAGCAAGCGCGTTGCTGTCCGCAAGCTCGATCGTCAGTAATCGAAACGCGACATATTCGTGCACATGCGGCGCCCCGGTTTCGGCCGGGGCGCCTTTTTGTTCCGCCAGGGGGGTGTCCTGCCGTACTTCATCGCTTCCACACCGTTCACCGAGTTGTCCTAGCCTTTTGTCGATGCGTGGAATATACTTTCATTAACACGTTGCTTCGTGAAAGGAACATTCATGATTTACACGCTCACTGCAAATCCCGCCATTGACTACAACATCGCCTGCGACGGTCTTGACGCCAACACCGTCACGCGTACCCGCAACGCCGTCTACACGCCCAACGGCAAGGGCCTCAACGTCTCGTTTACGCTTGACCACTACGGTGTCGACACCACGATCCTGGGTTTCTTCGCCGGCTTCTCGGGTGAGTTTATCGTTAAGGGCGCCGAGGCCCTGGGCGTGCCCGTCAAGCCCGTGTGGACCGACGGTATTACGCGCGTCAATGTGTTCCTCAACGCCGGTCCCGACACCGAGTACAACATGGTCAATGCCGGTGCCGCCATCAATGAGGCCAACGAGCAGGAGATGTTTGAACTTATCGATTCGCTCGATGACATGACCTGCCTGGTCATCAGCGGCTCGCTGCCTCCCAACACTTCCGAGGGCTTCTTGGCCGAGGTCCTGCGCCGTGTCAAGGCCAAGGGGGCCGAGTTCGTCCTCGACATCTCGAGCCATCAGCTGGCAGACCTCATTGCTCTGGAGCCACTGCTGATCAAGCCCAATGACGACGAGCTGCTTGACATCTTTGGCATCAAGGTGAGCGGTGGCGACGACGAGTCCGTCAAGGGCGCTATGGCCGAGCTGCACGCCAAGGGCGCCAAGAACGTGCTGCTGACCCTTGGTGGCGCCGGTGCGTACTTCTCCAACGGCGAGCATATCTGGTTTGCCAACCGCACCTTCGACGTCAAGCTGCTGTCGACGGTGTGCGCCGGCGATTCCTCGCTCGCTGCCTTCCTGTCCGTGTGGCACGATGCCCCCGAGCGCGTCGAGGACGCCCTGCGCCTTTCGATGGCCACTGGCGCCAACGTGGTCGAGTGCCCCGGTCTGGGTGATTTTGCCAAGGTGGACGAATATAAGAAGCACATCGAGGTTCGCCAGGTCTGCTAGTTCCGGCACCTTGTCTGAATAGTTTGATTATTTCGCATCCGTCTTAGACTAGGACGGATGCGTTTTTGTTTATCGGACTTGCGTGTGCAGTGGAGGCTGTTTCTTGCTAGACTTCTTGCAGACGCAATCGATAGCCAATTTGATAGTCGCAGGAGGCCATAGGCATGTGCAATGTTTCGCTCAACGGTACTCAACCGTCCGATGCGTCCCTGCGCGTCCTGCGCGCGCTTGAGGCGGCTGGTCTTGAGGCTTGGTACGTGGGCGGTTGGGTGCGCGACGCCCTGATGGGGTACCCCAGCCACGATGTTGATATGTGCTGTAGCGGCCTGTGGCAGGAGTCCAAAGCGGCGCTCGAGGCCGCCGGCATCGCGGTTGTGGAGTCGGGCATTAAATTTGGCGGAATCACGGCTATTTCCGATGGCGAGCGTATCGAGGTCACCACGTACCGTCTGGATGGCTTTTACACCGATGGTCGCCATCCCCAGAGTGTGGAGCGTGCCGCCTCGCTCGAGGACGATCTGGCGCGCCGCGACTTTACCGTCAATGCCATGGCCTGGCATCCCGAGCGCGGGCTTGTCGACCGCTACGACGGCCAGGGTGACTTGGAGCGCAAGCTGATTCGCGCTGTCGGCGATCCCAAGCGTCGCTTTAACGAGGACGCCCTGCGCATGCTGCGTGCGGTGCGCTTTGCCTGCCGTCTGGACTTTATGATTGAGCCCGAGACCAAGCGTGCGCTTGCCGAGTGCGCGCCGCTGCTCGATGCCGTGGCGCGTGAGCGTGTGGGTATTGAGCTCGAGGGCATTCTTTCGACCGGTCATGGGGGAGACGCGATGCTCCGCTATCCCGAGCTCATCTGCGCCGCCGTGCCCGAGTTGGCAGCGGGTCGCGGGTTTGATCAGCGCAGTGTCTATCATGCGTTTAACGTCTACGTGCATATCGCCCGTGTGCTGACGGTGGTGGGGGAGCTCGCGCTGTGTGACGGCGTCGCGCCCTCGTCGAGCCTTATGTGGGCGGCGTTTTTGCACGATGTGTCCAAGCCCGAGTGCTTCACGGTCGATCACGCCGGCAGCGGACACTTCTACGGTCATCCCGAGCTCGGCGCCAAGAAGGCGCGCGTCATTATGGATCGCCTGGCTCTCTCGCACGACCTGGTGCGCGACGTGTGCCTGCTCATCAAATATCACGACAAACCGCTGCGTCCCGAGCGATCCTGCCTGCTCAATATGATGTGTGCGCTTTCTGGCGAGGGCGTCGACACGCCGCGTTTGATGGACGAGCTCATGGATCTTAAGCGTGCCGACACGCTCGGCAAGGCCCCGTCGTGCTTCTATTACGTTGAGACGATTGAGGAGATGCGCGCGATGGCGCACGAGCTGCTGAAGGCGGGGGAGCCCTATACGCTCAAGATGCTCGCCATCAACGGCGGCGACCTGATCCGTGCCGGAGTCAAGCCCGGGCCGGAACTGGGGCAGCTACTCAACTCCGCCCTCGACGCCGTGATCGAAGACAATATTCCCAACGAGCGCGAAGCTCTTTTGGTGCATCTCAACTTGAATTAGCTACCCAGTTTACCTTCGTGTTCCATAACCTGCCGACAAAATTTGGGCAATTTGGAATTTCTTCTTGCGCTGACGTTTTTTGTCCCGTAATATATATCCTCGCAGCACGGCAGTGCAGATGTCATGTGGCCCGTTCGTCTAGCGGTTTAGGACGCCGCCCTCTCAAGGCGGAGATCACCAGTTCGAATCTGGTACGGGCTACCATACATCTGATACCCTGCCTTCCCATGGAAGGTCGGGTTTTTTATTTTCAAACAACCGTCTGCAATTCCCGTTTGAACCAGAGCTTTGCGTTCTGCCTATGGCCCTTACGGGTACAATATCCAAGATATTTTGACTGTTAGAAGGAGTCTCATGACGGAGTCCTCTCAGCATACGTCTAAGCCCCAGGTCGAGGTTGAGGCCTCGGGCGGAGATGACAATAAGAGCGCACGCCGCGGCGCCATCTTTATCGGCGTTGTGCTGGTGGGTTATATCGTCTATCTGGTGGTAACCGGGCAGATGGGGCAGTTCTGGGCCGCTATGTCGAGCGTCCAGGCGCCATGGCTCGTTGTCGCGTGTCTTTGCATGTTCATGTATCTGTTCTTTGGCATTGTGGCCTATGCGATCGCCGTCTGGCTCGACCCATATTCGCCCGTCGGCATCCGCGACCTGATCTCGGTCGAGGCGAGTGGCATCTTCTTTGGTAACCTGACGCCCATGATGATGGGCTCGACTCCCGCCCAGATCTACCGCCTGACCAAAGCGGGCCAAAATGTCGGCGAGGCCGGAGCAACGCAGTTCACGCGCTTTATCGTGTACCAGTTTGGCCTCGTTGCCTGGGGCGCTATCCTACTGCTTGCTCGCATGCCGTTTTTTGCCGAGCGCTATGGCGACATGACGTTGCTGTGCGTCTTTAGCTTTGGTGGACACTGCTGCATCTTGCTTGGTATCTTCGCCGTCGCGCTCATGCCTAAGACCGTCACGCGCGTCGCCCATTGCATCATCAATTGGCTCGAGCGCATTGGTGTCTCGGCCACTAAGATCGAGGGATGGCGCACGTTTGTCGATGGCGAGATCTACTCCTTCTCCGAGAAGTTCAAGCTTTCAGCCGGACATTTTTCTTCCATGCTGCTCACGGTGGTCATCACCATGCTGCAACTCGCGTTTTTCTATCTGGTGCCGTATTTCCTGATGCTTGCCTTTGGCCACCACGAGGTCGACTTTTTCTCGGTCATGGCCGCGAGCGCCTTTGTCCAGCTGCTGAGCTCTGCGGTCCCCCTGCCCGGTGGAACTGGTGGCGCTGAGGGCGGCTTTGCATTGTTCTTGGGTCATTTCTTTGGGTCGGCTTCGACCGCCGGCTATCTGCTGTGGCGCCTCATTACGTTTATTGCGCCGACCATTTTGGCTGCGCCCCTGCTGGGACTTAAGAGCGCCCACAACGAGAGCATCCATGCGCGCTGGGATCGTGTGATGCGCAAGCTCGGCCGCACGCCTCAGACGCCCTCTGCGCCCACTATGCCGCACCCCACGAATGCTGTTACCGTTGATCCCAAGAAGCGCGCTCAGAAGGCTTCTGGGACCGCTAAGCCGGCTCATAAAGCCTATGTGCGCCAGACAGGCGATGGTATTCGCGTATCTCCGTCGGCACTCAATAAGAAGAAGCACCCTAAGTCGCAGTAGGGCAGTCGTGCGTTCTTCATGATGCGGGGCATATTTGTGCTGTATGGGGGATAATCCTCTTACGTAGATTATCTCTCATCTGTTGATGAATGCTTGCATATCGAAGGGACACGCCCATGGCAACCAGCAAACCGCGTCTTGATCGTCGCATCATTCGCAGCCGTAATGCCATCCTTTCGGCTTTCGAGCGCCTGCTCATGGAAAAGCCGCTGGCAGACATTACGGTGAGTGCCATCGCGCGCGAGGCCAATGTCGACCGCAAGACCTTTTACGTTCACTTTGGTACGGTTGACGGCCTGCTCGATGCCATTGCCGTCGATGTGGTGGAGATGATTGTCGACTCGGTCGAGAAAACGCTTGCTTCTATGGACGGTGACACCAGCGAGCGCGCTCTTGGCGCGGCGGCGACCTTCTTTAAAACCGTTAACGAGGCACTGTGCAACAACTTGGTGCTCAATCGTCAGCTGATCGAGAACATTCCGCTCGATGATTTTATGGCTCGTCTTCGTGCGCCGCTCGAGCACGAGATTGCCGAGCGCGATCTGCTGCCCCAAGGTCTCAAGGACGAGATGTTCGACTACTATCTGGCGTTTTTGCTGTCGGGTATTATCGGTATCTATCGCACGTGGGCGCTGTCTGACGGTTCGGTTCCTATCGAGCGCGTCTCTGGGGTCGCCAACGATCTGACTCTCAATGGTCTGTCGAGTCTGGAATCTCGCTTGGATTAGGCCTAGTTGGGCTCGTCGGCGTGGAAATTCCTGTTCCTGAGGTTCTCCGGCGCCTTGGAGACCTTGCCGGCGTAGGAGCTGTAGCCTGAGGATCCTTAAAAGAAAGTCCAGTTTATCCTTCCCACTCCAATTGGGAATCCTCCGATGCGCCTTCGCACGCTCGCATGACCTCGATACCATGCGAGCGTGCGAACTCGACGAGCTCTGCGTTGCGGGCGTTTATGGTGCCGAAGGCGGCGGGGCACACGATAAGGCGCGTGCAGTGGACGAGGAGCTCTTTGGCGCGGGCTATAGTTTTATCCCCGATCGGCTCGAAGGCGCGCTCGGCCACGCATTCCGCCGCCAGGTCGCGCGCGAGCTCGCAGTCGATGTCCCCTTCGTGCAGAACTCCCGCGTAGAACGCCTTGCCCTGCCGGATGAGCTGGCGAAACATAGCCGACCCCGTACCTGCGCCGGCGATGACGAACGTGTGCGCATCGCCGTGCGGGCGCCCAATTTCCACGCTGCCGAAGCGCTCGTTGAAGGTGCCATGTTGAAGGCCGTAGAGCTCGCCAATCGTCTCGCGCGTGAATATGTCCTCGGGTGCGCCGGCGCGGAAGACCCGGCCGTCCTTCACGCAAATCACCTTGTCGGCGCTTTTCTGCGCGAGCTCGAGTTCGTGGATGGACATGATGACAGCAACATTCCGCGATTTCGCAAGGTGGCGAAGTATTCGCAGCAGGTCGATCTGGTAGCGGATATCGAGATACGACGTGGGCTCGTCGAGCACGAGCACACGCGGATCCTGCGCGATGGCGCGTGCGAGCATGACGCGCTGGCGTTGCCCGTCGCTTATCTGCATGAAGTCGCGCTCGGCGAGCTCTTCCACATGTGCGGTTTTCATGGCCTCGTCGACTCGACTATGGTCGTCGGGCGAGAGTGTACCCATTCGCCCGGTGTAGGGATGCCTTCCCGCCTCTACGATATCGCGGCAGGTGAGGAGCTCGGTCCGGGGGCGATCTGTCAGCATAACGGCAAGGTTCCTTGCGAACTCCGCCGTCTTCCATCGGGAAATCTCCCGCCCGTCGAGCTCGACCGCGCCGGCAAGCGGTGCCAGATGGCGTGTGATGGTTTTCAAGATGGTCGACTTGCCCGAGCCGTTCGGCCCGATGAGCGCCACGACGTCGCCCGCGCGAACCTCCAGATCGACGCCTTCGACTACGACCTTCTTGTCGTAGCCCGCCGACAGGTCACTTATGCGGAAAAGCGGCGCTCCGTCAGCCTGCGTTTCGACCGGGGTTTCGAGGTTCGACTCCGCTCGGAGCGTTTTGGGCCGCGGCACGAATTCCCCCATCTACCTCACCCGCTTCTTCAACATGAGTGCGATAACCACCGGCGCGCCGAAGATGGCGGTGACAGCGCTGATGGAAAGCTCGACGGGGGAGAACAGCGTGCGCGCGATCAAATCACAGCCCGCGCAGAAGATGGCGCCTCCCAAGAAGCACGCAGGAATCACGCGGATGGGCTTCGACGACTTCAGCGCCGACTTAACGAGATGCGGAACCGCGATGCCTACGAACGACACCGGACCAGCGAACGCGGTCACGCAGGCGGAGAGCATGCTCGCTAGAAGGACGAGCACCACGCGGAAGCGTGCGACGTTCACGCCGACGCTTTTTGCGTAGGCTTCTCCCAGCTGGAAGGCGGAAAGGGGCTTCGATATCGCGAATACGCATGCGCTCACGGTGATCACCACGACCGCGATGACCGCGACGTCGTCCCAGCTCGAACCCGAGAAGCTACCCAAAGACCAGTTGTGCAGGTTCACGATGGACTGGTCGTCGGCGAAGGCGATGAGGAAGTTCGTCGCCGCCGAGCAGATGTATCCCACCATGACGCCCGCCACGATGAGCATGGCCATGGAACTTATGCGCCGTGCGATGAGGAGCACGAAGCCGATGGTGATAAGCGAGCCCAGAAACGCTGCGACCACCATGGCCGGCGAGGACATGGCCTGGTTCGCGCCCAGAAGTACGATCATCGTAAGCGCGACGACGAACTTTGCGCCCGAGGAGACGCCCAAGATGAACGGGTCGGCGATGGGGTTGTTGAAAAACGTCTGCAGCAGGAACCCGGAGAGGGAAAGCGCCCCGCCGAGAAGCACGGCTGAAAGCACACGCGGCAGGCGAATCTCCCAGATGACTTGGCTTTCCATGGAATTGGCCGCGCCGCCCGAAAGGATGCCGGGGATGTGGTCTGCGGGCACGAGCACGCTCCCGATGCACAGGTTGGCCCCGACGAGCACGATGAGGGCAACAGCGAGCAGCGCCGTCACGACGCGACACCGCGCGGCGCGCCCCGATTCGTCGTATGTCATGGAAAGCCGGCTTCTCATGGCGCTAGCCGAGCTTCCTCAGATAATGGAAGTTGCTCGCGTCATCGCCGGTGAACGCCCCGTGCAGCTCGTCGATAATGTCGGCGGTGGAAGTCATCTGCTGGTACATGTCGGCGCTTGTGACCCAGACGTTGCCGTTCTTCACGGCTTTGAACTGCGACAATAGCGCGTTTTTGCCTACGAAGTCGTTCAAGGTGGCAACCGATTCGTCGATGGTGCCGTTGTAGACGATAATGTCGGCATCCTTCGCCGTCGCGTAGAAGCGCTCCATTTCGAGCGTTACTGACGAACCTGACGTCGACGCCGTCTGCGCGTTATCGAGCGCGTAGTTGCCGCCTGCAAGCTCGATCATCTGCGCCACGTAGTCGCCCGCCCGCCGCGTGACGGCGGCCCCGTTCGAGTTAATGTAGAAATACGCCACGGTTTTACCTGACGACGCGAGCCTCGACGTTTGCTCGACGCGGGCCTTCTGCTCGTTGAACAGGTGCGCGGCCTCGTCTTCCTTGTCGAACAGGACGCCGAAAAGCTTAATCCACTCGACGCGCCCGAGTGCTTCGGGCTCGCTCGACGACTGTTCGGTGAGCACGACGAGCCCGAGCTTCTGCAGCTTTTCCTTCACATCGGGCGTGTGGTTGATCATGGTGTTCTCGATGGCGAGCGTGCAGCCCGAGGCCGATATTCGCTCGTAGTCGGGCGCGCTGTACTTGCCGCCGTAGGCGATCGCCCCACTTTCGAGTGCGCTTTTGAAGCCCGCGACCGAGCAATCGTCGGCCTTCGTGCCCGACATGAGGATGTTGTCGTTCGCATCGAGCGCGTCGACCAGGCACATCGTCGCCGACGACACGAGGTACACCTTGTTGGCGGGACGCCTTATGACCGCGATGTCGGAGCTCAACCCATCAGGTACCTTTGCATCTTGCGGTACCACGAGGAAGCGCTCCCCGTTCGAAATGCAGATAAGCCGCAGGCCGCCTTCGTACTCGTCGACAGTGAAGTGCTCGGCGTATTCAAGCTGAAGCGCCCCCGTCGGCTCCCAGCCGCAGCCCAAATCGGCGTTGTGGAAGTCGGCCGCGGCGCTTGAAGCCGTTCCCGCAGGGGAGCCGCCGCTTGCATCGTCGCCCGATTTCTCCTTCATGGTGGATGAGTCGAAGTGGAGCGTGTAGTCGATGGTGTGCGGCGTCGACATGGCGACGGTCTCGGCCGACACGGCGATGTCCTCGTCGAGCGTGACGGGTATCTCGAACGTGGAGTTGCCGCCGTCGTTTACGGGCGCGTAGTCCACGCCGTTGACGGTCATTTTGTCGTAGTTCGAACTCGACCAGGTGATGGTCGCGGTGTAGGTGTCGCCATCCTTCACAATTGTGGTGGGTGAGGCGATGCTTGCGCGCCCTGACCCGCCGGAGAGCGAGACGCTCACAGTGTATTCCTGAGAGCCTGCCGTGCCACCGGTCGCGTTCGGGCTCGCACTGCACCCCGCGAAGGGAAGCGCGAACAGGGCGACGAGAACGCAGGCGATCGCGCGCACCGCGATGCTGCGACGCTTCCTGCTTTCCCCCTTGGGAAGAATCGACCGCATGGCGTTACTTCAGTGCGTCGGCGCGCAGATCGACGCCGGCGGATTCGAACACGAGCGTGCGGTCGTACCACTGCTCTTTTCTAATACTCCACGCGGCGCAGGCGGTGTCCTCGTCGAGCGCTTCAACGGGCACGTCGTAGGTGTACTTGCCTTCCGCGTTTTCCACATAGGGGATGAAGTCGGCCTCGCTCGCGGCGGCAGCCTCGTCGCCCGTGCCCATGAAGAGCTTGCCGTAGCCCGTGCCGGAAAGCGTCATCACGCAGTGCATGGAGCCGTTTTCCACGATGAGCTGGGCGTCCACAATCCTGAACATGTTCGAGCTGGAATCTACGGTGATCGGATAGGTGCCGTCGGCCACCTTGTCGGCGGTGATGGGGGCAGCGCTTGCGCCCTCGGGCGCATCGGCCGCCTGTTCGGTCTTTTCCTGGGAATCGGCATCGCTTGCCTTTGCGCTGTCGATTGAATTTCCGCCGCAGCCGGCGAGCGAGAACGCGAAAAGCGCCGCTGACAGGGCGAAGGCGAGGGTTTTCTTCAACATGGAGGGAGGTTCCTTTCAATCGCTTCGACCGCCCGCTCGTGCGGTGGGCGGGCGGGACGCGAATGCAACGGGCATGCGCCGTCGGTCGGGGAAGGCGCATGCCCGTTGCACGGGGACGCGACCGGCGCCCCCGTGCGCGGCGAGTTTACAGCTTGGCGATGGCGTCGTCCACGTGTGAGACGTAGATGTCGTCGACCGCGGCGTTCTGTCCCAGACCCTGGAGCAGGCACGTCACTTCGAAGCCGGCGGCCACGAACTTCGCAGCCCAGCTGTCGGGGTCGGTCTCGTCTGCCATGTCGTTGTTCGCGTGGTCGCCCGCGACCACCATGAACGGCGCGAGCACGGCCTTCTTGTACCCTGCGGCGCTCGCGGCGGCGATAACATCCTCGCAGGTCGGTTCAGCCTCGACGGTGCCGACGAAGAACTGCGTCAAGCCCTCGTTCTTGAACACTTCCTGCATCTTGGCATAGTCGGCGTTGGAATCGGCTTCGGTGCCGTGCCCCATGAGGCACAGCGCCGTCTTGCCGTCGTCGAAGGACGCCATGTTCTCCTTAATGGCGGCGGCCACCTTCTTGTAGTCGTCGTCGGAGGTGAGCAGCGGGTCGCCGAGCGAGATCTTGTCGAACTTGTCGGCGTACTTGTCGAGCTCGTCTTTCACGTCGGCGTATTCCAGGCCAGCCATGAGATGCGTCGGCTGCACGACGATTTCCTTCACGCCGTCTTCCACGCAGCGGTCGAGCGCCTCGGTCATGTTGTCGATCGTGATGCCGTCGCGCTTCTTCAGCTTGTCGATGATGATCTGCGCGGTGAAGGCGCGGCGGATGTCGTAGTCCTGCCAGTACTTCTCGCGGATAGCGTCTTCGATGGCGCCGATGGTGATGTGGCGCGAGTCGTTGTAGCTCGTGCCGAAGCTCGTGACGAGGATGACCGGCTTCACGGCCTTCTCCTTTTCGCTCGATTTCTCGGAACTCGCGGAGGTGCTGGAGCAGCCCGCGAGCGCGACTCCGGCGAGCGCGAAGGCTCCGGTTGCTGCGGCGCCCATGAAGCCGCGGCGTGACATCTGGTCGGACATGGTTTTTCCTTTCCTCGGTTTGCCGGTCCCCCGGCGACAGTTGCTTGTCGGCACAAGCGAAAGAAAAGCGCACCCCTCGGGGTTCACAAGGAGCTAACGCCACGGCGATGCCGTGAGGAAAAGGCGAAGCAGTCTGGCTTGGGGCGCGAGGCGGTTCGCCCGTGCGTCCTATACAGTAATGTCCCTTGCCCAGGATTCCCACCTGGTTCCCTCCGCAAGCCAGCGCGGGCTGTGCGGGCGCCGCGCCGGTCATTTCCTTTTATCCGATTGTCATATGCTCGTTGCCGAATCTTTTACTATGATAGTGGGCACTTTTGAACGTGTCAAAGCCAGGGCGGGCGGCATTGCGCCTCCTGCCTGCGTATTTGCGCCGATTGCCGCTGCGGGCGCCGTGTTTTGGCCGCTGCGCGAATGGCAGCGTAAACGGTTGCGATGAGAAACGGGAAGGGAAGGCTCGGATGATTCATATCGTTGGCGCTGGCTCGGGCGCCGCCGACCTTATCACGCTGCGCGGGGCGCGCCTTTTGCGCGCGGCCGACGTGGTCGTTTGGGCGGGGAGCCTTGTGAACCCCGAGCTGCTCGCCGAGTGCAAGGAATCCTGCATCGTCTACGACAGCGCGCACATGACCTTGGAGGAAGTGCTCGACGTGATGTGCACGGCAGATGCGCGGGGCGAGGAAGTGGTGCGCCTGCACACGGGCGACCCGTGCCTGTACGGCGCCATCCAGGAGCAGATGGACGCACTCGACGCGCGCGACGTGGACTACGAGGTGGTGCCCGGCGTGTCGAGCTTTTGCGGTGCCGCGGCGGCGCTTCGCCAGGAATACACGCTGCCGGGAATCAGCCAGTCGGTCGTGATCACGCGGCTTTCCGGGCGCACCCCCATGCCCGCGGGCGAGAGCATGCGCACCATGGCGGAAAGCGGCTCGACTATGGTCATCTTCCTGAGCTCGGGTATGCTCGCCGAGCTTTCCGCCGAGCTTTTGGCCGCGGGCCGCAGCTCCGACGAGCCGGCGGCGCTCGTGTACAAGGCGACCTGGCCTGAGGAGCGCGTGGTGCGCTGTACAGTGGGCACGCTCGCCGATGCGGGCGCGCGAGAGGGCATCGACCGCACGGCGCTCGTGGTGGTGGGCCGCGTGCTCGGAGCTCGCGGCGGACTTGCGCACGACGGCGCGCAAGCGGAGTCGTACGAGCGCAGCAAGCTTTACGACCCTTCGTTTGCCACGGGGTATCGGAAGGCGAGCAGCTAGCGTGGCCTTCGAGCACTACATATATACCGGGACGACCCGCCTGCGCTGCGGCTACACCACGGGGAGCTGCGCCGCGCTCGCGGCGAAGGCGGCCTGCGAGATGCTCTTGTCACGAAAGCCCGTCGGCCTCGTGTCGATCGTCACCCCCGGCGGGCTGCCCGTCGAAGCGAACGTGGTCGACGCATGCATCGGCGAGGGGTGCGCCCAGTGCGCCGTGCGAAAGGACGCAGGCGACGATGCCGATGTGACCGACGGCGTGCTCGTGTACGCGCGCGTGGAACATGCGGGGTCGGGCACGGGTGCTGCGGGCAGCAAGGGCGTGCCCGCGCGCGAATCGGAAGTTTCCGTCGATGGCGGCGTGGGCGTGGGGCGCGTGACTTTGCCCGGGCTCGAGCAGCCGGTGGGGGCGGCCGCCATCAACGCGACGCCGCGCGCGATGATCACTTCGGCGGTGCGCGAGGTGTGCGCCGCGCACGGCTTTTCTGGAAATATTGCTGTGACGATTTCGGTACCCGAGGGTGTTGCCCTTGCCGAAAAGACCTTCAACCCGCACCTGGGGATAAAGGACGGCATCTCCATCCTGGGCACGACGGGAATCGTCGAGCCGCGCAGCCTCGCTGCTTTGCGCGACAGCATCGAGCTCGAGATTCGGCAGCATGCGGCTATGGGGCGGCGCGGAGTCGTGCTCACGCCCGGCAACTACGGCGGGCAGTTCATCTCGGGGCATTTCCACCTAAACGGTGCGCCGGTGGTCTTTATCTCCAACTTTGTGGGCGATGCGATTGATTGCTGCGTTCGCGAGGGATTTACTAATGTCCTTCTTGTGGGACACATCGGCAAGTTGGTGAAGGTCGCGGGCGGCATCATGGACACCCATTCGCGTACCGCCGACTGCCGCGCGGAGATTCTGGCCGCCCACGCGGCCTTGGCCGGCGCGGGCGCGAAGACCGTGCGTGAGATCCTGTCGTCGGTCACGACCACGGCGGCGCTCGAGGTAATCGAGGCCGCCGGCGTGGGGGACGCTGCGCGCGCCTCGCTCGCTGCGGCAATCGAGGACAGGTTGCGCCGCCGCGCGGCGGGCGCATGCGACATCGCCGCGGTCGTGTTCGACGCCGAGCGCCGCGAGCTTTTCCGCACGTCGGGCGCCGATGCAGTTATCGGGAAATTGGGGGCGACGTATGAGTAAAGGCGTTCTGTACGGGGTGCGCCGTGCAATCGGCTGGCCGGGGACGAAGGTGGTCATGAAGGCGCGCCGCTCGCTTGCGGACACGAAGCGCTTCCTTTGCGAGGAGGGTGCCTTCGACGGTGCCGAGCTTGTAGAGGACTGTGGGCTTCCGGGCGAGCGCGTGTACCGCTCGCTCGACGATGTGCCCGATCGGGGCAGCTACTTCTCGACGATGGTGGTGCGCTAGATGAGGGTTTCCTGCATAGCGTTCACTGAGAGGGGGTATGCGTTGGCGGTGCGCACCGCACACGCGCTTTCCGATTGCGCACAGACAGGTGAAGACGACCCTGGCTGGGACGTTTCCGTTTTGCGCGGGTTCGGCGAGGGGAAGGCCGACCTGCGCGCATGGACGGCGCTCGCGTGGGAAGCGTCGGACGCGCTTCTGTTCGTGGGCGCGGCGGGCATCGCCGTGCGGGCGATCGCGCCGCATGTCGCTTCGAAGGCAACCGATTCCGCGGTTGTGGTGATTGACGAGGCGGGACGCTTTGCCGTCCCGCTTTTGTCGGGGCATTTGGGCGGTGCGAACGAGCTTGCGCAAACTGTGGCCCGCGCGGTAGGGGCCATCCCCGTCATCACCACGGCGACCGACGTCCGCGGCGTGTGGGCGGTGGATACGTGGGCGCGCTGTGCGGGGCTCGCCGTTTTGAATCCCGAGGCCATCAAGCGAGTGTCGGCGCGGCTGCTTTCGGGCGGGCGCGTGGCACTCTATTCCGACATGCCGATTTCGGGACAGCCGCCTGAGGGGGTAGACATTGCGTCCGACCGCGCTCGGGCCGATATCGTCGTGTCGCCGTTCGCTGGCGCGAATGCAGGCGCGTTCGTTCGCGCGGCGGAGACAACGGACGAGGTCGTGCCCGCCGGTGAGACGGGGATGCCGGCGGGCATGCGGGTGCAGGCGCCTGCGCCCGAGCCGCTTCGCCTTGTCGTGCCCTGTATCGTTGCGGGCATAGGGTGCCGTCGCGGTGCGTGCGCCGAAGCGATCGGGGAGGCGTTTCTTCTCGCGTGCGGGCAGGCGGGCATCTCGCCTTTGGCCGTGCGCGAGGCGGCGACGATCGACGTGAAGGCGCACGAGGAGGGTCTGCTCGCCTTCTGCCGCGCGCGCAATATCCCGCTTGCGACGTATTCCGCAGAGGAGTTGTCGCAGGTCGAAGGCAGCGTTTCGCCATCTGATTTCGTGCGCGCGACGGTGGGGGTCGACAATGTGTGCGAGCGCGCGGCGCTCGCGGGCGGGGGCAAACTTATCTTCCCGAAGCTCGCTCACGGCGGCGTGACCGTCGCGTTTTCCAAAGTATCTATCGAACTTTCGTTTAAGGAGCGGTGATGGGAAAGCTCTTCGTGGTGGGGATCGGCCCGGGCGGCCCCGACGGCATGACGATTGCGGCTCGGCGCGCGCTCGAGGCGGCCGACATCGTTGTTGGGTACACGAAATACGTGGAGCTCGCGCTTGCCGCCGTGCCCGACGCGGCGCATCTCGCGACGCCGATGATGCACGAGGTCGAACGGTGCCGTCTGGCGCTTTCGCGCGCGCAGAGCGGAGAAGCCGTGGCGCTCGTGTGCAGCGGTGACGCGGGCGTTTACGGCATGGCGAGCCCCGTGCTGGAGCTTGCGGAGGACTACCCCGATGTAGACGTGGAAGTTATCTCCGGGGCCACCGCGGCTCAGAGCGGGTCGGCGGTGCTCGGCGCCCCGCTTGCCCACGACTTCGCGGTCGTGTCGCTCTCCGACCTGCTCACGCCGTGGGAGGTCATCGAGCGCAGGCTCGCCGCCGTGGCGAGCGCCGACTTCTGCATCTGTTTGTACAACCCGCGCAGCAGAAAGCGCGCCGACAGGCTCTCGCGCGCGGCGAAGATTATGCTCGAATGGAAGGCCCCCGACACGCTCTGCGGCTGGGTACGCAACATCGGGCGCGAGGGGCAGCAGTCGGGCATGTGCAGGCTCTCCGAGCTGGGGGAGCTCGACGCCGACATGTTCACCACCGTGTTCGTCGGCAACGCGGACACGAAGCGCGTAGGCGGCCGTATGGTCACGCCGCGCGGGTATCGGGAGATTCCATGCGAAAGGTAACGATAATCGGGGCGGGGCCCGGAAACCCCGACTTGCTCTCGCGCGCGGCGCTCGACGCGATCGACATCGCCGATGTGGTCATCGGCGCTCATCGCGCGCTTGCCGGCATCGACGTGCCGCCCGACGTGGTGAGATGCGAGCTCGTGAAGACGGCGGACATCGTCGCCGCGCTCACCGATGCGGCGTCGTGGCAGCGCGCCGTGGTCGTGATGACGGGCGATGTGGGGCTGTTCAGTGGCGCGCGCCGCCTGGTGGAGGCGCTCTCCGGCGACGCGCAGGTGGACGTGCGCGTCATTCCCGGCATAAGCTCAGCGTCGTATCTCGCCGCGCGCCTCGCGCGTCCATGGCAGGATTGGCGCTTCGCGAGCGCTCACGGCGTGGCGTGCGACATCGTGGCCGAGGCCGAGCGCGCAGGTGAACTCTTCCTCGTCACGTCGGGCGGGGAAGACCCCTCGCGGCTTTCGGGCGAGCTTGGCCATGCGGGCTTCGGGGACGCGCGCGTGACGGTGGCCGAGCGCCTGTCGTACCCCGACGAGCGCATCACCTGTGCGACCGCAAGTGAAATCGCAGGTCAGACTTTCGACGACTTGAACGTGATGCTTATCGATTTCGCAGGTGGCGCCGGGTCGTCTGCGGGCTCTAGCGCAGCCTCCGAGGCGCCGGCCGGCGCGTCTGCGCGCGCGGCGGCTTCTTCCGCGGCGGACTCTGCGGGCGCATCTCGCGCCGCGAGCTCTCGCTGGCCGTACGCTTCCTCGGGCATTCCCGACGAGCTCTTCATCCGCGGCGACGTTCCCATGACCAAGCAGGAGGTGCGCGCCGTCGCGCTCGCGAAGCTGCGCCTTACCGCTACCGACACCGTGTGGGACGTCGGAGCCGGCACGGGGAGCGTGTCGATTGAGGCGGCGCTCGTCGCGCGAGCGGGGTCGGTATGGGCGGTCGAGCGCAACGCGGCCGGCGTGCGGCTCATCCGAGAGAACGCGGATGCATTCGGGTGCGGCAACGTACATGCGGTCCCCGGTGTCGCCCCCGAAGCGCTCGCGAAACTGCCCGTCCCCGACGCCGTGTTCGTCGGCGGGAGCGCGGGCGAGCTTCCCTCTATCGTGGAGGCGGCGCTCGAGAAGAACTCGCAGGTTCGCCTGTGCGTGCCATGCGTCACCGTTGAGACGCTCACCGAGGCGTGCGCGCTTCTCTCGGGTTCGCGCTTTAAGGGGTTCGAGGCGTGCCAGGTGTCGGCCGCCCGCGCCGAGGCTGTAGGCTCGCACCATCTTATGAAGGCGCAAAACCCCGTGTTCCTCGTCAGCGCGCGTGGTGCGGGTGGGGAAGGCGGCGCCCGGTGAGCACGACCATCCCGCGTTTCATGGTCGCTGCGCCCTCGAGCGGGAGCGGCAAGACGGTCGTTACGTGCGCGCTCCTGCGCGCGCTTGCGCGCCGCGGCCTCGCATGCGCGGCCTTCAAATGCGGCCCCGACTACATTGACCCGCTCTTTCATCGCCGCGTCGTGGGTGCGTGCTCGGGCAACTTAGACGGTTTCTTCACCGACGCCCCGACGCTGCGCGCCCTACTCGCACGCGGCGCCGCGGGCGCGGATGTCGCGGTGCTCGAGGGGGTCATGGGCTTCTACGACGGCATGGCGCCCGGCGTGGCCGACGCGAGCAGCTACCAGGTTGCGCGTGACACGGAAACGCCGGTCGCTTTAGTGGTGAACGGGCGCGGGGCGTCTTTATCGCTCGCCGCCGTAATCCGCGGCATCGCCGAGTTCCTGCCCTGTGCGAACGTGCGCGGCGTCGTGCTGAACAAGACGAGCGCCGCTGCCTGCGCCTACGCGGCGCCTGCGATCGAGAAGCACACGGGCGTCGCGGTTTTGGGTAATATCCCCGCCGACGAGGCGTTCTCGCTCGAAAGCCGGCATCTGGGGCTTGTGACCGCCGACGAAGTCAAGCAGCTCTCCGCGCGCATCGACAAGATGGCCGAGCTGGTGGAAAAGAGCGTCGACGTCGACCGCTTGCTCGAAATAGCGGCGACGGCACCCGATATCCGCGAGGAACCTTACCGGTTGGAGCCGATCGCGGGAGCGCGGCCCATCGTCGCCGTCGCGCGTGACGAGGCGTTCTCGTTCTACTACGAGGAGAACCTGCGCGCGCTCGAGGACCTTGGTTGCGAGCTGGCCTTTTTCAGCCCCCTGTGTGATAGCGAGTTGCCCCGGGGGACAAGCGCCCTCTATCTGGGAGGCGGCTACCCGGAGCTCCATGCGCGACAGCTCTCCGAGAACGCGCCGATGCGCGAGGCGGTGCGGCGCGCGGTGGAATCCGGCATGCCGACGGTCGCCGAATGCGGTGGGTTTCTGTACCTGCAGCGCGAAATCGCCGATAGCGAGGGGCGGCGCTGGCCTGTTGCGGGCGCCCTTGAGGGCGCAAGCGAGAACGGGGGAAGGCTGTCCCATTTCGGGTACGTGGAGCTCACTTCTCAACGCGACGGGCTCTACGGGCCGCGCGGCACACGCATCCGCGCGCACGAGTTCCACTACTGGCAGTCCACCTGCCCGGGCGGCGACTTTTGGGCGCAAAAGCCCCGGCGCGACAAGGGCTGGCCGTGCATGACGACCACCCCGTCCCTGGTTGCGGGCTTCCCGCATGTGTACTATCCTGCGAACCCCGACGTTGCGCGCGCGTTCGCGTCTGCCGCGGCGTCGTTCTCAGAGAGGAGACGGCATGGCTGAAGCAACCGAAACCGCGCTTGCCTGCATCCGCGAGGAAGTCGAGCGCGCGTTCTCGTCGGCGCCGGGCGCCGTGCTCGAAGCCGCGCTCTCCCGCATCGCGCCCGCAGACGAGTGTGCCCGCGCCGCCGCGTACGCCGCGTGGGACTCCATCGCGCACCCTTTGGGGGGATTGGGCGACTTTGAAGACGCCGTCGCGTGTATCGCCGCAGCTCAGGGGAGCGCCGAGGTGGCCGAGTTTCCCCGTGCGCTCGCGGTATTCTTCTCCGACAACGGGGTCGTTGCCGAAGGCGTGTCGCAAAGCGGGCAAGACGTGACGCGAGCCGTCGCGCGCAACATGTGCGAGGGGGCCACGAGCGCCTGCCGCATGGCGGCGTTCGCGGGTGCCGAGGTCGTGCCCGTCGACGTGGGTATGGCCCGGGGCATAGAAGACGCGCGCATGGTGCGCGCGAACGTGCGGCGGGGGAGCGGCAACATCGCGCACGGCTCCGCCATGTCTCGCGATGGGGCCATGCGCGCGATCGAGGTCGGAATCGCCGTCGCGTGCGGGCTTGCCCGCGCCGGCGTGCGCCTTCTCGCTGCGGGCGAGATGGGCATCGGCAACACGACCACCTCGGCGGCGGTGGCCGCAGTGCTCATCCGGGCGGACGCGCGGAGCCTCGTCGGGCGCGGCGCGGGGCTCTCGGACGCCTCGCTCGCGCGCAAGCGCGACGTGGTCGAGCGCGCTATCGACGCGAACTCGCCCGATCCCGCCGACCCGATCGACGTGCTCTCGAAGGTGGGCGGCTTCGACATCGCGGCGATGTGCGGCTTCTACCTGGGGGCCGCGGCCTCGAAGGTGCCGGCGCTCCTCGACGGGGTCATATCCTGCACGGCGGCCCTGTGCGCGGTGCGCCTGTGCCCCAACGCCTTGGGCTACCTCGTGGGCACCCACGCATCTAGCGAACCCGCAAGCCAGGAGCTCCTTCGCGAGCTCGGCATAAAGGCACCCCTCGTCGCAGGCATGCACTTGGGCGAGGGCGCGGGCGCCATGGCGTATCTGCCCCTTCTGGATTCGGCGCTGCGCGTGTACCGGGATGGGAAGACGTTCACGGCGACTGGCATGGCTGCTTACGAGCATTTCGAGGCCGGGAAATGACGGTGACGCTCGTCATCGGCGCCGCCGCGAGCGGCAAGAGCGCCTACGCCGAATCCCTGTGTCTCGGGCACGACGGCCCCCGCGTGTACCTGGCAACGATGGAGCCCTTCGGGGAAGAGGGCACCCGCCGCATCGCGCGCCATCGGGCGATGCGCGAGGGCGAGGGGTTTTCCACCCTCGAGCGCACGCGTGACGTGGGCGCCGCAGTGCCCGGGCTTCCGTGCGGCTGCACGCTTCTTTTGGAGGACGTGGGCAACCTGGTTGCGAACGAGCTCTTCGCGGAAGGCGGCTTGTCCCCACGTGACCCCGACGCTGCGGCGCGCGAGGTGCTCGGAGGCATCGAACGGCTCGCTCAGGCCGCTGCGTATACGGTGGTTGTCACCGTCGACGTGTTCGCCGATGGGATGCGCTACGATGAGGGGACCGAGGCATGGAGGCGCGCGCTCGCGCGCGTGAATGCGGGCGTGGCGGCGCTGGCCGACCGCGCAGTCGAAGTGGTATGCGGGATTCCCGTGTGGATGAAAGGCGAAGGACCTACAAGGTGAAGATAGCAGAGGCAATCGGCGCGGCGTTCGGAACGTTCTCGCGCATCCCCGTCCCGAAATCGGCCTGGACCGATTTCGGGTCAACCCATGCGCTTGCCGCGTTTCCCCTGGTGGGCCTTGCGGAAGGCTTCCTCATGACGGCGTGGGGACACATTGCGAACCTGCTCGGCGTGCCCGCGACCATCGTCGCGGCCGTGCTCGTGGCGCTGCCTGTGGCGGTGACGGGAGGCATCCACCTAGACGGGCTCTGCGACACCTCCGATGCGCTTGCAAGTTGGGCCCCACGCGAGCGAAAGCTCGAGATCATGCACGACCCGCGGGCGGGCGCCTTCGGGGTCATTGGTGTTGTCGTGTACCTTATTCTGCAGTTTTCCCTGTTCACCGCGCTGCCACTTACGGCGGGGGCGTTCCTCGCGCTTCTGTGCTCGCTCGTGTTCTCCCGCGCGCTTTCGGGGCTCGCCGTAGAATGCTGGCCTGCCGCGCGGGCGGACGGCATGGCCGCGGGGCTCTCGCCTGCGAAGAAGCGCGCGGAGATCGTCGTGCCGCTTTGCGCTTTCGCTGCTGCTTCGGCTGCAGGGATGGTCGCGTGCGCTCAGGCCGTCGGCGCCCTTATAGCGGTGGCGGGGCTTTTGGTGCTCGCGTGGTACCGCCATGTTGCCCTGTCCCGCTTCGGCGGGGTGACGGGTGATTTGGCCGGATGGTTTCTGCAATGGGCCGAGCTCGCGATGCTTGCCATGCTGGTGGCGGGGGGCATGCTCCTATGATTCTCGTGGTAGGTGGCGCGCATTCGGGGAAGAGGACCTTCGTGCGCGAAAAGCTCGGGTTCGCGGCGGACGATTTCGTCGACGCGGCGCAGCTTGCGGAGGGCGGAGTGCCCGCGGCTTTTGCCGGCCGTGTCGCGTACCGTGCTGAGGAACTCGTACGCGCGCTCGACGCTGACCGGGCGCTCGAGCGGCTGATGGGCTTCGACGCAGTGATTCTGCCCTTGGTCGGTTCGGGGGTCGTCCCCATGCGTGCGGAAGACGCCCAATGGCGCGAGCGCGCGGGGCGCCTGGGATGCGCGCTCGCTGCGCGCGCCGACGTCGTCGTGCGCATGGCGTGCGGGATTCCCCAGGTCATCAAAGGAAACCTTGCCGATGCGCCTCGAGGTACGCAGGGCGCGGGCGCGCCTTTGGAGGTCGTCTTCGTGCGCCATGGTGCCACGGCGGGCACGGAAGACCATCGCTACAGCGGGGCGGGCACCGACGAGCCCCTGTCGAGCGCGGGCGAGCGCGCTTTGCGCGATCTCGCGTGCGATGGTGACGTGTTCCGTGTTATCACGAGCGGCATGGCCCGCACCGACCAGACGGCGCGCATCCTCTTCCCGAACGCGGAGCTTATGGCGTGCCCCGGTCTGCGCGAGATGGATTTCGGCGACTTCGAGGGGCGAAACGCCGCCGAGCTTAAAGAGGATGCGCGCTACCGCGCCTGGGTAGACTCCTGGTGCGAGACGCGCTGCCCGCATGGCGAGGGCAAGAGCGATTTCACCCGCCGCGTCGTCGCGGCGTTTCGGGAGGCGTGCGAATCGGAGCGCGCTCAGGGGAGTGGGCGCGCCGTCTTCGTCGTTCACGCGGGTACCGTGAAAGCGCTGCTCTCCGAGCTAGCTGTCCCAAAAATGGGATACTTCGACGTGCATACCGAGCCAGGCGGCGCATGGGCCGCCACCTGGGATGGACGCTGCCTTCGCGACGTTCGCCCCGCTTCGGGGGGCGATGCCCAGTGATGACGATTCTTGCCGTCGCCGCCGGGTTCGCGGCCGACCTTGTCTTCGGCGACCCGCGCTGGCTTCCCCATCCCGTCGTCGCCATGGGGCGCGCGATCACGTGGGCCGAAGGCCGCCTGCGGCGCGTATTCCCGCAAACGCCCGCGGGCACGCGCGCCGCAGGGCTTGTGCTCGCCGTGGCGCTTCCGCTTGCGTGTGGGCTTTTGACCTGGGGAATCCTGCATCTTTGCGGTATGGTTCACTCCGGCTTGCGCTTCGTGGCCGAGGCATGGGCGAGCTATCAGATTCTCGCGGCATGCGAGCTGCGCCGCCAGAGCCTGGCCGTGGCCCGCGCGTTCTCGAAGGGCGGCCTTGTCGCGGCGCGCGAAACAGTCGGGCTCATCGTGGGACGCGACACGTCTGTTCTCGACGAGCAGGGCGTCGCGCGCGCCGCTGTGGAAACGGTGGCGGAGAACGCGAGCGACGGCGTCATCGCGCCGCTTTTCTACCTTATGATCGGGGGTGCGCCCTTGGGTATGGCGTACAAGGCGGTGAACACGCTCGACAGCATGGTGGGCTACAAAAACGAGCGCTACATCGACTTCGGCTGCGCCTCGGCGCGCCTCGACGATGCGGTGAACTGGATTCCCTCGCGCTTATCGGCCCTGCTCATGATCGCCGTGTGCCCGATCGTCGGGCTCGACGCGCGCGGGGCGGCGCGCATCTGGCGCCGCGACAGGCGTCGCCATGCGAGCCCGAACGCGGCGCAGACCGAGTCGGCGTGCGCGGGCGCGCTCGGGCTGCGCCTGGCAGGACCCGCGGTGTATTTTGGCAAGCTCGTTGATAAACCGACGATAGGCGACGCGTCCCGTGAAATCGAGTGGGACGACATCGCCCGGGCGACGAGGCTCATGCTCGCCGCGTCCGTATGCGCGCTCGTCGTCTTCGGCGCCGCGCGCGCGGCGGTCGTGCTCGCCGTGGGGGCGATGGCATGAGGGAAGACCACGCCGCGCCCCGGGCTGCCGGGGGAATCCTGCGCGCCCGTACGCATGGGGGCAGCTCGCAATCGCTCGGCATCGCTTGCGAAGGGGGCGTCTCCGACCTCATTGACTTCTCGGTGAACGTGAATCCGGCAGGCCCCTCGCCGCGCGCCGTCGCCGCAGCTTGCAAGGCGCTTTCTCGAATCGACGCCTACCCCGATAGGGAAAGCCTCGCCCTCGTTCGCGCCCTAGCGCGCGCCCAGGGCATTCCCGAAGATACTATTGTTTGCGGCGCGGGCGCGTCCGACATCATCTGGCGGCTCGCCGCGGCGGTGCGCCCGAAACGCATCGTCGTGTGCGCGCCGACGTTCTCTGAATATGCGGAGGCGGCATCGTACTACGGCGCATGCGTGCAGGAGTTCCCGCTCTCCGAAGCGGATGACTTCGACGTACCCGCCTCCTTCGCCCGCGCGATCGAGGGGCCGGGAGACGTGGCGTACCTCTGCAATCCGAACAACCCGACGGGGCGCCTCGTCGACCCCCGCGTGATCGACGAGGCGGCTTGCCGCTGCGAGCAGGTGGGCGCGCTGCTCGTCGTGGACGAGTGCTTCCTCGGATTTGCGCCCGACGCCCGCGAAAGGAGCGTGGCCGCACGCGCCGCGTGTTCGCACCATGTGGCCGTGCTCTCCGCGTTCACCAAGCTCTACGGAATGGCAGGGTTGCGGTTGGGGTATCTGATCAGCGGAAACGCCCAACTCATCGAGGGGATTTGCCGGGCGGGGCAGGCGTGGCCCGTCTCCTCGGTCGCCGAGGCCGCGGGCATCGCCGCCCTGGAAGACGTCGAATACGTCTCGCGCACGCGCGATGTATTGGCGGGCGAGCGATCGTGGCTTTCCCACGAGCTCTCCTCGCTCGGGCTTTCCGTCGTGCCGTCGGATGCGAACTTCCTTTTAGTCCGCACGCCGGCGAAAGACATCCCCGAGCGCCTGTATAAACAGGGGGTTTTGGTCCGCACGTGCGACTCGTTTTCGGTACTGTCCCGTTTCTGGTGCCGCGTCGCGGTGCGCACGCGCAAGGAGAACGCCCGGCTTGCGATGGCGTTCAGCCGCGCGCTTCGGGCGGAAGGCGCATCGGGCGAAGGCGAACCCGACGAACGGGGCGGCGCTTCTTGCAGCGACGCTATGGCGGGCGCGGATGGCCGAGGCTCGGCGAAGGAGGTCGATACCCGTGGGTAGGGCGAAGCCCATCATGATCCAGGGCACCATGTCGAACGCGGGGAAGAGCCTGCTTGCGGCGGGGCTGTGCCGTGTGCTTTCGCAGGACGGCCTGCGCGTGGCTCCCTTCAAGAGCCAGAACATGGCGCTCAACAGCGGTGTCACGGCCGATGGGCTCGAGATGGGGCGCGCCCAGATCATGCAGGCCGAGGCGTGCGGCATCGCGCCCGACGTGCGCATGAACCCCATCCTGCTCAAGCCCGAAAGCGACCACCGAAGCCAGCTCATCGTGGCCGGCAAGGCGCAGGGAGCCTTCGCTGCGAGGGACTACTTCGCGCGAAAGAAGGCGCTCATGCCGCAGATTTTGGAGGCGTTCGATTCGCTCGCGGAGGAAAACGACGTCATCGTCATCGAGGGCGCCGGCAGCCCCGTCGAAATCAACCTTGCCGAAAACGACATCGTCAACATGGGGCTCGCGCGCGCCGTGTCCTCCCCCGTGCTGCTCGTGGGCGACATCGACCCAGGTGGGGTGTTTGCCCAGCTCTACGGCACGGTCGCGCTCCTTGCGCCCGAGGACCGCACGCTTTTGCGGGGGCTTGTGGTGAACAAGTTCCGCGGCGATGTGGAAATCCTGCGCCCGGGTTTGGCCCCGCTCGAGAAGATGTGCGGGGTTCCCGTCGTGGGGGTCGTGCCGTATCTTACGCTCGACCTGGACGACGAGGACTCGCTCGCGCCGCGCCTATCTGCCCGCGAGGCGCGCGGCGTCATCGACGTCGCCGTCGTGCGCCTTCCGCATCTGTCGAACTTCACCGACTTCGACCCGCTTTCGCGCGTGCCCGGCGTGGGCGTGCGCTACGTTTCCTCGACGACCGATCTGGGCCGGCCCGACCTGGTGGTGCTCCCCGGCTCGAAGACCACGCTCGACGACGCGCGCTGGCTTGCGGCTAGCGGCATCGGAGCCTGTGTACGCGCGCTTTCGGGCGCGGGCACGCCGGTGCTCGGCATATGTGGAGGCTACCAGCTTTTGGGAGACGAGCTTTCCGACCCGCACGGCAGGGAAGGCGCTGGCACCGCGCGCGGGCTCGGGCTCATCCCTGCAAGTACGGTGTTCAAGGAGGAAAAGCGCCTCGCCCAGTCGGAGCTGCGCATCACGGGCGCCCAAGGCGCGTTCTCGGTGTGGAACGGCATGACGGCGCGCGGGTACGAGATTCACGACGGCGAAACGACCGTCTCTTGCGCCCCTGCGGGCACGATTGGCGGCAAACCAGAAGGCGCGGCCTGCGGAAACGTGTTCGGAACCTATCTCCACGGCCTGTTCGACGAACCGGGGGTGGCGCTCGTCCTCGCACGCTCGCTCGCGCGCATGCGCGGCCTGCCCGAGAGCGTCGTGGGTGCTGCGGGCGCGGCGTCCGCGGCCGATCACCGTGCGCGCGAGTTTGACCGCCTGGCCGACGTCGTGCGCGAGGCGCTCGACATGGAGTATGTCTACCGCATTATCGAGGAGGGCGTATGATCCACGTGTATCATGGCGACGGCAAAGGCAAGACCACGGCGGCGATGGGCCTCGCCCTTCGCATGCTCGCCGCAGGCCGCCGCGTCGTCGTCGTGCAGTTCCTGAAAGACGGCGAAAGCGGGGAGGCGCGACTGCTCGCCGAGCATTTCGGCGTGCCGGTGTTCGCGGGGAAGGTGTCGGAAAAGTTTACCTGGTCCATGACGCTGGAAGAACTTGCCGCGACGTGCGAGCTGCACGATGGGAACCTTGCGTCCGCGCTCGCCGAGTTCGAGGGCGCGCAGGAGGGGCTGCTCGTGCTCGACGAGGCGCTCGACGCGCTTTCGAAGGGTCTTGTCGACGAGGCGCTCGTGGACCGCGCTCTCGATATGTCCGCGCGCGGCGTCGAAGTAGCGCTCACCGGGCGCGCGCCTTCCCGCAAGATCGTGGAGAAGGCCGACTACATAACCGAGATGCGGTGCGAGAAACACCCCTACGAGCAGGGGATATGTGCAAGGGAAGGAGTGGAGTACTAGATGGATTCCAAGGAGATGGCGCCCGGCGACATCGAGCGGCGCAGCTTTGAGATCATCACCGAAGAGCTCGGCGGCCGCACTTTCCCGCCGCTCGAAGAGCCCGTCGTGAAGCGCGTCATCCACACCACTGCCGACTTCTCGTACGCCGATTCCCTCGTGTTCACCCATGACGCCGCGCACTGTGCGCTCGACGCACTGCGCGCAGGGGCCACGGTGCTCACCGACACGAACATGGCGCTCGCAGGCATAAGCAAGCCCGCGCTCGCGAAGATCGGCTGCCAGGCCGTGTGCTATATGGCCGACCCGGATGTCGCCGCAACGGCGCGCGCCGCGGGCACGACTCGCGCCGTTGCGAGCATGGACAAAGCTTGCGGCATCGAGGGTCCGCTCATCGTGGCCGTCGGCAACGCTCCCACAGCACTTCTGCGCCTCGCCGAGCTCATGGACGCGGGGAAGATCGCGCCCGCGCTCGTCGTTGGGGTGCCGGTTGGGTTTGTGAACGTGGTCGAGGCGAAAGAGGAGCTACTCGCGCGACGCGTGCCGGCCATCGTCGCGAGGGGTCGCAAGGGCGGCTCGACCGTGGCGGCCGCCATTATGAACGCGCTGCTCTACCAGATCACGCGCCCAGGCGGCCCGAAGTGACGGCGCCCGCATCCGCGCCGGCGCTGCGCATCTTCGCCGGCACCACCGAGGGCCGCCTCCTGTGCGAATGGGCGAGCGGGGCGGGAATCCCCGCCCGTGCCTACGCGGCAACCGAGTACGGAGGCGAGCTTTTGGGCGAGCTTCCGGGCATCGAGGTGCATGCGGGTAGGCTCGACGAGGCCGACATGGAGCGTGAGCTTTCCGGCGCGCGCATCGTCGTCGACGCCACGCACCCCTTCGCTACGCTCGCAAGCGGCAACATCCGGGCCGCTTCGCTCGCCGTGGGTGCACGATGCCTGCGCCTTACGCGCCCGGTCGAGGCGCTGCCCAAAGGCGTCGTGTCGGTCGCGTCGATCGCCTGCGCGGCGCGCTTTCTCTCCGAGAACCCGGGTCGCGCGCTTCTCACGACGGGGAGCAAGGAGCTTGCTCCCTACACGCGCGTCGCCGATTTCGCGGAGCGCTTCTTCGTGCGTGTGCTCCCTCTGCCCGGTGCTATAACGAAGTGCATCGACGCGGGGTTTTCGCCGTCGCACGTCATCGGCATGCAGGGGCCCTTCACCCGCGAGCTCAACGAGGCGATGCTTCGGCAGGTGGGCGCCCAGTGGCTTGTGACCAAGGACTCGGGAACCGTAGGAGGCACGGCCGAGAAGATCGCCTCCGCGCGCGACGTGGGAGCGCGCTGTATCGTGGTCGCCCGTCCCGCCGAGGGAGGCGGGGCCCTTTCGCTTAGGGAAGTGGAAGACGCGCTCTTACGGGAGTTCGCGCGCTAGGCGCTCGCCGCGCATGCGTGCCCTCCCGCCTGCGAGGAGGAGCGCCCCGAGCAAGCTCGACCCGTACAAGCCTGTCATCCGCCAATCGCTCGAGGACGACGCACGGAACTGGCGCAAGCAGCCCTTCAATAAGTTGCGGTGAAATAGCGTCTGTTTTTGCTGCTAAATAGCATATTCAGTCCCTAATTCACCGCAACTTGTTGGTGGTGGCTTACTGGTAGCGTAGGCATTCCACCGGGTCGAGCTTTGCTGCACGGCGAGCGGGGTAGAAGCCAAAGATTACGCCGATGCCGACCGATACGGCAAACGCGATCAACACTGTTGTAATGGAGAAGCTTGGCGTGATCGTCCCGGTAGCTCCAAACTCGCTCATGATGCCCGAGCTTGCGGCAAAGAACGTGAGTCCCCATGCCAGCAGATAGCCAATCAGGACACCCAACAGTCCGCCGGTGACGCACAGCGCCGAGGACTCGGCCAAAAACTGCGCGGTGATATCGCGACGACTTGCGCCCAGGGCACGGCGAATGCCGATCTCACGGATGCGCTCAGTCACGTTGGTGAGCATCATATTCATAATGCCGATACCGCCGACAAGCAGCGAGATGCTGGCGACAGCGCCCATGATGAGCGAGAACGCGCCCATAAAGGAGTTGAGTGCATCGATGGCGCTTTTCATGGAGGTCGCCGATACACTGTCGTACTCATCATCCTCCGCGATGCCCTTCATTGCGCGCACCTTGGACTCGATGGTCTTACAAAGCTCGTCCATGTCTGTGCCCTCGGCGGCAAGAGCCGTCACGCTGGGGAATGAAGGATTCTCGTCGCCAAACAGCCCGGAGATGGTTTCGCGTGGCATATACAGCGTGAGCGAGCCCATGGAGTCGCTGCCGCCATCAATCACGCCTACAATCTGCACCTCGCCGTTGGACACCTTGATGGTTTTCCCCAGCGCATCCTGTTCGTTGCCGTAAAGCTGATCGGCGCCGCCGCGGCTGATGAGCGCCACGTGCGAGCCTGATTGGGACTCGGCCTGGGAATAGGTGCGCCCCGCAACGAGCTTGCTGGCCCCCACGGCGTCGAGCATGTCGCTATCGACACCCTGTGCCATAACGGTATAGCTTTTATCGCCGGTCTTATACTCGGTATACGCGCTGTCGACAATGCCGATCTGCTCAATCTGCGGCACCAGTTTTTGAAGCTTCTCGATGTCCGACTCGGTGAGTTCTTGCGACGAATAGATTTGCACCATGCGTGCCGCATTGAGGCCCAGACTGTTGACCAGGCTGTTTTGGATACCGCCGATGAGCGAAGTCATGGCGATAACCGAGGCGATGCCGATGACAATGCCCAGGATGGTGAGCAGGCTGCGCCCCTTGTTGGCTTCGAGCGAGTGAAGGGCTTCCTGGATGAGATCGCGGGCGCTCATGCCACCACTCCTTTCGGCGGGTTGGTGGAGGCGGAAATCATGGGCAGGCTATCTACGGCGCTGCGCAGGGTCCGCGGTGCATGTGGAATATACGCGCCGTCGTGAATGCGACCGTCGCGGATGGTCATGGCACGGTCGGCCTCGGCGGCGATGCTGGGGTCGTGTGTGATAAGCACGATGGTTTTGCCGCGCTTCTGGAGCTTATGGAAGGTCTCCATCACAAGCGCTCCAGTGGCGGAGTCCAGGTTTCCCGTCGGCTCGTCGGCCAGAATGATGGGCGGGTCATTGACGAGGGCGCGCGCGATTGCGACGCGCTGCATCTGGCCGCCCGAGAGCTCGGATATGCGGTGGTCCCAGTGGTCGACGGGCAGCGTGACAGCCTGCAGCGCGTGCACGGCGCGCATTTCGCGCTGGCTACGGGGCACATTGGTGTAGGCCAGCGGCAGCATGACGTTTTCGATAACCGACAGGCGCGGCAGCAGGTTGAAACTCTGAAAGACAAAGCCAATACTCAGGGCGCGAACTTCGGTGAGCTCGTCATCGTCAAGCTCGGCCACGTTGAGCCCTTGCAGGTAATAGTCGCCCGCCGTCGGTTTGTCCAGACAGCCCAGGATGTTCATGAGCGTTGACTTGCCCGAGCCCGAAGGGCCGGTAATGGCGACGAACTCGCCGGGATCTACCGCCAGGCTCACGTTGTGCAGGATGTGGGCGCACCCCGCCTCGCTCTCAAAGATGCGGTGCACGTTGCGGATGTCGATAACGGGACGCATTACATGTCCTCATCGGCAGGCATACTGCCCGAATCCGCGCTGTAGCCGCCGTCAGCCGTTGCGTCCGCTCCGGTGTCCATGACGAGCGTGTCGCCATCGCGCAGCTTGGTAACCGGCACGTTGGGGTTGATCTCGTTGCCCTGGTCGTCGCGCTTGACCTGTGTCTTGCCGACTACGGCTTCGTTGTCGTTTTGCGTCACGACGGCCACCTTCACGCGATGGGTTTGCTTGCCCTCGTCATCGGTTGCCACGTTGACGTAATAGTGTTCGCCGTCTTCGGTCATGAGCGCCATCGTCGGCACCATCACCACGTCGTCGAGCTGCTCGGTCACCACCGAGACCTCGGCCGTCATGCCCGGCTTCAGGCGCGCGTCGGGCGCCTCGATGAGGATGTCGACGTTAAAGGTCACGCTGCCGCCGCCGTTGGCGGCGTCGGAGTTTGCCACCGACGCGATAGCCGTGACGGTTCCCTGGCTCACGATATCGGGAAACGCGGGATACGTGACGTTGGCGCTCTGCCCAACGGCGATCTTGGCGATGTCCTTTTCGCCCACCTGCACGGTCACCTTCATCTTGGATAGGTCGGCGATCTGCATGCACTGCTTGCCGCCGCTCGTATCGCTTTCGCCCATGATCATGCCGCCTGTTACCGTGGCGCCCACCTTGGCGTTAAGCTCCACGATGCTACCCGAGCTCGGGGCCGTGACCGTGCGACTGGCGGCCTTGGCGTTCGCCTGGTCTAGGTTTGCCTGGGCCGAAGCGAGGCTGCGCTGCGCGGCCGATACGGCGTTCGTGTCCGCTGATGCGTCAGAGACGCCAGCCGCTGCGGAAGCTCCATCGACGTCCGTCGTTGGGGTGGCCTGCGCGACAGCGGCGGCTTTCTGCGCGTTGGTGAGGTCTTCCTGGGCGGCTGCAACTGCACGCTGCGCCTCGGCAACGTTGCGATCGAGCTCGTCGTTTTTAATGGTCATAAGTACGTCGCCCTCGCTGACGGATTGGCCTGCCTGCACGTTGATCGAATCGACCGTGCCGTCGACAGAAGGGGAGACCACTGAGGACGAAATGGGTTTGAGCTGGCCTTTCGCCTCGACCGTTGTGGTAAACGTGCCCTCGGTCACCATGTCGGTCACAGGCCCGCTAGCTCCCTGTGGCTGCGCATTGAGAACCAGGGTAGCGACAATGGCAATGAGCGCGATGGCACCTACGACGCCGGCGGCAATACCGCGTCGAATCAGCTTTTTGCGTCGACGTTCGGCGCGTTTTGCCTTGAGCTTGGCATATGCCTCTTCATCGGAAATCTCGACCGTATCGTTCGTGCGTCCGCTCTGCTTGTCGGTGTGCGCGTTTGTAATCAGAGGAATCGTTTCGGTGGCATCTTCGGGCGTGCGCTCGGTATCATCCGCGCCCGGGGTGATGGTGGGGACATTCGGCATAGCGTCTCCTTTATAGAAAGAACCTCGATAATTATATGCGCCCACCGGTTGGGGCGGGCGCATAGGACGGTTTCTTTCGGAACTGTTAGATTGGTCGCAGCGGTTCCACGTTGTAGGAATGCGCGCGTTGCACTACGAGTGGACAACCACGCACAGGCCGACTTTGATGCAGTCGTGAAGTGCCTTGGCGTCTGCCAGGCGCAGGTTGATGCAACCGTGGCTGCCGCACCACTTGTACGACTCGGCATTATCGAAGCTCTTGTCGTTTTGCCAGGTGGCATCGTGGAAGCCGATCATATTGCCCTCGAACGGCATCCAGTAGCTCACCGGGCTTTCGTATTTGGGCTTACCGGTCTCGGGGTCCTTGGCTCCGATCAGGGTGCTGCCGCCGTCGTTGCTGTTGATTTGCCACACGCCCTCGGGGGTGGCGTCTTCGCCCGGTTTGCCGGAAATAAAGTTGGCCTCCCAAACGATATTACCGTTCTCGTCATAGTAGCGCGCGTGCTGCTCGGACAGATCGACGTCGATATACGCCTTCCAGTCGGGCTCTCCCTTTGCAGTAAAGGTGTCGGCCTTCTGGGAGTACTTGATCTCGATCTCGCCGGTCTGCTTGTTGTTAATGGCGTCCTCGACCTGCTTGGCGAGCGAGCTGCTGTCGATGGACCAACCAAAGTCGCCGCCTTCGACGGCGCACTGCTTGCCATCGGCGCGCGTCCACCAGCGAGTGGAGCCCACGGTATTAAAGCCGTTGGCGAGCTCGGCTGCCCAGCTACTGATCTGCGACGTATCGAGCGTGGGGTTGGCCGGATCGGCAAAGCTGATCCACTGCAACACGGAGCTGCCATCAACCTTGCCGGCATCCTCGCCGTTGAGCTTGAGGGTCACGTTGACGCCCAGGAAGTTGTTGGCAGCATCGCATACGGCCTGAATCTGATCATCGGTCAGCGTTCCATTGAGTGGCTCATAGGCATCGTTGCCGAGCTTGGAAAGATCTACGGTCTCGGCCAGCGAGGCGAGCTCGAGCTCGGCATATTTAATGACATGCTCGCGGTTGAGTTTTTCGTTGGAGCGCGCCTTCTCGACGGTAAACTTGCCCGCTTGCTCGTCATAGGAGCTATTGGCCTCGAACGTGCCCGAACGTCCTTCGTTAAACTCGTCGATGGCGGCGCCCAGATCCTTCTCAAACTTCTTTTGGTCAAAGGTGTCGGAAAGCATGGACAGGTCGACGTCTTGATCAAGATCGACTTCGTTGGAGGTAGCAGTTGTTTTGGTCTTGCCGCTTAAGGATTCCACAAGGCGGACCGGCCAAATAAAGGCTTCGTTGTGGTTGATGATTTCTTTTGCAGCAGCTTCACCGTCGACGATGGGTTCATCGGACTCGGGCTGATAGGTCCAGCTAAAGTCATCGCCTGTCACGGTGAGCTTATAGTGCTTCCAAGCCGAGTTGACCTTGGTGGCGGCAGACGAAGCGTTGGAGAACGAGACATCGACGCCGGCGATGGTGGTGTTGGGGTAGGCTACCTGCGAAAATGCTACGACGCCTACGATATAGACAATGACGATTAGACCCAGGACGACAAAGAGCGTCGTCTTTTTGCCCGACTTATTGTTCTCGGCGGGTTTGCGCGCGGGGCCACGATCGCCTCGAGCGTGCGTGGGGGGCTGCTTGGGCGCATTGCCGTTTGCCTGGCGCTGCTGACGTTGTTGACGCTGCTGTCGCTGTTGGTTCGGGCGTTGGGAAGCGTTTGCCGCACCACGCTGCTGACCGTGGCTCGGCGCGATAGGACGCGGCGACTGAACGCCGCCGGTGTGCCTGCTCGGCTGCTGCGGATCGGGAATCAGTTGAGTTCGATCGTTTTGCGACATCGTATGCATATCCTTCGATTTTCGCCTTGCGGTTCATCGTGTTTTTACTGGGCTTGCATTATAGCGATTGCCCTGCTGTTTGTGGTACGGAAACGGTGGCATTCAAAAGAGGTGGGACATTTGTCCCACCTTTGAGTCGTTCTTTGTCGCTATCCGCACACACCGCATTTTGCACAGGCCGAAAGTGCGGCCGGAGCCTGCGCGATGCCGCCCTTTGCCGTCTCGCGCAGCGTGGCCGGCAACGCGTGACCCACCGAGAGCATGACATGTGCCATCTGGTCAAACGGCACCAAGCTCTTAATGCCTGCGAGGGCGAGTTGTGCAGAGCTAAAGGCCGCTGCCACGCCGATGGCGTTGCGGTTTTGGCAGGGCACCTCCACGAGGCCACCGACGGGGTCACAAACGAGGCCCAGCAGGTTACTCAGCGCGATGGAGCTGGCGTCGAGCGCCTGTTCGGGCGTGCCGCCGAGCATCTGCACCAGCGCGGCGGCTGCCATGGCGGCGGCGCTTCCCACCTCGGCCTGGCATCCGCCCTCGGCGCCGGCGACGCAGGCACTCGTGGTGAGGTTGAGGCCGATGGCGGCTGCGCAGTAGAGCGCGTCCATGACTTGCTCGTCGTCGAGCTGCAGGCGATCGGCGAGCGCCAACACGCAGCCGGGCACGACACCCGCGGAGCCTGCCGTGGGGGCGGCGACGATCACTCCCATCGTGGCGGAGCGCTCAAGCACGGCCATCGCGCGGGCCACGGCGTCGGTCTGAACGGGGCCCATCAGGCTTGCACTCAAATCGTTGCGGCCGGTGGCTTCGACAAGCTTGGCCTCGCCGCCGATAAGCCCGCCGAGCGAACGCTGCGGATTGGCGATGGGGGCCGTGGTCTCCTCGCGCATGACGTCGAGCACGCGGCGCATAGCAGCGACGGCGTGGGCCTCGCCGGTCAGACGCGCCTCGCGAACGGCCATGACGGCGCCAATGCTGAGCCCCAGTTCCTCGCACGCATCGAGCAGCTGCTCGCCGTCGTCGAAGATTTCCTTGGCCGAGACGCCGGGAGAGAGCGACGAGGCAGAACCGGGGAGCTCGATAAAGGTCGCGTAATCGACATTGTCGAGCTTGCGCAGCATGGGGACGACGGTGTCGTCGGGCGCGCCGTCGGTCTCAAAGACGGAGTAGGCCTGGCCGCCCACTTCGGTGCGGTAGGTGCGGCAGAAAGCGATGTTTACGTGGGCGTAGGCGAGCAGGTTGGTGAGCGCGGCGAGTACACCGGGGACGTCCTTGTGTGCCACGAAGAGCGTGGAATACATGCCCGAGATGTCGACGCCGACGCCGTTAATGCGGCTGATGCGCATCTTGCCGCCGCCAAGGCTTTCACCGCGGACCTGTGCCGTGGCGCCCGTGTCATCGACCATGTCGATGTCGACGGTATTGGGGTGGATGGAGGCGTCGTCGCCCTTGATGTCAAAGTGATATTCGAGGCCCTGCTCGCGTGCGAGGTCGAAGGCCTGCTTGATGTTCTCGTCATCGGTGTCGAGGCCCAGGATGCCTGCGACGAGCGCGCGGTCGGTGCCGTGGCCGCGGTAGGTGTGGGCGAAGGAGTTCCACAGGCCAAAGGTGACTTTGGTGATGCGGCCTTCCAAAAGGCTGGCGGCAACTTGGGCGCAGCGCAGGGCACCGGCGGTGTGCGATGAGCTGGGGCCGACCATGACGGGGCCCAAGATCTCGAATGCCGAGGTCGTAGCTAGTGTTTGCGGCTTGCCTGCCATGGTTGCTCCTTTGCCTTGTCTCGTTGTCCCGAGGGGCGGGGCATAAGGTCGCCTGCTCGGACAGTCCTGCTCGCACGGAGAGCACATTAAGTGCTCTCCGGCTCGTGCGGAACTCGCGATCGACCTTATGCCCCGCCCCTCGGGACTAAGGATACATGGTAGAGGCGCGTGTGCTCCAAAATTCATTAGCTGGTGACGCAGCGTAGGCTCATATCGAAACATCTTCATCACCGGATTAATAAAAAAGAAGTACCGGTTCGGACCGGTACTTCTTTTGAAAGCGTGTGCGTGTTGTGACCTTGGCGGTTCTTAATTACAGGCCGCAGGCTGCTTTGAGTTCTTCGACTCGGTCGGTGTTTTCCCAGGTGAAGTCGGCGTCTTCGCGGCCGAAGTGGCCGTAGGCTGCTGTCTTTTCGTAGATGGGGCGACGCAGGTCTAGGTCGCGGATGATTGCGCCCGGGCGCAGATCGAAGGTCTTCTCTACGGCCTCGACGATCTTGTCCTCGGCAACATGCGCGGTACCGAAGGTGTCGACCATGATTGAGAGGGGCTTGGACACGCCAATGGCGTAGGCCAGCTCGACTTCGCAGCGGTCGGCAAGGCCGGCGGCGACCACGTTCTTGGCGACCCAGCGAGCGGCGTACGCGGCGGAGCGGTCGACCTTGGTGCAGTCCTTGCCGCTAAAGGCACCGCCGCCGTGACGGCCGTAGCCGCCATAGGTGTCGACGATGATCTTGCGGCCGGTCAGACCCGTGTCGCCCATGGGGCCGCCCACGACAAAGCGACCGGTGGGGTTCACGTAGATGTCCGCGTTGTCCCACGGCATGTTCTCGGCGGCCATGACCGGGGTGATGACGTGCTCGATGAGGTCGGCCTTGATCTTGCCCATGTCCTCGATCTCGGCGGCGTGCTGCGTGGAGATGACGATGGTCGTGACCTCGACGGGCTTGCCGTCTTCGTAGCGCACGGTGACCTGGGTCTTGCCGTCGGGACGCAGATAGGCGAGGGTACCGTCGTGACGCACGGCGGCCAGGCGCTCGGCCAGGCGGCTTGCCAGGTAGTGTGGCATGGGCATGAGGGTCTTGGTCTCGTTGGAGGCATAACCGAACATCATGCCCTGGTCGCCGGCGCCGATCAGGTCGATCGGGTCGGTGGTAGCGCCGGTCTGGGTCTCGAAGGACTCGTCAACGCCCTGGGCGATATCGGGCGACTGCTCGTGGATGAGGCTCATAACGCCGCAGGTGTCGCAGTCAAAACCGAACTTGGCACGGTTGTAGCCAATGCGGCGGATAACACCGCGGGCGATTTCCTGTACGTCGACGTAGGCCTGGGTCCGAATCTCGCCGGCGACAATGACGGTGCCGGTGGTCACGAGGGTCTCGCAGGCGCAGCGGACGTTCTCCACGTTGGCGGGCGCACCGTTGGGGGCGATGTAGCCCTGCTCCTGGAGCTCTATTTCTTTGGAGAGGATTGCGTCGAGGACGGCGTCGCTGATCTGGTCAGCGATCTTATCGGGATGACCTTCGGTCACCGACTCCGACGTAAAAACAAAGGACCCGTGTTGGGGCGGGATGGAACGAAGTTCTTCTGACATGATTGTCCTTTCAAAAACGTGTCCCGGCGACCGTTACCATTCCGCCGGGCTCTCTATGCAAGGGCACATCATAGCGCGTAAATCAAACATTCACACCCTTTCCGCACCTATTCATTGGGGACAGACTTAAATGACCAGCCTTCCTAAGTGCCGACAGGTTGCCCAATGACTGGTCATTTAAGTCTGTCCCCAATGAGTAGGTCGGTGCCCTTTGTGCGGAGGTTGCTTTGATGCTTTATACTGATGCGGTTAGACATCCATCCTGCAATCGAGGAGATTTCCATGGCATCAGACGTTCGCGTCCGCTTTGCACCCTCACCGACGGGCAAGCTGCACATCGGCGGCGCCCGCACCGCTATCTATAACTGGGCTTTCGCCCGCGCAAACGGCGGCACGTTCATCCTGCGCATCGACGACACCGACCCCACCCGCTCCACCGACGAGAACACGCAGATCATCCTGCGCGCCATGCGTTGGCTGGGCCTGGACTGGGACGAGGGTCCCGAGGTGGGCGGCGACTTTGGCCCCTACGCCCAGACCGAGCGCCTGGACCTGTACAAGCAGGCCGCCCAGAAGCTTTGGGACGAGGGCAAGGCCTATCCCTGCTTCTGCACCAAGGAGCAGCTCGACGCCGACCGCAAGGCCGCGCAGGAGCGCAAGGACCCCTTCCAGGGCTATCAGCGCCGTTGCCGCGATCTCGATCCCGAGGAGTCACGCCGCCGCATAGAGGCCGGCGAGCCCTACGTCCTGCGCATCAAGGTGCCCGAGGACCGCGGCGACGTCGTCATTCACGACGCCGTCCACGGCGAGGTGACCTTCGACGCCAAGGAGCTCGACGACTTTGTCATCTTCCGCTCCGACGGCACGCCTACGTATAACTTCGCGACCGTCGTCGACGACGCCATGATGAAGATCACCCATGTCATCCGCGGCGACGATCACCTGTCCAACACCCCGCGTCAGGTCATGGCCTACGAGGCCCTCGGCGCGCCCGTGCCCACATTCGCCCACATCTCCATGATTCTGGGCGCCGACGGCAAGAAGCTCTCCAAGCGCCACGGCGCCACCTCGGTGGAGGAGTACCGCGACGCCGGTTACCTGTCCGATGCCTTCGTCAACTACCTGGCGCTGCTCGGCTGGTCGCTCGACGGCGAGACCACGATCATCCCGCGCGATGTTCTGGCCAGCAAGTTCTCGCTCGACCGCATCTCCAAGAACCCGGCGACCTTCGACCCCAAGAAGCTCGACTGGGTCAATGCCGAGTACATCAACGGCATGTCCGACGCCCAGTTTGCCGATGAGATCATGGTCCCCGAGCTGCACGAGGCGGGTCTCATCGAGGGTAATGTCGAGTACGGCGAGGATTGGATCGATGCGCTTGCCGCCATCGTCAAGCCGCGCACCAAGATGCCGGCCGACGCCGTGACCGTCGCCGCTCCCATCTTTGCCACGGCCGAGACGCTCGAGTATGACGAGAAGTCTGTCAACAAGGGCCTGGCCAAGGAAGGCATGGGCGCCATTCTGGACGCCGCCAAGGCCGCGCTCGAGGGCGTGGACGAGTGGACAGCCGCGAACATCGACGCCGCGCTTGAGCCGCTGCCCGAGCAGATGGACCTCAAGAAGCGCGTGGTGTTCCAGGCCGTGCGCGTCGCCGTCTGCGGCAACATGGTGAGCCCCCCGCTGGGCGAGACCATGGCGCTCGTCGGCCGCGACGACTGCCTGGCGCGCATCGACCGCGCCCGTACGATGGCGCTGTAGCAGCTGCGTAAACGCTTGTATCCGAGCCCCGTTCACCCGAGCGGGGCTCTTGTTTCTGTAGACGTTTGGGATAGGAGGTGCTGGGGCCTTGGCCGAGCAACTGTCGCTGTTTGGTTCGCCGGAACCTAAGGAAGCTCCGAAGTCCGCGGTCCCTGTCGCCGCCCCGGCGCAGCCCGAGCCCGCACCCGAGCCCGTCGCCGTCTATGCGAGCGTTGTCCTCGACATTCCGACCCGTGCGCTGTCCGAACCGTTTGCCTATGGCATTTCGCAGCCACTCGCCAACGATGTCCAGATCGGCTCCACCGTCCTCGTTCATTTTGGCAATCGTGCCGCCGCGGGCTACATCGTCGACATCGCGCCCGAGCTGGCCAACCTGCAAGGCAACGACGCTCTCGATCCCGCGCGCATCAAGCCTATCGAGGCCATCCTCAGCAAGCCGCTCTTTACCGCCGAGGCTGCCCGCATTGCGCGTTGGATGAGTCGCGAGTACGTCGCAACGCTTTCCGAGTGCCTGCGCCTGTTCTTGCCCCCGGGTGGAAGCCCGCGCGTGGTCAAGGGCGACGATGGCGTGTGGGCCGTTGAGCGCCCCGCCGTCAAACCCATCCAAAACCGCTGGGTCATGCTCACGCCCGAGGGTTTCGACTACACGCCGCCCAAGTCCGCGGTCCGTCAGCGTCAGCTTATCGAGGCGCTCCAGTGCGGCCCGGTCACGACGCGCGACCTCAACCTGCTTTACAACAGCATGTCGGCGACCATCAAGGCACTTGAAAAACGCGGCGTCGTGGTGGTGGAGGAACGTCGTGCCTGGCGTGGCTGCAGCGAGCAGACCACGCTGTCTTCTGCCAGCGGCAAGGCGCCGGTGGCACTCACCGACGGCCAGCAGCAGGCGCTCGCGCAGATCGAGCGCGCCCGCTTGGACGCTCACGGTGATGTGGTGCTGGTCGATGGCGTTACCGGTTCCGGCAAAACCGAGGTCTACCTCTCGGCGATTGAGCGCGTGCTGGCAGCCGGCCGTTCGGCCTGCGTGCTCGTGCCCGAGATCTCGCTGACGGCCCAGACCGTCGGCCGCTTCCGCTCGCGCTTTGGCGAGACGGTCGCGGTCTTCCATTCGCGCCTTTCGGCCGGTGAGCGCCTGGACCAGTGGGATATGGTCGCCAGCGGTGCTGCGCGCGTGGTCGTGGGCGCCCGCTCGGCGCTCTTTTGCCCGCTCAGCGATCTTGGTCTCATCATCATCGACGAGGAGCACGAGACCAGCTATAAGCAGGGTTCCAGCCCGCGCTACCATGCGCGCGAGGTGGCGGCCGAGATGGCGCGGCGCTATCGGTGCCCGCTCGTACTGGGCTCCGCCACGCCCTCGGCCGAGGCCCTCGACCGCTGCCGCCGCGGCACGTACAACGGTGCCACCTGGACGCGTGTCGAGATGCCCGAGCGCCCGGGACACGCCGTCCTACCCACGGTTCGCATCGCCGACTTGCGTCGAGAGTTCTCGCATGGCAGCCGCTCCATGTTCTCAAAACCGTTGATGGAAGGCTTGGAACGTGTCGTTGAGCGCCGCGAGAAGGCTGTGCTGCTGCACAACCGCCGCGGCTTTGCGCCCTTCCTCATGTGCCGCGAGTGCGGTTGCGTCCCCACCTGCAACCACTGCTCCACGGCGCTTACGTACCACGAGCGCACGCACACGCTGCAGTGCCACACCTGCGGATCGTCCTGGCGCGTGCAGCCCTATCCGGCGCCCACGAGTCGCTGTCCCAAGTGCGGCAGCCGCTATCTCGCAAAAATGGGGCTAGGCACACAGCAGATCGAGGACGCACTGCACCAGATGCTGCCCGACGACGTCGCCATCATTCGCATGGACGCCGATTCCACACGCGGCAAGGACGCGCACAAAAAGCTGCTCGAGCAGTTCGATGCGGCCGATTGCGCGGTGCTGCTGGGCACCCAGATGATTGCTAAGGGTCTCGACTTTCCCGAGGTCACACTCGTGGGCGTGGTCAATGCCGACTTTGCGCTGAAACTCCCCGATTTTAGAGCAGGGGAGCGCGCCTACGATCTGCTGGAGCAGGTTGCGGGCCGCGCCGGTCGCGGCGATCGCCCCGGCGAGGTTATCATCCAGACCTATCTGCCCGACGACCCGGTCATTCGCGCCGTCGCCGAGCACGACCGTTCTATCTTTACCGACTACGACCTGGGCCAGCGCCGCGACGCCCTGTATCCGCCCTTCGTGCGCCTAGCCAACATTTTGGTATGGTCGACGAACGCGGACGTTGCGCGGGACTACATCGGTCGCATCGCGAAGCTCCTCAAGCGTCGCTGGCATGCCGCCGCGCCCGACTTTTTGCGGGCGGGGAGCGCCGTGCCCCAGGTGCTTGGTCCGGCTTCGTGTGTAATCGAGAGAGCCAAGGACCGTTACCGCTTCCATCTGCTTGTAAAGTCGCCGGTAGGGTACCATGTCTCTGATGATATCGACGCCTGCCTCAAAGAGGTGGGCTCCGTGCGCGGCGTGAGCGTGAGCGTTGACGTCGACGCCTATGATTTGATGTAACAACCCGAAAGGATGTCCATGGAAGCCAACGGAATCGTATTGTCTCCCGACCCTCGTCTGCGCCAGGAGTGCGCCGTCATCGAGGAGATCACCCCGGCGATCGAGGCGCTTGCCGAGAAGATGAAAAAGATGATGTTCGACAACGGTGGTTGCGGCCTGGCCGCCCCGCAGATCGGTGAGCTCATTCAACTCGTCACCATCGACTGCGATTACAGCGACAAGAACGACTATGACCCGTACGTGCTCATCAACCCTGTCATTGTTGAGCAGAGCGACCATCTGGTGCCGTTTAGCGAGGGCTGCCTTTCCATCCCTGGCATTAGCTGCGAGATCGAGCGTCCCGATCACGTTGTCGTCGAGGCGTATGACCTGGATGCCAACCTGATTCGCTATGAGGCCACGGGCGACCTGTTCTGCGTGTGCCTGCAGCACGAGATTGATCACCTGCACGGCAACACCATGTTCGAGCGACTGAAGCCCATGCAGAGGCTCAAGGCCGTCAAGGAGTACCAGGACGCCCTGGCCCGCGGCGCTCGACCGGGCGAGACGGAGTAGGTTTGTCCGTCCCCGTGGCGCCCGCCTATATCATCCCGTGCTCAAACATTCTCGCTGCGCTGCGAAACTGCGCGCGGGACGATATGTGGGCGCTCAGCACCGGGGACTGCGTTGTTCTGGCTCGGTTCGCCCGGGTGCCGTCGGGCCAGGGAGGGGCGTCTTCGCTGATAGGTGCTTTACTGAAAGAGCTGCTTTTATTTCGGCTCTTTCTTTGGTTTTGGGTATATTTGTTCATGTTGAATTGTTATTGCGGATGGGCTGGGTACTTGGCTTTCCGCTGTTATTTTTAGCCGTCTCGGCTTTGGTTGAGGGGAGACGTTCTTTATGCGTATTGTGTTTATGGGTACGCCCGATTTTGCTGTGCCTTCTTTGACTTTGCTTGTTGAGGCTGGGAATGAGATTGCGCTTGTTATTACTCGCCCTGATGCTGTTCGTGGGCGTGGTAAGAAGCTTGAGCCGTCTCCTGTTAAGGCTAAGGCGCTTGAACTGGGGTTGCCGGTCGTTGAGGCCAATCGTATGACGCCTGAGGTAGTTGAGGCTCTCCAGGCTGCGCGGGCTGATATTTTCTGTGTGGCTGCCTATGGTTGCATTTTGCCTGATGAGGTACTGCATATGGCGCCGCTTGGTATTGTGAATGTTCATGCATCGTTGCTGCCTCGTTGGCGTGGCGCTGCTCCCATTCAGCGTGCCATTCTTGCTGGTGATGAGGTTGCTGGCGTTTCCATTATGCGCATTGGGCACGGCGTGGATACGGGCGCTTATTGTGCGCAGGCCTCGACTTCGGTTGCCGGTAAGCATGCCGAGGCGCTGACCATGGAGCTTGCTGACCTGGGCGGTAAGTTGCTTGCCGATACGCTTCCTTCGCTTTCCGATGGTACCGCTGTGTGGACTGAACAGGATGAGTCGCTTGTTACCCATGCCGCCAAGATTTCTAAGCAGGAGATGCGTCTGGATCCTCAGATGGCGGCACTCGATTGCGTGCGACATGTGCTGGCTTCGTCCGACACCGCACCCGCCCGTTGCGTGATTGCCGGCAAGACGGTTCGCGTGCTCGATGCCGCGCCGGCTGATGTGTCGCTTGGCGAGGGTACTGTTGCCGTCAAGAGCAAGCGTGTTTACCTGGGCCTTTCCGATGGCGCGGTTGAACTGCTCGAGGTTAAGCCCGATGGCAAGCGTGCCATGGCTGCTTCTGCCTGGGCTGCCGGCCTGCAGGGTGCCGAACTTAGGTGGGGTGTACTGTCATGAGCAAGTTGTCTCCCGCGCGCAAGCTTGCGCTCGACGTGTTGATGGAAGCCGATCGCCGCGGTATGTACGCACGCGACGTGTTGTCTTCCCGTGCTTCCGCCAAGGCCATTGACCAGCGCGATTCCGCTTTTGCCGCTCGTTTGGCGCTCGGTGTTGCCGCCACGCAGGGCATTTTGGATGAGTTGCTCGATCAGTTTTTGGATAAGCCCAAAAAGGTCGCGCCGCGCGTTCGCATGGCGCTTCGCATCTCGGCCTTCGAGATGCTCTATCTGCATACGCCGGGCCGCGTTGCCGTGAGCCAGGGTGTTGAGCTGGTGCGCAGCGGTGCTAAGTCTGCCGCGGGCCTGGCTAACGCGGTGCTGCACAAGGTTGCGGACAACGTGGAGGATTTTGCCACGGCATCTGACGTGGATGAGTCTGAGCGCCGTTTGGTTCGCCTTTCGCGTTTGATGGGTCTTCCTCGTTGGCTGTGCGCTCGTATTATGGCCTCGTTCGATACGCCCGAGGGCGCGCTCAACTTTGCCGGTAATCTGGCGCCAGCGCCGCTTGCGCTGCACGAGAATGCGTTTGCGGCCAAGGCCGACCCGTATATCTCGCAGCTCGTTGCGCCTGTCTTCCCGGGCTGCCATGCTCCGGTCGATGCACAGGTCACGGTTGCATCGGGCGTGTTTGAGCGTGCTGCCGCGGTTGCCTCCGACCTTAACGCCCAGCTTATCGCTACTGCCGCGACACGTCCCGGTCGCTGCCTGGAGATTGGCGCCGGTCGCGGCACCAAGACCTATGTGATGATGTGCCAGGCCAAGCGCGCTGGGTACGAGCATCAGCATACCGCGCTCGATCTGCACGATCGCAAGTGCGATCAGAATCTCGCGCGCCTGCATAAGGCGGGTATTACGGGTGTACGTACGGTCTCGGGCGATGCCTGCGAGCTCAATGAGGTGCTTACGTCGTTTGATGCCATGCTTGGCGAGCCCGCCCTGTTCGACACGGTGTTTATCGATGCACCGTGCTCTGGCACTGGCACCATGCGCCGTCACCCCGAGATTCCTTGGCGTCTGACCGAGAACGACGTTACGACTGAGCTGCCCCGTCTGCAGCTGACGATGCTCAAGGAAGCAGCCGCGCGCGTGGCTGCCGGCGGTGAGCTTATCTATGCCACATGCTCGGTTTTTGATGAAGAGAACACGCAGGTCGTGGATGCTTTCCTGGCCTCTCCCGAGGGCGTCGGCTTTACCGTGGCGCCGCTTTCCGAGGCGCAGATTCTGCAACTTCCCGAGTTTGATCAGGCCAAGAAGCTGTTAGCCGTCCGTCAAAACGACCGTGGCCTTTTCCAAAGTGTGCCGGTAAACGCCGACTCCTACGACGGCCACTTCTGCTCCCGCCTGGTCCACAAGTAACTACTAAGTTGCGGTGAAATAGGGATTGAATAGCGGCTTCAGCCCACCAAACAGTCCTTATCTCACCGCAACTCATAGAGCCACCTATAGCGCAAAGAATCAGCCCCGCGATCGATGTCGGTCGCGGGGCTGTTTGGTTTCTAGTGGCTGTGCGGGCAGTTGGCGCAGCAGCCGCTCGTGGCGCTGGTGCTGGAGCCGCCGCTTCGCTGGTCGGTGTTGTAGAAACCGCTGCCCTCAAATTTTATGCCGCTGGCTGAGAACGTCTTGGCCGCCGGGGCACCGCAGCTGGGGCACACGACCTCGGGGGTCTCGGACATGGGATGCTCAACCTCAAACACGTTGCCGCAGCTCGAGCACTTGTAATCGTAGCGCGCCATAAATACTTCCTTTTCAGCACAAAGCGGGCAGATTACTCTGCCCGCAAAAATTCAAACGTCTGTAACTGTACCCTATATCGGGGGTTTTATCACGCTTCGCCCCAGAATCTATGGTTGTTGCGCAGGAGCCGCGCGGTTTTGCCCTCGGCGGCTGCAATGTCCGCCTCGTCAGCCTGCCAGGTCCAGTTGCCCGTGGCCACGCCCGGCACGTTCATGCGTGCGTCGTCGCCCAGCCCCAGCACGTCCTGCAGCGGCATCATCACCAGGGGAGCGTCGCTTGCTAGCGCGTCGCTCATCAGCTTGGCCGCCACCTCAACACCGCTCGGTTCATCGCCGCCCGCAAAAGAACGCGTACACCAGCCGGCGAGCGTCGACGTGTCGTGCGTCGAGGTGTACAGAATCTTGCCGGGCGTGGGATGCACACCGCAACGAACGTCGTAGTCGCTAAACTCCAGCACCTCCATGCCGGGGAAACCGCAGGTCGATGCCATGGCGCGAACACCGGGCGTCAGATAGCCCAAGTCCTCGGCGATAAAGTTGAGCGGACCAAGCTCGTCGTAGGCGGTCTGGAACAGGTCCTTGCCCGGGCCCGCTAGCCAGCGGCCGTCGGCGCATGCCTTGCCCGCGGGAATGCTGTAATAGCTGTGGAATCCCAGGAAGTGATCCAGACGCACGCGGTCGTAGAGCGAGAACGCGCGGCGCAGGCGATCCATCCACCAGGTATAGCCGTTCTGCTTCATGTGGTCCCAGCGGAATGTCGGGTTGCCCCACACCTGGCCCTCGGGCGCAAAGTTGTCGGGTGGCGCGCCGGAAATCTCGATTGCTTTGCCGGTATCGGACAGCCAGAAGTTCTCGGGTTCGCTCCACGCGTCTGCCGAATCGTCGGACACGTACATAGGAATATCGCCGATGACCTCGATGCCCTTCTTGTGCGCATAGTTCATGAGCTCGCACCAAGCCAGGTCAAAGCGGTACTGCATGTACGCCTGAAGCTCGGCCTCGTTGTGGAAACGCTTGTCGTCGATCAGATGCTCGTTGTAGCGTGCGACATCGGCCGGCCAATCGTGGCGCGACTCGCCCTCAAAGTACTTCTTAACGGCCATGTAGACGCAGTACTTCTCGAGCCAATCGGCATTGCGATGTTTAAACGCGGTGTACAGCGGATCGGCATCCTCGCCGCCGCGGGCCTTCCAGACGGCAAAGTCGGCGGCCAGCTCCTCGTGACTCTCGGGCAGTAGGTCGATGTTGCCCGCAAAAGCCGAAGGCCCGGCATAGGGGGAGCGGAAGAAATCCGTCGGGTTGACGGGCAGGACCTGCCAGTAGCGCATGCCCATGGCGGCCAGATGGTCGATAAAGCGACGCGTGGGTGCGCCGATCGTACCCGGCTTGCCATCGTCAGTCGGTACCGAGGTGATGTGACAAACGACGCCCGCGCCGTGATCGAGCGGCTCTTGCAGACGCTGCTCGGCGTGGTGATAGATGATCGACGACCCCAGCGGATACAGATCGAGCGTGACGGTACCGTTGTGGATTTCGCACTCGTGGCCGCTGATCACGTCGCTCGCACATTCGCCGAGCGCCGGGATCGTCACGCGATGCGAATTGCGCAGGCTGCGGTTGATGATGACGGTCGCGGACTCGCCGTCTTTACCGGTACGGTTGTAGGCCAGCACCTCGTCATTGAGCGCGAAGGCCTTGATTTCACCGTCGATCATAAACGGCAGCGCGCGGCGCACAGCAGATGCGTTCTTGACGATCGCGAACGTATCGAAGTCGTGCAGGTCTTCCTTGGTCGGCATGGTGCGGCGATTACCCGGATCGGTGAGTCCCTCCAAGCCGTACTCGTCACCGTAATAGATTGAGGGAACGCCCGGGAACGTCATCTGCATGAGCGTCGCCAGCCAAAAGCGGCTCTTGGCCAGGCCCATGGAGTTCTCGTCCAGGCGCCATTTGCTGCGCTCACTCTCGGGCAGCTGCGACTCGTCGGGGCCACCGCCGAGCACCGAGATAATGCGCGGGCGGTCGTGGCTCGACAGCAGATTGAGCGCGCAGGATAATGCCTCGCGCGGGTAGTTCTCGCGCAGGGTCTCGATATCCTCGGCAGCTTGGTAGGCGTTTTTGTAGCCCATCAAAAAGCCGATGACCATGTCGCGGAAGGGGTAATCCATAGCAGAGTCCAGCTCGGAGCCCTGCAGGTAGCGACGCAGATGGCCGTAGCTGATCTTGTTGGAGGCGTCTTCCCAGACCTCGCCGAGCAACAGTGCGTCGGGCTTTTCGGCAAGTACGGCCTTCTTGATCTCGGTCAGGAAATCGTCCGAAAGCTCGTCGGCCACATCTAGGCGCCAACCATGGGCACCAGCGCGCAGCCATTTACGAATGACGCCGTCCTTGCCCAGGAGCCGCTCGCGCACCAGTTCGGAGCTCTCATTGATGGCGGGCATATTGCCCACGCCCCACCAACAGTCGTACGAGCCGTCCTCGTGGAAAGTAAACGCATCGCGCCACGGCGAATCCTCGCTCTGCCAGGCACCCACGCCGGGGTAGTTGCCATAGCGGTTGAAATATATCGAGTCGTCGCCCGTGTGGTTGAAGACGCCGTCCAGGATGATGGAGATGCCCAGCTTCTCGGCTGCCTGGCACAGCTCGGTAAAGTCCTGCTCGGTGCCCAGAATCGGGTCGATCTTGGTGTAGTCGGCCGTGTCGTAGCGGTGGTTGCTCGCGGCTTCAAAGATGGGGTTGAGGTAGATGGCCGTAAAGCCCAGCTCGGCGATGCGGGGCAGGTCTTCCTGGATGCCCTTGAGCGAGCCGCCGTAGAAGTCCCAGGTCTTGATGGAGCCGTCCTCGGCGCGCTCGTACACGGGCGGCTCGTTCCAGTCCTCGACCATCCGGCGCTGAATGCCCTTGCGCGGTTTTTCGAGTTGGGCCATTGTGCGCTCGCGCCAATGCTCGTCGCGGGCGTAGCGGTCGGGGAAGATCTGGTAGACCATGCCACGCTCGTACCAGGTGGGGCGGTTCTCGCGGTGCTTGTAGACGGTAATCTGGAAGGACGGCACCTCGGCGTAGTCGTAGGTTACGCCCTCGCCGCCGGTGCGGCCCTGGGGCGCGCCCAGGCGAACCTCGGGCTGGCCCTCGATATTGCATATAAAGCTGTACCACACAAGACACGTTTCAGTGCATTTGAGCTCGCCGGTAAAAATGCCATCGCCTTCGTGCTCCATCGGAATCAGGGTCTCGCCGACTTCATCGACCCAGGTACGTAGGGTGAGTGTTGCCTGGTTGGGATCGGCATCCTCCAAAATAACCGAGAGTGCAACGGTAGTTCCTGTGGTCACAGCGCCAAACGGAGTGCGAAACTGCGGTAGGCGACTGTTGTGTATCAATCTCATAGTACGGTCCAGTTCAATAGAATCACGGCCTGCGGGCCATGGGCTTTACGCACAAAATATAAGTATATCTGTTGTACACAGGGTGTATAAACAACATCCGTTTACCATCGGCGAACGGTTGTCCTAGAAAATCGTTTTACCAACTATCTACAGAGAAGGGGCGCCCGGTTGGAGCGCCCCTTGTTTAGGGTTTTGATTAGGTTTTAGATCGTCTGTGGGCTAGCGGCGCTTGCGGGTGGCCGTTGCCTTGCGGACGGACGTCTTCTTGGACGGAGCTTTTTCCTCGGCCGGAGCGGCGGGGGAGACCGGGGTCTCCTTGGCGGGCTCGGGCTTAGCCTCTGCCTTCGGGGCGGCCTTGACCTCGGCGGTCTTCGGCGCAGGCTTGGCCTTCACTGCGGGCTTGTCCTCGACCTTAGCCTCTGCCTTAGGAGCAGCAGCCTTGGTCGTGGTCTTCTTGGCCGTCGTTGTAGTGCGCTTGCGCGTGGTGGTCTTGGCGGCCGGCTTGGCCTCGACGGCTACTTCGGCCTTGGACTCGGCGGGCGTCTCCTCGACTTTGGCGACCGGCTTTGCGGCTGCCTTGGTCGTGGCGGCCTTGGTCTTGGTCGACTTTGCGACCGTGGACTTCTTGGCGGTCGTCGTCGCCTTCTTAGCAGCGGTCTTTGCCGGAGCCTTGGCGGCCGGCTTTGCCTCGACGGCGGCCTCAGTCTTTACCTCGGGAGCAGCTTCGGCTTCGGCGGCCTTCTTGGCAGCGGCGGTCGTGTGCTTGCGCGTAGTCGTTGTCTTGGCAGCGGCGGTCTTGGTTGCCGCTGCCTTGGTCGCTGTGGCCTTCTTGGCCGTCGTCTTGCGAGTCGCGGTCTTCTTCGCAGCAGGCTTCACCTCGGGCTCGGGCTTGGGCTCGGGAGTAGCCTCGACCTTCGCCTCGAGATCGGCCTTAACGGGCTCAGCTTCAACCGGCTTCTCTTCGGCCTTGGGCTCCTCAACAGCCGCAGGCTTCTCGGCCGCAGGCTCAACCACAGCCGCCGGCCTCTCAATCTCCGGGTGCATAAAGAAGTACAGGTCCAGATATTTATCGGCCGAGCGCGTCCAGCTAAAGTCCTGGCTCATGGCCTGCGTGACCAGCTGGTTCCAGGCGTCGCGGTTATCCCAGAACAGACGCGCCGCGCGGAATACCGCATCGCCCATCTCGTCGCCGTTAAAGTTGCTAAACGAGAAGCCCGTGCCCTCGCCGGTAAACTCGTTGTACGGCTGCACGGTGTCCTTCAGGCCACCGGTCTCGCGAACAATCGGCAGCGTGCCGTAGCGCATGGCGATGATCTGCGACAGGCCGCAGGGCTCAAACTTCGAAGGCATCAGGAACATGTCGGCGGCGGCATACATGCGCTGCGACAGCGCCGGATCGAACTCGATGCGTGCGGCCATGGTGCCGGGGTACTTGTCCTGGAAGTAGCGCAGGCCGTCCTCGTAGTCGCGGTCGCCGGTGCCCAGCACCGCCACCTGCACGCCGCCGGACAGGATGCGGTCGAGCGCGTACATGACCAGATCCATGCCTTTCTGGCGCGTCAGGCGCGTGACCATCACCATGAGCGGACGGTCGTCGCGAACCTCGAGGCCCAGTTCCTCCTGCAGCTTGGCCTTGCACACGGCCTTGCCGGAACGGTCCTCCACGGTGTAGTTGGCGGCAATGCGCTTGTCTGTTGCCGGGTCAAAGCCCGCAACGTCAATGCCGTTCAAAATGCCCTGCAGCGCGTAGGAACGCTCGCGCAGTACGCCGTCCAGGCCCTCGCCAAACTCGGGCGTCTGGATCTCGTTGGCATAGGTGGGGCTCACCGTGGTGATGGCGTCGGCATAGCGCAGGGCGCCCAGCATGTAGTTGATGCTGCAGGCGTCGCAACGCAGCTGCGAGGCGGCCGCCGGTATGTGCGCCACACCAAGGATGTCCTCCATCACGGTGTCGCTAAACTGGCCCTGGAACGCCACGTTGTGGATCGAGAACACGGTCTTGACGCGGTCATACAGCGACAGGCCCTGGTAGAACTCGCGCAAAAACACGGGCGCCAGCGCCGTCTGCCAGTCGTTGCAGTGCAGGATGTCGCACTCAAAGCCGGCGGGCAGGTGCTGCAGGCTCTCGGTGATGGCCTTGGAGAAGAACGCAAAGCGCTCGCCGTCGTCAAAGAAGCCGTACGGATAGTCGCGCGCGAAGTAGCGCTCGTTGTCGATGAACATATACGTGACGCCGTCGTGCTCGAGCTTCTCGAGCCCGCAGTACTCGTTGCGCCAGCCCAAGCTCACGTAAAAGTCGGAGAAGTGCTCCATCTGCGCCTTGTACTCGTCCTTGATGGTGGCGTACTTGGGCACCATCACGATGACTTCGGCGCCGGCGCGCACGAGTGCCGCGGGCAGCGACCCCGCCACGTCACCCAGGCCACCGGTCTTTACAAACGGTGCGCACTCGGCCGAGGCAAACACGATCTGCATCTTTTTGCTGGAATCTGCCATATTGTCTCCCTGTTGCAATTCGAGAATAGCCGCCTGGCGCTAACCGGGCGGCTATTCTACATGTTACGAGCGATGTTGCGGTGCCTACGTTAATGCACGATGGTGGTATCGGGAGTTAACGGGGCCTTGCCCAGTACCAGAATATTCTCGGGCGTGCCGCGAAGCTCGGTGTTGGTGGGAACCACGTTGTTCTTGTCCAGGATGACATTCTCAACGCGGGCGCCGCTCTTGATGATGCAGCTCTGGTTGATGATCGAGTTGGTCACCGAGGCGCCTTCCTCAACCACGACGCCGCGCGACAGGATCGAGTTGCGCACGGTGCCCTTGATGATGCAGCCGGCCGAGATGATCGAGTTGCACGCGTGGCTGCCGGTCGCATAGCGCGAAGGCGGCACGTCGTGAGCCTTGGTCAGGATCGGGCGCTCGGGGTCAAAGAGCTGGTCGGCCACGGTCTGGTCGAGCAGGTCCATGCTACGGCGATAGAGCGACTTCTCGCTAAACACGCCCACGACTTCGCCCTTGTACTCGTAGCTGCACACGTCGATGTTGCCAAAGTCGCCCTGGAGTGCCTCGAGCAGGTCCAGATAGTCTGCGGCCTGGTAGTGGTCGATGATCTCGAGCAGCGTCTCGCGGTTGACGATGCAGCAGTCCATGGACGCGTTGTCGCCGTACACGACACCGGCGCTCACGCCCGTCAGGCGGCCATTCTCGTTGATTTGCAGCCTGGTCTCGTCATCGACGTTGCGCGTGGCTTTGCAGTACACCACGGTCATCTGGGCACCGGAGTTCTCGTGCGCGTCGATGATGGTGTTGAGGTCCATGTTAAAGATGATGTTGGTGCCCATCATCACAACATAGGGCTTGTCCGAGCGCTGGAACAGCGTCTTGTTGGAGATGATGTCGCGCAGCAGGAAGCGCATGCCGCCCTTGGTGGTGCCATACGCGTTGCCAGGCACCATGAACAGGCCGCCCTTCTTGCGGTCCAGGCCCCAGTCCTTGCCCGAGCCCACGTGGTCGATCAGCGAGCGGTAGTTGCCCGGCATGACGACGCCGACGGTCTTAATGCCGGCATTCATCATGTTGGACAGCGGGAAGTCGATCAGGCGGTAGCGGCCCAAAAACGGAACGGACGCGATGGGGCGGTCCTTGAGCAGCACGCTGCCGTAGGTCGAAGAGTAGTTAGCGGTGATATAACCGATGGCCTTGCGATTGATCATCGGATCATTCCCCCTTCCCGATAACGACGTCATTTCCAACGACGGCCGTATCCTTGGTGGTATCGACAGAGCCGAGCTTCACGCCCTCTTCGACCGTGGAGTTCTCGCCCAAAATAGCGCGGCAGATGTGCGCGCCGCTCTTAACGTGCGCACCCGGCTGCAGCACGGAGTCCTCGACCACGGCGCGCTCCTCGATGATGACATCGGTCGAAAGGATCGAGTGGCGAGCGGTACCGTAGATCTTGCATCCGTTGGAGACCAGGCAGTCGTCCAGGCGGCCGTCCGGGCCAATGTAGTGCGGCGGACGCGTGGTGATGTTGGACATGATGGGGAAGTTCTTGTCAAACAGGTCGAACTCGGGGTTGTTGCCCAGCAGGTCCATCGAGGTCTCGTGGAAGCTGGCGATGGTGCCGACGTCCTTCCAGAAGCCGTGGAACTCGTAGCTGTACAGGCGCTTGCCCTCGCCGAGCAGCTTGGGGATGATGTCCTTGCCAAAGTCGTGGCTCGAGCGCTGGTCCAGGGCGTCCGTCTCGAGCGCCTCGATCAGCACGTCGGCCGAGAAGATGTAGATGCCCATGGACGCGAGATTCGAATCGGGCTTATCGGGCTTCTCGGTGAACTTGGTGATGCGGCCGTCCTCGGGGTCGGTGGTCAGGATGCCAAAGCGGCTGGCCTCCTCCCACGGCACGGGCATAACGCTCACCGTGAGGTCGGCGTTGTTCTCAATGTGCGTCTTGAGCATCTTGCGGTAATCCATGCGATACAGATGGTCGCCCGAAAGAATCAGGACGTACTTGGGGTCGTTGGCCTTGATGTAGTCGAGGTTCTGCGTAATGGCGTCGGCCGTGCCCGCATACCAGGCGCCGCCGGTCTGCGTCTCGTACGGCGGTAGGATCGACACGCCGCCGTCGCGGCTGTCCAGATCCCACGCCTCGCCGGAGCCCACGTAGGCATGCAGCAGGTAGGGGCGATACTGCGTCAGAACGCCCACCGTGTCGATGCCCGAGTTGGAGCAGTTGGAGAGCGAAAAGTCGATAATGCGGAACTTGCCACCAAAGCTAACCGCCGGCTTAGCGATCTTTTGGGTGAGTGCCCCCAATCGGCTGCCCCGTCCTCCTGCGAGGAGCATCGCGATGCATTCTTTCTTACTCATCGATTTCTCCTTCTGTCATCGATGTTCTTAAACCCATTAGCGACGGGCGCGGCGCTCGATCGCGCCCGTCGAGTAATGCCGTGCTGGCATAAGGGAGCTCGCGCGCCTTTACGCGTGCCAGATCTCGTCGCGGTACTCGCGAATGGTGCGGTCGCTCGAGAACCAGCCGGAGGAGGCGGTGTTGAGCAGCGCCTTGCGGTTCCAGGTCTCCTGGTCGTCGTAGCTGTTCGTGAGCGCCTCCCAGGCGTCGACGTAGCTGCGGAAATCGGCCATGACCAGGTCGGGGTCGTTGTTGTTCATGAGCTCGTTGTAGATGCTCTCGAAGTTGCCCGAAAGACCCGCAAAGGTGTTGTCCTTGAGCTCGTCCATCACGCGGCCCAGACGCTCGCGGTCGTTGTTGAGCGTATCCCACGCAAAGTAGCTGTTGGATGCCCAGAGCTGCTCGACCTCGGGAGCGGTCAGGCCAAAGATGGCCTCGTTCTCGCGGCCGGCCAGGTCGGCGATCTCGATGTTGGCGCCGTCGAGGGTGCCCAGCGTAATGGCGCCGTTCATCATGAGCTTCATGTTGGACGTGCCCGAGGCCTCCTTGCCGGCCGTGGAGATCTGCTCAGAGATCTCGGCAGCGGGGTAGATGAGCTGGGCGTTGCTCACGCGGAAGTTAGGGATAAAGCAGACCTTCATGACCTCGTTCACGCGGGCGTCGTTGTTGATGACGTCGGCCACCGAGTTGATCAGGCGGATGGTCTCCTTGGCGAAGGTGTAGCTCGAGGCAGCCTTGCCGCTAAAGATGAAGGTCGTCGGCGTCACGTGGAAGTTGGGATCGGCGATGCGACGGTTGTAGATGTCCATCACCTTCATAATGTTCATGAGCTGGCGCTTGTAGGCATGGAAGCGCTTAACCTGAACATCGAAGACGGTGTTGGGGTCAATGACCAGACCGGTCTCGGCCTTAACGTAGGCGGCCAGACGCTCCTTGTTGGCGCGCTTGGAGGCACCCACGGCCTTCAAGAACTCGGTGTCGTCCTTAAACTCTTTGAGCTTCTCCAGCTCAAAGGCGTCCTTGAGCCAGCCATCGCCAATGGCCTCGGTCACGAGCTTGGCATAGGTGGGGTTGGCCTCGGCAAAGAAGCGGCGGTGCGAGATGCCGTTGGTCTTGTTGTTGAACTTCTCGGGCGTCAGGGCATAGAAGTCCTTGAGCACGATGTTCTTGATGATGTCGGAGTGGATCTTGGCCACGCCGTTGACGCTGTGGCTGCAAATCACGGACAGATTGGCCATGCGAATCTCGCCGTCCCACAGAATGGCGGTCTGGCGCAGACGCTCCTGCCAGCCCTCCTGGGTGGTGTCGAACGACTCGTGCCAGCGACGGCTGATCTCGTCGATGATCTGGTACACGCGGGGGAGCAGCTTGGAGAACGTGCCGATGGGCCACTTCTCCAGAGCCTCGGGCAGGATGGTGTGGTTGGTGTAGCTCACGACCTGCGTCACGATGTTCCAGGCGTCATCCCACTCGAGCTTCTTCTCGTCGATGAGGATACGCATGAGCTCAGGGCCGCACATGGCGGGGTGCGTGTCGTTGGTGTGGATGGCCACAAACTGCGGCAGCAGCTCCCAGTTCTCGCCGTGCTCCTTCTCAAAGGTGTCAAGCAGGCTGTAGATGCCGGCCGAGACAAACAGGTACTCCTGCTTCAGGCGCAGCAGACGGCCGTGCTCGCCGGCGTCGTTGGGGTAGAGGATGGCGCTGATGGCCTCGGCCTCGGCGCGCTCGGCATCGGCCTGGGCGTAGTCGCCGCGGTTGAAGGCCTCCAGGTCAAAGTGCTCCTCGACCGGCTCGGCAGCCCATACACGCAGCTTGTTGACGGTCTCGCCGGCATAGCCCACCACGGGGATGTCATAAGGGACGGCCAGGATGTCCTGCGTGTCCACCGTGCGGTAGAACGTGCGGCCGTTCTCCTCAAAGCCCTCAACATGGCCACCAAACTTGATGGTCACGGCCTTGTCCTGACGGCGGACCTCCCAGGGATAGCCGTGGGTGAGCCACTCGTCGGTAGCTTCGACTTGGCTGCCGTTGACGATCTCCTGCTTAAACAGGCCGTAGCGGTAGCGCATACCGTTGCCGTAGCCGGCAATGCCCTCGGCTGCCATGGAATCCAGGAAGCATGCGGCAAGACGGCCCAGGCCGCCGTTGCCCAGCGCCGGATCGGGCTCCTGGTTCTCGATGACGGAAAGGTCGAAGCCCATGTCGTCGAGCGCCTCGGCGACCATGTCGCGCACGCCAAAGTTGAGCAGGTAGTTGTCGAGCAGGCGGCCGATCAAAAACTCGATCGAGAAGTAGTACACGCGTTTCTTGCCCTCGGCGGTGGCGCGGGCGTCGCTGGTGGTGGCAACGGTGCGGGCCTTCTCGGCCACGAGCTTGGCCAGGGCGTTAAAGCGGTCCAGGTCGCTCGCGGCCTCGACGCTCTTGCCACTAATGCTCATGACGGCATCGCGATAGAGCTCGGTAAACTCTTGCTTGTTGTCGAAGATCTTATTCATACGTTCCTTTCCCCCGGGGATGTTTCTCCCGGAACGGTTATGACTTGTATCCTACGCCCCCGCGGGGCGGGTAATTACAGCTGTAACGGCTTTGTTACGCTTCCTTGGCAGACGCCTTAACAGAAGCAGACTTGGCCTTGGTAGCGGCCTTTTTGGCAGCCGGCTTCTTGGTCGCGGCTTTAGCAGCGGGCTTTGCGGCGGTCTTGGCCTTGGCAGCGGGCTTGGTAGCCTTCGCCTTGGCCGGAGCCTTCTTGGCAGCCGCAGGCTTGGGCTTCACCGAGGACGTGCGCTTCTTGGGCGCAGCTTTGGGCTCCTCAATCACCGGCGGCTTGTAGCTGCTGGGGCCGCGGCGCTTAAGCACCACACCTGCCAGGCCAGGCACCTTAATCTCAATAGAGTCCATCTGCCCGTTCCAGGGATAGGGCTCGCTCGAGCAGGTGTAAGGCTCCTCGCCCGCATAGCCGCTGCCGCCAAACTCGGGACGGTCGGAATCGAAGATGACCTCCCAGTCACCCTCGCGCGGCACGCCAACACGGAAGCTCTCGTAGCTCGCCGGGTCAAAGTTGATCAGGATCACCAGATCGTCATCGACGTCCTCGCCCTGACGCACAAAGCTCACGATGGACTGCTTGGAGTTATCCGCGTCGATCCAGGTAAAGCCGTCGTCGGTGTAACCGCGCTCGTACAGCGCGGGCTCGGCGGTGTACAGGTGGTTGAGCGCCTTGATGAACGCCTGATGATGACGGTGGGTCTCATACTCCTCGGTCAAGAACCACTGGATTGACTCGTAGTAGCGCCACTCAATAAACTGGCCGATCTCGTTGCCCATAAAGTTGAGCTTGGCACCGGGGTGCGTCATCTGGTAGAAGGCGAGCGTACGCAGGCCGGCAAACTGCCGCCACCAGTCGCCCGGCATGCGGCCGATCAGCGAGCATTTGCCGTGCACGACCTCGTCGTGACTCAGCGGGCAGATGAAGTTCTCGGTAAAGGCGTACATGATGGAGAACGTGAGCAGCCCGTGGTTGCCGGGGCGCCACGGAAAATCGGTCTGCATGTAGTGCAGGGTGTCGTTCATCCAGCCCATGTCCCACTTGTAGTGGAAGCCCAGGCCGCCGTCCTGCGGCGGGTAGGTCACGAGCGGCCATGCGGTGGACTCCTCGGCCATCATCATCACATCGGGGTAGTGAGCCTCTACGGCGCAGTTGACCTGACGGATAAACGCGCTGGCGTCCAGGTCCTCCTCGGTACCGTACTTGTTGAACTTCTTTTGGCCGGGGTCGTCGATGCCAAAGTTGAGGTACAGCATGCTGGACACGCCGTCCATGCGAATGCCGTCAACGTGGAAGTTCTCGAGCCAATACAGCACGTTGGAAACCAGGAAGGAGCGGACCTCGCCGCGGGCGAAGTCAAACTTGTGCGTGCCCCAGTTGGGGTGAATCTCGTGCTCAAACAGCATGTGACCGTTAAAGGTGGCAAGGCCGTGGGAGTCGGCGCAAAAACCGCCGGGCACCCAGTCCATGATCACGCCGATGCCCGCCTCGTGGCACGCATCGATAAAGTGCATGAGCTGCTGCGGGTTGCCGTAGCGCGACGTGGCGGCATAGTAGCCGGTTGTCTGGTAGCCCCAGGAGCCGTCGAAGGGATGCTCCATAAGCGGCATGACCTCGATATGCGTGTAGCCCATGTCGCGCACGTAGTCCACGAGTTCCACCGACAGGTCATCGTAGGTGTAGAACTCGCCACGCTGCGCGGGGAAGGGGTCCATGGGGCCGGGGTAGTTGCCGTACTCGTCCGGCTCGCCCTGCGGCGCGTCGCCGTGGCGCTTCCACGAGCCAATATGCACCTCGTAGATGTTAAGGGGCTGCGACATGTGGTTGTGGCCGGCGCGGCGCTTGAGCCATGCGGCGTCGTTCCACTGGTAGCCATCGAGGGTCCACAGCACGCTGGCGGTACCTGGAGGGCACTCCGCCTTAAAGGCATACGGATCGGCCTTATAGAGCTTTTCGCCCTCGTTGGTCTCGATGAGGTATTTATAGAGCTGGCCCTGTTCTGCGCCAGGAATAAAGCCTTCCCAAATAGCGCTCGTATGCACGGGCACCAGCGGGTTGGCTTGCTCATCCCAGTCGTTAAATTCGCCAATGACATGGACACTCTTTACGTCGGGCGCCCAAACGCAAAAGCGCCAGCCGCGCGTACGGTTCTGCGTGTCGGGGTGCGCGCCCATCTTTTCCCAGCTGCGCTCCCACGTGCCGATGCCAAACAGATAGACATCGTCCTTGGTGAGCTCCGGCGCGTGCGGGGCGGCTTTACGGGTAGCGGGCTTTTTGGTTGCTGGCTTTAGCTTTGTATCGCTCACGTTTGATCCCATCATGACGCGGCAGCGTGTTGCCTTGGTGACTAGATGCGAAAGGCCCAGGGCTGCACGAATCGAAGGGACGGCGATAGTTCTATGATTCGTTCCACCTCGCGTGCTCGGTGGATCTTTCGGCAGAAACTACCATAACACCTGTGCGTTACTTTTATGAACGAAAGTGGTTTTGGGGCGGCGTTTAATCGGTAAGCGCCATGTTTAGACCACTGACAGAATTACCGTGGTAAAACTCTTGACAGTTTTACCAATTAGGGTTTCAAAATTGTTAGTCAGGCGTTTGGTAAAACGTTTTTAGCAGGATGTTTACCATTTAATATCGAAAGGTTCGTTTATGCCCCATACCGCCACTCCCAAGGTTGCTTTTATTTTCGATTGCGACGGCACGCTAGTTAATAGCACACCCGTATGGGCCTATGCCCAGCCCGAGTTATTGCACCGCCACGGGATTGACGTGACGGTGGATGACTTTGCCCAATTTGAACACCTGTCGCTGGAGGACGAATGCCAGGCCTACCACGACACGTGGGGCATTGGTACGAATGGCGAGGAGCTGTATCGCGAGCTGAGCAATATTCTGATTGATGGGTACTCCAAGGTGCCGCCGCGCGAGGGGCTCCTGGCTTTTTTGGAGCAGGCGAAGGCGGCGGGCATTGCCATGTGCGTTGCCACGTCCACGCCGGCCGAGCTGGTGCAGTCCGCGCTCGCTGGTGCCGGGCTCGATGCCTACATGGAGTTTGTGACCACCACGGGCGAGGCAGGACGCTCCAAGCAATTCCCCGATGTGTACGAGCTGGCGCTGCGCCGCCTGGAGGAGCGCCATGGGCACAAGTTTGAGCGCGCTTGGGTGTTTGAGGACGCCGTCTTTGGCCTAAAGAGCTCTGGCACCGCCGGCTTTAAGCGTGTAGGTATTTATGACCCGCACGGCCGTATGAAGCGCGACGATGTGCGCGCAAACTGCGATATCTTTATCGACAGCTACGAGGAGCTGGATCTGGCCCGCGTACTTTCGTTTTAGGGATAGGCGAGGGCTGTGGCTTGCAAGGTATTAGTGGTCTGCGGCTCGCCCGTGGTGGCGAGCGCGGATCTGTTGCGTAGGCTAGTAGGGGAATGTGACCACGTTGTCGCCGTGGACCGCGGACTCGATGCGCTGCTGGGCGCTGGCCTGAGCTGCGACGTCTATGTGGGGGATGCCGACACGGTGAGCGATGCGGGCCGCGCGTTAGTCGATGCCGCCACCGACTTTGAAGTTGAGCGCCACGACCCATACAAGGACTATACCGATCTGGCGCTGGCGCTCTGTTCCGTCCGCCGCCGCTGGCCGGGTGCCGAAGTGGTTGCAACCTGCGCCACTGGCGGCCGCCCGGATATGGCACTTTCCGTACTGGGGCTGCTCGCAGGCTACGAGGATGCTCCTATCTGGATCGCCGAAGACGAGACCACGGCCCGCATCCTGCACGGAGGCGAATCGTGGACCATTGAAGGCGCCGAGGGCAAGACGTTCTCCATCATCGCCATAGCCCCCAACACCGAGGTAAGCGAGCACGGCCTAGAGTGGGAACTAGATCACAGCCCCCTGGACCTGTTAGCCGACACGGGCATCAGCAACGTCGTCAGATCAACAGCCACAATCCAAGTCCGCACCGGCACCGCCATCGCTTACCTATATCAATAGGCATTTAGAAACTGACCCAAAAAAGTCCTTGCACGCCGCGCCAACTTCCCCTATAGTATCTCCTCATCACGGGGGCGTAGCTCAGCTGGGAGACCGCTTGACTGGCAGTCAAGAGGTCAGGGGTTCGATCCCCCTCGTCTCCACCATCGTGAATGCAAAGGCCTTCGGAATTCCGAAGGCCTTTTTTCATGCCAAAAAACCACGCGCCACAAACCCCACCTACGCCAACAAAAAGTTGCACAATTTATTTCCCATCTCTGTACATAGTTTGTTGGACAAACGCAATTACCAGAACGCCTCGCTGGTCAATTCGGGCTTCAGGAGCATCCATAACCTCCGTTAGCACCCCAATATCCTGCGCCAATGTGAACAACATCCCAAAACAACCCCCTTGAACACGCTAAATGAACGATTTGTTGTCCACCACAAGCCAAATCAGTTTCGCTACCAGCTTGTGCTAGGATACCTAACGTTACATGAGTTCAACTGTGCTCGCGGCTCCAGCAAGTCGCAAAACGCAGGGTCGATCAGCATCCGGCCGTAACGGCGGTGTTAGAAAAACCACGAGCTCCAATATTGATTGCCATGCACGTTTTGTTCTTGCTTTTGCGTCTAATTAATTAGTTCGCTTTAGGTAGTGCAATAAGTTGCTTTGGCAAACCACAGCAGTCCAACAGCTGTTTGCGTGCGGTCCAGTTTCGTACCTGCTTGACTGGCTCGCACGCAGCCAACTGGGGCGCGGTCATTTTGCGATATGCGTCCGCTCCTCTAGCAACTGCATTTGTACATACCGTTCACGGTGGGGCAGAGCCACGTGCTTGTCTGACTGGGCTCAGGGTTTGAATATGGAGTGCCTTTGCGCACAAGCGCCCTGGCGAAGCCATACCCAAACCCCGTGAGCCACACGTAAGACAGAAAGGGGGTGGTGCTCGTGTGGTATGTGATCCAAGTCATTAACGGTCGCGAAGACGTAATGCGCGAGCGCATTGAGCGCATGGTGCCGGTTGGTGCCATGCAAGAGCTCTTTTATCCCCAATATCAAACCGAGATCAAGGTACACGGCGAATGGGTCAACACGACCAAGCCTCTGTTCCCCGGTTATCTCATCTGCGATACGTCAGACCCTCGCACCGTGCAACAGTATCTGCTTCGCATGGACGACTTTGCCTGGGTGCTTGCCCAGGACGGTCAGTTTGTGCCGCTGGCAAAAGAAGAGGCCCAACTCATAAGCAGCTTTACGCATAGGGGAGACCGCGTAGTGCCCATGAGTGAGGCCCTAAAAAACGGCGACCAGGTCGTAGTAACGGCTGGTCCACTGCTGGGCCACGAAGGCCTCATCAAAACCATTAATAGACGCAAGTGCACTGCTTATTTGGAGCTCGACCTGTGCGGCCGGCGCGTAACCACCCGCGTTGGCCTTGCCGTTCTTTCAAACGAGCAGCGCATCATGCGCAACTTTAAAAAGGCGATCGCCTAGCTGCAGACGGTCGCTACACAGAACAGGGAGGATCCCCGACCCGGGGACGAAGTGTTGGAAGAGAACGTGTCGGATAAAACTGAATATATAACTGATGTTCCTTGTGGTACGTCAATGATCGGTCAAGTCATTGATCGGCAGAATGGCTCTCATGCTCCTGTGGCGACGGAATTTCCGCCTCCCGTCGAGAACCCTGCTCCGGCGCAAGGTTTCGTAGCGACAGGAAGCTATAAGGCACCCGCTGCCGATCCCAATGCTGCTGCTCCCAAGAAAGGTGGGCCAGGCTACTTTGCCTTCAAGCGAGCCTTTGACATCGTGTTCTCTGCTGGCGTCTGTGTGGTATTGGCTATCCCCGTCGTAGCTGCATGCATCGCCATAGAGATTGACTCTCCCGGCAAGCCGTTTTTTCGCCAAAAGCGAGTCGGTAAGGGCGGCAAGCCTATCTATATCTTCAAACTCCGAACCATGGTCTCTGATGCTCACGAGCATCCTGAGAAGTACATGACTCCCGAGCAGTTGGCGCAATGGCAGCGCGAACAGAAGGTTGACGATGATCCCCGAATCACGCGTGTAGGCCGCTTTCTTCGCCGCACTTCGTTGGACGAACTTCCTCAATTCATTAACGTTCTCTCGGGTGATTTATCCGTCATTGGCCCTCGTCCCGTAACGCTTGAGGAAACGTATGAATACGGCGATGCACGCGATGAGGTGCTCGCATGTAAGCCTGGCATCACCGGTTGGTGGGCTGCGACTGACCGCAATGAATCCACGTGGAGAAGTGGTCAGAGGCAAGCTCGTGAGCTCTTTTATGTGCGCCATCAGTCGCTCGGGTTGGATACCCGCGTGTTCGTAAAAACGTTCAAGGCGATGAGGAGGGGGAAGTAACGTATGACCGATTCTCCCCTGGTTTCAATCATTATGCCCCTCTACAATGCTGAGCCGTATCTTGTCGAGACCTTCGACTCCGTTCTTTCTCAATCCTATAAGAACTGGGAGCTCATCGTGGTCGAAGATTGCTCTTCGGACGCATCTCTTCGACTTGCGAAGGAATACGAGAATAAGGATCGTCGTATCTCGGTTCATCCCAACGAGCACAACGTTGGTGCGGCTAAGTCGCGCAATACCGGTATCGAACACGTTTCCGGCGATTTCGTCGCGTTCATGGACGCCGATGACGCATGGCTTCCGGATAAACTTGATCACCAGCTTGCGTACATGCGGGATTGTGGTCTGGGGATGTGTTTCACCTCGTATGAGACCATTGAGTCTGACGGACAGCATAGGAATTACGTACACGTACCCAAGAGCATCGACTACGACGGTTTTCTCAAGAACACCGTGACCTGCAGCCATACCATCGCGTTCGACCTCTCGAAAATACCCCTGAGTCTTCTCGTTTGTCCCGATTTCGGGGATTCGTTCGATTTCCCTGAAGACATGGTCGTCTGGCTCCAGGTCCTCAAGAGTGGCGTTCCAGCCGGCGGCCTCGACGAGGTGCTTGCAAAGAACAGGAAACATGGCGGCTCCCGCTCCGCTAATAAATTCCGTGCAGTTTCCCGCACGTGGAACGCCTACCGAAAAGTGGAGAAGATAAACCCAGTCTATTCCGCGTATTGTCTGTTCTGGCAGCTGACGCACGCGGTGCTTAAAAGGATTTAGGATTGAGGCTGAATGAGGATTCTATTTCTCTCGAACCTTGAGTTTGAGGGCTTCGCGGGCCCTACGTACTGTGTGCCTGCACTGATCGGGGCCTTATCCGAACTCGAAGAGGTTGTCTGGTATAACATGAGACCTGTCGAGCGCGAAGAATGGAGGGGTCTTCCTTTCTACAGGAACCCTAACGACTTTGCTTTCAACATTGAAGATTTCACCAGTCGAATCTGGGGCCCTGACCTAATCGTTTTCGAGGGTTTTTATGCGTTTCATCCCAACGCGACCCTCTTGGGCGTGCTGTCTTCGGGTATACCATATGTGATTGAGCCGCACTGCGCCCTCACGAGCGGAGACCAGGGGAAGAAAACCTTTAAGAAACGAATCTGCAACGCCGTTTTCTACAACCGTTTCGCTCAAGGCGCCGCTGCGATCCACTACCTTACCGAGAAGGAACGCGATGAGTCCGGCGAGAAATGGAACCGGAACAGCTTCATCGAGCCGAACGGCATAGAAGTGCCCAAGGAGCGCCCTCATCGGGAGTCGTGGCATGGCGACGTGCCTGAAATTGTGTTCGTTGGCAGAGTGGAGCCCTATCAAAAGGGATTGGACATCCTCCTCGAAGCACTTACTCCGTTGAATGCTCGCGCGGATTCACCGCGCTTCCATCTCTCGATTTACGGCAACTCCGTCAACGGCTTCTCAAATGAGATGGAGAAAAAGCTACAGGCCGCGGGGCTTTCAGACGTTGTTGCCGTTCGCGGCCCTGTATACGGGGATGCGAAGGATGCGGTTCTGCGCGCCGCGGACATCTTTCTCCTCACATCACGCTACGAGGGGATGCCGATGGGTCTGCTCGAGGCGTGCGCCTACGGGTTGCCATGCGTGGTAACCCCGGGTACCAACATGTCTGACGTCATCCTCGCAGAGGGAGCCGGATGGGTCTGCGACCTTTCTCCCGAATCCGTGCGGGAAGCCATCGTCGCCGCCGCCAGCTCTGCTGAGGCCTATGCGGAGATGGCCCTGGCCTCACGTCGCGTTGCGGAGTTGTTTTCGTGGCCCTCGATCGCCAAGTCGATTCGAACCGATTATCTCAAGGTGATTGGGCGCGCATGACGATTTATCTGATGGAAATAGTCGTGATTCTCGTTCTCGGTGTAATCACGGGCGTGTCGCGCGGGGATGCTGAGAGACGATGCTTTATCATCTTGGCCTGCCTGGTCTTGTTCGCGTTCTCCGGCCTGAGAAGCTATGCGGTCGGAGTGGATACGCTCCAGTACTGGAACGCTTACCTGACGGCGTGGATGGCACACTCCTGGTATGAAACCGGGTTCCTGTACCTCCTCCGGGCCTTGAACGTGGTCAGCCCCAATCCGCAGCTCCTTCTTCTCTTCACCAGTGCGGTCATGACCGCCTGCGTCGGGTATGTGGTCTATAAGTCGGACTGCAATCCCGTGCTCGCACTCTTCCTCTATGTGACACTTCTGACGTACGCCTCCTTTATGAACCTCATGCGCCAAGGTATCGCCGCCGCAATCATCATCGCGGCGATACCTTGGCTGGAGTCCGGGAAGAGGATCCGTTTCGCTGCGGCGGTCATTTTCGGCTCCCTGTTTCACTCGACCGCCATCGTCATGCTCGCGCTCATTCCGCTCTCGGCGCTCGCACCGACAAAGAAAGTCATGCTGGGTTATGGCGTCGTCGCGTTGGCTTTGGCCCTTTCCCCTGATGTCGTGTGGAGCTTCGTTGAGAAGAACTTTGACAAGTACTCGACGTATAGCATGTCCTCGTGGTCGGGGGGGAATGCGCTCGCGGCGCCGATCATGACCGCCATGGACGCTTTGCTGATTGTCGTTTCCCATTTGTTTGGGGTGGGGGCTTCGGATGACGACAGGGAGGAGAGGGTTCTTTTTCATGGATCCATGCTCCAGGTCGTCTTCCAGTTCCTCGCTTGCTTCGTGAACATCTTCCAGAGGCTGACGACGTTTACCTCGTTTTTCCTTGTCTTATACGTGGCGCTGCGATTCCGAAAGATCGATACAAAGCTCAAGTTCCTCCTCGTTTACGGCATATGCGCAGTTACGGCCGTGTTTTTTGTAGTAATTATGGTCTACCGGCCGCAATGGCACGGTGTCGTTCCTTTTTCCTTTTTCTGGCAGCTTGTTTAGATTCATGAGGATTGTTAAATGGGACTAGTGTTGAACAATCTCGGGAGGATCGCCAAGCATTCGGTCCATCCGAAGCCCCTCGCGTACCACACGCGAGGGGCTTCGGATGGACCTCCTGAATCTGCGTGGCCAGGGAGCGCTTACCCGGGCTTCGGCCACCACTTAACGTTCCTCGCCCGAGCTCCACGACTTATGACCTGCAACACTTTTGGTCGACATCACCGTGATTATTCCCCGCTATATCAGCGAGCTCGGGCGGGTCATTTCTGTGGGGACGAAACACTCGAGCGGCGTTGCATGGGGAAGGATCTTCGATCGCGAGACGCGGCAAGGCCTAGAGCTTCTCAAAGATGGGTGGTTTGAGGACACTGTGCGGACATAAATGATCGTGCTGAGGTTCAGGGGTCGACCATCGACGAATTGGACTACTCATACCAAAAGCAAGTTGACTCGTTAACCTCGAACAGCCTGTCGAGCAAGAGGTCTATAGACAGGTACTTCACGATCGAAGCCATGCTTGCTTTGCGCCGGACATTGGCCTTTCCTTTTCACCAGAGGATGTATGACCAGACTCTCTATCAGCTCGGTATCTTGTTTGCAAACCTCACGGTCGCGCTCGTTGACGAAGAATCTCGCTGCGTTTTTGCTTTTGCTACCGAGTTGATGAAGGCGAATGGGCCATCCCGAGAATGTTCTTTTGGAAGTCGATAGCGTCCTCTGGCGGCTGGCGTCGCTTTCGCTTTAAGGGCTCAGGCACCCGCTCTTTATTGCCTTGCGCTTTAGCTCGAATAGAAACGAAAACTGAAATTTGTTTGGGTTGATATAGATATTGAAAAGCAGTAACACACTCGCCAAAAACATAATTTGGCAGTACGGATTACAAGTACTTAAGTACGTATTCCCCCTCATCCTCGTGCCGTACCTCACGCGCGTGCTGGGCACGGGTGGCTACGCCGTCTATGCCTACGTGTTGTCGTTCATGGGAATCGTCCAGACGCTCGCTGACTTCGGTTTCATGCTTTCCGGAACAAAGCAAGTCGTCGACCTGAGGGACAACTGCGAGGTCCTTTCACGCCTGCTCGGCTCCATAGAGCTCGCTCGTCTTCTCCTCGCCGCCGGCCTGTGCGCGGTCGTCGTGGTCGTCGCCCAGTTCATCCCACTGCTCTGGGACAATATGGGGTATGTACTGATTGCCTATGTTTCCACCGTGCTCAGGGCCTTGCTACCGGATTTCATGTTTCAAGGTTTTGAGGACATGGAGCCGCTCACCACGCGTTTCTTCGCGGCAAAGGTGATCACGGTCGGCCTGACTCTTCTGGTGGTCCATGGACCGCAGGATCTTCTGCTCGTCGCAGTTGCGGATGCCCTGGGCGGCTTGGTAGCGCTTATCTGGAGCTTCATGACCGTTCGAACCCGATACGGCGTGCGGGTTTCCTTCGGTGGCTTCCGAAACGCCTTGGCTGAGCTAAAGAGATCTGCCGTGTATTGCGTGTCGAACATCGGCACCACCCTTGTCTCGGGGTTCACCACTTTCGTCGTGGGAATCGTGCTCACCGACCCGACGGAAATCGCGTACTGGTCGCTCGCCCTCACAACCGTGAGCGCGGTTCAAGCGCTCTATTCTCCAATATCCAGCAGTCTGTATCCCCATGTTGTGGCGCATCGGGATCTGGGCGCTGTTAGGAAGATGGCGATTATGGCAGCTCCCGCCCTATTGGTCGGCACCGTTGCGTATTGCCTGCTGTCCCCGCAGGTGTTTTTTCTACTTGGCGGACAGGGCTACGTTGCGGGTTCTTGGGTCATGGTTGCCCTCAGCCCTGTCCTGCCGCTCTCTTTCTATTCGATCTTGATTGGCTGGCCGGTACTCGGCGCTTTGGGTAAGGTCAACGAACTTACCGCCTCGACTGTTGCCTCAGGTGTTATTAACGCTGCTCTGCTCCTCGCGATGGCGCTTCTCGGCCGGTCATCTTTGCTCGCGATCTGCGTAATCCGCTGCATAGCCGAGGTCGCGCTACTTGGAACCAGGGGGTTTGCGCTGATTGAATGTTTAAGGAAGGGAAAGTTGCATGAGTAACATCACCCCGCTCTCTATCGAAGAGCTACACCAGAAGGAGCTGGAGCTTCTTGAAGCGTTTGATGCCTTTTGCTCCGAACACAGCCTTCGATACTCACTTACAGCCGGCACTTTGCTTGGCGCTATTCGCCACAAGGGATTCATCCCCTGGGATGACGATATCGACGTCTGTATGCCGCGCCCCGATTACGATCGTCTTGCAACGCTTGCTGGCGAGTTGCCGGCTGGACTCAGGCTCGTTGGCCCCGAGAACAGCCCGTTTGTTTACCCCTGGCGCAAGTTCTGCACCGAAAGTATTAGAGCTCAAGAGCCTACCTATGAAGGGGTCATGGATCAAATGCTCTGGATAGATGTTTTCGTTATGGATGGCGTTTCTTCTGACGAGAGCGAGATTGAGCGCATGCAAGTCCGCATGAACAAGGCCTCGCGTGCAAGCGTTTGGTCGAGCGCCAATCATAATTCGGACTCAATGGGAAAACGCTTCATAAAGAACGCAGCCAAAGCGCTTCTTAATCCGGAGCACGCAAAGACGAAGATGATGGCAATGGCTGAGCGCGTTGCAACCGAGCCTGGTTACGACGCGGCAAGCCGCGTCAGCAGCGTACTCGGACTGGCCAAACACGGGTGGTCGCTTCCCAAGGAAGGCTACGAGGACATGGTCGAGGTTGAGTTCGAGGAGCACATGTTCCCCGCCATGGGCTGCTGGGACGAATACCTGACCAAGTGCTACGGGGATTACATGCAGCTGCCGCCGGAGGACAAAAGACAGACGCACTGCCTGAAGGCATGGTGCGTGAACGAAGACACTAAGGAGAATGCAGATGCTTAACTTCACCGTTGGTCCGGTTATGAGTCCCAGCGAGGTGCTGGAAGTTTCAGCCAAGAGCGCACCCTATTTCCGCACACCAGAGTTCTCTCAGGTAATGCTAGAGAACGAGCGCATTATGTTGGACTTGTTGTCCGCACCCAAGGATTCACGCTGCGTGTTTCTAACGGCTTCTGGCACAGGCGCTATGGAGGCTGCTGTGATGAGTGTCTTAGCGCCCGCTGAGCGAGTTGCAGTGGTCAATGGCGGCAGTTTCGGGCAGAGGTTCGTCGACTTATGCCAACTTCACGGGCACAACGTCAACGAGATTAAGCTTGAGTTCGGGCGTCAGGTCACGCGGAAAAACCTCGAGGATGCGGTGGAATCCGGCTGCGGTGCGTTGCTCGTGAACATGCATGAGACCTCGTCGGGACTATTGTACGACATGAGGCTCCTATCCGAGTTTTGCCGCGAACGCGAGATGCTCTTGATCGTCGACGCAGTGAGCGCGTTCATCGCCGAAGAGATTGACATGGCGGCTCTCGGCGCCGACGTGGTGCTGACGGGTTCGCAAAAGGCGCTAGCTTGCCACCCGGGCATCTCCCTCATGGCTCTCTCGCCGCGCGGACAGGAAAGGGTAGCGGAGAATCCCGAGGTTTGCTCCTACTTGAGCCTAAAGGAAGCCCTGCGCAACGGCGAGCGTGGGCAGACTCCCTGGACGCCTGCTGTCAACACGCTGCTTGAGATCAATGCGCGTTTGAGGTCGATCGAGGCGCGCGGGATCGACGCGGAGCGCGCCGAGATCGCGTCGCGCGCGAAGGCCGTGCGCGACGCCCTGACGAGCACCACACTCGAGATGGTCCCCGAGAACCCCTCCAATGCAGTGACGGCGCTCCGTTGCCCCGCGAGCAACGCGAAGGCAATCATCGAGCGCGCCAAAACCGGGTACGGCATGTGGCTGTGCCCAAACGGAGGCGCGCTGTGCGACGAGGTGTTCCGCATCGGGCACATCGGTGCCATCACAGAGGAGGACAACGACAGGCTTATCGACTGCCTGACCTCGCTATCGGCCGAGGGTCTGTTCTAGGTGGGGGCGCAGATGAAACAGGTAAAGGTCATAGAAGGAGAGGACTTCCGGCGCATGCAGCTATTGGAGCTCGACATGCTCGTGGAGTTCGACCGCGTGTGTCGCGCTCACGGGATTGCGTACACAATCTTCGGCGGGACGCTCCTTGGCGCAGTGCGCCACAAGGGCTATATCCCCTGGGATGATGATGCTGATATTGCAATGCTTCGTGAGGACTACGAGAGGTTCCGTTCTGTCGCCCATGAGATGGACCCGTCCATCTGTTTCTTCCAGGACCATCTGAGCGATCCTGAATACAGGTGGGGGTACGGCAAGCTCAGGCGCACCGGAACGAAGTACGTGAGGGTCGGACAGGAGCACTTGAAGTGCAAAACAGGAGTCTTTGTCGACGTGTTCCCCATGGACGACGCGCCTCTTGGTGTGGGCGGCCAAATTCTGCAGGACTTCTGGTGCATGTGCCTGCGCAAGGTCCTATGGTCTGAGGGCGGCAGACTCGACCCCCGCGTGTCGGCTCCGCTCAGGGCCTGGTTCTCGCTATTGTCCAAGATACCCGCAAAGGCGGTTTATGCTCTAGCCGCTCCAATGGAGCGCAAGAGCACGGACGACAGCCCCAACCGCGTGAGGACGCTGCTGTTTCCAGCTACCGGTACCCTCTATCGAGAAAATCCGCTCGAAGAGCGTTACGCGATGCCTAAGGAGTGGTTTAAGGACCTGTCGGAGTACGAGTTCGAAGGGAAACGTTTGATGGGGACACGTGACTTCGACGCGATCCTCACTTACATCTATGGCGACTACATGCAGTTGCCGCCCGAGGACCGCCGAGGGCAGCACTCGCCGGTATCGAGCTACGAGTTTTAAGGAAAACGAACGTGAATGTGAAGAAAGTGGCCTGCTGGGACGAGGGCTTGCGGCGTGTTCTGGAAGGTCAGCGCGTTGAAAACCCCTACGCACTTATCGATGCGCTGACCTACGGGTTCGAGGGCGACAACGTTGCGTGCTGGGAGGTCTTCGACGAAAGCCGACTCGAGGCGGTCGTTTACCGATATTATGACGGACTCCAGGTCGTCTTCTGCGGGCAGGCAGGCCACCGCGCAATCCGGGCCGTCGCGACCCTCGTTGAGAAAATGGACCCCTCCATGGTCCAAACCTCTTACAGTGCAGCGGCAGAGCTCGCCACCGTGCTCGCCGACTACAGTTTGTCTGAGGGGTGGGTTATGCGGGCTGACGGAACTCAGGTACCAGACCCCGCGGCGGTCAGGGCGACCGAGGCCGACTATCCTGAGATCGCCAGGCTCATCTGCGGCGACGAGGAGATTGGCAAGCACTACGATGTCAGCGCGCTCGTGGCTCAGTTGTGCGAGAGAGAGCGGCTTCAGGGCTGCAGGAGCATAGTCATTAGGGATAGCGAAGGAATTGCTGCGCATATGGCGACCTATGCCGAGTCCGACGATGTTGCCGTCTGCGCCGGGCTCAAGGCACGCCCTGGTGCGGAGAAGGGTGTCGGGGCGCGGGTGCTCTCATCGCTGGCCGTCGAAGTGGCCGCGCGCGGCCTCATACCTTTGCTGTACTGCTACATAGAGCCACTGTGGCCTTGGTACGAGGCCCATGGGTGGGAGAAAGCCTTTCACGTCGCGAAGCTCGAGCACTGCGGCAATTACTAAACAAGCCACGAAAGGGAAGGTGAGGCCCATGAGGAAAGTGATCACATATGGAACGTACGACCTTCTGCACCGGGGCCATGTGCGCCTGCTGGAACGCGCCAAGGCGCTCGGCGACTACCTGGTCGTGGGCGTAACCGCCGATGGCTTCGACAAGGTGCGCGGGAAGATTAACGTTTCCCAAACCCTCAACGAGCGCATGCGTTCTGTCCAAGAGCTCGGGATTGCTGACGAAGTAATCGTTGAAGAGTACGAGGGCCAGAAGATTGACGACATCAGACGTATGGGAATTGATGTGTTCACCGTAGGCTCTGACTGGGTTGGTAAGTTCGACTATCTCAGGGAATACTGTGAGGTAGTCTACCTTGATCGTACGCAAGGCGTCTCGAGCACCGAGCTTCGCGCCGAAAGTGGACATCTACGAATGGGGTACGTGGGCAAGCGTGTGCTAGTGGAGAAGTATCTGCGTGAAAGTGCCTTCGTGAATGGCGTTGACCCCACCTGCGCGATGATCGACAGTGATGGAAGCCTCGCAGGCTGTGGCTTAGTCGAACAGGTTAATGATTTCGATGAGATAGTCGGTCGATGCGACGCAATCTACCTTGCATCGCATCCCAATCAGCACTATGGACAGATTAAGCGAGCGCTTGAGGCAGGCAAACATGTTCTATGTGAGAGCCCCATTGCCTCAACGCGTGAGGCGTGCCAGGAACTGCAGGCGCTCGCACGCTCAAAGGGCCTCGTTTTGGCCGACGCGATCAAGACGGCGTATTCAACGGCCTACCATCGACTGCTTCTGCTTGCCAAGAGTGGTCACATTGGACGAGTTCTTTCGGTGCGCGCTGTATGCACCAGCCTTGTTGATCTTGGCAGTGAGGACATCTCGAGCGTTGAGGGCAAGTGGTCGAGCTCCAAAGCCTGGGGTCCAGCAGCGTTGCTGCCCATCTTGCAGCTACTCGGAACTAATTATCAATCAGCCGATTTTGTAAGGGCCGACCTTGAAGGTCACGCTGGCTTTGACGCGTTTGGTGAGATCCGACTGGCATTCGAGGATGGCTACGGCGAGGCGGTTTTCGGCAAGGCGGCTAAATCTGAGGGGTCGCTTGTGGTTTCCGGCACGGATGGCTACATTTACGTACCCGCTCCCTGGTGGAAAACAGACTACTTCGAGGTACGCAAAGAGGATCCTTCTCAAAACAAGCGGTATTTCTTCCAGCTTGACGGCGAGGGAATTCGCAACGAGCTCGTCGAGTTCGCGCGAGCAGCTGAGCGTGGAGGCAAATGCGGTCTTTACATCGATGATAGTGTATCCGCCGCCATAGCTGGCCTGCTGGGTCAATTCGGCGCAAGTAAAGACCACATCGAACTGTCGCCTATCAAGCTCGGGAGCGACACCTGTGGTGAGGGCGTAGCGAGATAGCCGCGCTTAGATATACACTCGACGCATTATTCATGCCGTAATCTGAAGCATGGGGGAGTGGTGACCATCATTCTTCTGGGTGATAGCGGTCTGTATCTCGATTGCATGCTTATCTTTCATTGATTTAATAACAACGCAAGCAGCGGCTTGCGAATAACGGAAGTCGAAATTTAGCTACTTTCACATAAACTCTTTCTATGTGTTTTGACTTACGTTGGTTCAAAAATTGACTAAGCCAACTTTTGAACCAACGTAAACCTCCGTAGGCACTTGAATGTGTCTTCGCTATTTGGTACTTGGCTAAACAAAACAAATGAAGGACCCTTTGCTAGGGTCATCATCACCACAAAATTTGATTTAGAATCAGGCTTAAATTTTCGGCACGATCTTCGGGGACCTTCCGGTCTCCGCATCATCAACTGTTTTCTAAACTGTTATATAAATTAAGATCGACCCCTGAGGAATGGAAAGAGATCCTCGGGGGTCGATTTCATAAATGGGAAATCAAATACATCCGGGCAGAAACTATCAATCTAATATTCGAAACAATGACTGAATTGCTATTACCCGTATATTACTCCTTGCTGGAGAACCATTGGACGATCCCATATGTTGACTTCGGTAGTGTTGGCCCAGGCTACGTCTTGAACCGCAACCTATGTTTAGGAGAATATCTTAACTAGAGCCGAGGGGTTATAATGGTATTTCCCAATGCTGAAAATTATTTACTTTGCATGCAGCACGGTATTTTTAATTGTCCACCAGCAGGAATAAAATTGCATCAACGTTAATTTGATCGCTTTAGGAGATGCTCTAATGCCCGGATTGTTCGCGATGCACTCACTTGTTGTCTATAGGCTTTGGGCAAATACCTATAGACACAAGGAGGAAAGACTCGATGTCTCGAATTACGGCAACAAACCTTTACTAGACTACATTTTTAGCTTTGTTAATGACAATAACGCACCGTTTCAAGTAAATGAAGGTGAACGGTTCATTCAGTTCGATTCTTATAGGCAAATAAATGACAGTGTTTTAGTCAATCTAAAATCTGGTCGCGCGGGACTTCATGTTGATGTCGTTGACACAAGAACAATGACCGATAGTGGCATTTCCTACACAGAGGAAATGGCCGGCATGGTCCCTTCTAGGCTACTCATTAAATGTACTCCTGGATTAGGCTATGCGTTGATTGGGATTGAATCAGTTCCGAATGGCGGAGGCGCCTCAGTGCCAGTTACAGCACTAAAGAATTATATTGCCAGTCATTCAACGGGAATAACCTTAAAATCAGAACGCGTACAAGAAAGGTCTGCACTTGACGCATTTACGGGAGTGGAGCAATTCGAACTTCGCCGTTATCGCCCCTCCAAAAACATTGAAGACGGTACCGTGGCAAACGTGGGAACTATATCATTCATTGCAAAACATAAAAGAGGTCTTCGCATCCCTCTAGCGACAATTGATATGATTAAAGACAAGAAAGCGGTTGCGGAGTATTTTGGCGTTACGAGCAACTATTCTGGTCGAGAAGAAGTTTTTGCCACGCTAAAGCAACGTGACGGAAAACCTAAGACGTTTATGCTTGATAAGGAATTCGCAGTTCCCATAACTGAAGTATTAAATGAATCAGGACAGCCGCCACTTTCTGATGATCGGTTTATCGCCGTTTGTCTTGATAGTTTCGCCAGAGCAGAGGATGTCTTCAATAGAGATAAATAGTCTATTAGGTTACTCCGGAAGGTCGGTAGCATGGGCAAAATTAGCTTCTGGCAACTTCTAATCAAATATATTGCTACACTCCGCAATTATCAAACTAATAAAATATCGCACGGCGATATATTTGTTCAGCTAATTGCGCCCGCTTTGCTGTCGGTGGCTCTATTTTTTAATTGGCCTGACAGCTGCATTAACCTTGAAGATTTAATATCTAATCTAATTAGCTGCATTTCTATAATTTCTGGCCTTATGTGTGGTGTTGCGGTACTTCTCTTTCAATTGCGCTTACAAATGAGCTCTCAAAAAGATCCAAAACCACTCGATCGCGAGCTTACAATGGTTGATGAATCTTTTCATATATCTATGTGGACTGTTTTGGACGGGCTCTTCGTTGTTGGCTTGTTATGCATTGCCCCATTGACCAAAAACATCAATGAGCTATTTTCCAGATTCTTATTCTGTCTCGCGGCCTTCTTTCTTCTTAACTTTTTAATTGTCACACTCATGACTCTTAAACGAATCAGCGCTGCATACACAACGTTTTCACGCGGCTGGAAAATGTAGCCCCAAGCCCATGAGCCTTTGAAGATAGTGTTTCACGGAGCCTCACATATGTAGAAGAATCCAAATCAAATTAGAGTTTTGCGGACGAAGCCAACGATCTCGGTTGCATACGCAATGACTTACGAGCATCGTTTGACGTGACCCGATCCATTCACCGATTGGCAAAACGATTTACACCTAATTATTGGCACTGCTCAGGGGCATTTTCTTTGTTTGCGGCTTGATCTCGTTAAACTAATAACTGCTGCTACCAGGGCATTTTCTGGTGCACATTCTATTGGCTCCTGCGAAGATCGGAGCGGGTATGTTTGCTGCCAAGTCCTACACCAGCCGTCATTACATTGCGATTGTTGCCATGGCCTGCCTATGCGTTTTGCTGGGCGGGCCTTCTTATGCCGCGGGCGCGGAGAGCCTCATCATCGCGGGCGCGACGTACTACGAGCCGGGCGTATCGGGCCCCGGCTGGGCCTGGACCGATGCCGACCACCTGGAGCTTAACGGCTACGCGGGCGAGGCCATCGGCGCCGAAGGCGACCTGGTGCTGACGCTTGCCGGGCAGAACTCCGTGACGGAGTCGCATGCGCCCGATGCGGACATCACGCTGTGCGGCATGGAGGTGTGGGGCAACCTGACGCTTCGCGGTACCGGGACCCTGACGGCGACGGGCTCGCAGTGCGGGATCCACGTGTCGCAGGCGCTCGCGGTGGACGGCTGCACCGTCGATGCCCGGGCGGACGGGGCCGATATTACGGACGAGGCGGTCGCCGGCGTGATCGCCGGCGACATGGCCGTGCGCGGCGGCGGGCGCGTCGTTGCCGCGGGTGCCGGGTCCGGAGCGGGCGTGCGCGCCTACGGCGTGTATCTGCAAGATGCGGGCCTTGGCGATGGTGCGGCCGGCTATCAGCTTTCCGTTGACGCCTCGTGGCTCGATGCGAGCGGCGCCGATGGCGGCGTTGCGTGCTTGGGCGGGTCGCTTGTGTCCGCACGGTTTGTGACGCCTGCCGGCGGGACCTTTGGTGCTAGTAGCGTGGTGGATGCCTCCGGTGCGGTAGCACCGCATGTGGTGATTGAGCCCGATGTCGCCACGCCTCCGGCGGGGGAGACCGATGGAGACAACGTGCCTGGCGATAGCTCGAGCAAGTCTCCTGCCGATGCTAACCCCGCTGCCGGAGAGCTCACCACAGGGCCCACGGCAAATCCGGCGCTGAAACCCGCGGCCACAACAACCAAGACATCAACGACAGTAACCAAGACCACTAAGCCCAAGACCGCTACCACGACAACCGCCACGCTCCCCAAGACCGGCGACAGCAACTGGATCACCGCTTCCGTGACGCTTTTCCTGCTTGGTACAGTGCTTCTAGCTGCCGCATGTCGCTGCTGAAGCACCCATTTCGATAAGCAATGTAGAGGACCATATTCGTAACGACGCATTAGTAGAATAGTTTATAACGACAATTGCTCAGGATTTATCTAACATGAACCACGAATCGGATCATACAGTTGACGCTGCCAAGAAAGAATTAAACGCCGACCTTCTTGAGCTGTTCGAGCGTTGCAGCTATCTGTACAACGAGGCATTTTATGCCAACACGGAACTAGCAATCCTTCGCGAACTGTCTAAAGCATCTTCTGGCTATGAGTGAGTATTTGCTCGCTTGAGCACTGTTGAATATCGCGAAACAGCACCGCCGATATCGCGCTTGGGCACCGGGGCCGA